>NZ_CP102285.1:2035480-2713974 GCF_025151045.1 Parabacteroides johnsonii DSM 18315
ATCCAGTTTGGAGAAACTGAAACTGCGGTCTATCTCCGAACCCTTGAACGTGTATTCACCTTTGGAAAAGGAGATGCCTTGTATCTCACCCGTTTGCCCCTTGTACTTGAATTGGATAGTAATACCCTTTTCCGCTAACCGCTGCTGTAACTGCTGCCAGTTCTTGGACTTCCCGATTTCATTCTTTACAGCGTTGTAAATCTCGTATTTCGATTTGTCCGGCTCTTTCAAGCGGTGCTGCTTCACCTGTTCTTTTCCACCAGCAAAATAAAGCCCGTGCTTGGCTTTCAGCTTCTTGCATACCTGCTCGTTACGGTACATATCGTTCCTGTCCGAAATGGTCTTGCCGTTGTTGTCAATACGGTTGAATACGATATGCACATGTGGGTGTTCCCGGTCTTGATGGCGCACGATGATGTACTGCGTATCGGTGATTTTCATTTCACGCATATATTCCTGCGCAAGCTGTATCATCTTCTCGTCTGTCAATTTGGGTGCATCCACTACCGAATAGCTTAGCGCAATATGTCCGACTGGCTTTTTTAAGTCGGGATTCATCCCGGTCTGCATACAGAAGCTGCGGATTATATCTCCCCGGCTTTCTGTCAGTACCCCGTCCGCATGGAGCAAAGCTGCCTGTTCCTTGCCTAACACATAGTTTACGCAGCCCTTAAACCCGCTTCCCTTTTTTATTTTTCCAATCATCCGACAACTGGTTTATAATTTCGACAATCCTGTTTTTGAGTTTCACCAGTTCCACCGCCACCAGTGCGAAACCTCCGGCATTCGCCCGATGCGCCAGTTGGTTGATGTTGTTGGCTTCCCCTGCCAACTTACGGATGGTGTCCGCATCCTGCCTGTTCAGCCGGGGTATGACCTCTGCCGAAACAACCGCCTGCCTTACATACTCACTGACACGCAACCCGGCTTCCCCGGCTCGCTTCCTGATGGCGTAATACTGCAACTCGGTCAGCTTCGTGCTGACTACCCGTTGCTGCTTCTCTATCCGTTTCTTTGCCGGACGTCCCCCCGGCTTATCCTTTATATTCGTCATAGGTTTTTACATTTAAATGGTATCTTAAAAATTGCGACCAACGGGAGAAATTTTCTTTGCTGTCAAGCAAAGCAAGGTAGTTTCGGTTTACCGAAACATAACCTTGCTCTCCAAATTAAACCGCCTGCCGTTGGTAATCCTGCCGGACTAAATGCCCCTGCCCCTTTTCTGTCTTGGGGCGGCACGTTGTCCGGTTTCCTGCTTTATCTCCTGCGCTTGGCTGGTGCTGTTCTTCTGTTCCTGCTTCCTGCCGCACAGGTAATCGTTCAAGTCCGAATACCCCCTGTAATTGTCCGAGAAGTCACGCACACGATAGGTATATTCCAACGTAATAGCCTGTGTTGCCTTATACCCCGTCTCGTCATTGTCAAGCATACAGTGGATGCGTTCATACGGATACAGCACGTCAATAGCTTTCGGCACATTGACAGTAGAGTTGAGTATGACATAATCCTGCCTGTCAAGGTCGGGCATGGTCGGGCAGTTCTTCACCCGGAGCGTGAGGAAAGAAAGATAGTCCATAAAACCCTCGAATACCAAACATTTCTCTCTCGGCTCTCCCTGCTGCCGTATATGGGTGATGTCTTTCGGGGCGATGCAGCCTTTGAAAAAGGAATTGCGAACCTCGTAACCTCCTGCCATGTTCGGGAAACCGATAGCAAAGAACGGTCTGCCGTTATTGGTAAAATGGAGTTCCTTACATTCTCTTTTTGCCAGTTCGACATTGATACCCCGTCCCTGCAAGTAACGGAGCAATGCCGGATGGGTCAAGTCACGGACTTCCAAATGTTGGAAACTCGGTTCTGTCCTACGCTGGGGAAAAGAAAAACTGACCGGGCGGACGTGCGGTGTCTGTTCCGCTATCCGGTTTAAAAGGTATGGCAGGCTGTCAGAGTAATAGAGTTCCTTTGCCAATGCGATAATGTTGCCGCCCTTGCCTGCGCCAAAGTCATACCAAAGGTTGCGGTCAGTGTTCACCTTGAAAGACGGTTCGTGTTCCTCCCTTAACGGTGATTTGTACCATAAGCCGTTGCCCTGCTGCTTGACAGGAGAGTAGCCTAAACTGTGCAGATAGTCTGCGATGGGTATTTGTTTCACATCTTCGATGTTCATAACATTTTCTTTTTTTGGGATTAAAAAATAGTTGAAAAGTGCGCCAGTCCTGTTTAGTCCGTTATATATATACCCGTACCATACTAAACCTGCTTGTTCCGATACAGGGAAATAGTAAGTCCGTTCCTCTTATATATACACCCGGACTAAACCAAACTGACTTTTAATAATGGAAATCGGGATTATAGCGGTAGCCCTTGCCCTCTTTCACAATCATGCGCTTGTTCACAAGGAACTTGTTAAGTTCCACATGGATATTGCGTCCACGCTTATAGCCGATACTCGCATAACCCTGTTTCAAGGTCTTTAGGACATTCTCGTAACCATATATAACCTGTTTGCCAAAACCGTTTTCCAAAGCTGTCCTGTGTTGTTGCTCCGTCAGTTCTGCCAGTGGAAAGCCCCTGTCTTGGCTGGGCTGCTTGAATACATAACCGTCCACAGCTTCCGGCAATGCGCTGTCGTTGATACGGAATGCGAACGGGTCAAACTCCCGGTCACGTATGTGCATCGCCTTTACCTCACTTATGTTGCCGTCCTGCGTGCTTTTGGTAATTTGCAGGACGGTTTCAGCCTTGTTGTTCAGTTCCGTACCGATATGTCCCCTTGTATTGTCATCCCCCTTGTTTAAATGTAGAACAGTATGGATATGCAGGTTATATCCGCTTGACCAGCGCATCAAGAGGTTGATTAGGTCGGTTGATTCGCTGGGGCTGTTGATGTCATACATCAAGTCACGGATTCCGTCAATGATGAGCAACCCCACATCGGGCATATTTTCAAGCATATAGCCGATAATCTGTTTCCGTTTGTCGGGTGTCTGCTCCCTTAGCACGATGAAAATAAAATCGTCCCTGTCCTTGTCGGTAGGTAGTCCGGCAAGCCGCAAAATACGCTCCATGACCTTGTAGCAATGGTATTTGCTCTGCTCGGTATCGACATAAAGGATTTTCCGTTTGTTCGGTGGCAGGTATGCCGAATACTTCAGTACCTCGTCATTCTTCAACGCTGCCGCAACGATAGCGGAAATGTTGAATGTCTTTTTGCTCTTGGCTTTACCCGTGGATGCGCTGAAATTACCCAGCGTGCCAATGGTAGAGCCGTTCACCCAAAGTATTTCGGGCGGCACCTCGTAAGTGTCCGTCACCTTTAGATGAATGGTTTTCCAAAGGGCTGCGAAATCCTCTTTCTGCATGGTGATGTCCTGCCCGGCTTCTGTCGCTTTTCTATTTTCCATAGCCGTTATTTCTTTAGAGGACGGTTAAGGATATACTTCTGCGCTTCCTGCTCTATCTGCGCCTGCGTCTTGACCGGGTTCTGACGCAACCATGCTTCCAACTCCGCTTTCTCAAAATAAAGCATTTTGCCCTGCGGCTTGTAATGGGGTATCAAGTTACCCGAAGTCAGCTTGTACAGGTAACTTTTAGAAAGGTTCAAGAACTTGCTCGCTTCATCGAAGCTAAGCACGTTCTTTGAAAGGAACACTAAATTTTCGAGTTCTGCAACTCGCTTCTCAATACTTGTTTCCATATAACAAAAGTATTTGCATTAGACAATATGGAGTGTATGCCCTCCGGTTTCTTGTAATCGATTACGGGGGCAAAAGTATTGAGGAATAGCTTGATAGCGGATTAAGCTATGTTTGAGGTCTTAACCTATTCTTAAAGTTTTTTCAGTTGTTTGATATAGTTGCTGATGATTGCATAATCTTTTTCATATTCCAGCCCTTTTACATAATTGGCGGCTGTGGCTAAATCACCTTGATTCAGATATTTATCTTTCTTTATATTCTTCGTAACAAACAACTTACTCTTTGCTATAACCGATTGCCAGTTAGGTGTTATCAAACCATGATTGCTTAACTCCGAAAAAAGAAAAGCTACCAGCCTGTTGTTATTAGACCTAAATATAACTTTAGGCTTACAGGCAAGTATCGCTTTCAAATCTTCAAAGGTCATAGGGACATTGAAAATCTCTACTTCATTGATACACTCTACCAATAACTCTATTTGCCTATCGTTTAAAACAGACTTAAAAGGATTTTCAGTTTTAGCAATATGGGGTATAATTTTAGGCTCTTGGTATTTATCTTGAATTGGTTGCGGTTCTTCCCGTCCCTGTTGTGGTTGCATTTCCGCTTGCACCTTATTTTCTTTCTTTTTTCGCAAGTATGCCGAATATCTTTCTAACACAACAACTTTGACTATTACGGAGAAATAAGGCAGTTCTTCATCATAAACCGTATTATCTTGTTCATACCGGGAATAATCAAATGAAAGAGGATTAAACGACATGTATTTTCTTTTCTCATCAGATTTCAAAGATTCATAAAAACCACTTTCCCAAAAGAAATCAGATACTGAATAAAAACTTTGAATATCATTCAATACAGAATAGCGAATATATAGTTGAACCAACTCATCAACAGTACGAATATATTCTTGCCGTTCCAGTTTATCAGCCTGTTCTTCATTAAGATATACAGATTTAGCGGCAATGCTGTCTGTTAAAACTTGGCTGGCATGATTGATACAGCGGTTAAATATACCTTGTATATGGTCGAATTTTATTTTCAGTTCTTCTTCTATCATAATATTCTATGTTTCAGTTAGTAGAAACAAAGATATATTTTTCCGACTAAACAAAGGCAAAAAAAGAAAGAAAGTACGGTTATGTCGCAGTTCCCGTACTTTCTTTTTTAATCAGTCCGTCAAATTCGGTATCAAACTTACAGCTTCTTCTTTTTTCTTATCAACAATCTTCGCATAAATTTGGGTTGTGGCAATATTTTTATGCCCTAACAGTTTGCTAACCGTATACAAATCAGCCCCCAATGTAAGCATCATAGTAGCATGGGTATGGCGGGCAACATGAAACGAGATATGCTTAATAACCCCTGCATCTTTCGCCCATTTTTGAAGTATTTTATTTATAGTCCCCTCATGCGTCAAAGGAAAAATCAAATCATCGCCTTTTGCTTCATTTTGTTGCGGCAGCCACTTTAACGCTTCATCGGATATAGGCAGATAAAGCGGCTCTTTGGTTTTCTGCATCTTGATTTCAATTCTTATTCTCTCACCGCTTTTCTGCAAATCGTTCCACTTCAATTTTCTTATATCGCTAACACGCAGTCCACACAAACAACTGAAAAGAAAGGCTTGTTTCATTATCTCATACTTGCACTCTGTACCAATAAGTAATTTCAACTCGTCTATTGTCAAATACTCCCTGCGGCTGACTTCCGCTTTTACCTTACTGGCAAAATCAAACTCTTTTGTAGGATTCACCGTAATAATTCCCTCTTTATAAGCTCTGTTTATAGCAGTACGCAACACTCCATAATAGGCTATAACTGAATTATTGCTTAACACTCCCCCAGTTTTTAACAAGCCAAACTTGCTTGCTTTCTTCGCTTGCTTCAAGAAATCTACAAAGCTATTTAAGAAATCCTTATCTATATCACGAAAAGCGATATAATCCCCTCTGAACAACTTTAGCTCACGGATAGTATTACCGACAGTCTTTTCATAGTTCAAACTGCCACGCTCTTTAGATTGGCTTCTTATACCCATTAAATAATCAATCACATTCGCTTTTGATTTGTTGGTGTTCTGAAAGCCGTGTGCATCATTTTGTAACTCCACTATCCTCTTACTCTGAATCGCTTTTGCAAGAGCCAATGTAGCTTCGTTCTTCGCCTTATCCTCCCTCGTTTTTTCGGGTATAAGGTACAACTTCAAAAATTCATATTGCCGTTTACCGCCAACATAATTTTCTTTTCTAATAACATCACCTGTATAGTAGTCCAAATAAATAGACTGGTTGCCATTGGCAAGCTGCTTGAATCTAATCCTTACAGGTTCTTTCAATTTAACTTCTTGTTTTTTCTTCGCCATAATTATGTTCTTATTTTGTTACCGATACAAATATAACGATTTGTTTTGTTACTCCAATGAATACGGGTAACAAAATAGTAACAAAATAAAGGCATTTATTAGACTAAACAAGAAAACAAGGAAAATAAAGGAAATTACACCAAATAAATACAAAACATTAAATATCAACATCTTATATTTAATATTTCATCTCATTTTTTCTCTTTTTCCACAACTGCCAACTATTGATAATGTTTTGCCACAGGACGTATGATCCGGGGCCAACTGAAGAAAGCGGGGCCAGATAGGTATAGGCCATCCAGATGGCAAGTACGGTGTTTTTCTGTCCAAGGGCTTGTCCAGCACTGATACGGTCGGAATAACGGGTTCCGATCTGTTTACCCAAATAAAACTGGATGGCGCAGGTTACTAATCCGGCCAAGGCTATCAACAGCTCCACTCCTACCGGAGCATTGCTTTCGGCAAGAGACTTCACAGTCTGTGCCGTCACGATGGCAAGCGCAACACCCCAAAGATAGAAAGCAAGATCGCGGAACCCCAACAGGTAATGATGCAGCTTCGGAAGGAAATAGCGGAATAACATCGCCAGAAAAAACGGACATAACAACAAAGGGAACACTTTGCTCAATATCTTCAGGAAAGCAACCATAAAAGTTATATCAGCATGAGGTTCTACCAACGGAAACATCAACGGGACGACTGCCGCCGCCAAAATGTTCGACAGCAATGTATAAGTCGTCAGGCTGGACGCACTCCCTCCCAACTTACCGGTGATAACAGCCGCGGCCGTAGCCGTCGGGCAGATCAGGCAAACCATCGCACCCTCGAAAACCTCCTTGTAGGCACCATCCATCTTCACGAATATCAATAACACAGCTACCAATGAAGCCGAAGCAAGCTGGAACAACAGCAACCATCCATGCCAGGGAGAAGGCATCAACTCGTGTGGTTGCACTTTGCAGAAAGTCAGCAATAATTGTGCAAAGATCAGGGCAGGAGTCAGATAAGAGATAAAAGAACTCATAAATGGTTTTGTCGGCTCCAGAAAAGCGAAGTTGGCAAAGATAAAATAACCTAATGCACCGGCGAGCATCGCAACAGGCAATGTCCAGTTTTTCAGAAAATTCAACATAGAAACAGCATGTTTTTTATTCGGGATGCAAACTTACAAAACATCTCCCACTTCCCGCACTATAATCACAATAAAATCCAAAGCACAACAAAACCCGTAGGGTTACGGGTCATAATGCATAGCTTTACACCCTCTAACCCTATGGGTTTTCCTATCTATCTCGCCTTACTTGCGAAACGGCGCTTTTACGACTTGGGCTTTCAAGTTGCGCCCCCGGACTTTGATACAGATTTCCGTCCCGGCTTTTGCGAATTCCGGTTTCACATATCCCATACCGATACCCTTCTTCAATACTGGCGACATGGTTCCGGATGTTACCACACCAATGATATTGTCTTCGGCATCGGCAATCTCATAGCCGTGACGAGGAATACCTTTGTCAACCAGCTCGAAGGCACACAGCTTGCGGGTAACGCCTTCTTTCTTCTGGCGTTCCAGTTCGGCACGATTGGTGAAATTCTTGCCTTCGACGAACTTGGTGATCCAACCCAGGCCAGCTTCGATCGGCGATGTCGTATCGTCGAGGTCGTTACCGTACAGGCAGAAGCCCATTTCCAGGCGCAGCGTGTCGCGTGCGCCCAAGCCGATCGGCTTGATCCCTTCAGGCTTGCCGGCTTCGAAGATGGCATTCCAGATCGTCATGGCATCGTCCAGGTAGAAATAAAGTTCGAAACCACCGGCTCCGGTATATCCCGTATTGGAAATGATGACGTTCTTGCAACCTGCAAATTCGCCCGTCACAAACGCATAGTAAGGGATGGAAGACAGGTCGACCGGCGTCAGGCGTTGTAAAACCTCAACAGCTTTCGGTCCCTGGATAGCCAACTGTGCGGTACGGTCGGAAGAGTTCTCCAGTTCCGCCCCCACCGTATTATGGCTTACACACCAGTCCCAATCTTTGGCGATGTTGCCCGCGTTGACAACCAAAAGATATTTTTCCGGCTCATAATGATAGACCAGCAGGTCGTCCACAATGCCGCCCTTGTCATTCGGGAAGCAAGTATATTGAGCTTTGCCGATCGGCAACACGGAAGCATCGTTCGAGGTGATACCCTGGATGAATGCCAGCGCGTTCGGACCTTTTACCCAGAACTCGCCCATGTGGGAGACATCGAACACACCTACACCGTTCACAACGGTCATGTGTTCGTCGATTATACCGGTGTATTCGATCGGCATGTTGAAACCTGCAAATTCATGCATTTTGGCACCGAGTGCGATGTGCACGTCGGTAAACGGAGTTGTTTTCATGATTTATGATTTGTGATTTATGATGTATAATTACCTTTGACTAACAATTCTGCTATTTTAATGATCGTCTCCATACTCTTTTCAAGCGACTTGACCGGGAGAAATTCATAACGTCCGTGGAAATTCAACCCGCCTGCGAAGATATTCGGGCAAGGCAGCCCCATGAAAGAAAGACGCGCACCGTCCGTTCCTCCGCGGATCGGTTTCACAAGAGGCTTGACACCGGCTTCCTTCATTGCATCGAACGCCAGATCCACAATAAACTTCTTCGGTTCGACCACTTCACGCATATTGTAATACTGGTCGCGCATTTCAAGCGTCGTGCTGCCCGGATGCATCTCGTTCATTCGTTTCACCAGCTCATGCAGCAACTCTTTCTTTTGCTCGAAAGCGGTGCGCACATGGTCACGTATGATATAAGAAAGGGAAGCCTCCTCAACCGTTCCGCCCATGCCGGTCAGATGGAAAAAGCCTTCATAACCGGTCGTATGTTCGGGACGCTGTGCAACAGGCAGCCAAGAGGCGAACTCTACCGCCAGCAACGATGCGTTCAGCATCTTATCCTTGGCATATCCCGGATGTACGTTCAGCCCTTTGAAAACAACTTTGGCTCCGGCAGCATTGAAGTTCTCGTATTCCAGCTCGCCGATCTGTCCGCCGTCGATCGTATAGGCCCATTCACAACCAAACTTTTCGACATCGAAATAGTCGGCTCCGGCTCCGATCTCTTCATCGGGCGTAAACCCGATACGGATCTTGCCGTGTTCGATTTCCGGATGATCCTTCAAGTATTTCATGGAGGCGATGATAGCAGCCACGCCTCCCTTATCATCCGCTCCTAACAGAGTCTTGCCGTTGGTCACGATGATATCCTGCTCTTTATAATCGTTCAGTTCGGGAAACATAAGCGGCGAAAGCACCACGTTTTCTTCGGCGCACAACACGATATCTCCCCCTTTATAATTCACGATACGCGGCTCGACATCCTTGCCTGACATATCAGGACTGGTATCCAAATGGGCGATAAATCCGATCGTCGGAACCTCCTTCGCCGTATTGGCGGGCAAAGTAGCCATCAGGTAGCTCTTGTCATCGAGAGTGATATCTTCCAATCCTATCTCTTCCAACTCTTTTACCAATGCTTCGGCAAACACACGTTGTCCCGGCGTACTGGGAGTCACACCCGTAGTTTCACTCGACTCGGTATCGAACGTCACATACTTCAAAAATCTATCTGTTACAGTCATAAGCTTATCATTAATGTTACAAGCCATAAAAGTAATCAAAGTGTCACTAACAACAAAAAAATCATGCGCATTTCTGCACATGATTTTCCTTATTCCATCCGATCATATCTCTTTAAAAACAGCTGCTTCCGTCGAAACAATGTGTACAAACTTTACATTTCGGTAAGCCGATTGCCTCGATGAGTGTTTCCAGCGTATTGAACTTTAACGAGCTCAGGCCGAAACGTTCGGCAATGATCTGCACCATCTTTTGATATTCCGGCGAGTCGGTCGTCGCATATTTTTCCAGGTTCTTGTTCTCGTCTCCTTCCAGCTCCTTGATGATCCGGCGGGTGATCAGTTCGAGCGGACTCTTCGACGAAGTAAAGCCGAGGAACGGGCAGCCATAGATAAGAGGCGGGCAGGCAATACGCATATGCACCTCTTTTGCTCCGTAATCATACAGGATATTCACATTGTCGCGAAGCTGCGTACCGCGTACGATCGAGTCATCACAAAACAGAATCCGCTTACCCTCCAGCATAGCCCGGTTAGGGATCAGTTTCATTTTCGCGACAAGCGAACGCAACTCTTGATTAGCCGGAGTGAAACTACGCGGCCAGGTCGGTGTGTATTTGGCTATCGCCCGATGGTAAGGAGCCCCTTTACCTTCGGCATACCCCAAAGCCATCCCTACGCCCGAATCGGGGATACCGCAAACACAATCCACTTCACTCTCGTCCTTCTTCCCCATCTTGTAGCCACTTTGGAAACGGACCTCCTCGACATTCCTGCCTTCGTAACAAGAAACCGGGAAACCGTAATACACCCAAAGGAAAGAGCAGACTTGCATCTGTTCGTTCGGTTGGCGCATCTGCTCGATGCTGTCGGCACGCAAGCGAAGGATTTCGCCCGGCCCGACAAATCGGTCTATTTCATAATCCAAGTTAGGCAAACTGCTCGATTCGCTGGTAGCGGCATAGGCTCCGTCTTTTTTACCTATAATAATAGGTGTACGTCCCCACTTGTCACGGGCCACGATGATACCGTCTTCCGTCAGCAACAGCATGGAACAGGAACCTTTGATCCGGTCGTAGACATTTTCAATACCTTCGACAAAATTCTTTCCCTGCGTAATCAGCAACGCTACCAGTTCGGTCTGGTTCGTCTTGCCCGAACTCAGTTCGGAGAAGTGCATATTCGCTTTCAGCAAATCCTGTTCCAATTCCTCGATGTTATTTATCTTGGCAACCGTCACGATGGCGAACTTACCGAGATGGGAGTTGATGACAATCGGCTGCGCATCCGTATCGCTGATGATACCGATTCCGGCATTTCCCACAAACTTGTCGAGAGCAGGCTCGAACTTTGTACGAAAATAAGAACTTTCCAGATTGTGAATCGAACGGGTAAAACCAGCTTCCTTATCGTATGTAGCCATACCGCCGCGCCGGGTCCCCAAATGAGAATTATAGTCGGTGCCATAGAATAAATCAGTTGAACAGGCCGACTTAGAAATAGTTCCGAAAAAACCACCCATTGTAAATAGTGTTTTTGATTTTTGAATTTGGTTGCAAAGGTACAAGATTATTTACAAAATGTCACTACTACCCCATCAAAATCGAATTTATACCCCATGTATTTAGAATTAGTAGCAAGGGTAATATTTTTTAACAAAGCTATTTCACATCAATGTCCTGTTTTCACTACCAAAACGACAAATAGAACTTTCCAACAAATTACATGCTCAAATATTTTGCATACATTTTTTAACACACCTAAAAACAAAAGGTTTCCAACCACTTACAAACAAATAAGGTCTGCCCCCGCAAAAAACACTTGTATTGTAAAAAATAATATCTACTTTTGCACCCGGGTAAGTCCTACACGGCATGCTCCCTCGGAATCCCCCAGGGCTTGACCGCAGCAAGGGTACTTGGTTGTAGCGGCGCGATGTAGTAAGCTTACCCACCTGCCTCTTTAGCTCAGTTGGCCAGAGCACGTGATTTGTAATCTCGGGGTCGTTGGTTCGAATCCGACAAGAGGCTCAAAATAAATGGACAATTGACAATTGACAATTAAGAAAAATATTTAATTGCGATTGTCAATTGTCCTTTTTTATTTTCAATTGTTAATTATCTGTTAATCGTTCGTTAATTGTCAATTGTCAGTTGCCAATTGTCAATTCTAAGCATTGTATATTCTCACAAAAGGATTAATTTTGCTGATGAGAACATTAAAAAACAGCATTATCATGGAAGAGAATAAAGGTTTACTGTTGAAGTGCGCGATGTCTTATGGCCTGGCGATGGGCATCTATTGGGTGATAAAATATCTGTTCCTTATTTTCGGATATTCCATCCCCTCGCTCATCTTTATTTATGAAGGCCTAAGCCTTGCCGTTCCTTTCATAGCCTACTACCTGACCAAGCGTTACCGGCAGGACATAGGAGGAAGCATCAGTTTCTTCCACGCATGGCGGTTCGGAATCATGCTGTACTTCTTTGCTGCCTTGATCGTCTCGATCGAGCATTTCATATTCTTTCAGTTTATCGCTCCGCCCGACTTCCTGAGCAATACGATTACACAAGCTATAGTAGCGCTGAAGAACGCAGGCTTCAACAGCGAAGTGATCGAGACCATCAGCCGGACCAACTTCACTCCCATCCACATGGCTATTCAACAGATTTTCAATAATATATTTTACGGAATCATATTATCCATACCGGTAGCAGCACTGGTTTGCCGAGGTCGAACAGCAAGCCCTGTGCCCGAAGAAAAATAAGAAGAAAATAAAAACAAATAATGGACATATCAGTAGTTATACCACTGTACAATGAAGCCGAGTCTCTTCCAGAATTGTTTGCATGGATAGAGCGGGTGATGAAAGAACATAATTTCAGTTACGAAGTAATTTTTATCAATGACGGAAGCACGGACAACTCCTGGGAAGTGATCGAAGCCCTTAAAAGCAAGAACCCGGAAGTGGTACACGCGGTCAAGTTCCGTCGTAATTACGGCAAATCCCCCGGTCTGAACTGTGGTTTCCAACGGGCAAAGGGAGATGTGGTCATCACGATGGACGCTGACCTGCAGGACAGCCCCGACGAGATTCCCGAACTGTACAGGATGATCACCGAAGACGGTTATGACCTCGTGTCCGGTTGGAAGAAAAAGCGCTACGACCCGCTGTCGAAAACCATCCCGACCAAGCTGTTCAACGCTACAGCACGCAAATTCTCCGGCATTACGAACCTGCACGACTTCAACTGCGGGCTGAAGGCTTACAAAAACATCGTAATCAAGAACATAGAAATCTATAACGATATGCACCGCTACATTCCCTATCTTGCCAAGATAGCAGGATTCAGCAAGATTGGCGAAAAGGTGGTGCAACACCAAGCACGCAAGTACGGAACGACAAAGTTCGGACTGAACCGCTTTGTAAACGGTTACCTGGACCTGATCACCCTCTGGTTCACCTCCAAATTCGGCAAGAAGCCGATGCATTTCTTCGGATTATGGGGAAGCGTGATGTTTTTCATCGGTTTCATCGCACTGGTCATTGTGTTGAGCGCGAAACTGATTTCCATCTGTACGGGAGATTTGCGACCACTGGTCACCAACTCACCTTACTTCTATGTTTCGCTAACAGCCATGATCCTCGGAACGCAGATGTTCCTCGCGGGATTCATCGGAGAACTGATTTCAAGAGATTCACCTAACCGGAACAAATATAAAATCGAAACGGAATTATGAACCTGTTGGAACTGGCACAGAAACGTTGTTCGGTACGCAAGTACGCGTCCTTCCCAGTAGAAGACGAGAAATTGGCATATATCCTGGAAGCCGGACGTATGGCCCCATCGGCAGTCAACTTCCAGCCTTGGTATTTCATCATAATCCGACAAGAAGCAGGAAGGACAAAAATCCAGGAATGCTATGCACGCGAATGGTTCCGGTCCGCACCGCTCTACATTCTTATCTGCGGCGACCATAGCCAGTCATGGAAACGTTCTTCGGATCAGAAAGATCATATGGACATCGATGTGGCAATCGCCACGGAACATATCAGCTTAGCAGCCGCTGAACAAGGTCTGGGCAGCTGCTGGGTTTGTAACTTTGACACGGATCTATGCCGGAAGCATTTCAATTTACCAGAAACAATAGAACCGGCGATTATACTCACGATAGGTTATCCGGAAAGTCCGGACCTTTTCGAACAGACTCCCAAAAAACGGAAAGCGTTGGAGGAGATCATCAAGGAAGAAACATTTTAGTGTAATATGTCATTTTTAGAAATAGTGTTACTGGCAGTGGGATTGTCAATGGACAGTCTCGCAGTTTCTGTCACCGGCGGAGCTCTCATACAAAACTACAGACATCACCACATGCTGAAGATCGGCTGCGTGATGGGGGTTTTTCAAGCAGGGATGACCATAGCGGGCTACCTGGCGGGGATGAGCTTCAAGAAATACATCACGGCATTCGATCACTGGATCGCTTTCCTTCTGTTACTTTACCTCGGAGGCAAAATGATATACGAAAGCACCCAGGAGCAGGAGGAGGATTGCAGAACGAATCCTCTGTGCTACAAGACTCTGTACGGATTAGGCATTGCGACAAGTATCGATGCACTGGCAGTCGGCATATCGCTAGCCTGCATCGAATCGGCCATTGCGCTGGAAGCCCTGACAATAGGGATCGTCACCTTCTTGCTTTCGGCTTTCGGAGTTTACTTCGGAAACCACTTCGGCCGCAAGATCGATCTCAAACTGGACCTGATCGGCGGATTGATCCTAATCGGCATCGGGACCAAGATTCTGATTGAGCATCTTTATTTTAACGGATAAATTATCATTTTTCACCTTCACATATTCTCAAACAACTATAAACCAGTTGTTTCCTGTGAGCCTGGTGAATGCACCTCAAGGTTCTTCCCCACTATATAAATCGAAGCTCGTGCTGCACCGAGACAGTCGATCTTACCCGTCTCTCGAAGCTCCTTGAGGCAGCGGTTCGCCGTGGTACGGATAAAACCGTAAAGTGTTTGAAAACCAATACGAGTTATATGGTCATGCGTAGCAAAATAACCAGCAAGAAGCGCATCGAGCCGTTCGCCCGCCACAAGTCCGCTCGAATGGTTCTTACGCGGAGCCCGTTCGAAGCGTGCTATCCTAAGACGTTTCCTCAACTCGGCTTCTGACCGAAAAGCAACCGACTTGAAACGTATCGATTCCGCCCTTATTTCCTTCGTAGATTGTATCGGCGGACATTCAAGCGTGATTTGCAAATACCCCAACCCTTCGATATGAATACGGTTTCCATCTTTCAGCTCTTCGATGACGACATCACTGAGCGAAGAAAGGACAGCCTTCACATCGGCCGGCGTCACCGTACAACGACTATGTATCCGCTGTGTCAGTTTATTCGTGTCGACAGTTCCATAAGGAACCACCCGCGCATGGTAGCGCACCCGTTTCTTGCTATCCTTTGGAGAAGGGTTCTTATAAAAATCATATTGTACAGCCATATTCATCTGAATTTAGTCATGTTCTAATCCTGCAGCAGGCAGTTTTTAATCTTTCCACAAGCGTGAAACGTACTTTCCACACCTGTGGGCCATATTTTCCACATTTGTGGAACGAGGGGGTGAATTCTAAGTCCTTTCCAAACAATATCTCTCAAATCTTACCCAAGTTTACGAACATTAACGTATCCTTGGGTAAGTTCGTATATAGACATAACAACTCTTCAGAAGTGTATAGCTACTTCCTAAACCTAAGATGTTTTCGAAGTTAAGGACCTTTTTTATTATACGGCTAATGCTACAAATGGAGTCTGCCTTCGTATCACAGCAAAAGATCTTGCTATGATTTTGGCTCTTACTGCATTGATTACAGATGCTTTATGTTTCCCCTCCGCTATTTTCCTTTTATAATATGCTTTCATCTGCGGATCCCAAGATATGGCAGTAATAGCTGCTCGGGTAAGGTATACTTTTACTTCTTTGTTAGCCAATGAAGAAGTCTGCGTTTTTCCCCGTATGGAAATACCTGAAGTATGTTCAAATGGGGCAACCCCACAATAGCAGGCAAATTTCCTCGGGGTGTCAAATCTTTGAAAATTGTCAGTAACACACAGTAATACAATGGCATTGATAATTCCTATTCCTTTTATACTTCTTAATAGCAAGTAGTTTGTGTAAAGCGATGTACTGGCGGCTATTAGTTGCTCCATATCTTCTTCCACTTCCAGGATCTTTTCTTTTATCGACTTGAGCTGCTCTTCCAAAAAAGAAATGGATTCTGTCACATCAGCCAACTTAGCCATCTGGGAGAATGTTTCCAATAACTTTATGCTTGATACTTTTTGCTTGACCAAATTGTCACGTATAATAATCCATCCCCGCAGTCTCACCAAGTCTTTGTTAGGTAATTTGTATAACTCTAGTTTTCGATAATGTAATACCGCATAGTTCGCTATCCTTTTGGCGTCAATGCGGTCATTTTTGCCTCGTTGTAGGCCCATGGACTTCTTGATGGTCAACGGGCAAACCAAAGCCAGGGAAAATCCCATGGAGACACTGGAAACAGATAACTCTGTGACATAGCTTCCCATGTTTTCAGCACAGAACAAGAGTTTGGATAAAGAGAGATGATAACCTGCTATCCAATCCAATAAAGATTGGATCCCTTCTGGAGTGTTATCAAAAGACTTGTGAGACAACTCTTTTTCGGCCGCAGACATTAATGATGCATCGAAAGTTTTTTTTCCTACATCAAGACCTACAAAATGAGAATAATTCATAATTTTGTATTTTACAGTATTAAACATGAAGGAGAAACAGCTAATACATTTATTAGGTCGTGAACCTACAATTCTAACTGGCTAGGTTCTCCTATTAAGAGAGTTGCAGTCTGATTCAGCCTATAGTCATTTAAGACTAGTGTCAAAGTTAGTTCACTGCAACTCTTCTTTTCAAATATACACTTATATTTTATTGTGATATTTAATACTGCAAATGTAAATGTGTCAAAATTCCCCCTTTCTTTTTTTATGCTGGACAACATATAAAGTAAAGTCTAAAAAAATTGTTTTGTATAAAATAAAATTGTTCCTTTGCAAAGTCACTCGTTTTAAGAGATATTATAAGTAGAGAGTAACCAAGCAAAAGAAGCCTTGATTATACGGGATGTGTAGCTTGACAACTTATCGTGTCAGGCTTTTTTTGTAATATGGGATTGACAAGGATAAATAATAATATAATAATGACAGCCGAAACTTTAATTATGACGAGGAGCGTGTCCCATATTTGGGGCGCGCTCCTTTTGTAAAAACCGGTATTCACACAGCAGTCTTATTCTTTTTATAAGATATGAAAATCAAGATAAATAACTTGATTTTCTATTGCAAGAACTTGCCCAAGTTCTGATATTTTTGTAATTTAGTGACATATAAACGCTTGCAAGATGCCAGAAAATTTACACTTCAGAAGTTATGATCCCGATCAAACGCTACTTTTTCCCCAGAGGATCGACCGGGATATCCCTAAGGATGATCCTGTACGTATCCTCAAGTCGGTTATCGAGAGCCTGGACCTGTCAGGTTTCAAGAAACTATACCATGAGCGTGGCCGTAGCCCTTATCATCCCAAAATGATGCTCATGGTAATCCTTTATAGTTACATGAATAACGTATACTCATGCCGAAAAATAGAGAAACTCCTATACCGGGACATCTATTATATCTGGCTGTCGGGATACCAGAAGCCTGACTTCGCTACCATCAATCGTTTCCGCAACCGTGTCAAGAATGAGATCGGACATATATTCACCCTCTTAGTGTTGATATTGGTAGAGAAAGGTTTTGTCACGCTTGAGGTCGAGTACCTTGACGGGACGAAGATAGAATCCAAGGCGAACAAGTATACCTTCGTATGGCGCAAGAGCGTGGAAAGGAACTGTGAGAAGCTGTTGGAGAAAATCCGTGTGTTACTCCAGCAGATCAATGAGCAGATGGCACAAGACAAGGCGGCCGATGTTGACCCCTTGGAGCTTACCCCCCAGACATTGTGCGAGATCTCCAAGGAATTCAAGGAGGCACTCGGTTCGGAACCTGAGGCAAAGACAAAGGAAGAGAAGGCTGCGCAAAGAGGAAAGAACAAGATGTTCAAAGAATTGGAGAGGCATGGCGAGAAGCTAGCGGAATATAACAGCCGCCTGGAACAGATGGAAGGCCGCAATTCCATCTCCAAGACCGATCCCTCGGCCACATTCATGCGCATGAAGGAAGACGCCATGTGTAATGGACAAACCAAGCCCGGCTACAACTTGCAGATATCCTCCGAGAACCAATTCATCACAGACTTCGCCCTCTTTCCGAACCCGACCGACACGCTGACCTTCCATTCCTTGGCTCTTTCCCGGGCCGTTACGGTCGTTTCCCAAAAAGGGTCGTCGCCGACTCCGGATACGGCTCGGAAGAGAACTACCGTTTCATGGACGAAGCCGGCATTGAGGGGTTCGTCAAATACAATCGTTTCCATTTGGAACACCGTCCCCGCTATAAACCTGACACCTTTCATCCCGACAGCCTCTATTATAATGAGGAAGGAGATTATTACATATGCCCGATGGGGCAGCGCATGTCCCGGACCGGTACGCTACAAACCCGGACGGAGGGCGGTTATATCTCCCAGAGCGCCTGTTATCGCGCCATACGATGCAAGGGGTGTCCCTTGCGCTGCCTCTGTTACAAGGCCAAGGCCAACCAAAGGACGATCAGGGTCATGCCTATAAACGAAAGGCCTGTGAATTATTGACTTCAGAAGAAGGGATCAAGGAAAGGGGAAGGCGGTGCATTGAACCGGAGGCAGTCTTCGGACAGATGAAGTCCAATATGGCTTACCGCCGTTTCAGGCATATGGGAAAAGACAAGGGCGTGATGGATTTTACCTTCTTTGCCATAGCCTTCAATATAAAGAAACTATGTTCAATGATGAGAAAAGTGGACAAAAAGGGAAGAAAAGCGTCTTCTTATGGAAAATTCATGGTTATTTTTATTTGTTACATGCATAAACTGGAGATATGCCAGGATAAGTTTGAAAAAAATGACGGCATAATCAAATTTATTGCTGTATAGACACAAAAAAGAGGCTGCACATAATCAGGAATTATGACACAGCCCCTTTTTAATAACCATAGCAAATATGTTTATTCGCACAACAATGCGTAAGCACACCACAACAGCGGAGCCTGCCCATGATAATCTCCCGTAATACGGGGGCGATCATAATAATATTGAAGATCGTTTTTCTTGTTCGTACCAACACAAACCTCTTCAACATCTCCCTCTTTATTAATATAGGGGACTAAAGCAATCCAAGCCTTCCGTGCCGCCGGACCATACTCGGCAGCATCCAGCCAGCCTTTTTTCACTCCCATTATCATTGCATAGGCGAACATTGCGGAACCGGATGTTTCTGGCCAGCAATCGGCTTTATCCACCAACTGATTCCACATGCCACTTTCACTCTGATAATCTTTCAAGCTCTTCATCATAAGACGATAACCTTCCAAAATACGGGTACGATCGGGATTGTCCTTCGGAGTGGACAATAGGAGTTCCGCCATACCAGCTGCCATCCAACCATTTCCTCTGGCCCAGAAATAAGGGACATCGGGGGCATGATAGAACAGGCCGTTAGGACGCTGCAATTCATCCAGATAAACAACCATTTCTTTGGCCGCCCGATCAATATACTCACGTTTTCCTGTTGCATGATAGGCTTGTGCCTGTACAATCGTAATCATAAACATATCATCGATCCAAAGACGGGTTTGCCAAGACAAGCCTTTATCCGCCCAAACTTTTTCTTCCGGTGTTGCTCCTTCAGGTAATGTCCATTGCGTATCGGCATACGGCATACCGAGTTCGAAATATTTTTTATCCTTTGTTATCTTATAAAATTCCAATGGGAGACATCCGAACATATTCAGGTCTACATGGTTCATAATCGGTTGATATGACTTCTCTGTGGTAAAAAGCAAATCGAATCGATCCTGTAATTGCTTGATCAACTTTTTATCCCCGACCACTTCAGCATATCTCAATGCTCCATACCAGGTACAGACCTCTGCATAATGAATCCATTTGCCTCCATGCAGCATATGTTTGGAAGGAATGAAACGCTGCCCTAAAATTGCCCCGACTTTTTGGGGAGAACACTCGTCCGGTAAATCTTTAAAATGGTCTTTTTGTGCACCTGCCGATTGTGCCAGACACATAAACAAGCACATGATTGAGAAAAAATTAACAAAATACTTCATGGTTTAAATTTTAAATTAGAAATCAATGGTCTGAGAATTGGTTACAAATATAGAATATTCTGCTTAAATAGCAAATCAACGAATCAAGAGGCAATATGGGTAGAGTCTATATGGACTGTTAATTATCCATATTCGCCTTCTTCACGAGCAGATAGAATAATCATTTAACCGTATCCCGAAATTTACAATAACCTCAATTTGGAGCTTTTTCTATTTCGCTTCCAAATACAGATCATTTTGGTTTGACATTTTTACACTGTTAATCCTGTTTTACCGACAATCGAAAATACGGAGTCGGAAGATAATGGATATATACAGTTTTTATGACAAAGAAAAGAGAGAAAAAACGACATTCCAGGAAACCTGAATTATTGGAGAATGGCTTATAGCAAAAAAATCAGGGGACGGATCCGAATATCTAAAACGTATTTCCGAGCTTCATTGTGACTACGACCGTCTTCGTTATGATAAAGACCGTCTTCATCATAACGAAGTTCATCTTCATACGAAATGAAGACGATCGTCGTAGAAACAAAGACGGTCGTCTTCACAACAAACTGTGCACCTCATACCGAAAAACTACTTTTTTAAGAGCAAAAGCTGAATTTCAGTACTGTTTATAAAGGATGTATAACATTGTAAAATAATCAATATTAGACAAGAACCTCAAATAAATGAATATCCAAATTAAGAAAACAACAAATACTACAGGAATCCCTCTCTTTTCAAAAAATCATCCGTTAACTTCCGGACCTTATAATAATCTTCCGTCAGCGGCTTTCTATATAAAAAGATCGGATGCCCGGCTCCTTCAAAGAGATGGAGTTCGCAATCCACTCCTTTTTGCAAAAGTTTATCCTGATAGGATCTGATCGTTTCGACCGATACGATCGGATCTTTCGTTCCGAGCAATATCAGAGTGGAGGGAGTTGCTTCCGATACATGATGGATCGGTGAAATTTTTTCGAAATCTCTTTTGATTTCCGGAAAACCATAACCTCTCGAAACCATATCTACAACCGGATAATATAACACGGAAAGGTTCGGCCTGTAATTAACAGCCTCATCACTTCCGATCGTTCCGAGTGCGGCAGCCAAATGACCTCCGGCAGAACCACCCGCTACAGCAATCTTATCCGGATCAAGCTGATAGTCCGAAGCATGGCTACGCAACCAGCATATCGCATCTTTGGCATCCTCAAAACTATCGAACGGAGTAGAATGATGCAGATATTCTATCCGGTAATCAACCGATACGGCAACCATTCCTTTTGAAGCATAATAAGCACATTCACGATAAAACTGAAGCGGGGTACCTAACTTCCAACCTCCTCCGAAGAAATATACAATAACCGGCCTTTTTTCCCCTGCCTGCATATTCCGAGGCTTGAAGATGTGAAGTGCCAAGGAATCCCCATTTTCCAATGTCTTATACCGGACGATATCAGGAGAGAATACTGTTTCCGATGAAGCCAGTACTTTTTTCAAGGCCTCGAACCAGACAGTCGCCATCTTCTCCGCACCAGCCTTATTCGGATGTACTTTATCGTGCACCGTATAGTCTTGCCAGTTAAAGTCTTGAGCCTGATTGACCAAAAAGACTTGTCCTGAGTTTAATCCGGCAACCATTTCCGCTATCTTCTCGTTCAATTCCGGAATATACGAATATTTAGGTAATTTGCCGCTTGGTATTACCTGGGCGATTAAAATACGAACATTCGGATTGATCGCCCGTATTTTGTTGATAATAGACTTATAGGAAGCAATCATTCCGGAAACAGGTTTCTCTTCCACAAAATGGTTATGACCGGCATGGAGCAATACGATATCTGACGGATAAAGCCGGTAGATACTGTCGATCTTCGATTCTAAAAACTCCACATTCTTACCGCTGAAACCACAATGATTAAGCGTCCCGATCCGGCATTTACTCTCACGAGGACCGATAAAATCAAACTGATACCCGGCTGTAAACAATTTCTCCCAAAGCGGATACAAATAGCAAGTGAAGAAATCCGCTCCTTCCGTAATGGAATCACCTAACCCCATCAGGGTAAACCGTTCCTGTTTTTTCTCCTGTCCTGTAGTAGTGACGGAACAGCATAATAAAGAAAATAATAACAGATACAAATAAAGAGCTTTACGTTTCATGATTTTTGGACTTGCAATATTTTATGGGCATATATTAAAAAGAGAGGTGTCAAAATGTACTTGCCCCCATATCAAGCACAGAAACAAGACAATTTTGGCACCCACCCATACTTTTACATTTATTGAACAACCGGTTTGTCTTTCAATATACCACCTTCGTTATAACGCTGGTTGTTCGGCAGTCCTTTCTTATTCACACCTTCCTTCATCAACGTTTTCAAGTCTTCCAGATGAGAACGGTAAACACCACGAGGTGTCACATCATATTTCTTACACAATGATGCAGCCATACCTACTACCTCTCCCATCATTCCTGTCGTACGCATCACACGGACCGTTCCCAATGCCACGTGGGTCACACTAATATTACGGCCAGCCATAAACAGGTTCTCCACATTACGCGAATACAGACAACGATATGGAACAGCATACGGATGGATCAGGATATGCTTCGTCACAGCTTTGAACTCATTGCCCGGAAAATGTTCACTGTTTTTCGGGTCCTGCCAATGCAAATCGATACTCCATGTCGTAGCGAAAGAGGCATCTTCATGGGACACGTTTTTCGTGATATCGTCTTCCTTTAAGATATAATCACCCATCAGACGACGAGATTCACGCTTGCCGGCTACATAAGCAACCCAACCTAATTTTCGGTTCTTATACTGGTCATTTTCCTTCATACGGTTTTTCAGATAACTCCAGTTTGAATAGACAACCAGCATTCCATAATCACGGATACGTTCGAAGTCCTTGATCTGGTCGAAGTTCATACCTGTCTCCCACGTCCATTCTCCCATCATCACCTTTTCACAATTCTTGTCGTTGAACTCCACTCCATAGCTAAACTCCGGGAAAGGGCTCGATTTCTTGTTATCCACAGAGTACCACTGTACGGAAGAGCCCATTGTCAACTTGTCTGCTTTCTCCGGAGCGATGCTCTCACCATATTCGTCACGACCTTCACGCCCCATACGGTAATCAGCCCCTGCCAGGTAACCGATCGTCCCGTCTCCCGTACAATCGGAAAACAGAGGTGCCTCGAATTTTAATTCTTTACCGTTCTCGATGTGTTTGACAACAACCGATGTGATCTTATCGCCTTCCTTTGTCACTCCTATCGCGCGATAGTTCAAGAAAAGGGATACATTTTTCTCACCTGCCAACCAATCCATTTTCTTCTGATCTTCATAATATTCTGCCGGTTGCGCATTTCCTCCCTTTTCCGGACCAAATTCTTTCTGCAGACCACCAAGTTCCTTATAAGTTCCTTCTTCGATACGGCCTCCTAAATGAACACGTATCTCCGAGCTATTATTTCCGCCTACCACAGGACGGTCATTGATCAAAGCCACCTTACAACCCAGACGGCCGGCCGACACTGCGGCACTCATCCCTGCTATACCGGCTCCCACGACTACAAGATCATATTCGCCGGCAACCGGTGCTTCATCCGGCAATCCCAATGCTTGACGACGGAATGCTTCCAGCTCCTTTATATCCGACGGAGGCATCTTGCCTGCTTCCGTAGTAAAGTAGATCGCATCACAACGACCGTCAAATCCCGTCAAATCATGCAACTTGATTACTGTTTTCAGATTCTTGACAGATACCTTTCCAGCTATCTGCCACATCCAGGCAGAACCCTCCGCTCCCAATGGAGAAGTCATCTTCTTTCCTCCGACAGACAAACTGAATTTACCGGGACCTTCCCCTTTTTTCCATGGGGAAGTCCAGTTATAGGTCCGAACATATACATAATATTCTCCTTTTTCTGGAAACGTGACTTCCGTAGATGCATCATCGACGGGTACACCCATCCCATGCGCCAAAAGGTAAGGAGACCCCATCAAATCCATAAACTGCTGGTCAACCTTCCAACCTCCTTTGTTACTAAAACTTTCGGCTTCGACAAAAAGGTCGGCTGCTCGGACACTTCCCAAACTTAACAAAAATAATAATGATAAAATTACACGAGTCTTCATGATATTAATATTTTTAAATTAACTAAAACAACAGAAAACACAACACTCCTTAAATTTTCTATTTTGCAAAAATAGAACTAATTATAAATAAACCATGCTGTTGCTTTACAATTTTTATTTGCGGTTACACGTACCCATCGAGCAGAAAAGCTCTCAGGAAACTCATAATGCATATATTCACCAGAACCAACAATCTTGGTTTCATAAATCTTAAACTGCCCATTGCCTACAACGTCTACTTCTATTTTAAAAGAAACAGCCTCATTAGAATCATGCCACAGATGAAGAGATTTCTGATCAAATCCATACATCAAAAAAGGATCAGACGGGACATTGGCTATAACTTCATCATCAGACCAAACCCCTCCTTCACCAGAGGGTTTTCCCCACGACCACAAATCGTCTGTTTTACCAAACCATAATCCAGCCTGAGGCTGACCAGCCAAAGGATTTCCATCAGCAGAACCAAACTTCATTGGTGTCGCCTGATTTCCTCCCATCACCAACATACCTCTCCAAGAGCAATAGTCTGGAATTACACGCAAATGCGAACAAACCGGACGAATAGCCCATAGCTGATCGGCATATAGATGAAATCCTATTTCATAAAATAATCCATGACAATCCATCATTGCACGTTCCGTTTCGATTTCACGAATACGCAGCCACTCCGTACAACTCGTCTCATCGAATGTCTTACTGGATTTTGGCAAACGATATCTTTTCCATTTTTTCGTATTCGGGAAAAACACACTCATTACAGCAGATGCATTGTCCCAACCTGTTGCCAAAATTGGTGCCCCAAAATGAGAAGAGCTCCATACTTCCGTATACGACTTCTCTTCTATTATTTTCCAAACTTTACCATCCCACTCTGCTAAACGACCCGCTTTCCAATCCTTATTATAATCTTTTGTGGAATAACTATTGTTACACACGACAACCTTACCATGCCTCGTAAAACCAGATTTAAAATGAGGTTTTGACCCTTTCGGTTCTTTCAACTCATCATAAAGGTTAAACAATAATTTGGTATCTAAGGTATTTACATCCACTTCAAAAAATTGACCCTCCATAGCCAGAAAATAAACTTTATTCTCTGGATCCGTTAAATGCGTCATTGTTGCAGCCAAACGATGATCCTTTACTCCATCAATTACTCGTACATTTCCTTTCATATCAATTATATACGGACCTATGATCAACTGATTCGTAGGACCGTGTAACAATCTATTCGCATATGTTCCCACCACACTTTCCGGACGTTTATGTATTTCCATCTTATCATTAATCTCAAAAAGTCCCGTACCGGAACCGGTCGCGGAGAAATGTGCGACATAAGTAACGACCCATAATCTGTTTGCCCAAGGAAACAAGGCTCCCGTCCCAGCCTCAGTTCTCGGAGCTTGATCTGCAATCATGGCTAAATGCGGAAACACTCCGCTACAATTTATTTGTTGCTGCGATAAAACCTTATTATTCAGACATCCCCAAACTAACAAAACAGATATTAAAATGTATTTCATGATTCTATAGATTTAAAGATTACAATTCAACAACATCCGGTAATTGATTTATCAGTATCATCACCGGATGTCATTTCTACATTTTCTTTATTTATAATCCAACCAAGCAGTTGCTTTTGTATCTGTATCCGATACAAAACGAATCCATCTTGCTTGAAATGCCTCCGGGAGTTGCTGAACAAACCTTTCTCCAGGTTGTACAGTATAAGCGGCATATTCCATCCAATCTCCATTACCGGTAGGATCCACTTCAACCGTAATGACAACTTTCTTATCAGACTGATGCGACAACGAAAGCTCTTTCTTGTCGTAGAATCCAATCAGATACGGATCAGAAGCGATACCCGCTTTTACATTTGTATTCTTCCACGGACCACCATGACCTACCGGTTTACCCAATGTCCACAAATCATCAATAACACCGACCCAAACAGCAGCTTTTCCATCGTCCGAAACAATAATATGCGGATTCCCTTTAGTATCTTCAGGTGTCACACCTGTCAAAACAAGCATACCTCGGTAAGAAGCATAATCGTTGATGCGGTAATTATGAGTTGATATAGGACGAATTTTTGCATATCCATCCGCATTCTCCGCAGGAAGTTCATAAAAAGTTCCCATACAAGAGAACATATCACGCTCCGTTGCCACTTCCCGACAAACACGCAGTACACCTTGGTTAGTCAATTCTTTATACGTTTCATCCCCCAAAGGAAGACGCCAACGCCGGTTCAAATCATCTACAATCAAGACAGAACCCTCTTCTATCGAAACGACTTGTTGAGGTATGGCAAACTTTGATCGAATAAAATCAGTCGTTTTTGTATCTTCCTTACGAACCAGTTCCAATTTATCTCCCATTTCATAATAACCGGTTTCCGATGTTTTTCCATCTACCGTCACATTTGCCAACACTCCCAATGCACGACGGTTGTCACCAAGCCCATACAACAAACCTCCGATTGTCGTATTTTGTTTAACTGTTGTCAAACCTTGGTAAATCGGATCAGAAGAAGTCGAACGGGGATCGGCAGTCGTATAATTGAAACTAACCGTTGCCAATGTATTTTTATCCGTTTTTACACGAATCCATTCTCCCTTTTCGGTAGAAGCAAAAGGGACAGAGACCGACTTTCCTGCATTTACTGTTACACTCTTCAAGGTCTTCCATTCGTTTTTACCGGCTTCATCTATTTCAAAAGTAAAGATCACCGGTTGTTTTCCTTCATTTTTGACCCAACCGAAACGATGTGTCCAGCCACTAAAAAGAAACGGTTCAGAGCTCTCACCTGCCTTCACACTTTCCTTTGCCCAAACAGCACCTTCAGCAGTAGCCGGTCCTAATTCATCCGGTCTTGTCAAAGAGGTAAACCACAGGTTCGAATTCGATTGACCTGGTCCCTCTATACTCCCCTTTGCTTTTCGTTTGTTCAAGAATTCTTTCTGAGCCGAATCATCACAACCGAAAACCAACTGATCGTTCCAACGTGTAAAATCACCAATCACCTTCAAATAAGCGGAGCGCGGACGAATACCTGCTGAATTATCAGCCGTAAACATTCCTGGAAAATGCCAGAACATTCCATGCATCGTCATCAGATAATCAGGCTGAGACTCTGTCCCGACATTCCGAATACGCGGCCATTCCGTATTCCATCCATGCGCTCCGTCATAGCTATGACTGGCCTTAGGCAAACGATAAAAAGCCCATCCTTTTCGAACATCGCGTACACCTAAAATAACCGATTTATAATCCCAACCGGTAGCCCAAATCGGGTCTGTTTCCGAATTCGTATTCCCATAAATACCACCGGGACCCGTTACTTCGACAAATTGATTACGACGAACCACCTTCCACTCTTTTCCATTCCATTCAGCTAAGACACCAGCCTCCACGTCAAACTTCTTCAATGCTTCCTGTGTCCCTTCTCCATTGTTGGTAAAATACATACAGCCTTGCCCGGAATATAACCCCTTACCATGTACTCCCGGTAATAAAGCATTTATCGGCCCGGCATCCGTATCATTTTTTTTCTGTTGTTTCTTATTGCCATCTTGATACAATTCTTTTACTTCTAATGTATTCACATCCACTTCATAAAATCCTTCTTCCATTGTCCCATAATAAATCTTATTGGACGGATCTGTCAAATGACGAGCATTTCCAGTATGTCGACCAGACATTACAGTATATGGAATAACACGAACTTTACCTGTTTTATCAATCGCATAAGGTCCTATAAAAAGTTGATCGCTTTCTTTATGAATCATTCTGTTTGCAGGTGTACCTCCAATACTCTCCTTATGCATGATCTGCCGATAATCGGACGTCACTTCATATAATTTATCAGAAGAGCCATTCGGTAAATGAGGCCCATAAGTAATCACCCATAAACGATCCGCCCAAGGTACGACTGCCCCTGTCCCACATTCGCCTTCATTATTATAGTAAGCCAAACGGGGATAAATACCGGAAATCGATTCCGGTATTTTTTTGACATCCTTTTGGGCAGTACATCCTAATACCGAAAATACAGTCAGTAATCCTATTACACTATTCAGTTTCATATTATTTGATTTTTTACAACAAGGGTTCCTCATCCTCTATATAACCATATAAAGCCGAGGAACCCTTAAATGAATATCATATCGAATCTATCCCAAACCGATCACCATTTCGGATTCTGTGACAGATTTTCGTTAATTAATCTATCTGCTGCAGGAACCGGCCACAAATAATCACGACTTTCATCGAATTTACGTTCGGTTGCCACGGTAATATACCCTTTTTTCGCCATTTCGCTTAAATCTGCAATACCGTCTTCATCAATCTGTGGAATACCACCTATCGGATAGTTACCATCTTTCCAGTTCTGAATCAACTGCTTGTATTCAGCCGATACAGAACTTTCATCACCATTCCAAGAGGTATTACCGGACCATGCACGATTCAAGAAATAAATCGGACGATTAAAAACTTTACCGGCAATCTTCCACCGAATCAAATCACTATAACGATGACCTTCCCAAGCCATTTCAATAAAACGCTCGGTACGGATAACCGTACGTAACTGCTGTTGTGATCCTTCCGTTACTCGCGGATACTCAAGATTTGTTCCGTTATAAGCCCTTTCACGCAATTTATTAATCGTTGCATCCAGCACTTCTTGGCTACACTGATTCATCTCATTCATCGCTTCAGCATACATCAACAAAACATCACCGTAACGCAACATAGGATAAGTAGTCGGTGCCCCGGCTTTACCATTTTCCAAAAATGACTCATCGACATATTTCTTAAACAACAAACCAGTGTAGGAAGCATGTTCCGCTCTTGCTTTAGAATCATTATTTCCTACTTGTACACCGTCAGAAACTCTCAGAACGGTTGTTTTAACTGGCGATGGAGAATATTCATAACCCAACCACTTATAATCGTTTGGATCATACGTTCCTTCCAACACACTCTTGTTGTGCGCTGTGGCAAACGGAACAATCGTCATTGCCATACGTGGATCTCGGTTCTCGAAAAAGTCTTTCGGATTGTAAAGCGGAGATTCATCGATCGGTTTACCATCAATACAAGGATAAGCACAAACCAATTCGTAAGAAGGTGCTTTTTGACCACCCCATCCGCCTGAAAGGCGAGATATGCTATTCAACACATCACCCGCAGCCCAATAATATTTTTTCAACGTCACATCTCCACGGAAGAAGAAAATCCATTCGTCAGACCAAGAAGCCGTAAACAGGTCCTGATAATTGTCATGCAATTTATACACATTCAAATCCATACAATTTTTGGCAGCAGTAGCAGCAGTAGCATAATCCTCATTATAAATAGCAATTCTTGCTTTAAAAGCATAAGTAGCCCCCTTTGTGGCACGCTGGATGCCTGGATAACTATTGGGTAAACGTTCCGCAGCCTTGTCCAAACATTCGTAGCTGTAAGCCAATACATCTGCTTTCGGAGATCGGGAAGCGGTATAAGCTTCATCTAAACTCATACCCACCTTATCCAAGATCGCATCCCCCCAATGAAAAGCCAACATGCCATAAGCATATCCTAAATAGAAATAAGCTTCACCTTCATATTGCGCGATATCCTTTTCCGAAACACCCATAGCACGTGCTCGATCCATATTATTGATTATACGCAAAGCACGTGCGATACCTTTATAATAGTTTTCCCAACGTTTGGCAATCGTTCCATCTTCTGAAGTCAATGTTCCGTTATTCACAGCCGATGTTTCATTTCGAGCCGTTACATCATCTCCCCATTTCATATCATCAATCGGGAAAAAATCCGTACGATAGAAATCATTCAAAGACATTTCTATTTCTGCTTGAGAAGAATACCAATTCTCGCTTGATCCTTCAGAAAGAGGATTTAAGTCTAGATCGACACACGACATCAGCAGGCAAAGAGAAGCTGTACATATAGAAAATTTTATCTGTTTCATATCACTATAAATTTAAAATTTAACGTTTACGCCAAATGTAAAAGAGGTAGATATAAAGTCGGAACTTGCACCGATTTCCGGATCCCATCCTTTAGGATAATGACTGATGGCAGGAAGGTCATTTACCGTAGCATAGAGTCGCAATCCCTTGACGAAGCACTTATCCATAAGAGTTTTTGGCAATGAATAGCCCAATGTAATGTTCTTGACACGGAAATAAGCCCCGTTAAACAACCAATAATCAGAACCTGTATAAGTGTTAGTCGTATTGGTATAGGTAAGACGAGGATATAGGGCATTCCGATTTTGCTCTTCTGTATTATGCTGGCTCCAATAATTTCCCAATACAAGAGAAGGCACAGCTCCCCATTGCTCTTTCAGCGGTTGTATCCATGCAGAATTGAAGAGAACATTCTGATGCCCCACACCTTGGAAAGAGAGAGAGAAGTCCCAATCCTTCCAGCCTAAAAACAGATTACCACCAAACTGGAACTCCGGCAAGGAATTACCTAAACGGACTTTATCATCTGCATTGATAACACCATCTTCGTTCACATCGACATATTTAATGTTACCTGCCTTGTCATTAGCTGTCAATGTCGGATACTTGTTTCCTTCCGAATCATACAAATCAGCATCAGTAACGAACAGACCATCGGTCTTATACATAAACCACTCATAATAATAAGAATCTTCTTCATAAATCTTATTACCATCTATAGTTCTTCTGTCTCCCAAATATCCCATTTTTGAACGATAATCAGATAAATTAAAAGATACACCATAAGAAACCTCACCAATCTGGTCACGCCAACTTGCTTCAAATTCCCAACCATGAGTATACATATCACCTGCATTTTGTTTCGGAGCAGAAAAGCCAGCATAAGAGGGAAAGCCCAAAGTCAGAAGCATATCAGCCGTTTTCTTATAATAGTAATCTCCTGTCAAGCTCAAACGATTATTCAACAAAGTAATATCGACACCAATATCATAAGTCGTCGTTGTTTCCCACGTAATATCACTAAATGCATAATTATATTGTGCAGCATTCTGTACAGCGGTCACCGATTGGGAACCCTTATCATACATATAGCTATTTCCGAAATTGATTGCCGCCTGATACGGAAATTCCGCATCACTGATACGCTCATTGCCTAATGAACCAATAGATGCACGTACTTTCAAATAATCGATCTGCTTATTTTTAGGGAACCAAGATTCATTTGAGACAACCCAACCTGCCGATACAGAGGGAAATACTCCCCAACGATAATCGGAGGCAAAACGAGAAGAGGCATCAGCCCGGACATTCGCCTGCAACATATAACGGCTTTTGTATGAATACATGGCACGTCCGAAAACAGATTGATAAGCATTGTGGCCCGCTTTACCTGAATTATACTGATAATCTTCCGGCCCAAGATTCAAATAAGGATAAGTATCCAATTCATAATTATTTCTTGATGCACCCAAATTTTCCCATTTATACTTATAGCCTTCATAACCGGCCATTGCATTCAAGGAATGGTCATTCCATTTGTTCTCGTAATTGGCATAAAATTGATAAGTACGGCTTTGCGTGTTATTACGCGCTTCGTTCAACTGAGTGGTCTTACTATTTTGTGCAGCAATAGCTGTCCCATCTTCATAATAAACATTCACTTTCTTATTAAATGCCTTTTTGTTCTCGAAAGTGTAACGAGGAGCAAAAACCGCCGTCAAAGTCAACCCTTTCATAGGGGTCAAACTCAACTGTGCTTTACCTCCGAATTTATAATAATTGGTATTGGTTGTTCCTCCCTCGTTCAACATAGCCAACGGGTTAGCACCTGATTTCACGTCAGCATAACTACCATCTTGCCAATACGGATTATAATAAGGAGTCGTCAAATATGCCCAATAAATCGGGTTAAAAGTTTGATCTTCAGAAAAATTGGTTGAAAAAGGATTTAGACTTTTCGAGGTTGAAAAATCAACATCGATATTGGCCCGAATCCAAGAGTTTATCTTATAATCATTATTGATACGACCCGCATACCGCTCATACGATTTATTCGCATAATACCCATCTGCAGTCTGATAATTGAACGAAATCTTGGATTGTAATTTATCCGTTCCACCAGAAACGTTAATGTTATGTTGTTGATGAGAAGTCGTATTCTTCAACAACAAATCGACCCAATCTGTATTCGGATAATGATAAGGATCCGTTGCATTATTAGCCATCCAAGCATTAATGGTTTCCTGCGAATATTGCGAATAAGGATTAGAAGCGCCATCGTTCCATTTAATCTCATTTTGGACATTCATCCAATCAATCACATTTCCATTAGTCGGGCGTGTAGTCGGTTTGTCAATGGAATATTCATAATTATAATCTAAATTGAATTTATTCTCCTTGGCCCTCTTGGTCGTGATCAAAATGACACCCGCCGCAGCACGAGATCCATAAATAGAAGCCGATGCTGCATCTTTCAAAACACTCATAGTCTCTACGTCCGAAGCTACGACATCATTCAACGAACCTGGCACACCGTCAATAATAACAAGAGGATCATTGTTGGAAAGTGTCGTCACACCACGAACACGTATTGTTGCCGAACTACCGGGACCACCGGAAGAACGCGTCACCTCCACACCCGAAATCTGCCCTTGCATAGCCGTAGACAACATTTGAGTAGAACGTTCTGTCAAAGAGGCCCCTTTGACACTGGATATCGGACCGGTCAAATCCCCTTTACGAGCCGATCCATAACCAATTACAACTACTTCCTCCAACAATTCCGCATCCTCTTTCATTGTTATAGACACAGATGTCTTATTTTTTACAGATATTTCACTCTGAACATATCCGATATAGGAAACTATTAACGTTGCATCAGATGCAACGTTAAGGGAGAACCTCCCTTCCGCATCCGTTATCGTACCATTAGTTGTTCCCTTCTCCACCACATTGGCACCAATGACCGGCAGACCGGATTCATCGAGGATTACACCTGTAACAGTTTTCTGATTCTGTTGGGCACTGGCCAATGAGAGGTTGTCCGAAGCCTTGATCAACACCTGGCGATCAATAATCTGATACTTATAGCCGGTATTCCTCAACACCTGATCCAGTACATCTTCCAATGTAGCATTTTTAGCATTAACACTCGCAGTTTTATTGACATTCACACGATTATCGTTAAAAAAGAATGTAAACTCACTGCTTTTCTCAATTTCCCTAAGGATTTCAATAATACTGCTGTTCTGCTTGTTGATCGACACCTTGTAGCTCTGAGCATAAGTAGAAGCAGAGATACAACATGCAACTCCCAACGAAAATAAGGTTGTGATCTTCATGATACGTTTAGTTTTTCTAAATAACGGGATACAATAATCCCTGTCACTGTTTTTTTCCATAACTTTGTAATAGTTTTTAATGAATAATAAATGCAAGTCCTTGGCTTGGACTCCTATGACAAGCATTTTTGAAAACTCTCTGATAGGAAGGTGCTTGCCGGCATCTTCCTATTTTTGAAGGCTAACTCGTTTTTATACCATAAGCATTAGAATTAAGTTGTTTATAATAAGTTATTTTAAAGTCAATATATAATCACCATTCTTCTCCTCTTTATATTGCAATGGAGAAGAGGCTTTCATCATAAAGAGTATTCGATCCAGCGACTCATCCCTCACCTTAAAAGTGAACCGGTATTTATCAGCCAGATCTTTCTGGCACATCACTTTTCTGCCGTACCACTGTTCGAGGCGCGGGATGATCATGGAAAGTTTTTCGTTTTCGAAACTCAGCATCTTTTGTTTGCGCCAAGCGGTATATTTGTCGGCATCCACAATCTGTTTGGCGATCTTGCCGGTCTGCCGGTCCACCAAGATCTTTTCGTCGGGAGAGACGAAGTATTCTTTCATTTGGTTTGTTTCCTTATCCGCCACACTTACTTTGATCTTGCCATTCAGAAGAATCGCTTCCATCTTATTTTCCATGTCGTAGCTGAACAATTCGAACGCAGTCCCCAAAGCCTCCACACTCATATCCTCCGTATGAACAATAAAAGGTTTTTCGCGATTCTTCGCCACATCGAAAAAGGCTTGCCCGTCCAATCTTATCTCACGCGTCTTACCGGAAAAACTGGCAGGATAGGTTAAGCGGCTACCCGGTCCCATCTGCACTTTCGTTCCATCCGGTAAAGAGACAGATTCCATATTTTGGATACCGGAACTTACAACATACATCGGGACATTCGCCTTATCTTGAGATACGAAATAAGCAGTTCCAACTCCCCCCAATACCAATAAGATGGAGGCAACCATACTATATATCTTATAAAACACAACTTGCCGCTCTTCACCATGCCGCCAGACTTCCTTACAAATATTCCGCCAGATGGACGGCTCATCCGGGCAATCGCTTTCCACTGCATCAGGAGCATTATTCCATTGCCGCTCCATTTCTTTTGTCACCCGGCGAGAAGATTGCAAGGCTATGCGCTCTTCTTCGGTCAACGCATCCTTCATTAGTTTCTTTACTATATATTTTTTGTCTTTATATTCCATTTCAATTGCTTTACATATATAAATACACACAAGTTACTTCTTTCCCCTACCCAGTCCGGGAAAAAACAGATTATTTTAGCACCTGACAGTACAAATTTCCAAAAAAATATGACAATATCCCCTCTAAAGACTAATATCTCAACTAATAAACTGATTTTTAATAGAATGCAACAACAACCAGTTTGTTAAAAAATATTACCCTTGCGGGTAATTTGAATTAGAAGGGGTAGAAAATCGAATTAGATGCAGTAGTAGTTTCGATTTGCACCAATCACTTTTTGGGATAAATGACAATAAGAGATAGGAGACAGAATACATTCAATCAGATAAAGAGAAGAAGCAATGTTATATTTTTCTTTAAGTACTTGAGGGCTTCGCCGATTTGATTTTCGACTGTTTTCTCTGAAATATTCAACAGGAGAGCTATTTCTTTGTAGCTCTTTTGTTCCTTTCGGCTCAAGTTAAAAATCTCACGGCGGCGTGGCGGCAGTTCGTCAATCAGGCGGTCTATGTATTCCTGAAGGTTGTGGGCATCAATCTCTTCTTCTACGTCATACGGTTCTTCCAATGCAGCAAGGACCGTGACTTTGTAGAAATCTTCATTCACATTCTTGCGATGCCGGTTAAAGATCAGATTCCGGGTGATAATAAACAGCAAGCCTTTAAAATGGTCATCTTCACGAAGAAATTCACGCGTTTCCCATACTTTGATGAAGACCTCCTGCACGACTTCTTCGGCAGCATCGGCACGGGTTAAATAAAGGCGACTGAAATTATAGACCTGTTTCCAGTATTGCTTATACAGAGCAGTAAACGCGTCTTTGCTGCTCTGTTTCAATAGTAGTATCAGTTCCCGTTCTTCCATATCCTTTTAAAATTGCTCACAAATGTAAAAAAAATTGTCAATTGTCAATTATCAATTGTCAATTACTTAGTGGTTCGTTCCTTCAAACAAATCATGATCTTCCTTTTTCTGGGAACTCTTGGCTTTGAAGTTATTGAACGTATAGCTCAACGTAAGCGTAATGAGCGGATAGCTGGGACGGATACGCGTAATGGATTGCAAGTCGGAGGTGATAATCTTACTTACATAACGAGCCGAATTGAAAACATCACGGAAAGAAAGCGTTGCCGCCAATTTACGATTCATCAGCTGCTGGCGAACGGCAAGATTCACATACCAGAAAGCATCCGTACGTCCCTGGGTCGTGACAGACGGGCCGACAAAGTTGCCGTCTACCTGGATACGGGTATATTTAAAGACATCGAAAGAGTTGTTCCACATAACATCGTAGTTCGTACTTGTTTCATTTTCACCGCCGGTTTTATACTGATTCTTTACCTTATAATGATACAGGCTGCCATTCAGATTCACATTCCACCAACGGGTAAGTTGTACTTGGCCACTCAATTCGATACCGGTCGAATAGTCGTGCCCGACATTCGCCATCGAATCCAGTGTCACACCGGCTTCATAGGGGACACGCAAACGTTCGATCTTATCCTTGCGACTCCGGTGGAACACCGTAGCTGAAACCGTATGCTCACCGATATTCTTTTTATAATTCAATTCGAAAGAATTGATATATTCCGAACGGATATCCGGATTACCGATCTCGGCCGAATAAAAGTCCCGATAGGTGATATACGGTTCCATGAAAAAGAGTTCCGGACGAGTAATACGGCGCGAATAAGAAGCCAATAGCTTATGCTCCTTCGGAAACGTATAGCCCAAATGAAGGGAAGGGAAAAACTCGAACTTGTTGTATGTACGATCCTTGCCCGGGATCGAGCTCCGCAAGACACGATGCGTATGCTCCCCCCGTACACCCGCCTGAAAATCGAACGACTTATAGCTGTCGGCAACGATTGCATAAACCGAATTGATGCCATGTTGGAAATAGAATGTGTTATAGATATCGTCCCGGTTATAAAACTCTTTCTTTTGCGGGTCCCAGAAATGCATCGTGTAGTCACCGTCTTCCAAATACGAGAAATATTGGTAACCGCCTTCGAGCCGTCCTGTTTTGCTATACGGGTAAATATAGTCCAGATTGCCCCGTACCGTCCAACGATGTTCATCTTCCCAGGCACGATGTCCCTTTTCACGCTCGTTATTCTTATTAAAAAGGTCACTCTGGAAATACTCCATCGCATTGCCTCCGTATTTCAGATAGAAACTGCCCGTCAACTGATGCCCCTTATCGTCAAATTTATGATCGAAACCGATTGTTCCCTGAAAATAAGTTTCATGCAGGTCGTAATCGTCACGACTATAATAATCACCTTCACCGAAAGTAATCCCCTCCGCCAGGCGCTTCTCCTTATAATCCAGGTCACCGTTACGCGTACGCCCACCATAACCACCTTCAAAGTCGGCATTCAAGGTGGTATGGGGTAATGTGTACATCCAACCCGCCTTCATCGAATAGTTGAAGTTGTTACTTTTACGCGGTCCGTTGGAATGGGAGGTCGTTGCCGTGTCTGAGATAATAGTTGTCTTCTCCTGATCGAAATCACTTTTACGCAGGCGATCACTCCATACACCACCCAAATACCAGCGCGATGCTTTGTTCTGCTGAGACACCAGAAAATCCACCCCGCGTGAAAGGACCGTGCTTCCCGTCAGGTTCACCATACCACTAAAACCATGCTGGGCGTGTTTCTTTGTTACGATATTGATGATCCCTACATCTCCTCCCGTATCGTGACGAGCCGAAGGTGTAGTGATGATTTCTATATTCTCGATATGTCCCGCGGGAATCTGCTCCAAAGCCTGAGTACCGCTGAATACACTCGGTTTGCCATCTACATAGACCGTGAAACCGGTACTTCCACGAAAACTGACCTCTCCTTCCGCATCCACGCGTATGGAGGGCGTATTTTCCAGGATATCGACAGCCGATCCCCCTCCGGCAAGCAGGTTCGAAGAGGCTTCGATCACTTTCTTGTCCAATTTATAAATCACTTGCTTTTTCTGTGCTACTACTTCGACTTCCGCTAATCCCACTTCCAAGGGTTTCATGGCGATCATCCCTAAATCTACAGCTTTCGAAACCGCGTCTAAAACAATACCCGGTCGGTTATACAGATCGTAACCGACCAAGCGTACCAAAAGGTTATACTTTCCATCTTTCACATCGGCAATACGAAACGTACCGTCAGGGTCGGGCAAAGCATGGAATACTGGATTAACGTCTCCTTCACGAAAAAGGAGGACATCGGCAAAATCAATCGGTTGGTTGTTATTGGCATCGACTATTTTCCCTTTTATACGGAAGCCTGGGGCCGCCATGACAGAATAGCTAATACACAATAAGGTCAACAAGAGACAAAAACACTTCTTCATTTCCTACATTGGTTTGTTAACAATGCTGCGAAGATAGGATTTTCGTACGAAAGAAATCGTATATTTGCATATATAAATCACCATTTAACATGGCATCAGCAAGAAAAATCATTATCATCGGAGCTACTTCAGGCATCGGATACGAGATCACTCAACTGTACCGTAAGCAGGGATGGCGGATCGGGATTGCCGGACGACGGACGGAATTGCTCGCAAAAATCCGGTCGGAAGCACCTGACCAAATCGAAACGGCACAAATAGACATAACTTGTCAGGATGCCCCGAACAAATTAGCGGAGTTAATCGATAAAGTCGGCGGAATGGATGTCTTCTTGCTTAGTTCCGGAATCGGCAGCCAGAATCGGGACCTGAATCCCGACATAGAATTATCAACGGTCCAGACAAATACGGTCGGTTTCACCCGAATGGTCGTTGCCGCATACGACTACTTTAAAAGGCAAGGCGGCGGCCAATTAGCCGTGATCAGTTCCATCGCCGGTACAAAAGGATTGGGAGCCGCTCCTTCCTATTCCGCAACCAAGCGCTACCAGAATACTTATATCGAGGCACTCGACCAGTTGGCACGGATGGAAAAGCTCCCGATCGTATTCACGGATATCCGCCCCGGATTTGTAAAGACAGATCTGTTGAAAAACGATAAATACCCGATGCTGATGTCTCCGCAATATGTTGCCCGAAAAATAGTAAAGGCAATCGAACGGAAGAAACGACACTCCGTAATCGACTGGAAATATGCTGTTTTAGTATTTCTATGGAAGTTGATTCCCAACGTTGTATGGAGGCGATTACCCATCCACAATTAGCATTTGTATATCATCCGGGCAATCCCTACCTTTGTGTCCTATTTATAAATATGCACAAATAAACAATGGGATTATTCATTAAAAAGCCTTTGGAAGCCTTGCAGGCCGAAGCCAATCAAACGGGAAGTAAATCATTAAAACGGGTATTAGGCCCCTGGAGTCTGGTCGCACTCGGTGTGGGAGTCATTATCGGAGCCGGACTTTTCTCCATAACCGGAACAGTCGCCGCCGGATATACAGGACCGGCCATTACACTTTCATTCGCCATTGCCGCAATCGGATGTTGCTTTGCCGGACTTTGTTATGCAGAGTTTGCTTCGATGATTCCGGTTGCCGGGAGTGCCTATACATACTCATACGCGACGATGGGCGAACTGATCGCTTGGATTATCGGTTGGGATTTGGTTTTAGAATATACGGTTGCTGCAACGACGGTCAGCATCAGCTGGAGCCGTTATCTCGTCGTCTTTTTGGAAGGGATCGGAATCAACCTTCCGACAGCTTTCACCGCCTGCCCCTGGGATGGAGGGATTGTCAATATCCCGGCATTCCTGATCGTTGTCCTGATGAGTATCTTTCTGATCCGCGGGACGGAAGGGAGTTCTATCTTTAACGGGATCATCGTCTTTCTGAAAGTGTCGGTCGTCCTGATATTCGTCTTTTTAGGATGGAAATATATCAATACGGACAATTACATACCTTATATTCCGGCAAACACTGGTACGTTAGGCGAATATGGACTATCAGGTGTCCTACGCGGAGCGGCCATTGTGTTCTTCGCTTTTTTAGGCTTCGATGCTGTCAGTACAGCTGCCCAGGAAGCCAAAAACCCCAAAAGGGATATGCCGATCGGAATCCTCGTCTCATTGCTTGTATGTACCATATTATATATGTTGTTCGCCCACGTCATGACAGGCGTAGCCCATTATTCCGAATTTGGCGGCCAACAGGGAATAGCTCCCGTGGCAATTGCGATAGGACATATGGGAGAAGTAGATGCTTCGGGTGTACTTCATCCGGATTACCCTTGGATGAATAAGGCAATCGTCCTTGCCATTTTATTCGGATATTGCTCAGTCATTATGGTGACATTGTTAGGGCAGAGTCGCGTTTTCCTCAGCATGAGCCACGACGGTCTGTTACCTCCGTTCTTTTCGCATATCAATGAAAAGTTCAGAACACCCGCCCGCAGCAATCTGCTGTTTATGGTACTCGTCGGTCTGCTGGCGGCTTTCGTTCCGGCACGCCTGGCAGGTGAAATGACCAGTATCGGAACCCTTTTCGCCTTTACGCTGGTTTGTGCAGGTGTGCTTGTGGTCAGGAAAACAATGCCCGATGTACATCGTGCTTTCAAGACTCCGTTGGTCCCGTTTGTTCCGGTTGCCGGGATCATCACTTGTCTGTGCATGATGCTTTTCCTACCGGCCGACACTTGGATCCGACTGGTGCTGTGGATGTTGATCGGGCTGGATATTTATGCCTGCTACGGCATCAAACATAGCAAGCTGGAATACAATCAAGCCAACCGTCGCGGTCATCTGGCACTGAATATGATCGGGATCGTCCTTGCTATCCTTTGTGTGATCACGGGACTTTGGCATCAGCAAACCGTCGGTTGGGAAGAAAGTAAAGTCCTGCTGATCATCTCTTTTGTTTTTGCCTTTACGCATCTGGCCTTTTATATGGTCCGGATATGGAAGCAAACGACTAAAGTTTTTTAATCATTTTTTATATGAACTCAAACGAACGCGACTTGTATAATAACAAAAAGATATATAAATTTGCAGAAACAGTTCTACAGTGTAGAACTCACATTAATTAAACAAACTATTCCTAAGTTTAAGGTATTAGTCAACTTCAGTTTGTTTTTTATATAAACTGATTTGGTACAACCTCATCTACATGTGAATGTGGATGAGGTTTTTGTATTCAAATAAAGCATGGAATCCATAACAATGAGAGCATCCCGAACAGGAACGGGAGAAAGATACAAAAAAATAGTCCATATAATCAGCTTTTAAAACTAACTATATGGACTATCTGTGTACGCAGGATGAGACTTGAACTCACACGCCGTAACCGGCACTACCCCCTCAAAGTAGCGTGTCTACCAATTCCACCACCTGCGCGAGAAAAGGTGCCCAGAACAGGACTCGAACCTGCATGCCTCTCGACACACGCACCTGAAACGTGCGCGTCTACCAATTCCGCCACCTGGGCCTTTCTTCAGTACATTAAAAAAGCGGCCTCATACCGCCTCTGTTATCGATTTGAGCGGAAGACGGGACTCGAACCCGCGACCCTAACCTTGGCAAGGTTATGCTCTACCAACTGAGCTACTTCCGCGATAACGGGTGCAAAGATAGAGGTATTTTTTTATTTTCCAAAACCTGACTGCACTTTTTTTGTACTATTTTACAGTCCGCACCCGCTCAAAATCATATCTTACTTTAATCCAGTTGCTTCCATCCACATGTTTGCCATTAGCTGGCGACCGGGTAAATCTGGATGCACACCGTCATTCGACCAATAACGTGCCGGAGCCAGTTTCACCGCAGCATCGAATCCCGATTGGAAAGGTACGAATACAGTATTGAACTCCTCCGACAGTTTACGGGCGGATTTACGGAATTCATCGAACATCGGATACCATTTGGAATCTTCTATAGCCGTTCCGTCACGCAAAGTGAAAGGCTCGCAAAGGACAATTTGCGTATTCGGAAGTTTCTCTTTCGTATACTTCAACAAGGCGCGCAGATCGTTTTCGTATGTCTCGACCGTTCCTTTATAAGCATGTGTCAACGTATGCCAGTAATCATTCACCCCGATCAGGATACTTAGGACATCCGGCTGGAAAGCAAGGCAATCAATCTCCCAGCGTTCACGAAGCTGATAGACTTTATTGCCGCTGATACCGCGATTGTAAACCTTTGGCTGCAAAGCCGCTTTCTTCTCTAACAACTGAGTAGCGGTAAAGAGCACATAACCACTACCAAACTGTTCCATCGTATTGCAACGGTTACTATTCTTGTCTCGACCGCAGTCTGTGATGGAATCTCCCTGGAACAGGATCACACAATCTTTTTTCAGATTAATCTTCGGAGCATGTACAGATGTATTTTCTTTTACAGCGGCTTTTGCGATCTCCGGGATCATCAGGGTGCCGAACCCTGCCAATGCTCCCTTTTTAAGGAAGTCTCTTCTGGAATTCTTCATGGGTAGAAATAAGTTTATTTTATTACATTGATTGAATCGAATACAAAGATAGAAACTTTACAAAAAAACGTATCTTTGTTTCTTCATATTTTCAAAAAGAATAATTTACCATGTTTAGTAAAATAGTTGCGATAGAGCCGGTCAGTTTGATTCCCTCGGCAGAAAAAGCATTGCACACGTTTGCAAATGAAGTAGTGATGTACCCTGATATTCCAGTAGACGACGAGGAGATTGTCCGTCGCATCGGCGATGCCGACGCGGTGCTGCTGAGTTATACTTCGAGTATCCGCCGCGAGGTAATGGAAAGATGCCCCAATATCAAATATATCGGTATGTGCTGTTCACTTTACTCACCGGAAAGCGCCAACGTCGATATCATTTATGCCAACGAGCACGGTATCAAAGTCACAGGTATCCGGGATTACGGAGACGAAGGAGTAGTCGAATATGTCATAAGCGAGCTGGTACGTTGCTTTCATGGGTTTGACGGACCGACCTGGGAGGACGAAGTCCGTGAAATCACCGGGCTAAAAGCTGGCATTATCGGCTTGGGCAAGTCAGGCGGCATGATCGCCGATGCACTTCGGTTCTTCGGTGCGGAAATATCTTATTTTGCCCGTAGCGAAAAGGAATGGGCACGTGAGAAAGGATATCGCTTTCTCCCTTTGGACGAACTGCTCGCACAAAGCGAAGCCCTGTTCTGCTGCCTGAACAAAAACACCGTCCTGCTGCACGAAGCCGAATTCCAGAAGTTGGGTGATAAAAAGATACTGTTCAACACAGGGCTTTCTCCTGCATGGGACGAAGAACCGTTTGTCAAATGGCTATCGGGCAATAACCTTTGTTTTTGCGATACCGTCGGAGCCTTGGGCGATGCTCACCTTTTAGAGCATCCGCATATACGATGCGTACAGACTTCAACAGGCCGCACCCGCCAGGCGTTCGACCGCCTAAGCGAGAAGGTGCTGGCCAATCTTTCAGAATACAACGGGTGAAACAATATTCAGCAGGGTGTTCACAACCGACCATCCTGCTATCTCCGCAGTAGCGCTATACACGTCCACCACAGCATGCACCTGGTCGTTCCTGATCTCGACCTTCTGCGTGTCTCCCTTAAATCCGGGAGTCGACTGTATGGTCACCTGCATAGCTTCCGGACCGACAGATGCGCGCGAGGCAGCCACCGTAACGTTCACTTTCGTAGGGAACAAGCGGATGGCTTCCACTGCATTGCCTGTAAACACCACTTTCTGTTCGCTTTGCATCGTCTCCTCATAAACCGGAGTACCCTTCAAAGCGTCAGGTCCCTTCTCATTGAAGAAACAGGCTGTCGCATTCCCCATCAAAGCAGCCGTACGCAAAACATCGAATCCTCCGGTAGCACCCGAAGCAATATAAACGCGTGTCCCGTTCTCTTTTGCCGTTTCACATACTTCCCTGTAAAACGAGTCGTCAGCTAGCGCTCCGATCGAAAGGGTAACAATAGAAGTTCCATTCTTCAAAGCCGGAATGGCAAACTCCCGAAGAGCGGCTGGAGAAGCCGTCTCCACTAATATATCGGGTTTCAAAGCCAACAATCCATCCACCGTAGTACATACAGCACAACTTTTTCCAATCTTTTCCATCTCGCCGGCAATACGTTCAGCTTTGGCAACCGTACGCGAATAGACTCCTACCAACTCATATTCAGGCAATAATCCTTTAACGACAGCTTCCGAAACTATTCCGGCAAGCCGTCCACATCCTACTATTACAAATGTTTTCATACTTACAAAGGTAATGCTATTTTCTCTTCTCCAAAAACAAGTTATCAGGACTACCACATCAAAATTTTTGTACATAATTAGGAATTTGTCTTTCACCTGTTTGTTCAATATTCTGTATGTTAATATCTTAACAAGTGAAAGCACTGACCGTTTTTGCCTTCACCCGGAGTTTTGCTTTCGCCGTGCTTTTTTATCCACATATATATACGGGGACGAAACGGTGAAGGCAAACGGTAAAAGGTGAAGGCAAACGGCAAGCGTGCATTCATCCTTAAACACATTGAAAAATAAAGTACACAAGACAGGGGTGAATAATAGGGATACAAATTTCCCAAAACATTTAATCGCAGCCTATAACATTCCGGCAAAAAAGATATAGGCTGCCAATAAAAAAGGTATAGCCTATTCCGGCACAGCCTATACCTTTTTGAAAAGCGGTCGGCATCCCTGCCGGAAAATCTGCTGACCGTTTTCCAAAGAGATGCTTTCCGGATTGTAAAGTTATGCTTTTTGACTCGTAAGGCTATGCATTACGAAATGCTAACGCATAGCTTTTCATCACCTCCCCTCTCAGCCATATTCAGATGAGGATCGGTTTACAATAGACAAGGTTGGCTAATTTCCTTTTATATCCTGGCAACCAACTCCCGGAAGAGGACGGTCATGACCGCAGCCGCTTTATTGGCGGCGACAATCACATCGGCTCCGTCATTGACGAAATCATCGGCAAAATGATAGCCTTCATTTGTAATCACAGACATACCGAATACACGCAAACCGGCATGACGGGCCACGATCACCTCCGGAACCGTACTCATTCCGATCGCATCACCTCCTACCCTACCGTAAAAAGCATACTCTGCCGGAGTCTCGAAAGAAGGGCCTGTCAGTCCGACATATACGCCTTTCTTCAACGAGATATCGTGGGACGCGGCAATTTCCTCGACAAGCCCGATAAACTCCCGATCATACGCGCGCGTCATATCCGGGAAACGGGTTCCGAACTGCTCGTCATTCGGACCGATCAACGGGTTAGGCATCATATTGATGTGATCCCGTATAATCATCAAGTCACCGACTTTGAAATTCGTATTGATACCGCCTGCAGCATTGGAGACTAACAGATTCTTAACCCCCAACAACTTCATCACCCGAACCGGGAACGTCACTTGCTGCATCGTGTACCCCTCATAATAATGGAAACGCCCCTGCATGGCAAGCACCTGTTTCCCTCCTAACCTGCCACAAATGAAGTTACCTTTATGTCCTGCGGCCGTCGAATGCATAAAATGCGGGATCTCACTATAGGGTATGACCACAGCCTCCTCGATCTGGTCGGCAAGGGAACCTAAACCGCTACCTAAGATAATCGCAGTTTCCGGATTGCCGGTAATACGGGACGACAAGTAACCGGCCGCTTCCCGATAAATCGTATTGTCATTTGTATTCATATACATTCAGATTTATTGTTCATACACTCCGTCTACGGTTCTCTCACCAATTTATAGGCAAGTTCGGCCGTACGCTCCAGAATTTCCTCCTCACCCGGAACTTTTTTATCCTGCATCAAGATTTTACCATCACAGATAACGGTATCGATACAACTGCCGTTCGCTGCATACACCAGGTTGGAGACAAAGTTATGATTCGGAGTAAAAGCCGGGATATTCAAATCGACCAAACAGAGATCCGCCAGATAGCCTTCGGCAATCCGTCCGGCTTTCAGCCCGATAGCCGAAGCACCGGCTTCTGTCGCCGCCCTGAATATTTCACCAGCAGGAATCGCCTCCGGATCTTTCCGCCAGGCCTTGCCTAAAAGCGAAGCGAGCTTCATTGCCTCAACCATATCCAGGTTATTGGAAGAAGAACAGCCGTCAGTCCCCAAAGCAACAGTCACACCGGCCTTTCGCATCTCACAGAACTTAAATTGGATACCGGAAGCCAGCTTCATGTTGGATGCCGGATTATGCACCACTTTCACTCCGTGATCCGCCAGCATACGAATCTCATCATCATCGACATAGATACCGTGCGCAATGATCAGACGAGGGGACAATATGCCTAATTTATATAAATAACGTACGGGAGTAAGACCAAACTGTTTGACGGAGTCCCTGACTTCGCCCTCCGTCTCTGCCAAATGCAAATGGATCGGGACGGAATGCTCGGCAGCAAAACCATGTATCCACTGTAACAATTCGCCGGATACGGTATAAATGGCGTGAGGACCGATCGCATACCGTATACGTTTGCCATAGCCGGCCACATCGACAACCAGTTTCTCATTTTCCCGCTTGCTCTTTTCGGCCAGTTCCGGTTTGAAATGATCGAAGCAGACACCGGAAAGCAATGCACGCAACCCCATTTCCTCGACAGCATCGGCCGTAGCCCGGAACTTATGATACATATCGAAGAACGTTGTCGTCCCGCTTTTTATCATTTCGAGACAGGCCAGCTTCGTTCCCCAATAAACATCCTCGCGCGTCAATTTCGCTTCGTTCGGCCAGATCTTCTGTTCCAGCCAGGGCATCAACGGCATATCATCGCCAAAGCCCCGGAAAAGCGTCATGGCAGCATGTGTATGCGCATTTACGAAACCAGGGATCAAGGCCTTACGCCTTCCGTCTATCGCCTGATCTGCCTGTACCTGAAGATCCTCCCCTATCTGCCTGATCTCCTTTTTCTCAATATAAACATCAGTTACAGCGCCATCCAACAAAGCGCCTTTTATTAATATGCTCATATAAACTTAGCTTTCATATTCTTTATCTTTTCATCCCGGATGCGATCCAGCAAACCGGAAAGCTTGTCCCGCTTGACAGCAGCGAATGCACAACTTTCCTTTATCTCAACAATACCTAAATCATCCTTTTCCAGTCCACCTTTTTGGAAAAGAAAGCCGACTACATCCTTCTTACTCAGCTTGTCCCGCTTCCCCCGATTGATCGTCAACGTCACCCACTCCGAACGCATGGGCTTCTTCGCCACTTCCGGCAAGAAAAACTCGTCCGGCTCGCGGGTGATATATTCGGGAACCGTCTCCTCCGCATTCAAGATCAGATAAGCAACTCCTTCCGCGTTCATACGGGCCGTACGTCCATTACGATGCACGTATGCCTCTTCACTCACAGGGAGATGATAATGGATCACATTCTTCACTTCCGGAATATCAAGACCTCGAGAGGCCAAATCGGTAGAGATGAATACGGTAGCACTGCCATTACGGAAATGCGACAAGGCACGTTCGCGTTCGGGCTGTTCCATTCCTCCATGGAAGTATTCGTTATCCACGCCCATTTCAGTCAGATAGTCGCTCACCCGTTCCACCGTCTCCCGGTAATTACAGAAGATAAGGGCAGAACCGCCTTTCAGTTCACCCAAAAGCTTGTACAATGTTTCCAGCTTATCCTTAACGGGAGACTTGACCACACGCAAAGTCAGTCCTTTCGCTTCTTTCACATCTTTCAGGAACGACAACCGCACCGGAGCTGTGATTCCGGTGAAAGCAGGAATATCGACTGCTGCCGTAGCCGAAGTCAGTACCCGGCGGCGTACGCCGGGGAGATGTGCCAGAATCTCTTTCATTTCGGCAAGAAAACCCAGTTCAAGCGACTTGTCGAACTCATCCAGGATCAGCGTACGCACACTGTCCAAGTCGATATTTCCCCGTTCCAGGTGGTCGACGATACGTCCTGGTGTCCCGATCAGGACCGTCGGCGGATGTTCGAGACTCTTCTTCTCCGTGCGGATCGGATGTCCTCCGTAGCAACAATTCACCTTATATCCGGCCCCCAACGAGCGCAATACCGTTTCGATCTGCAAGGCCAACTCACGGGAAGGAGCGATGATCAATGCCTGTATCTTTCTGTCTTCATCCGTCAATGTCGTCAGCAAAGGCAAAAGGAAAGCCAGTGTCTTGCCCGACCCTGTCGGACTAAGCAGCACCATGTCTTTTATCGTCCCGGCATCCAATACCGCCTGCTGCATCTCGTTCAGAGCAGTAATGCCAGTATTGGCAAGCGCACGAGCGACTATTTCATTATTTGTCATATCAATTGAATCGTTTATAAAATTCGGCTACCGACTCGATTCCCTTATAAAAGAAGTCAAGCGTACAGCTTTCGTTCGGCGAATGGATCGCATTCTGTTCGAGGCCGAATCCCATCAGGACCGTCTTGATGCCCAACACCTGCTCGAAAGTCGAGATAATAGGAATACTTCCGCCACGGCGCACGGCCAACGGACGTTTGCCAAAAGCTACGGCTACGGCATCTTCAGCTGCTTTATAAGCGGGAAGGTCGATCGGGCAAACATAGCCTTGTCCACCATGTTTAGGCGTCACTTTTACCTTGACATAAGCCGGAGCTACACGAGCGATGTACTCTTCAAACAGTTTTGAAATCTTCTCATGATCCTGATGTGGAACCAGGCGGCAGGAAACTTTGGCATAGGCTTTGGAAGGAAGAACCGTCTTGCTGCCCTCTTCCGTATAACCGCCCCAGATACCGCAGATGTCGAAGGATGGACGGCAACTATTGCGTTCCAACGTAGAATAACCTTTTTCACCGAACAGTTCATCCACTCCGATAGCGGCCTTGTATTTGGTTTCGTCAAACGGGATTTGTGCAATCATTTCGCGTTCGGCCGGGGAAACTTCCTCCACGTCATCATAGAAACCGGGGATCGTGATCCGTCCGTCGGCATCAGTTATGTCAGCCATCAATTTGCACAGCACATTAATCGGATTAGCGACTGCACCCCCGAAATGCCCGGAATGCAAATCGCGGTTGGGACCAGTCACTTCTACTTCCCAATAGGCCAATCCACGAAGACCGGTGGTTAAAGAAGGTGTTTCGGCACTGACCATGCTGGTATCGGAAACCAGGATAACATCAGCATTCAACAATTCTTTATGTGTACGGCAGAAAGCTTCGAGGCTCGGCGAACCGATCTCTTCTTCTCCTTCGAAGATAAATTTCACATTACATTTCAGCAAATCCAGATTCAGGGCAGTCTCGAAGCCTTTTACCTGCATCATGGCCTGCCCTTTATCATCATCCGCACCACGCGCCCAGATACGACCGTCCCGGATTTCGGGTTCGAACGGGCGGCTCTTCCAAAGATCAAGCGGTTCGGCGGGCATTACGTCGTAGTGCGAATAGACCAAAACGGTCTGCGCCTCGGGAGCAACCATCTTTTCTCCATACACGACCGGATTGCCTTCGGTCTGCATCACAACCGCTTTATCGGCACCGGCCGCAAGCAAGAGTTCTGTCCAGCGTTTTGCACATACCTCCATATCAGGCTTATGTTCATTTTTAGCACTTATCGATGGAATACGGATCAAAGAGAAAAGCTCTTCGATGAAACGGTCTTTGTTGGACTCGATGTATTTTTTTACGGATGTCATATCTATTCTTAATTTTAATCTGTGCCTACTATAATACTGCCGCTATTTTTCTAATATGGGCCAATCTCTCCAAAAAAGAGGTATCGGATTTTGCCATTTGCATGTCGTACCGGGCTTGCTGACGAATCCAAACTTCTGCATCAATGCCAAGCGCAGCTTCAAACAAAAGGGCATATTCTGTCGAAACAGAACGCTTTCCATTCAATATTTCATTCAGCAATGTCGGAGAAACCCCCATTTGCAATGCCAATTTCCGCTGCGAAATACCTCGATATTCTATCTCATCCTTTATCAACTCGCCTGGATGTATGGGGTTGGATGGAGTCAAATTATTGGCGATCATTTTAGGATCAATACCTTGAAGTGTAATCATAGCTACAATCATTTATAATGGTTTGATAATTCTATTATATTACATACGGTAACAATCGGTTCTTCTATCGAATCCCTTACGGTAAACTCAACTCGATACTTATTATTCACCCGTACAGATGAAATACCAGCCTTATCGCCTTTCAGCATCTCATAATTCAAGGAATTTATCAAAAGAAGTTCTTCTACCTTCTTGGCATCCAAAAGAAAATCTATACACTTTTGATAACGCCTTATCACATCAGGCTGATAACGATGCTTCTTGGCATCAGTCTTTCCTTTCTCGTAAAGGTCACGCAAATATGCTTCTCCGAATGTAACAACCATATCGTTCTCGTATTTGCGTACAAATATAACGTATTCTTTTCAGTATTCACAAAAATGTGAACAACTTCTTTGTGGAATCTTCAAGTTTTATTCTATTTTTTCCGCTTATACAAAAACGACTGCCAGCGTTCCTCCGCATTCCCTTGGCGAAACATTTCATAACGTGCCATTGTAAAAAACAAATCGGAAAGGCGATTCACGAACCGCATGATCCCGGGTGAAACCGGGTCTTTCCGGTTTAACGTCCACAGGCGGCGTTCGGCACGGCGTACAATCGTACGGGCCAACTGCAAGTGAGCAGAAACCAAAGAGCCGCCAGGCAGGATAAAATAACCGTTATCCTCCATCTTCGCCGACAAAGCATCGATCTGTTCCTCACAAACGAGAACCAGGTCATCGGATATTTTGTTCGGATTCTTATCACGAATAGCCGATGGAGTCGCCACATGCGACATCACCGCCATCATCTCCATTTGTATTTTCCCCAGCAAATCCTGCCACTCATGTCCGGCCGGGAGTAGTGCACGGACAATTCCAATTTCGGCATTCGCTTCGTCCAACGTCCCGTTCGCTTCGATCCGGATATCGTCTTTATCCACCCGCTCGCCCCCATGAATTCCGGTGCGGCCTTTATCTCCTCCACGCGTGTATATTTTCATTTAATGATAAATTTGGTAAACCAGTCGTTCCCGGCCGGATCTGCCCAGTACAAATGCGTATATCCGGCTAAAACATTTTTATAACGATAAAGCGGAGTATCCGTTTTCACACCTTTGGCCGTATAAGCGACAGCACAGGACGGAAGCGGATCCTGTTGTTCCACCAAACGGGAATAGTGAAATTCATGCCCTTTCAGACGAGCATCGTTATACAATAGGGTACGATACCCCAGACGTAACTTCATATTCTCCATTGTTGCAGACTGATGCAATACGCCTACCATCGGAAAAACATCTCCATTTTTATCTCGTATCTCGTCACATAGATACATCATACCGCCACATTCGGCCAACAACTTTCCCCCATTCTCGACATACCGGCGAATGGATTGAAGCATCGGCCTGTTTGCCGATAAAGCAGCCAGATATAACTCCGGATAACCTCCGGGAAGATAAACAAAACCGGCATCTGGCAAAGAAGTGTCTGCCAACGGGCTGAAGTAAGTAACTTCTCCTAAATGATGCAGATAACGGATATTCGCTTCATACATAAAATTGAATGCAGGATCACGAGCAATCGCAACAGTGAAAGAAGGTTCACGTCTATAGGTACGATGGCTTACGGACATAGGAAGGGCTGCTGGCGCAACCTGCTTCGTCAATTCCAGCAACCGGTCGATGTCCACATACTTCTCGACAAGTTCCGCTACACGGTCGGCGAACTCTTCAAAGCAAAAATCTTCATCGAGAGACAACCCTAAATGACGGCAGGGAATCTCCACATCCGCACACTTGGGAAGATATCCCAACGCCTCGACTCCGGCATCTTCACATGCCTGTTTCAAAAAAGAATAATGGCTTTCGGAAGCGACAAAGTTAAAGATAGCTCCTACTACCTGTACTTGCTTTTTGAAATGCTTAAACCCGTACAATAAAGGAGCTACCGAATATGCCGTACTTTTTGCATTTACAATCAGGACTACCGGTATTTTCAGCAGACAAGCGATTTCCGCACTGCTCCCTTTCATACCGTCATACCCGTCAAACAACCCCATCACCCCTTCGGTCACCGCCACATCCGCTTTTTCTGTATAACCAGCATACAAGTCGTGCACATGTGCCTCCGACATCATAAAAAGATCCAAGTTCACAGACGGATTGCCGGCAGCCATCCTATGATGGCGCGTATCGATGTAGTCCGGCCCACATTTAAAAGGCTGCACCTCAAACGAACGATTCTTCAAGGCACGAAGCAAACCGAGCGTAAAAGTTGTTTTCCCGCTTCCCGATGAAGCGGCACCGATAAGGAGATGAGATTGCATTAGTACTGTTCTTTCTCGTTCGGGAAATCCAGCGTCTTTACATCCTCAATATATGCTTGTACGGCACGCGTTATTTCCTCTGCCAAATTCGCATAACGGCGCAAGAAACGGGGAGAAAATCCCTGGTTGATCCCTAACATGTCATGCATAACCAGCACCTGTCCGTCCACACCTCCGCCAGCACCAATACCAATAATCGGAATCGTCAGTTCGGAAGCAACCTGTGCAGCCAAAGCAGCCGGAATTTTTTCCAATACGATTGCGAAACAACCAATCTCTTCTAACAGATGAGCATCTGCGATCAGTTTCTTCGCTTCCGCTTCCTCACGGGCACGAACTGTGTATGTCCCGAATTTATTAATGGACTGAGGCGTCAATCCCAGATGGCCCATGACAGGAATACCCGCACACAGAATACGTTCGATAGATTCCCGAATTTCAGAACCTCCTTCAAGCTTAATACAATCCGCATGCGTTTCCTTCATCACACGGATGGCCGAAGCCAACGCTTCTTTCGAGTTACCTTGATACGTCCCGAAAGGCAGATCCACGACAACTAAGGCACGCTTTACCGCTTTCATGACCGATTTACCATGATAGATCATCTGGTCAAGCGTGATCGGCAATGTTGTTACATTACCAGCCATTACGTTGGAAGCCGAATCGCCCACCAATATAACATCCATACCGGCCTGATCGATTAGTTGAGCCATCGAATAATCGTAAGCAGTCAACATGGAAATTTTCTCTCCACGCTGTTTCATTTCTATCAGGCGATGTGTGGTCACCTTTCTATTATCCTCTAAATCCCTCTTTGCAACTGACATAATGATTTTTATTAAATGTTACAAGGCGCAAAGGTATACAAAATGTTTAGAAAGTGACATCGATACCTCCCATAAAGGTTGCCTTCGGCATTGGGTATCCCGCATTTATCGAATAACGGGTAGCCGTTAGATTTTCACCTTTTATAAAGAGTTTCAATCCCTTATCCAACGAGCCGAAACGATAAGAAGCACGAGCGTTCAGAACCGTATAGTCCTCTTTTCTATTATCTTCCGGCGTCTTCCCAACCGTAGTATAGAGATCGAAAATAGACTGTACACTCATATTAAAAGTAAAGCGTCCAGGCGTATAAGTAGCACTGGCATATAATTTATGTGCCGGAGCCGCTTCTATTTCTTTATTCATATATAAATAACTATAGTTCATATCCAGATTCAAGTTCTTACAGACTTGATAACCAGCTTCGAATTCTATACCTTTATTATAAAATCGCCCGATATTGGACATCTGTCGGTTTACAACCGAAATCATGTCTTTACCATCAATATAGAAAGCTGTCAGTTCGGCATGTAAACGATTATCCAATAGGAATTGGCCGATAGACAATTCATAAGTCAACATACTTTCCGGTTTCAGGTCCGGATTAGCTTTCGAATAAGGAAGATAAGAAATGTACAATTCACGCAACGTCGGACTTCTATAACCTTTAGAAAAAGAAGCTTTTATCGTATTTCCTTCAAACGGACGAATTGCAAAACCGGCTTGTGGAACCCACTCTCCCCCGTAAGCACTACTATGTTCATAACGTACACCGGCATTCAAACTCAAAATATCAAATAAATCCTGCTGCATGATGGCATATCCCGCCACTTCATGGACCGATTTATCGACAACTTCCCCTATCGTACCTTTGATCGAATCATTCCAAGCATGTCCTCCCCAGTTTTTATAATCGACACCAGCCGTAAATGTATTCCCTTTCACCAAACGGAAAGACTGGTATAATTGGATTCCTGTATTGTGATCGTCCGAATAAAATAAAAATGGACTCGGTTGCTCTCCTTCCGAATAGCCATCGTTGATTTTATGATGCCCCCAATTATAGAAAACACGAAGTGCTCCACTTGTTTTTTCATGGTGATTCTCCAATGCAAAAGAGGTCGTCCCACGTAAGATATGCATTACATGATCGAACTTGGGACTAGTGATCATACCGGGATCTTCCGTATTATATTTAGCAAGACTCAAATTTCCAGTTACTTTATAATGATCATCAATCTGGTATCCCAAGTTTGCAAAACCATTCGTGATGTCAAATTTGGAATCAGGCCGGTGTCCATCTGTACGATCATGATTGACAGATACGAAACTACTGAAATTCCCGACATTATACCCATTGTTAATCATATACTTCTGCGTATTATACGAACCGAACATGACACGTGCCTGTGTCCGTCGTCCCTGCTGTTTATGCTGGCGAGTAATGATATTCACAACCCCTCCCATCGCATTAGAGCCATATAGTAAAGAACCAGGACCACGGATTACTTCCACACGCTCTATATCCGAAGCCACATAAGTATCAGGCAAAGAATGTCCGAACACTCCAGCCCATTGCGGCTGCCCATCGAACAACATCAATACCTTATTGCCCTGTCCGACACCACGAATATTCACCGTACCGGCTGATCCAGAAGAAACCCCAAACCCGGTAACCCCCTTTTCTGTCACAAACAACCCCGGTATACGTTCTGACAGCACCGGCAACAATGCCGATTCGCTGCTCGCCTCGATCTGCTCCCGATCAATCACCGAGATAGTAAGTGGCACACTGCTCCGGTTCACTTGTACCTTATTCGCTGAAATCACAACCCCCTGTAAGTTAATCAGGCTATCGATGGCAGTCGGATCATTTGCAAAAACCAGAGAACTGCACAAAAGCCCAGAGGCAAGTAAAATTACTTTTTTCATATCTCTTTTTATGTATTAAATTTCTATTGTCAAACCCTTAATCGTGTCACTTTTTTCGTAATTCGTGCTACCATTCGAATAAAAAATATATCTAATCCGCCCGACTCATAACTAACTTGCCATGTTTAAGTCCCTTTATCGTAGTCAGCCGGTCCGACAGTTCGGTCAAACGATAGGCCGTACCCATCACAGTTGCGATGTGCAGACAGAAATTCCGGTTCACATAATATTGGGAAGAGGACAAGATAACATCCTGATAATTTTGTTGAATATCGGCAATCCGGGAAGCAATCTCCTTTTTTACCTGATCATACATAAGGATAATCGTACCTGCCACGATATGGTTACACTGCCATTTCTTTTCAGCGACATTCTTCTCCACCAGAAAACGGATAGCCTGCGAACGGTTGGCAAAACCATTCTCGTTCACATATTGGTCCAAAGATTCCAATAAATTATCTTCTAAGGAGACTCCAAAACGCTTTAAAGACATATACAACTTTTTATTAAAATTTCGGGCGTAAAGATAATATATTTTGTGAAAACATATTATATTATTTGATAATAACTCCTTATTGTCCGACCGGTAATTATTGCTAAAGAATTTGTATTATAATAAAAAGAGATTTTTTCAGGAATCTGTAAAATCTTTTCCATCACTTTATTTGTTATACTAATAATCAGTCAGTTATAAAGATTAAGAATATGAAAAAAATAGTATTACTTCGCCATGGCGAAAGTGTTTGGAATAAAGAAAACCGTTTTACCGGATGGACAGATGTCGATCTTACCGAAAAGGGTATAAAAGAAGCGACAAAAGCCGGTAGTTTGTTGAAAGAGAAAGGATTCAAATTCGACAAAGCCTATACATCTTACCTAAAACGTGCTGTTAAAACCCTGAACTGCGTTCTTGACCGCATGGATCAGGACTGGATCCCTGTAGAAAAAAGTTGGCGGCTGAATGAGAAACATTATGGTTCATTGCAAGGACTGAACAAAAGTGAGACAGCCGAAAAATATGGAGACGAACAAGTCCTGATCTGGCGAAGGAGTTATGACATTGCTCCCCAGCCCCTGAAAGAAGACGACCCACGCAACCCACGTTTCGAACTCCGTTATAAAGATGTACCCGATAACGAGCTTCCCCGTACCGAATCACTGAAAGATACGGTAGAACGAATTCTGCCTTATTGGAAAGAGGTGATCTTCCCTTCGCTTAAAACATCCGATGAGATATTGGTAGCCGCTCATGGGAATAGTCTGCGCGGGATCATCAAATATTTGAAGAACATTCCAGACGATGAGATCGTACACCTCAATCTGCCGACAGCCATACCATATGTATTTGAGTTCGACGATAGTCTGACTTTAGTGAAGGATTATTTCCTCGGTGATCCGGAAGAAATCAAAAAACTAATGGATGCCGTAGCTAATCAGGGGAAAAAGGCGAAATAATAATTATTTGATTAAAGACAAAGAATGTTCCCGGGTATCCCTCCAAAACTTTATCCCCTTTTTATTTCAATGCCCGGGAGCATTTCAGAAAGCACTTCTTGCTTATTGTCATATTTATCTCAATACCCGTTGGTCCAAATCGAAACAATAGCACATAAAATTTGATTTTATACCCCATATATTTCAAATTAGCCGCAGGGGTAATATTTTTTAACAAACACGTTATCACATAATTCTATAATTATCAAGCAAATATAAACATACGACCTTATTATAGGGGTTATTGTAAACTGCAGCAGTTTTTCTCCCTCTGTCCAGCTCCCTCAAAAGGGAGAGATACAAGGGTGCGAAACTATAATTGTAGGGTTTAACGGAACAAAAAACACCAAATATATATTACATTTGCACCTCAAATTCTACATGACATGAATGCAAAGGTAAAAGGATATTTTTTGGGAGCGATCGCCGCTGCAACTTACGGAACTAACCCATTGTTTGCTCTTCCATTATATAAAGACGGGATGGACCCTGATTCGGTTCTTTTTTTCAGGTACTTATTCGCAATTCCCATACTTGGCATGATGATAAAAGGGAGAGGGAGAAGTTTCAAAGTAGAACGTAAAGCAGTAGCTCCACTGATTGTCATGGGACTGTTGGTCGCCTTTTCTTCACTTGCCTTGTTCCAAAGTTACAATTATATGGAAGTCGGGATTGCCTCGACACTTCTTTTCGTCTACCCGATCATGGTCGCATTGATCATGGCACTTGTCTTCAAAGAGAAACTGACCTTGCAAACAGTCTTTTGCATCTTATTGGCATTGGCAGGTATCGGTCTGCTCTATAAAAGCAGTGACGGCACGACGCTCAATCTTACCGGTGTCTTGCTGGTCATGGCTTCAGCCCTCTCCTATGCCATCTATATAATAGGTGTGAACCAGTCGACACTAAAAACCGTAGCTACACTCCCACTGACTTTTTACATACTACTTTTCGGCGTATCCCTGTTTTTAGTCCGTGTCGGATTCGGGAAAGACCTCTATATCGTAGACAAATGGTATCTTTGGGGAAATCTGATCGCACTTGCCGTCTTTCCGACCGCCATCTCATTCCTTTGTACAACCAGCGCTGTCCAATATATCGGCTCGACACCGACAGCCATACTGGGAGCACTCGAACCGGTCACAGCTGTATTTTTCGGGGTAGCTGTGTTCGGAGAAGCCTTGACACCAAGGATCGGTTGCGGGATATTATTAATCATTCTTGCCGTGACGATCATCATTGCGGGCAGCAATATCACAAGCCATTTGATCCGTTTCAGGAAGCTCTTCCCTCGGTTGCCGATCAAAAGAAAACGGCTAAATTAATATTGTCAATCTAAACAAAACGTAGCGCTACCTGTTTTTTTATTGAAAGACGTCTTTAATTAATTACAACTTAAAAAAACACAGAATTGAAATGAAACGTATATTTTTAACAGTAGCGCTCGCAATGGGAAGCCTTGCCGGCTATAGCCAAACAGATGATAAAGGTTATGAAGAGGGAAAATGGGTATTGAAAGGTATCACTGGTATAAATATGTCACAAACAGCCGTCAGCAACTGGTCGGCCGGTGGTGAAAACTCTTTTGCCGGAAATGCCTATCTGAACGGTTCGCTTACGCATAAAAGCGGGAATTGGCTATGGATCAGCAATCTCGGACTGGACTACGGATTGACGAAGACAAAATCACAGGGCGTACAGAAAACATCCGACAAGATCGCTTTCTCCACCCAGTTAGGCTACCAGGCAAGCGAAAAATGGTATTACACGGCGATGGCCGACCTCAACACCCAGTTCTATAAAGGTTATAATTATCCGGATAAATCGCATTATATCTCCAAATTCTTTGCTCCCGCCTATTCCAATATTTCTTTAGGTATGGATTTCCGTCCAAAAAGCAATTATTCCCTCTACCTCTCCCCAATCGCTGGAAAACTAACATTTGTGGAAGATGACTATCTATCCAAAGAAGGAGCGTTCGGTGTCGATCCCGGCGACCGTTTCAGGGCGGAGATCGGAGCTTATATCAAGGCAAAAGCAGAGCAAAAGATCATGGAGAACGTGAATCTGATCACAAGCGTAGACTTTTTCACCCCCTATGACAAACAGTTCGGCAATGTAGACGTGAACTGGGATGTCCTGATCAACATGAAAATTAACAAATACCTCAGTGCTACGCTCAACACCACGCTCAAATACGACAACGACGTGAAAACCTTTAATGATGAAGGCGAAAAACACGGTGCTAAAGTTCAGTTCAAAGAGGTTTTAGGTATCGGCGTAGCTTATAATTTCTGATAAAAAGCGGATAGTTGCCTCTCTTTTTTCAAAAAAACCCGCCGTAATCGGTTGCAGTATTCAAAGAAAGGAGTAAATTTGCACGTTGAAAATAAAAATGATTAGAAATGATCAATAAGATTAACGCTCTGCTTAAGGAAATAGAGAACCTGAAAGCGGCAAACGCTGAAGAACTGGAAGTATTACGCATTAAATACCTCAGCAAAAAGGGTGAAATATCCTTGCTGATGAACGATTTCCGCAATGTAGCGGCAGATCAGAAGCGTGAAGTCGGCCAGCACCTCAACAAACTGAAAGAGGCAACCCAAAATAGAATAAACGAGCTGAAAGCCAGCTTCGAGAATGTACAGACGACGAACGATGACATCGACCTCACCCGTACAGCCTATCCTATCGAATTAGGTACCCGCCATCCGCTTTCACTCGTAAAGAAAGAAATCTGCGACATTTTCGGACGTTTAGGATTCAGCATTGCTGAAGGACCGGAAATCGAAGACGACTGGCATGTGTTCTCTTCTCTGAATTTTGCAGAAGACCACCCTGCCCGCGACATGCAGGATACTTTTTTTATTCAACATAATCCGGATGTATTGCTTCGCACACATACTTCTTCCGTACAGACACGTGTCATGGAGAACCAAGAGCCTCCTATCCGTATCATCTGTCCGGGACGTGTATATCGTAACGAAGCGATTTCCTATCGCGCACACTGTTTCTTCCATCAGGTAGAAGCCTTGTATGTGGACAAAAACGTTTCTTTCGCCGACCTGAAACAGGCATTACTGTTCTTCGCCAAAGAAATGTTCAGCGCAGATACGAAAATCCGCTTGCGCCCGTCTTATTTCCCGTTCACCGAACCTTCTGCCGAAATGGATATTTCTTGTAATATCTGCGGGGGAAAAGGTTGCCCGTTCTGTAAAGGAACCGGTTGGGTAGAAATCCTCGGTTGCGGTATGGTAGATCCGAATGTACTTGAAAACTGCGGTATCGACAGCAAAGTATATTCCGGTTATGCTTTAGGAATGGGTATCGAGCGTATAACAAACCTGAAATACCAAGTAAAAGACTTACGCATGTTCTCCGAAAACGATGTCCGTTTCCTGAGACAGTTTGAGTCAGCCAATTAAGTTGAGAACCTAAATCATTTACCATCTTCCCCGGGTCCTTAACCAGCCCGGGGAAAAACACACTAAAAACGTAAATGGTATGATAAAGGTTTTACTACTTATAACAGGAGGGGCAATCGGCACGGTATTCCGCTATGGAGTTTCCACGTGGATACAGCGTTCGATGCTACACTCCTTCCCTTTCGGGATACTTTCGGTCAATGTGATCGGCTCTTTTCTGATCGGCTTCTGCTGGAGTATAGCCGAAACTTGTAATCTATCTGCGGGCGCAAGAGTATTCCTCTTCACCGGACTGTTCGGCGGATTTACCACATTCTCTTCGTTTGCACTGGATACGATGTCGCTGATGAAAACAGGCGAATATAAGTTGGCACTTTTGAATCTGCTCGCCAGCAATGTATTAGGATTGTTAGCCGTATTCTCCGGACTGCTTCTTGGTAAAAATTTCATGTCACTAATAAAATAAGATATGCGTAAAGAGGAACGATATAAAGGAGTCTTGAACTGGTTCAACGAAAATGTGCCGGTCGCTGAAACGGAATTGCATTACGACAACCCGTATCAGTTGCTTATCGCCGTGATCCTGTCCGCCCAATGTACAGACAAACGGGTGAATATGATCACTCCCGCCCTCTTCCGGGATTTTCCGACTCCCGAAGTTATGGCCGCTTCCACCCCGGAAGTGATCTTCGAATATATCCGGAGCATCTCTTATCCCAACAATAAATCGAAACATTTAGTCGGCATGGCAAAGATGCTGATGTCCGATTTCGGCGGTGTCGTACCATCCGATATCGACGAGTTGCAAAAGTTGCCTGGCGTAGGCCGCAAGACGGCCAATGTCATTGCCTCAGTCGTCTACAACAAGCCAGCAATGGCTGTCGACACACATGTGTTTCGCGTAGCCAACCGTATCGGCCTGACAAACAACAGTAAAACTCCGTTGGAAACAGAAAAGGAGCTGGTGAAGCACATCCCGGAGGAACAAATCCCGATCGCCCATCACTGGCTGATCCTACATGGACGTTACACCTGCATTGCACGCAAGCCCAAATGTGAAGAATGCGGGCTCAAACCTTGGTGTAAATATTTCCTGAGTCCCAAGAAAACATAACGCACAATGAAAGCTGACAAGCGGGAAATAGTGACATTCGTTATAGCTGCTCTCGCTACGCTGGTGGCAGTCTGGTTCTTTTTAAGCAAAATGCAAAAAGAGAAAGAGACGGTGCGGACTGATCTATATACCTTAGTCGCCCCGGCATCGGATGCGATCCTGAGTGTAAATCGCCCTGCCGCTTTCACAAAATATATCTTATCCCGGAATTCGGAACGGGATGCTTTCGCCTCAAAGGTCCCGGATATCTATCTTTCCATCATCCAAAACAACCGCGATCTTCCGTGGCTGCTTCTCTCTTTCCATCCCCAGGGAGTCGTCTTTTACGCACAGGCGGGAAACAGCCTCGCAGGTCGGATAGAGAAAAATACATTGCAAAAGTCTTTCGGCTCATTCGCCCCACAAAAGCAGAAAAGGAACGGCATCACTTTTACCTATTACCCGGACGCCGGAAACCGTTTTTTCGGTTATTACCAGCACGAAGGCATATGGGTGGCAAGTTACAGCAAGAAGTTGCTCGAAGAAGTAGCCCAAATCCAACGAAACCGGCAAAGCTACCTGTTTCCCGACCAAGATCGCCTGCGCCATTCATTCGATCGGAACGCTCCGTTGAACCTGATGGTACAATCGGACAGCCTCGACCTCTACATCTCCCTCCCCGATTCGGCCGAATGGCGTATCCGGAAAGAATGGGTAGGCGCCGACCTTTTCATGAACAAAAATCATCTTTGTTATTTCGGTAGCCTCCCTTATAATTCGGCCGCCGACAGTTTATATACATTTTTAGGCGACACGCTGGCACTACGACTGGAACAGGCCTTTCCGCAATTCGAGGTTTCCAACCAAACGACACGGGAGAATGGCCGGGTGTTTTATACGGGATGTTTTATTTCTAAGGATCAATAATGGAAAATATTTATAACAACTGCTGCAGCATCCTCAACGCCCTTCTCGCCGCCAACCAGATATTCTCTTCACGCTCCGTCCCGAAATGATAACATTCGGATACAACTTTGTCTTTCAAGGCGGCAGCAATCCAGACGGTTCCGACAGGTTTTTCGGGTGAACCTCCACTGGGGCCAGCAATGCCGGAAGTGGCAACGGCACAGTCGCAACCTAACACGCGGATCGCTCCCAACGCCATCTGCTCGACAACCGGACGGCTGACTGCTCCGTATTGTGCCAAGCTCTCTTCCGAAACGCCTAAAACATGATGCTTCACTTCATTGCTGTAGGAAACGACTCCCCCGCAAAAGTAATCGGAACTGCCGGCCACACGTGTTATCAGATGTGCGATATATCCGCCGGTACAACTTTCAGCCGTCCCCATCGTCAGGTGACGGGCACGGAGACACTCGCCTATTTCTTTTTCTATAGCCATTCTTACCTTCTCTATTTTTCCTCACGTCATACAAACAGTTTCCTCGGCAGGAAACCTTTGTTCCATGCGCATGAAAATTTAGTTTCATAGGCATGAAACTTTTGCTCCATAGGCATGGAATAAAATTTACATTACTTCAACTTCGCCTCTACCCTTGCAAAGGGAGCGGCATCCATCGGACAGAACTCCTTGTCGAGATATTTATAATACCCCGTTATGGCAACCATCGCTGCATTGTCCGTCGTAAAAGAGAACTTCGGGATATGCACCTTCCAACCAAAACGTTTCGCATGGTCGAGGAAAGCATCCCGAAGGCCGGAATTGGCCGATACGCCACCGGCAACAGCCACCTCCTTAATGTTCAGATCTTTCGCTGCCCGACGCAATTTGTTCATCAGGATATCGATCACCGTCGCTTGCAAAGAGGCACAAAGGTCCTGCTTGTTTTTTTCGATAAAATCGGGATCTTCCTGTAGTTTGTCACGCAAGGTATAAAGGAAAGAGGTTTTCAATCCGCTGAAACTATAGTCATAACCGGGGATATGCGGCTTACTGAATGTAAAAGCCTTCGGATTTCCTTCGTTAGCAAGGCGGTTCACGACGGGACCACCGGGGTAACCTAACCCCATCACCTTTGCACATTTGTCAAACGCTTCACCGGCAGCATCGTCGATCGTCTGCCCGATCACTTCCATATCGTTGTAAGCATTCACCTTGATAATCTGCGAATTTCCACCCGAAACCAACAGGCAAAGGAACGGGAACGAAGGAGCATGATCATCTTCCGGCGTCTCCTTGATAAAATGAGCCAGCACGTGTGCCTGCAAGTGGTTGATCTCGATCATCGGAATATCCAACGAGACAGCCAAGCCTTTGGCAAAGGAAGTCCCAACCAGCAATGATCCCATCAAACCCGGCCCACGGGTGAAAGCAACGGCACTTAATTCGGATTTATCGATACCGGCACGCTTGATCGCTTCGGCAACCACTGGGATAATGTTCTGTTGATGTGCGCGGGAAGCCAGTTCGGGAACAACACCGCCATAGGCTTCGTGAACAGCCTGACTGGCAATTACATTCGACAGCATCACGCCGTCGCGTATTACAGAAGAGGAAGTATCGTCGCACGACGATTCGATTCCTAATATTGTCACACTCATATCTTCGTTTTAATTTTTGTGCAAATTAACGAAATCTATCGGGATATTGTTGTAGTTTTGTGCTTAAATATAGTAAAGATATCAAAGGACTTAAATACATAATCATCACCCTGCTCACCCTGTTCTGGATATTCTACGCAACTCCAGCCATCTTGTTGCGCATTCCCTATGTGCAACAAAAAGTGGCAAATACGGCAACGACAGAATTATCCGAACGTTTAGGTGTGCCCGTACGGATCGGGAATGTAGACATCGAGTGGTTCAACCGCCTGGTGCTGGAAAATCTGTATCTCGAAGATAAAAGCGGAGCCGTACTGTTCGATGCCAACCATGTGTCGGCCGGTTTCGAAATCCTACCTTTGCTGAATGGAAAGATTGTGTTCTCGACAGTCCGCCTGTTCGGTTTCTCCGTCAACCTGAACAAGGAAACGCCGGCAGACAAGTTGAACCTGCAATTCGTTATCGATGCTTTCGCCAGCAAAGATACGGTGAAAAAACAATCCAATATCGACCTGCGTTTCAACTCGATCCTGATACGCCGCGGTAATTTCCGTTACGATGTGAAGAATGCAGCCGTCACCCCCGGAAAGTTCAACGCCAAGCATATCGACATCCGCAATATGAGTGCTAAAATTTCGATGAAGGCATTCAACAAGGACAGCCTCAATGCCAACATCAAGAAGATGAGTTTCGACGAGGCTTCGGGCTTTTCGTTGAACAAATTGTCACTCAACATAGTGGCCAACAAGGACAGCGCGATCATTAACAACTTTGAAATCAAGCTGCCTGACACGGACCTCAATATAGACCGCGCCCATATCCATACTAGGGAAGCTACCAGTGCATCCGATTGGCTGGACCGTTCGCCCATCGAACTAAATATCGCACCTTCGCAAATTTGCCTGAAAGACCTCTCCACCTTCGTCCCGGCATTCCGTAACTTCTCGGAAACTATCGAACTTTCGGCCGAGGCATCAGGCTACATAAACAATATCGACCTGAAACGGCTGACACTGAAATACAGCGACAAGATGCTTTTCGTCGGCAAGATGGAGATGAAAGGGATCACACATCCGGAAGACGCCTATATCTTCGGGCAAGTCAATAAGATGTATATCACGACCGAAGGAATTTCGGGCCTGGCTAACAACTTCAACCAGCGTCCGGTCAAACTGCCGGATGCGATCGTCAAATTAGGCACGATCAATTTTACTGGCGAAATATCCGGTTTCTTCGACAACCTGGTCGCTTTCGGCAAGTTCTCGTCGGCGATCGGTTCCGTCCAGACCGACCTGATATTCGGGAATGACAAGGAGAAGAATATCGCCGCCTACCTGAAAGGGCACCTTTCGACCTCCACCCTGCAACTGGACGAACTTTTTCCAGACGGCAATCCGTATGGAACAGCCAAATTAGCCGTTACACTGGACACGCACCGTCCTGTAGGAGGATCGTTTTCGGGTAATATCAAGGCTAATATAGATGAGTTCGAATACAAAGGCTATAAATACGAAAACATACTCCTATCAGGTAACTTCAAGAAAAACGGATTCAACGGAGTGCTGGACATCGACGATCCGAACGGCAAACTGTATGCTGAAGGGTTGTTCCTGCATGAAGGCAAGAATTCCATGTTCAACTTCACTTCACGTCTGGAACATTTCCGTCCGGACAGTCTCCATCTGACGAATAAATACGAAGCACCGGACATCTCCTGCTCGCTGAATGCTGATTTCACAGGCAACAACATCGACAATCTGGAAGGAAGCATTACGCTTGACAGCCTCTCTTTCAAAACCAAGCCGGACACCTTTTTCCTGAAAAAGCTCAAGGTGGAGGCTACAGGCCATTCGCTGAACCGCCATCTGACCATCACCTCCGACGTTCTGAATGGCGAAGTAACGGGGGCTTACTCCTTCACAACAATCGTTCCCAGCCTTATGCAGACATTAAAAGGGTATGTTCCAGCTCTGATCAACGTCACGCAAAAGAAACAGAAAGTGATGGAAAACAACTTTTCTCTCTTGCTGACGATCGAAAACACAGAAGTCATATCCAACACTCTGAAACTCCCTTTTACGATGCTGAACCAGGGACGTATCACAGGGCATTATAACAACCAGTACAACCGCTTCCGTTTCGAGGCCTACCTACCTAAATTCAACATCGGTAAGTCTATGTTCGAATCCGGCTATCTGACCTGTGACAATCCCGAAGACAAGGTAAACTTGAAACTCAAGGCAACCAATTACAATGCCAAAGGATTACGCAACTACATGGATCTGAAAGTAGATGCAAAAGACAACCAGATAAAGACGCAGATCAGCTGGGCAAACAACAAAGAACGACTATTTAAAGCAGACCTTTCCGCCTCCACGCTCTTCATCGAGGAAGAACAGGAAAAAGGGCCAACCAAACTACGCACAGAAATCTCGCTGAACGAAAGTCCGCTGATCCTGAACGATTCCACCTGGCACATCGCCCCGTCCACCATCACCATTGCAGACGGCAAGATCGGGATACAAGACTTTTCCGTCTCCAACGGCACCGAATATCTCCACATGGAAGGAACGGTTTCGAAAGATCCGGCCGACACACTGTTGCTGGACCTGAAACAAGTCGAACTGAGCTACATCTTCGACATCCTGAACATCCCGGTGCTCCAGTTTGCCGGAAAGGCTACCGGAACCTTCAACATCACCGACCTCTACGGCAGCCGGATGCTGAACACCGACCTCGAAGTACAAGACTTTTCGTTCAACCAAGTACCCTTAGGACGCCTCAACCTTTTCAGCGAATGGGATGACCAGCAAAAGGGCATTCTGATGCTAGGCAGCATCTACAAGAACGATACGACCTGGACCGATGTCAGTGGCTATATCTATCCGGTCGGCAAAAACGCAGGCCTTTCCCTCTTCTTCGGGGCGAATGACCTGGACGTCGCTTTCCTGCGGCCTTTCGTCGAGAATATCGCCAAGAACATGAAAGGACGAGGATTCGGCAATGTCCACCTGCATGGTCCATTCAAGGAGCTGAATGTAGAGGGAGATGCCTTTGTTCTCGATGGTGGCCTGGGTATCGAATATCTGAACACCTACTACACGTTTTCCGACTCCATCCACCTGACTCCGGGAGCCATCATCGGACGCAACGTAACAGTGCATGACAAGTTCGGCAACTCGGCAAAAGTAAACCTGACCGTCAATCACAAACATTTCAAGGATGTCAGCTTCGATGTAGGAGTCCAAACAAACAATATGTTGGTATTCGATGCACCTCAAAAGCAAAATCCGCTGATCTTCGGAACCGTCTTCGGAACCGGAACAGCCTCCATAAAAGGGAATGGACAATTGATCAACTTCGACATCAATATGCGAAGTGATCCCAAAACATCCGTCAAACTCGACTTCATGAACAACTCTTCTGCGGCAGAATATGATTTCATCACCTTCGTGAATAAAAAGGAATTACGGGAAATGGCACTTACACAACCGGTCGATTCCATTAAACCTCTTATTTTCAAAAACGAAGATGAAGGGGCGGAATTGCGCATGAACTTCCTTCTCGACATCACACCAGATGCCGACATCGAACTGATCATGGATCCGGTCGCAGGAGATAAAATAACTGGGAACTGTAACGGAAGCCTTCAGATACAATACGGGACGAAAACCGACTTGCGTATGTATGGAAACATCGGGATCGTGCAAGGAAACTATAATTTCAGCCTGCAACAACTCATCCATAAAAACTTTAAGATACGGGATGGCAGTATTATCAACTTTCGGGGAGATCCTTTCGAGGCAACGATGAATGTAAATGCCATCTATAACGTGACAGCCAACATACAGGATTTGGACCCCAGTCTGACGTACGAAAGTTCCCGACGCAATACGCCGGTCAACTGCGTATTGAAATTAGACGGTGTGCTGCGGAACCCAACTATTTCGTTCGACCTCGAACTGCCGAGCTCCAACGAAGAACTCCAACGGCAGGTCAAAAGTTTGGTCGATACAGAAGACATGATGACCCGGCAAATCATCTATCTGCTGGTTCTGAACAAATTCTATACACCGGAATACAATGCACAATATAAATCGAACGATTTCAGCGCAGTGGCCTCATCCGCCCTTTCCTCCCAGATATCCAGTATCATGAACAGCTTCACCGACAAAGTGCAACTCGGTACAAATATCCGAACCAGCCAGGACGGTATCGAAGATACAGAAGTAGAAATGCTGCTGTCCAGCCAATTGCTGAACAATCGCCTCATATTCAACGGAAACTTCGGATATAAGAACAGCATCGTAAACAACCAGAAGAATGCTTTCATCGGTGAGTTCGACCTCGAATATCTGCTGACACCCAGCGGTGATATCCGCCTAAAAGCCTACAACCATGCCAACGATATGTACATGATCCTTAAACAAGCCCTGACAACACAGGGAGTAGGCATCATGTACAAGAAAGACTTTACCCGCTTCTCCGACATTTTCCGTCGCCGGAAAAAATACCCTTTAATTCCTCTACGCCCGGCCACACCGGACAGCACGCGGCAAATACCGACAGCAACAGAACAGACAAAAAAGTAATCCCGATTTCTATAATATAAAAGCAGAAGTCATATTGCTATAAAAAAACGACCGTCTTCATCGTCGTAATGACCGTCCTCATCGCGATGAAGTCAATGTTCATAGGAAACGAACATTGACTTCATGGAAATAAAGTCGGTCGTCACAGTGATGAAGACGGTCGTCTTTTTGCCCCTCTTCTACGACAATAATTATACAGTTATGCGAAGAACAGAATCAACAGCTGCGCTGTCAATACCCGAAGGAACATAGTCAACGGATAGACAGTTGCATACCCTACCGATGGAGCGTCGTTTCCGGCTGTCGCATTCGAATAAGCCAATGCAGGCGGGTCGGTCGTACTACCGGCAATAAGCCCCATAAGCGTAAAGTAATTGACTTTGCAGAAATAACGGCCAATACAACCGATGATCATCAACGGCACAAACGTAATAATGAAACCGTAGCCGATCCAGGCAAAACCGCCATTATTCACAATCGTATCGACAAAACCATCACCTGCACTGATACCTACGCAAGCAAGGAAAAGTGTAATACCGATCTCACGTAACATCAAGTTCGCACTCTGTGTCGTGTAAGTAATCAATTTATAATGGTAACCGAAGCGGCTGATCAAAATAGCCACAACCAACGGACCGCCCGCCAGACCTAACTTGACCGGCTGCGGAATACCAGGGAAGGTAATTGGAATACTACCCAGCACGATACCTAACGCAATACCGACAAAGATCGTGATCAAATTCGGTTCGTTCAGGCGCTTCATCGAATTACCCAAAACCTTTTCCACATTGGAAACCGCTGTTTCGGTACCGACTACATTCACACGGTCGCCAACCTGCAACGTCAATTCCGGTTTGGCAACCAGATCGACACCGGCACGATTGATACGGGTGATATTGATACCATATAATTTACGCAGTTTCAATTGGCCTAGACGCTTACCGTTCAGTTCCGGTTTCGTAATCAGGATACGGCGGTTGATAAACTGGCTCTCCATACGGATCCACTGTTTACGTTCCATATCGATCTCTTCTCCGACAAAAGTCTTGATCGTCTCGGCATCCGCCTCGGTCGTGATGACAAAAACCTTGTCGTTTTCCCTTAAAATGGTATTGGCGGAAGCAATTTCGATCTGCTTGTTGCTGTCACGCCAGACACGGGAAATAACAAAATCACGATGTTCCAGCAGGTTCGACAATTCTGCGATCGTCTTGTCGAAGATAGCCGGATTCTTCACGAGCAACGAGATCGGCTTGGCGCCATTGATATGCGAAGAATCCTCACTGTTCAACTGCTCGTTCTCCTTATCGAAACTTACACGAAAAATATACTTAATCAGGATAATAGACAGGATAATACCGATCACACCCAACGGATAAGCGACAGCATATCCCAAAGCAATCGTATTGTCAGACACTCCGTGCATATCGGAAAATGCCTGCTGGGCAGCACCCAATCCAGGTGTATTCGTTACCGCCCCCGACAAGATACCAACCATCGTAGGCATCGGGATACCAGTCACATAGTGCAGAATGACAGCCGTCAAGACTCCTAAAAACACAATACCGCACGCCAGCATATTCAGCGTAACTCCTCCCTGCTTGAAAGAAGAGAAGAAACCCGGCCCGACCTGCATACCTACAGAGTAGACAAAAAGTATCAATCCGAACTCTTTAAAAAAGTGAATCACATTGTGGTTGATCGTAAAACCGAAATGCCCTAAAATGATCCCCACAAACAACACAAGAGTAATTCCCAAAGATACGCCGAAGACTTTGATCTTACCTAATTGTATGCCCGCAGCGATCACAAAGGAAAGCAGAAGTATGGAGTGGCCGATGCCCTCGCCCCATAACAAATCATTAATCCAATTCATAATAATACGTGTAGTTATAATCTTAAATTTGCCTTAAAGGCTGCAAAGGTAGCCATTTACTTTGTGTTTAACAACATATATACTATCTTTACCCACCAAATATTTTAAAAGATGAAAAAGAGCTATTATATCTTATTAGGCTTGCTGACCTACCTCTCTCCTATCTTCGGACAGAGCGATGCGGACACCGTAACCTCCGCATCAGAACAGACTCCAGCAAAAATAGTCACCATCAACACAAGTGCTGGAATCCTGAAAGCGAAACTGTATGACGATGTTCCCAACCACGTCCGTACCTTTATCGAACGCGCCAAACGAGGCGAATACGACGGAACGCTATTCACTCGCGTACTCCCGGAATTTATGATACAGGGCGGCGCTCCCGATTCACGCAATGCTCCCGCTGGTGCTCGTTGCGGTTTCGGAGACCGAAATTCGGAGATCATGCCGGAGATGCGGCCTCACCATTTCAACAAACGGGGTGCGTTGGCTGCTCCCCGCCAGAACGACGACATCAACCCGCAAAAGAAATCGGATATGTCGCAATTCTATATCGTACAAGGAAAAGTCTACACTAATGGTGAACTGGACACGCTGGAAATGATCGCTAACCAGGATATCAAGGAGAAGGCCATGCAGAAGTTCTTCTATCCCGTCCGCGCCGAACTGCGCATGCAGAAAGCCAGCAATAAACGCGAATACCAGAAACGTCTGCGCAAGATCAACGCCCAAGTAGATTCAATGGTACGTGCCACACCCGGGCACCTGCTGTTCACCAAAGAGCAACGGAAGGCCTACACCACTGAAGGAGGTTGCCACCATCTGGACGGCAACTATACCGTATATGGCGAACTCATTGAAGGATTCGACGTGCTCGATGCCATCGCCGGACAACCTCGCGACGAATATGACCGCCCTAAGAAGGATGTACGCATTATTCAATTGACAATCGAGAATTGACCATTTTAAAAGCTGATATTTCTTATGCTTAAGAGAGATTTTATCCTGGTACAGATCGAGGAGCTTACCAAAGTGGTTCTTCAGATCATTATGAACCGCAACACAAATGCGGCCCGCCATACACCGGAGTTGATCCAAACCGTATACAGTTCCCTCAAACTGGACCGTCCCACCCTTATGACGGTCCAGCCCGAAGAACTTATCCGCCAGCTCGACAGTGACGATAACGGCGGAATCCCCCGTCTTGAGATAGCCGTCAAGACCTTGATCGAAGAAAGTTATCTCTACCCCGACGAGGAACAGGCAATGTTGCAAAAGGCCAAGACACTCTTGGAATATATCCAAACACATGACAACACATTCTCTTTGGAACGCGTGAATATGCTGGACGAATTGGAACGGCGCATTCTTTGACCGACAGTCAAACATCTAACCGATATCTCAAGGATATTCCTTATTTTTGTGCCGTAAAAGTAAACAGCAATGGCAAATAACGAAACGGCACACGAACTAATACTCCAAATCCTGAAAACGCGAATGACCTTTCGCCAGACCATACAAAGAGTATTAAAAACCAATAATGTCGACATGACATTTGAAATGCTCCAGGTGATGCACCGTCTATGGAAGAAACCCGGAGTCAGCCAGCAATATCTGGCAGAACAGACAGCTAAAGATAAAGCCTGCCTGACCAATCTTATCAATAACCTAGAAAAGAAAGGCTGGGTGGAACGACGGGAAGACCCGACGGACCGGCGTAACAAACAAATCCACCTGACAGAAGCAGGCGAACGGCTCGCCCTTCGGGTAAAACCTCTGCTACATGATATATACGACCTGATAGGAGACGAAATGCCTTCTCGGCAAATCGTCTCATGCAAAAATAATTTACAAAAAATAAATAGCATACTGGACAAGCTGTAACTCGTCCAGTATGCTATCCATAAAGACGGAGGCAAGTACATTTGGCATACAGCCCCAAAAGAAAAACAGGCCCCATTCTAATGTCCGAACCTTGAGGTATCGACTTTTCTGACTTCTTTCTTCTTATATCCACCGAAACGGTAACTGAAATGTAAGGTGAAAGCACGTGAATAGAAACCATTGTTCATATCCAAATGCTGCCCTTTAAAACGGACTTTCAAGTCAGGCATACCGGAGTTGAAAAGATCACTGCAACGGGCTGACAGACTTATCCTATCGTTAGCAAAATTCCATTTCAATCCGGCAGTAAGATTATAGACCGCTTCAATATCGAAAGTTCCCTGAATCATCGGGGTTTGCAGGCTTCCTATCAATTCGAAAGCCAGATTTTTATTGACTTTAAACGTGTTATCCAGTGAACCGTTGAACATCCATTTTCTCCGGTTAAACGGGATATCGAAAAAGTCGTCACAACGCTGGTGAACCTGCATACCGACCAAAGTTAGCCGTGAATCCAGCCAATTTCCGGCTTTAAAGGGCAGGATGATGTTTGCCCCCCACATCTGCATATAGTTCCAGTTCGTATTCTTATAGATTAATGCTAAACGGTCGGTTGATTGATAGCCCGTCTGAACAAAAAAGTCAGATGTATGCATGAAGAACAGGCCGAAAATATACTTTTGTTTCCATATATAATTGCCATTCAAATTATAGGTTGTCGACGGCTTCAATCCTGGTGTTCCCCAAAGCTCGGTATATCCGTTCAGATGACTGACGGAAGACTGCATATCCCAATAACCCGGATAAGTCTTATCCGTTGATAACGAAAGCTGGAATAAATGTTTGGGAGATTTTACATACGTCAGGGATGCTTGTGGATAAACCGCCCACTTACGATAACTGCCAATGGTATAATATTCACCTGTAGCAGAGACAGAAACCGACGTACCGGTCGCATAATTCCTACTCAGGGAGACATAGAAGTTGGCAGTTTGCTCGCGAAGCCGGGAATCTGTATTTTCGGTCGGAATATCACCTGTAACCTTATCATAGGTCTGAAAATCACGATCTTTCGCAAATCGATAAGATATACCATAGCCTAAATTCCATTCTTTAGCCAAATGACGCTTCCGGTCGGCATAAATAGAATACCGGTCTATCTTTTGACCACCGATTATAGAGAAACTGCTCTGACCGCCATCCGCATAGTCCGCAAGCAACGTCTGGTTATTATCGGACGTATAATGCGTGTAATCTCCACCGACATCAAATCCGACTCCGGAATGATATTGCAAAGTGACATTGTGCATACGGGTCTCAACATATTTGTCTACATTGCTTGCCTGGTAATTGCCGGAAGTCAAGCTATTACTATACTGGTCAGGAGTGAAACTGCCGGTATAAGCGATATTGAGATGGTCCTTATCATTCAGATTATACTCGAATGCAGTCCTAAGATTGTGGTTCCAATACTTCATCCGCAATTGCTCGTTTTGCCTGATATCATATACTTGATTTTTCAATGTATGCTTAGAATAGAGATTCATATATTCCATCTTTTTTACATCATTGGCTCCATACATGACATCAAAAGCCATTTTAGGCGTCGATAAGCGAAAATTGCCGTTCGCTCCACCACTATTGAAATATTGGTTTGTATAATCGGCATTGACTTCTCCCTGGAAAGAATAATCATTCGAGCGTTTCAGGACAACATTAATCACAGCTCCTCTTACATGATATTCGGGAGGTGCACTGTACATGACTTCCGCCTTCTCCACCCGGTCTAACGGAGTGTTGCGCAAAAGCGTCTCGAGTTGTCCGGTGTCCATTGTGGTCGGCTTTCCATTCAAGATCACAGTCAAGTTTCCCGTACCAGCTAAAGTAAGTGCGCCTTTACTCTCCGTGACACCGGGGAGTTTAGTCAGAGCCTCGTAGGCATTGTTCACCACTCCGTCGCCGGCAAGAACAGACAGATCATACCCCAAACGCCCTTCTTCCACCTTCACAAAAGGACGCTCCGCTTTTATCACGACTTCCTCCAAAACATAGTCTTGCGGATCAAGTCGAATGAGACCGACATCTTTCCCCTTTCCTATGATTTCCTTGGTCTTGTACAAGAGATGTTGTATGATCAAGCGGTATTCTTCCGGCAGGCTATCCAGCACAAAAGTTCCGTCTACATTTGAGATAGAGGCGTTTATATAAGTAGAATCTATTGCCTGCAAAACGATAGTTGCACCATCTACCGGTCGGTTTTTATTGTCCGTAACCTTTCCTGTTATATTCTGTGCCTGCAAGGAAGCAACAAAGAATAATAGTAAAATACCGATTCCGACTTTCATATAATATAAAGTTTGTATTAATTTCCACTCTCCCTAAACAAGGGTTTTCATCATGCACCCGGACACAATTATCTGTCCATCATTTTCTAATACGCCGTAAACATACAAAATTAATCGAAAAGAATAGCAAAGCATGAATCCCATTTCGTTAGAAAAGGTTCGGAAAGATTTGCTACTTTTGTCCCCTCATTTCAATAGACAGTGAATTTACATGAAGGTAAAAGGATTTTTGTACGGACTTATCGCATCCGCCACATTCGGATTGATTCCTCTTTTTTCCATTCCCGCACTTGAAAACGGCGTAGGTTTGGATTCGTTGCTGTTTTACCGTTTTTCTTTAGCTTCCGTACTGGTTGCCGTACTGATGTGGATGAAAAAGATTCCGTTCGATATACAGAAAGATGAATTCGGGATCGCTTTTATCTTAGGTACGCTCTATGCCATCACGGCGCTTTGGCTGACGGAGGCTTATCTTTATATTCCGAGCGGGGTAGCGACAACCATCCATTTCCTTTATCCGGTGGTAGTCAGCCTGATCATGTTTGTATTTTATAAGGACAAGCTGACAATGCCGATATTGCTGGCAATGGCGATGGCGGTAAGCGGTGTCTATATGTTGAGTGGAGGAAATACGCCGGGAGGTTCTATCAATATGAAAGGATTGATGTTGGTATTGGCTACGGTAGTTGCCTATGCAACCTACATCGTAGGCATGAACCGAAGCCGGATTGCCAGGCTCGACAGCTTGAAAGCCACTTTCTATATCCTGCTTTCCGGAGCGATTGTCTTTCTGATAAATCTGGCGATAAAAGGAGATTTGCCCGACCCGATGCCGAATCTGGACACAACGATAGACGTGTTGATGGTTGCTTTCCTCCCGACGCTGGTATCCGACCTTACGCTCATACTGGCCATTCGTTATATAGGTTCGACAACGACCGCGATCTTGGGATGTATGGAGCCACTTACCGCCGTATGTATGGGTGTCCTTTTCTTAGGAGAGCATCTACAACCGATGCAGATCGGCGGAATAGTAGTAGTGCTATCGGCAGTCTGCATCGTGATATCAGGCAGTTATATCAGAAAATGGATGCGGGATATCCGGCTTTTATTTATGCACCGGATATAAACGACGAGATATTCACATAATAAAAACAATATATTCGTAAATATGCATATCATCTTATCTCCAGCTAAGACAATGGCTGGAACATCCAAAATAAAAGCGCCTGCAGGCACAACGCCCCGATTCAACCGGGAAGCAATCGAGATCGCATTGCACATGGCTCAATATCCCGCCGAAGAATTAGGCAGGATACTAAAGCTCAGTCCCAAACTGATGCTGGAAAGTTACCGCCGTTTTCAGAATTTCCATTCTACGGAAGAAGAACCGCTACAAGCTCTGTTAGCTTATACGGGTGTCGTATTCAAGAATATCAATCCCAAAGATTTTACAGAAGCGGACTTCCGCTTTGCCCAGGATCACCTGCGGCTCATTTCCATTTGTTATGGACTCCTTCGTCCGTTAGACCTGATCAAACCTTACCGGATGGAATATGATGTGAAACTGCCTGAATTAGGAGAAGGGAATATGTATGCTTACTGGCGTACCCGCCAAACAGAACCGCTTATTGAAGAAGTGAAAGCCGACGACAACCTGCTGGTCAACTTAGGGAGCATGGACCTACAACCCTCATTCGACTGGAAAATGGTAGAACAATCTGTCCGTGTAATAACACCGGATTTTAAAGTCTGGAAAAACGGGAAAGCCGAAACAATCGTAATCTATGCCAAGATGGCGCGTGGACAAATAACCCGTTACATCATTAAAAACCGGATTACCGATCCGGAAGCCTTAAAAGGTTTTACTTGGGAAGGGTTTCGGTACAGGGAAGATATCTCCTCCGAAAGCAACTGGGTTTTCTTGCAAGATTAAGAAACCCTTGCAATAAACCGACAGTATCGTCCGTTTATACAAATAAATGGTTGGATATTTTTTTTAATTAGAAATGAAATGAGAAAAACCTTTAATCTTTTATTCATATGTCTGATAGCCTTATACGGCCGGATCGGATATCAAGTGATCCATAATACCGATTTGCCTCAATGCCAACTGGAAGGAAGCCTGTCCGATGTCGCCGAAGAGGTGATCGCCATTCCTTTGGAAACCAACGGACATTGTTCCTTGAAAAAGATCAAAATGATCAAGCGCGACCGTGAAGACATCTTCCTTGTCAGCGACCGCAGGCTTTATCATTTCAACAGCTCCGGACAATTTCTCGGACAAATAACGGCATATCGGCCAGGAACAAAGCAGCCTGTCGAACTGGCCGATTATGCAGTCGATCCCGTCCGCGACCGGCTGATCGTGATCGGCACCGGACAGGAAGTATATTATTATGATTACAACGGGCAACTCCTTTTCCAAAGTATCCTTCCTCAAGATGCTTCATGGAAAACTTTCGGCCACATGGCTTATTATGACAACCACCTGTGGGCGACAATCGACTTGGTCAATTCAGAAAACAAACAAGCTCCGACAGTAGAACAATGGCTCTATAAATTTGATCTCGGTTTCAATGAAGTCGAGAAACGCAAACTGGATGTAGCCGATTTGGGAAGAATGGATATCAATTACAAGACAGGTTCCGAAATAGCCGTCAAGGACGGACACGTTTATGTACAGGCTCCCTCCTTACAGCCGGCCCATATCCTGAACGACACGCTCTATCTCATCAATTGCAACCAGTTGGCTATCACGGAGAATTATGCAAAAATTCTTCCTTTACAGATTGGGACACGTTTTTTAGTCTCAACACACTACGATCCTACCCTGCCGGAACGTAGCTATACATTTTGTTACGATCAACGAGAGACAAAGGCCTATAACGTGCTGGGAGGACTGGAAGACAATTTCTACAAGACAGGCAAAATTCCCGAACTTCAATCTATAGACCTTCAGAGCAACACCTATTGTTATTATAAAAGTGGCAAAGAGCTCGCCACCTCTTTTCCCGACCGGACAGACGAAGACAATCCTGTACTATTCATAGTAAAAATGAAAGCCTGACTCCACAGCCAGGCTTTCATTCAAATATATTTACGAACGATTAGAAAATCCGTCCACAAAGACGTATCTTCATAACCGGATAAACAGTCAGTTTATCCATAACTTTCGAAAACGTATCGTCCGGATCGACCTCATCCAGCAAATCATTGACATTACCATAGTCCGTATAAACTTCCGGTTTGCCATGAAATTGGACTCCCAGTTCGAACATCACGCCAAGCCGTTTCTTCGGTACGGCACGACCGAACCCCAGTCCTACATACGGACGAAAATTCGAAACTTTCAAGCCACCTGACACATTGCCATTTTCATCTACCGGAATCGTATAATCACCGATAACGACACCAGCCTTACCAGCTTCGGCTACCAGTTCCTTCAATTCATCACTATGTCCGTTAATCTTTAACAGAGTTCCTCCGCCAAAGTAAGCACCGGCAGTCAAAAAGAAAGCACCTTTTTTAAACGGATAATAATTCACAAGCAATTCACCGGAGACCCGCTTGATACTTCCTTCCATATCGATCGTAGAGGGAACATTCACACCTTCTATTGCTTCCACATCGACATCCACATCCGTATTCATACTGAAATTCGGCATAATAGAAAAACCACCACGCAAATCAAAATGAGAAGTGATAGGAGTTGCCACATTCACGTCAATACCAGTCGTACCGACGCCCACACCTACTGCTAAAGAATTAAACACTCCCAATTCTTTTTGGGCCATAACATCACTCACAACCACGCCTGACAAGGCCAACGAAATAACACAAAGTAGAGTTCTAAAACCTTTCATAACCACTAAAAAATGTATTTGTATTGAAATAAAGTACGGCAAAGAAAAGAAGAATTTTTGACATAAAGGCTGATATAGAATAAAAAAAGAGAGTGCAGGATGATAACCTTGCACTCTCTTTTTTTATTCTATAACAATTACGGACTTATTCTTCGCCATCGCCTCCATCTTCCTTCATATTATGGAACACATTCTGAACGTCGTCGTCTTCTTCCAGCTTTTCAATCAATTTTTCGATTGCTTCACGCTGTTCGGCTGTCACTTCTTTCAAGTCGTTTGGAATACGGACAAATTCGCTACTTGTAATCTCGAATCCGTTTTCTTCGAGATATTTCTGGATAGCGGAGTTCTGTGCAAACTCACCGTAGATTACGACTTCATCTTCATCCTCATCCAGTTCATCTACACCGTAATCAATCAATTCCAGTTCCAGATCTTCCAGCGAGATGTCTTCTTTTTTAGCAATATGGAATACACACTTATGATCGAACAGGAATTCGAGACTACCGCTCGTACCAAGCGAACCGCCATGTTTGTTGAAATAGCTACGAACGTTTGCCACTGTACGGGTCGTATTGTCGGTTGCCGTTTCTACGAAAATAGCGATGCCGTGAGGTCCGTAACCTTCGTAAGTCATTTCCTTATAACCAGAGAAATCTTTTTCAACCGCACGCTTGATAGCACGTTCCACATTCTCCTTCGGCATGTTCTCTTTCTTGGCGTTCTGCATCAATGCACGCAGATGAGGGTTGTTCTCAGGATCCGGCCCACCGGCTTTTGCGGCTATCGTAATTTCTTTACCTAACTTTGTAAATACACGGGCCATATTGCCCCAACGCTTAAACTTTCTCGCTTTGCGAAACTCAAACGCTCTTCCCATGATGTATGATCTTTATTTTTTAATTTTTAATTCTTTAATTCTTCATTTATCTCAACTGTGCACCTAACTTCTGTTCCAGGTTCGTCTGGATCTTTTTCATGATAGCATCAATCTGCTTATCATTCAAAGTCTTTCCTTCATCCTGCAAATAGAAGCTGACAGCATATGACTTCTTTCCTGCCGGCAGATTCTTACCTTCGTACACATCAAACAAAGCAATGTTCTTCAGGAGTTTACGTTCACTTTCCGTTGCAATCTTCTCTATTTCGGCAAATTGAACATTCTTATCCAACAACAAGGCAAGGTCTCGTTTCACTGCCGGGAACTTGGAAATTTCAGAGAAAGTAACCTTGCTCTTCTTGATTTCCTTCATCAACAATGTCCAGGAAAGTTCTGCATAATAGACGTCCGTTTCAATATCCAGTTCCTTGCAGATCTTCGGGCTGACGATCCCCATCGTACCTAACTGACGACCGGAGGAAGTCGTAATACTCAAACCTGCCGAATAGATATCGTTAGCCAGATTACCGAAAATGACCTTCTGCAAGTTCACACCGAGACGAACCAAAATATTTTCCACATACGCCTTCAACTCGTAAACGGAAGACTTTTCATTCGGATGTGCCCAGTTGTTATCCACGCGGCTACCGCTCACCCACAAGCCCAAACGATAATCTTCCGAGAATTCGGCCAACGTTTCGCCTTCCTTCTTATGGTCGATATTGTAATCGTAGCAGTTTCCGAATTCGAAGAAACGGATATTGCCATTTTTACGTTTCGCATTATGTTCGACGCTTTCCAAGCCACCAAACAACAACGTCTGGCGCATGCAATTCAGATCAGCACTCAACGGATTCATCAACATCACACAGTGAGAAACCGGGTAAGTGGAAAGATTGTCATAATAAGCCGAGCGTGTCAGCGAGTTATTCAGAATTTCGTTGAAACCGCAACCGCAAAGTTGTTCGGAAATCAGGTTCTGTAATTTATAACTGCGATCGGTCGGAGTCTGATAGCTCAGATTGGACTTCACATTATCACTGAACTCCACGTTATTATACCCGTAAATACGAAGAATATCTTCGATCACGTCGACATCACGCTGTACATCGATACGATATACAGGCACATCGATCACCCAACCTTCGGCTGTTTCGGAAACGATCTTCATTTCCAGACTTTCCAGAATGCTCTTAACCGTTTCAACCGGGATCACCTTGCCAATCAACGTATTAACCTTGTTATAAGCCAATTCCACACGATACGGTGCTACCGGAGCCGGATAGATATCCTGAATGGCGCCCGTAATCGTTCCGCCTGCCACTTCCTGAATCAACAGGGCGGCACGTTTCATCACATCGACCGTCTGATTCGGGTCCAGGCCGCGTTCATAGCGGAAAGAAGCATCCGTATTCAGACCGAAGCGACGGGCTGTCTTACGGATCCAGGTAGGATGGAAAGTGGCAGATTCCAGGAATACATTCTTGGTATGTTCCGTCACGCCGGAATCGAGTCCACCGAATACACCGGCGATACACATCGGCTCTTCCACATTGCAAATCATCAGGTCGCGGTCGGTCAACGTGCGTTCCACACCATCGAGCGTAACGAACTTGGAACCTTCCTTCGCCGAGCGCACCACGACTTTATTACCTTTAACCTTATCGGCATCAAAAGAGTGCAAAGGCTGTCCTACACCATGCAGAATATAATTCGTGACATCCACCACGTTATTAATCGGACGCAGACCGATCACCTTCAAACGATTCTGCAACCATTCCGGGCTTTCCTTCACAGTCACACCTTTGATCGTGATGCCTGAATAGCGCAGGCAGGCTTCCGTATTTTCAACGACTACTTCGATAGCCGGAGTTTCATCATCAATCTTGAAAGCATCCACATTCGGACGTTTCAGGTTGGCAGGTTTACCGTTCTGTTTCAGGTAAGCGGCCAAGTCGCGGGCTACACCGAAATGGGAAGTGGCATCCACGCGGTTCGGTGTGATATCGACTTCCAGCACATAGTCGCTCTTTACATTATAATATTCTTTGGCCGGAGTACCGACTACCGCGTCGGCCGGTAGAACGATGATACCTGCATGATCCGTCCCTATACCGATTTCATCTTCAGCACAGATCATACCGTTCGATTCAACGCCACGGATTTTGGAGCGCTTGATCGTAAAGCACTCGTCACCATCATACAATTTAGTACCGTTTACAGCAACAACCACTTTCTGTCCGGCAGCCACATTCGGTGCGCCACAAACAATCTGCAAAGGCTCCGCACCGCCGACATTCACGGTTGTAATGTGCAAATGATCGGAATTCGGGTGTTCTTCGCAAGTAAGAACTTCACCGATGACAAGTCCTTCCAATCCGCCTTTAATGGTTTGAACTTCTTCTACTCCGCCGGTTTCCAAACCGATGGAGGTCAGTGCTGCTGCTACTTCATCAGGCTGTAAATCAAAATCAAGATAATCTTTCAGCCAATTGTAAGATATATTCATCGCTTTAAAATTTATTCAGTAAAGAGACGGGGCCGTCCGGCCTACGCCAAATTGACGGACAAAAGTACAAATAATTATTTAAATATGATAGTTCCAAGAAGTTTCTTAAGGCGAAACCTTCGTTTCATGCAAGGGAAAACTTAGTTCCATGCTCATGGAGCTAAAATTTCATGCCCATGGAACTTTATTTTGCAGACTATCGGAAATCTCCTACATTTGCACCATAAATCTGAAATAAAATATGATGCGCATAGATATACTGACCGTACTTCCCGAGATGATCGAAGGAATGGTGAACTGCTCCATTGTGAAACGGGCACAAGACAAAGGTTTGGCTGAAATACATTTGCATAACCTGCGGGATTACACGACCAACAAATGGCGGCGTGTGGATGATTATCCTTTCGGGGGTGAAGCCGGCATGGTGATGCAGATCGAGCCCATCGACCGAGCCATCTCGGCTTTGAAAAGCGAAAGGGAATATGATGAAGTTATTTACACATCGCCGGATGGGGAGACCTTCAACCAGCCGATGGCAAACAGCATGTCGATGCTGAACAATCTGATTATCCTTTGCGGGCATTACAAAGGAATCGACTACCGCATCCGCGAACATCTGATAACAAAGGAAATATCCGTCGGCGATTATGTCCTGACAGGAGGTGAGCTGGCTGCCGCCATCATCACAGATGCCGTCGTACGCCTCATTCCCGGAGCAATCGGCGACGAGCAAAGCGCCCTCTCCGACTCGTTCCAGGATAATTTGTTGGCTCCTCCGGTCTATACCCGGCCAGCCGATTATAATGGATGGAAAGTCCCTGAAGTCCTCCTATCCGGACATCAACGCAAGATTGAGGAGTGGCGCCTCGCGCAAGCTCAAGAAAGAACTGCCCGGCTACGCCCCGATTTATTGAAGTAGAGCTCTCTACTTCTGTTCTGCCACGAAATTATAGACAAACGCATATTCATACGTGTTGTTTTCCGCAGTAACACCATTCACAGGATTGATTTTTTCTTCAATCGTCATGCCTGTGATATAATCACCGGTCAATGTATAGCGGAATGTATATTCGGCACAGATATCCGTAGCAGCAGAGACATTATACCAATAGGCGCGGGTCGGCAGATTCTGATTCATCTTCCCATACAGCAGGTTCAACGGAGAGATCATATCAAAGCCGACCGGCCGGAATGAATTGACAACCCGGAACGGGAAGTTTTCCGGACGCAATTGAGAGTCATATTCGTATGTAATCTCTTGTTGTGGCAGGTAAGCGTAATGCACCACGTTTCCATTTTCCCATGAATAGCGATCTACCTCACCCATCTCTCTTGTCTGATAACCCGAACCGTTCTCATTCGGCCATTGGATAACCTGCGAAACCGACTTCAGCCAATTAGAGCTATAGGTGTACCTGTTTTCTACAGCAGTGTACACAGCATTGCTCATATACTTGTTTTCGGATTTTTCTTCCTTGGCCGCAATCATATTTCCGCTCAACGTGTAAACCGTATGAACAAACGGATTAGTCGGAGAACCGTCAACCATCTTCACCCCGCTTACGGAAATCGTCTTGTCTACAATAATATAATTATCGGTAAACTGGTTTCCTTCCGTAGTCAATATAATCCGATTGATTTGCTTGTCCTGATCGTAAGTGATATCCGCGTTAAAAAAAGCATTTCCGTTTTTCGTACATGTTACACTCGTCAGTTTATTCAACTCGGGAATATACGGCTTATCATCATCTCCACAAGACACAAGTCCCACCGCTACCAAAAGCATACTTAAAAACTTCTTCATCTCTTTTTCTTTTTATTATTCGATCTTACAAAAATAGGACATTTGCTAAAATAACGGACGAAGTAACCTATTTTAAGTAATTCTACTTGAAGAAATGCAAGTAAACCATTAGTTTTGCAACACAATTTATCACAATAAATATCTAATAACAAACATCTTACAATAAGATAAAACGTAAATCATACAATATCTAAAATTTAATAACATGAGAATGAAACATCTGACGGTGGCAGCATTGACATTATTGCTGTCTGTTTCTTGTAGTCAAAGACAAGAAGATTATCCGTTCCGCAACCCCGATCTCCCTATCGACGAACGTATAGACGACCTCTTGAAGCGTCTGACTGCGGAAGAGAAGGTCGGACAAATGATGAATACGACTCCGGCAATCGAACGTCTCGGAATTCCCCAATACGATTGGTGGAACGAAGCCTTGCACGGTGTCGCACGTGCCGGAAAAGCGACCGTTTTCCCACAAGCAATCGCGATGGCGGCTACTTTTGATGACGACGCACTGTATGAGACATTCACGATGGTAAGCGACGAAGCCCGCGCCAAATACCATCAGTATCAAAAGGATAAAGAATACGACCGCTACAAAGGCTTGACCTTCTGGACCCCGAATATCAATATCTTCCGTGATCCCCGTTGGGGACGTGGCATGGAAACCTATGGAGAAGATCCGTACCTGACAGAACGGATGGGCGTTGCCGTAGTGAAAGGCTTGCAGGGAGACGATCCCAAATACTTCAAGACACATGCTTGCGCCAAGCATTATGCAGTCCATAGCGGGCCGGAATGGAACCGTCACGAATTCGATGTAACGGTGACACCTCGTGATCTATGGCAAACCTACCTGCCGGCTTTTGAAGCCTTAGTGAAAGAAGGGAATGTACAGGAAGTCATGTGCGCCTACAACCGCTATCAAGGCAAGCCCTGCTGTAGCAGCGACAAACTGCTCATCGACATCCTCCGGAACAGTTGGGGATATGAAAACATCATCCTCTCCGACTGCGGTGCGATCAATGACTTCTGGGAACGGGACGAACGCACGCCTCGCCACGAAACACATCCCGATGCGGAAAGTGCCTCTGCCGATGCCGTCCTGAACGGCACAGACCTGGAATGCGGCAACAGCTACCGAGCTTTGGTCAAAGCTCTGAAGGACGGAAAGATATCCGAAAACGATCTGGATGTGTCCCTCCGCCGACTGCTGAAAGGGCGTTTTGAATTAGGCATGTTCGATCCGGACGAACAGGTTCCTTATGCACAAATCCCGTACAATGTGGTGGAAAGCCCCGAACATGTGGCCCAAGCACTCGAAATGGCGCATAAGAGTATGGTGTTGCTGAAGAACAAGAACAACACACTGCCGCTGAGTAAAACGATCCGGAAAATTGCGGTTGTCGGTCCGAACGCTGCCGACTCGACCATGCTTTGGGCGAACTACAATGGCTTCCCAACACATACCGTAACAATATTGGAAGGTATCCGCAACAAAGTACCCGATACAGAAGTCATCTACGAATTGGGATGTAATCATGCCGCCGACTTCGTAATCCAAGACTTGGGCAGCCACATCACCTCCTCTGCCGGACAGGGATTCGCTTCCGAATTTTTCAACAATACGGAATTCAAGGGAGAAGCGGCTTACAAAGGTTTAGCAAGCCAGTTGCATTATACGACAGGTGGAAACACGCAGTTCGCACCGAATGTAAACCTGATAAACTTCACAGCACGTTTCACCGGCGAGTTTGAAGCGCCTGAGACGGAACAGGTCGAGATCAAGTTGTCAGGAAACGACGCCTTCCGTCTCTTTATCGGAGATGAAAAAGTAGCCGAAGTATGGGAAAACGAATACGGAGCGGAAAAGACGTATATGCTGAATGCAGAAAAGGGAAAGAAATATCCTGTCAAGATCGAATATATGCAACGCATGGGCAGCGCCGACCTCAATTTCCAGATCGGTACGCGTCGGCCTGTCGATTATGCCGCTACAGCCGCCAAAGTCAAAGATGCGGATGTGATTGTCTATGTCGGAGGTATTTCTCCCCGCCTGGAAGGTGAAGAAATGCCGGTCAACGTGGAAGGTTTCAAAAAAGGAGACCGCACCAATATCGAACTGCCGAAAGTACAGCAAGAAATGGTAAAAGCACTGAAGGCGACAGGCAAGCCGGTTGTTTATGTGCTTTGTACGGGTAGTGCTCTGGCTTTGAACTGGGAAGAGGCCAACATCGACGCCATTCTGAATGCCTGGTATGGCGGACAGGAAGCCGGAACAGCAGTTGCCGACATCCTGTTTGGCGACTATAACCCGTCAGGCCGCCTGCCGGTCACATTCTATAAATCGATCGACCAGTTGCCGGACTTCGAAGATTACAGCATGAAAGGCCGTACCTATCGTTATATGACCGAAACGCCGCTTTATCCGTTCGGATATGGCTTGAGCTACACGAACTTTGCCTATCGGAATGCGAAGCTGTCTTCTGGCAAGATTGCCAAAGACCAATCTGTTACACTGACGTTCGACATTGCCAACACCGGCAAAATGGATGGTGACGAAGTCGCCCAAATCTACATCAAAAATCCGAACGATCCGGAAGGACCGATCAAGGCGCTGAAGGCCTTCTTGCGTGTACACGTAAAAGCTGGCGACAGTCAGGAAGTCAACATCGAACTGGCTCCCGAAACATTCCACTCCTTTAACGACAATACACAAACGATGGAAGTCCGCCCCGGAAAATACCAGATACTTTACGGCGGTTCATCCGACGATAAAGCCTTACAGAGATTAGAGTTGACAATCGAATAAAAACAAATGCCGCAGGCCTCCGGATGATCCGGAAAACCTGCGGCATTTTATCAAGGAGATTTTGACACACCGCCTTTATCCAATATACGTCTCCATGAACTTGGCACCCGGAACCGGTGAAATCGTCACGACATCCGTATCAGCCGGAATCAGGACTGTTTGTCCCTGGTGAATATAAATTTCATTGCCTTTATTATCACGGATAGAAGCTTTACCTTCCATACAAATATAAACGACGAAAGAATCCAGCTCAGAGAAATCACGAACCATGATCGTATCGACATCCAGCAAATTCGTTGTAAAATACTTGCAGGCGGCAAGTTCTACGGTCGCATTCGTATGCGCCTTGTAATGGGTGCGGTAGTCCGGATACAAAGTATAGTCGATCGCATCCTTTGCCAGTTCGGTATGCAATTCGCGCCCTTTTCCGTCCGGTCCCTTACGGTCATAATCATATATACGATAGGTGATATTGCTTGTCTGCTGAATTTCAGCGATGAAGCAACCGGCCCCAATTGCATGTACACGACCTGCAGGCAAGAAGAAAACATCGCCCGGATTCACTTCGTAACGCTGTAGCACGTCCATGATCGTATTGTCCTCGACACGTTTCACATATTCATCCGCATCGATCTGCTTTGAAAAACCAGAATACAAACCGGCACCTTTGGTTGCGTTGATCACATACCACATTTCTGTCTTGCCGAAAGAATTATGACGCTTCTTAGCCAATTCGTCATCCGGATGAACCTGGATAGACAAATCATCGCGTGCATCAATAAACTTGATCAATAAAGGAAATGTGGAACCGAACTGTTCGACCACCTTTTCCCCCAACAGTTGTTTGCCATATGTACGGATCAGTTCATCCAGCGTTTTACCTTCGAGTGCACCATTATCCACAACGGAATAATTCCCCTCAACATGTGAAAGTTCCCAACTTTCGCCGATACCTTCCTGTACCGGAGTGATCCCCTTAAACGGGCAGATGTCAGAGCCTCCCCAGATAATACTCTTAAGGATAGGCTTAAATGTCATTGGATATAACATGAGTAATTTATGATTGATGATTTATGATTTGTCGGATTCGTCAGATTTATGATTTATGATTTATGATTTGTGGTCAACGCATAAATCATAAATCATAAATCATAAATTTAAAACTCATTTCATTTTCCTCAATACGACGGCGCTACGTGCCGGAATGTATAATTTGAGCCATTCTTTCTTCTCTTTTTTATATAACGGGTCAAACTGTGTGAAATGGTGAATGGAGTCATCCGCGAGCCCGAAACCTCCGAAACGGGTGGCATCGGTATTCAGCAGCACTTCATATTCTCCCTTCGGCACAAGGAAGCCGTAATCGGTAAACGATTTTGTCGGACTGAAATTGAATACGAATACCAGATTTTTCCGCATATAAGCCAAAATCTGATCTCCATCGTTATCCCAGACTTTCTGTATCGGAGTGGACTGGAAGTTCTTCACGCTACGGATCATCTCCAACATTTCACGATCGAAATCGCCCAAGAAATGATATTTCAAATCCATATTATCGACCAAATCCCATTGGCGGCGTGCATACTTATGCGACCAGCCATTTCCTTCGCGCGGAAAATCGATCCATTCCGGATGGCCGAATTCATTTCCCATAAAGTTCAGATAGCCTCCGTTGATGGTGGAGGCCGTAACCAGACGGATCATTTTATGCAAAGCCACACCGCGTTCCACCATAAAATTATGATCGTCTTTCTGCATATGCCAATACATATCGGCATCGATCAGGCGGAAAATGATCGTCTTGTCACCCACCAACGCCTGGTCATGACTTTCCGCATAGCTGATTGTCTTTTCGTCGGCACGGCGGTTCGTTGTCTCCCACCAAATAGAAGAAGGATGCCAGTCTTCGTCTTTCTTTTCCTTGATCGTCTTGATCCAGTAATCGGGAATATTCATTGCCATACGATAGTCGAAACCATAACCTCCATCTTCATATTTAGCAGCCAAACCGGGCATCCCGCTGACTTCTTCGGCAATCGTAATCGCATTCTTATTGACTTCGTGGATCAATTTATTAGCCAACGTCAGATACGCAATGGCATCACCATCCTGATGGCCGTTAAAATAATCACTGTAATTGCAGAATGCCTCGCCCAACCCGTGACTGTAATAAAGCATCGAGGTCACGCCATCGAAACGGAAACCGTCGAACTTATATTCGTCCAGCCAGAACTTGCAGTTCGACAACAGAAAATGAAGCACTTCATTCTTCCCATAGTCGAAACAGAGAGAGTCCCAAGCCGGATGCTCGCGACGAGCACCGCCCAGGAAATATTGCGTGTAAGACCCATCGAAACGTCCGAGTCCTTCTACTTCGTTCTTGACAGCATGGCTATGTACGATATCCATAATTACGGCGATCCCCATGCCATGAGCCTCGTCTATCAACTGTTTCAGCTCTTCCGGCGTTCCAAAACGGGAAGATGCGGCAAAGAAGCTGCTGACATGATAACCGAACGAGCCGTAATAAGGATGTTCCTGAATAGCCATGATCTGAATGGCATTATATCCTTCCTTCGCAATACGAGGTAAGACCATACGGCGGAATTCGTCGTAACTGCCGACTTTTTCTTCATTCGAAGCCATACCGATATGGCATTCATAAATCAACAAAGGAGAGACATTAGGCTTAAACCGCTTATGCTTGAATACATAAGGTTTCTCCGGATTCCATACTTGCGCGCTGAAAATTTTGGTATTTTCATCCTGAACGACGCGCCGTATCCATGCAGGAATACGTTCCCCGCTGCCTCCTTCCCATTCGACCAGAAGTTTGAACAGGTCTTCATGATGCAGCAAATCTTCTGCAAGCGTGATCTCCCAAACGCCATTGCCCAACCGTTGCAGCTTGTACCGGTCGTCTTTCTTCCATCCGTTGAAAGTTCCGATCAGGTATATAGCGGTGGCATTGGGTGCCCACTCACGAAAAACCCATCCACTCTTTGTTTTATGCAATCCGAAGTAAAGATACCCGGAAGCCATTTCCGACAACGTCTGTCTGCCGTTACCGGTCAAGCTCTTTTCTTTGTTTACCACATATTGGTATCGTCCTTCGATCGCCTCCTTATAGGGGGCCAGCCAAGGGTCATTCTTTATTAGATTTAGCGACTCCATGATTTTTTGAGATTGGTTTCGCACAAAGATAGAAGAAAAAACTCACATAAAATGCATAAGCTTCGGGTTAATTATCCGAAGAATTCCGTTTGTTCTTATTCAAAATTAATGTCGACGGCATTTTTTGAAGTGCCTCTTTACGATGTTCGGATACATCGTTCCAGGTGTTGTAGCCGATCAGCATGAAGTTATAGCTATTGAACAATCCCGGTGTCAGGTCTTTATCCGGCAGCAAATGAGTTTGCGGGGTAGACGAGACGAAATCCCAAAGTTCTTTGACAATCCGGTCATGTCCGGGCGTCGTGGTGGATATCTTGGCTACAATGCCTGCGGAACCGTGAGTCGCTTTCAGCAATGTCCTTGTGTAGTCGAGCAGGAAGAGGTCTTCTTCGGAGCTGATGACGACCAATGTATTGGAAGCCTTCACAAAATTGCGGTTGATGAACACACCGACGTCGCAATTGCTGCGGGCGATAAACATCTTGGTCTTGTCTTTCAGCAATGCTCCGGGATAAAACCAGGATTCGGGAGCTTTGAAGCGTTTGAAAAAGCGGTTATAGAAAGAGGTACGGTAGCGGGTAGCCGCGATATCGTCCGGCGAGTCGCTCATGGAGATACCGGAACCGACCAGCAGGAAGTCGAATCCTTCGTTATTGACGATGTCGCAAATATCCTGTCCGGCGTTATTCGAAACCTCGTAGCGTGTATGGATGTTCATGCCTAATTTTTTGGCTCCATACAGGATAGGGCCGAAACTCACTTCCTCGAAATTATCTGTATGCAACGGATTGACATCGGAGCCGACGGTCAGGTGAAGCGCCGTCAGGTCCAGTTTGTTCTTCCCACGGGCAAACATCTGGTGGGCGACATCGAGCATAATCTGTCCGTTTCCGGCACGTCCGAATGAAAGGAGCACCTTGAATATCCCATCGGTCGGGTCCGCATAAACCTGGTGTTCCTTGATCTTTTCGCGTGTCTTGAAACATAATTTAATGAACGAGACCAACGGTATCGTCATAAAGGTCGTGACCAATGTCATCAGCACCAACATGACGAAAATGGAAGGCGGCAATATCTTCATCTCATAGCCGATCGTCAGCACGACCAGTTCCATCAGACCGCGCGTATTCATCAAGGCCCCGATATAAAGACTGTCTTTCCAGCTTTCACCGACAAAACGGGCGGAAAACAGTGCTCCTCCGAACTTACCGATAATAGCCACTACTATGAAGATTCCGCACATGGCCCAAAGTTCCGGAGTGTTCAACAAGCCGATCTCCGTACGCAATCCGGTCGAGACAAAGAAAAGCGGAAGGAAAAGCGCCAATGACACGTCTTCCACCTTCTCTGTCATGATCTTGCGGAATTTGATGTTTCCCGGCATGACCACGCCTGCAATAAAGGCGCCGAAGAGAGCATGCAACCCCAATATTTCAGTAAAATAGGAGGATACGATCAGTAATAGGAACATCAAGGCTACCAGTGCTTTGTCGATTACCTCTTTATTATGGTATATGTGCCCGATCATCCGTAAGAAAGGACGAACGGCAAGAAACGTGAAGAGGATATACAGGATGGAAAACAATATATTGTAAACGGCACTCAGCATACTGCCGGCCTGAGCGATAGCAATCACGACGGCCAACAGGCACCAGGCTGTGATATCTCCGTTGGCTGCACTTGCCAATGAGATAGTTCCCAAATGTGTTTTGGTCAACCCCTTTTCCTGAATAATACGGGCCAGAACGGGAAAGGCCGTGATACTCATGGCAATCCCGATAAAGAGGGCGAACGAGAGAAACGGCGTCCCTTTATGAGCATAAGATCCATAGACATAATAGGCTGTCAGCATACCGAAGAAAAACGGCACGACCGTACTGGTGTGGCTGATCAGGATGGTCTCTTTCAATTTTTTGCGGACTTCGCCGATATCCAGTTCCATACCGATGGCAAACATGAAAAGAATGAGGCCGAATTGGCTTAATATGGTGATATTGCCTAATGACTCGAGTGGAAAAAGAAACGCGGATACTCCCGGCAGGAGGTGGCCGAGCACGGACGGACCGAGTACAATACCGGCTACGATTTCACCGATGACAGTGGGTTGGCCGATCTTTTGGAACATCCAGCCGAACAGGCGGCAGACGATTAATATGGTAATGATTTGCAGAAGGAGGATTCCCATCGACGATTGGATGTGATGAGTAACCGAATCCCAGAACACAAGAAAGCCTTCCCCCATCGTTTTGGGGGCATTTTGCATGGTCTGAACGGCTGTTCCGACCTGCTGGCTTTCTCCTTCTTTGACTATGAAATACATAAGTGAGCCAAAGACCAAGATCATCATCAAATAAAAGGCTATGCTTTTTGTTCCTTTACCCATCTGCTATCTCTGATACGGTTTCTTGCAAAAGTAAGAAAAGGAATTAATATAACTCTTTGTGTGATGAGAAATTTTACTGACGATTTTGTTTTTTTGCAAAATGTCAGATTTGCCTTCTTCAGATTCGTTTATACACATCCATTCATCGGAATGGTAAATCCGCTTTTTCCTCGATATGTCTTTTTTTACCCTTATTGTAATAAAGGTAAAAAAGCCATTGGTTCAAATCGAAACTACTACTGCATCTAATTCGATTTCCTACCCCATATAGTTGTAATTAGTAGCAAGGGTAATATTTTTTAACAAACTACTATTTCTAGTATAGTGTTAGGAGACAATGGTTTATTGTAGATATTTATTTTATTGGGGGATATTGTCTGATTTAAATTTAAATATAACCACCTCCAAGGAACCTTTAATATATGATTGGATATGAAAAAACGCCACTAAAGCTGCACAAATCGGGCGAACTTCAGTGACGTCTACAGTCAAGGCCAGCTATATTTAATTAGTATGTTGTTTTTTTATTCAAACCCAGCATGTACCCCTTTGATGGAGAAGGAATCCGCTTCCCTCTTTTTCTCTCCGGTGTACATCCATTCGATGGTGTCTTCGTATGTCTTACCGTCACTCTGGACGACAGCTTTCACGACGTTCTTTCCGTCTTTGAGGGTGACATTGTCTATGATATAATGTACGTCGGTATAACCTTTATGGATGCCGGACAGCTCCTGGCCGTTCAAGAAGACTTTCGGCTCGCCGATATTGGAATAGACAGTGATGGAAGTGACTTTCTTTTCGCGATCCACATTCCGGCGCTGTGTCAGGTAGAGGACAGGGTCTTCGCTCCAGTTCGCCTTGTACCAGAAATAAGAGTCTTTCTTCGTCTTGCGGTCGAACGTCACCAGCCCCTTCATGTTACGGGCGGGAAGGTCGCCGCGGTTGGCCAGAGGAGTGGCAAAATCGAAAGTGTTCCATAAATAAGAAGCGACGATATACGGATGCCCTGCAATCACGCTCCACTGGTATTCGTGTGTTTTCGTCTGGAACGTTTCCGGATAGAAAGGCTTCGTCCAGTTCAACGAGTTCTCCAGATATTCCGTCTGGTGCAACAAGTTGGCATCGGCTCCGTATTCCGTCAGCATCAGTTTCTGGTCCGGATAGTTCTTCTCCAAGCCTTCCACCCACGGTTCGATATCCTGCAATTTCTTTTCATACCAGCCGAAATAGCGGTTCATTCCCTGTATATCGGCGTTCAGGTTGACCGGATGCTCCATGTGTCCGTAGCCGTTTACCGAAACAGTGTAACGGTCGGGATCTTCTGTCTTTGCAAGGTCATGCAGAGACTTAGTCAGTTCCTTGGTATATTCGTGCGGATGATAGACTTCGTTATGCAGCCCCCAGACATAGATCGAAGGGTGGTTGAAGCTTTGGCGGATCAATTCGCGGAGCTGGCTTCGGGTATTTTCGGCCTCCTGCCCGGAGACACGGTTCACGAAAGGAATCTCCGCCCAGATGATCAGCCCTAAGCTGTCGCAACGCGAATAGAGGTAGTCCGACTGCTGGTAATGGGCAAAACGGACGGTCGTCGCACCGATATCCATAATAGTAGCCAAGTCGAAGTCATGATTTTCATTCTTCAACGCACTGCCCAGCTCCCACCAGTCCTGATGGCGGGTAACGCCGTACATCGGATATTTCTCGCCATTCAGATAGAACCCTTTGCCGGCAACGATCTCATACTTGCGCAAGCCCAACGGCTGTACCACTTCGTCGATCACTTTCCCGTCCCGGACGAGGCGGCTCACGACTTTATATAAATAAGGGTTCTTCCGTCCTTGCCATAAGGTGGGATTCTTAATCTTGAAATCGGCTTCGAACGACTGTACACCCTGTGCCGCGAGGTCGAATGAACGGCTCTGGGTCGCGACTTGTTTCCCTTCCTGGTCATAAATCGTGTTCTGCAAAGTGAGCGGAGCAGGTTGCAGTGTTCCATTATCCAACTTCACCTTTACTTTTACATCCGCTTGCTTTTTGGAGACATTCTTCTGGGTAATGTAAACACCGGAAGATGCACAATCGGTCACACAGATATTATAAGGGTCTGTCACGATCAACCAAACCGGACGGTACATCCCGCCATAGACGCCGAAAAGCACATGGTTGACAGGAATCACATCCGGACGTGACGCATTGTCGGCTTTCACAATGATCTCGTTATCCGCTCCCGGCTTCAGCACCGTGCCGATCTCGCATGAAAAAGCGGAATAGGCCCCTTTATGAGTCGCAACAAGCGAACCGTTCACATACACTTCCGCAACGGCTCCCACACCTTCAAAGCGGAGAAACACGCGTTTCCCTTCCATTTCGACAGGGAAGAAATAGTGCTTTTTGTAGTAGGCAGGCCCTTCATAGAAATTATCGAACTGCACCTGCATGTCTTTCGCATTCCATGTATGAGGAATCTCGACCTCGGTCCATCCACTCTCCCATTTGGGCGCATTGACGGCCAGTTCCTTGCCTGCCGGCGCTTTCTTAAATACCCAGCCGGAGTTAAACGACTCGACAATCCGGCCTTCAGCCTGCATCATCAAACTGAAACAGGCCAGCAATAAGGTTAAACTTAATACTCGTTTATTCATGATGTTTTAATTGATTGAGTTACAAAAATAGGATTACCTGACAAATCCACCGTGTAAAATCATCTCAATCCTGTTCAAGATCGTCTCTAAATCGTTATCTTTGCAGAGTTACACCCCTATAAAGGTCTAATTTAATAAAAACTACAAATGATAAAAAGACTCTATACCGCATTCATCATATATATGGTTATGCTATATGCAACCCCGGCATATAGCATAAATTTCTTCTTCTCCCACCTGGGAGTAGAAGATGGCCTGTCGCAAGTTTCCGTTCTTGATATTTTCCAAGATTCGGACGGCTACATCTGGTTCGGGACACGCAACGGAGCAAACCGCTATGACGGGTATGAATTTGTCATCTATCAGAATGAGGTAAACAACAACGCCACATTGACCGACAACTATATCCGGGGATTTGCTGAAGACGACCGGAAGAATATCTGGATCGCAACTTCAAACGGGATCAACTGCATCGATCATACAACCAAAAAGATAATCCGTTTCTACCCCAAAAGCATCGACAAAGAATGCACCACCAACGCCGCAGTACGACTATTGAAGCATTCCGACGGAAATGTCTATGCTTTCTGCAACCAGTCCATATTCAAATGCAGCATGGACCAGACAGTCGAACCGATCTTGCCCGACACGGTAATCTCTTCACCGGCCCACTCCGTAGCACAAGCTCCGGACGAGGACATCTATATCGGAACGGAGAGCAGCGGCTTGTACATCTATTCCGGAAACTGGAAACTAAAACAACATATACCAGTCGACGGTACCATAACAGCCATACTGCCGGACGAGGGCGGAAACATATGGCTGGGGCTGGACGAAGCCGGAATCTGCCTTTTCAACAAAGAGAGGCAGACTTTTACCTGGTTGCACAAAGACAACACCTGCCTCAGCAACAACTCGATACGCACACTCGTCCCCTATAGCGACAGTTCCATTCTGATCGGAACGTTCCGGGGTTTGAACATACTGGATAAAAAAGAGCTTGCCATCGCTCCGGCAGATATCAATATCGCCGGGAAAGGAGGACTGAGTCATTACTCCATCCATAGCATGATGATCGACAAAGACCAGACACTTTGGATCGGGACCTATTCGGCGGGAGTCAACTATCACAGTCCCTTTTACAGGCCGGTTTCCTATATCACGCCAAACGAATATGCCGGTATCATCGGCAAAGGCCAACAAGACAAGAACGGAAACATGTGGTTTGCAACAGAAGGTGCCGGATTGTTTTACTATAACCCGGAAAGCGGGCGGCAACAGCTTTATCCCATCAAACCTCTTCACGAAGGGAATTACGAGATCAATATCATAAAATCGATCCTGATACAGGGAGACTCGATTTTGTGTTCCACGCATTTCGGATCGGTCTATTTGTTCTCTATCCGTGACAAACAGTATAAAAAGCTGTACGACTTCCGGCACAACGACATTTTCTCCCTATACATCGACAAAAAAGGACGGCTCTGGATACCGACAAACAGCAGCCAGGACTTGGTGATGGTCGACAGGGGGAAGCAGGTCAATCGGTTCATGGCCGATGGTGTTTCCCGTCCTTTCAGATGGGTCACCGTGATCCATGAACTCGAACCAGACCTGTTTTTGTTCGGCACATTGTCCGACAGCCTTTACCTGTACGACATCAAGAAAGAAACCGTCCGCAATCTTTCCACCGAACTGCAACCGAATCCTAAGTTCGAGAAGTTGGGGAATATCACGGCCATTACGCAGGACAACGAAGGCAACGTCTGGATTGCGACCAATAAAAACGGCTTATACCGCCTGAACCGGAACCTGAAACTGGCCAAACATTATCAGAAAGAGGACGGGCTGTCCGACAGTTACATTAACTCGCTGACTATCGACCGACATCAAAATATCTGGGTGACGACGGGAAAATCTCTGTACAAACTGAATCGTACGACCGATATTTTCAACGAAATGAAGATAGCCGATATTCCTGCAATGGAGTTTACACGATTTTCAGGCAACAGCATTTCTGACGACGGCAGCATCTATTTTCCTGGAGACAAAGGAATCCTTTTCTTCAATCCGGACAAGATCATGGTGAACCCCAACATTCCACCCGTATATATCACTTCCCTGATTGTAAATAACAAAGACGACGTGACGGGAGAGATTGAGGACGGAGGCATTACGCTTGCTTCCGACCAGAATAGCATCACGTTCAGATACACGGCGTTAAACTTTATCCATTCCGAACGGAACCAGTATGCCTACAAGTTGGAAGGAGCCGACCCGACGTGGCACACGGTCGGCAACCGGCGGGAAGCCTATTACAGCAATTTGGCCCCCGGCACTTACACGTTCCGGATCAAAGCCTCCAACAACGACAACGTATGGAACTCCGAAGAAGCGACACTACGCATCACGATCGATCCGCCCTTTTACAAGACTTGGTGGGCTTATCTCCTATACTTCAGTATCATCACATTCATCATTGTGAAAATCATCCGCCACCAACACGACAAGCATGAACGGGAACGGGAACTTCGCTACAAACAGATGGAGCAGGATAAGGTCAACGAGCTGCATGAGGAACGAATGCGCATGTTCACCAATTTCTCACACGAACTGCGTACTCCCCTGACGCTCATCATCAACCCGCTAAACGACCTGATGCAGTACGTCTCGTTCTCGCCCGAAATAAAGGAGACACTTCAGCTGATCAAAAAGAACACCGGACGGATGTTACTCTTAGTCAACAACCTGATGGATATACAAAAATACGAGGCCGGTAAAACGATCCTGCAAAAGACCAGTTTCAACTTCTCCGCCTTTATCCGCGAGATGTATCACTCCTTCGAGAGTGTGGCGGGCAACAGGGAAATCCGTTTCACGTTGGACAACGAGCTGCCGGAAACCTACCAGGTTTGTTTCGATGAGGCGGAAATCGAAAAGATATTCTTCAATTTGCTCTCCAATGCCTTCAAATTCACACCTTCAGAAGGACAGGTGACCATCCGTGTCAGTACGATCACACAAGCAGAATGCGAACTGCTCCCCCATTTCCCGGCTCAATACAGCTCCATTCTGGTAGAAGCCAGATACTTGTTTATCGAAGTGGCCGACACTGGTAAAGGATTCAGCGAACAGGAAGCGGAAAAGATTTTCGAACCTTTCTACCGTTCGCAAGAAGATATACACCGGCAGATTTCCGGTACAGGCATCGGGCTTAGCCTGACACGCTCCATCATTTTGCAGCATAACGGTTGCATCTGGACCGAAAGCTCGGAAGCGGAAGGCACTCGTTTCCTCTTCCTTCTTCCCGACACCGAGAAGCAGGAAGAAGGGCAAGACGAATCTCCCGTCCTGTCCAAATCTGCTGAAATCAGCAAAAAGTTCGATTTGCTGGTCGAAGAGACTCGGAACAAAAACAAGCAGACCATCTTGCTGGCCGACGACAACCAGGAAGTGCTTCAATATCTGGAACAACAACTCTGCCTGGACTATGTCGTGGTCAAGGCATTCAATGGCAAAGAGGCATTGGCGATGATCGAGGAATCATATCCTCATATCGTCATCAGCGACGTCATGATGCCCGAAATGAACGGGCTCGAACTTTGCAAACGTATCAAAGAAAACCAAAACTATTGCCATATACCGGTTATCCTACTTACCGCCAAATCGATGATATCACAAATCGAAGAAGGCCTGGATGCCGGCGCAGACGACTATATCGTCAAACCGTTCCAGATATCTTTGCTCAAAGCCCGCATCCGGAACATCCTTTCCCTGCGCGAGAAAATGAAGACGATGTACGGGGAAACGCTTTCCCTCAAACAGTTCGGAGTTGAAGAGCCGAAAGAGCACGACGATTTCCTCGCCCGATATATCGAGATTGTAAAAGCCAATATATCGAATCCCGAACTCGACGTGTCGGTCATTTATGAAGCATTGGGAATGAGCCGGACTAACTTTTACAGGAAAGTAAAGACGGTAACCGGGCTTTCTCCTATCGAACTGATCAAAAACATCCGCCTGGAGGCTGGGGCGAAATTACTAAAGGAATCGGACATGAACGTTTCCGAAATAGCCCAGCACATCGGTTTCAGTAGCCGTTCGTATTTTGCCCGCAGTTTCAAGGCTGTCTATGGAATGTCGCCGACAGAATATCAGGAAACAGAATCTCAAAACTAAGGGTATTTCTATCAAATTTCATCAAAATAAATGTTTTTTAGCACGTTGGTATGTTTTTATCCCCTTTTGGAATAAAAATACACGCGCTTGGCTTGCATCTTTCATTCTTTTGACACAAAAAATAAATAGGACCGACAGGTTAATTACTAATTGTTTAATGTGCTAATAAATTATGAAAGGCATGAACAGACAACTACGAGGGAATTTGCCTCCCAACGAAAAGGCAAACGGGAAGAACAGATTTCTTTCCTTATTACTACTCTTTATGGCGTTTGTATCCGTACAGGTATATGCGCAGGATGTCAAAGTTTCCGGTACGATCAATGACAGTATGGGGCCGATTATCGGGGCAAACGTCATCGAAAAAGGAACGACCAACGGTGTCATCACAGACGTGGATGGTAAGTTCACGCTGACCGTGTCATCGAAAGATGCAGTCATCCAGATTTCCTACATCGGATTTACGAGCCAGGAATTCAAAGTGGGAAATCAAACGGTTTTCAACATCAAACTGTCTGAAGACACACAAAAGTTGGACGAAGTGGTAGTCGTAGGTTACGGTTCGCAGCGCAAATCAGACTTGACGGGCGGTATCGTGGCAGTTGGCGAAGAAAAGCTCCAAATGGTCACGACAAACAACTTGATGGATAAATTGGCCGGACAGATTCCGGGTATGAATGTCACGACCGGCAACGCCAAACCGGGCGAAGACCAGTCACTGCGTGTCCGTGGTGAAAACTCGTTGAGTGCAGACAACTCCCCTTTGATCGTCATGGACGGTATTCCTTACAGCGGTTCATTAGGTGACATCGATCCGGATATCATCGAGAACATGTCCGTATTGAAAGATGCATCTTCAGCTGCCATTTACGGTTCACGCGGTGCGAACGGTGTCATCCTGATCCAGACTAAAAAAGGTAAAAAAGGAGCACCGACCGTAAGCTACAAAGGACAAGTCGGCATGCAACAGGCACAACGTCGCATCGACATGATGAAAGGTGCCGAATATGTAAAATACACGCAGGACTACAACCGCATGAAATACGGTTATTCCGGAGATCAGCTCGATCCGCTTGTACTCCTGAACCCAAGCGAACGTGCAAATTATCAGAACGGTTCGGAACTGGACTGGCAGGACATCATGTTCCGCAATGCTTTAACCACCAGTCATCAGATCAGCATTTCCGGTGGAACAGACGCAACAACCTATATGGCATCGATCTCTCACCTGAAAGAAGATGGTGTTATGGAAAATACAGGGTTAAAACGTACCAACATCGCATTGAACATTACACAGGTTTTAAATAAATGGTTAACTGTCGGAATGGGTACACAAGCTGTCCAGAAGGAATTCGGAGGAGAACAGCCTTACCTGGAAGCCGGCCTGAAAATGAGTCCTTACGGTATCTACAAAGATGAAGAAGGGCGCTACGTCGATTATCCGATGGACCAGACATTGTTCTATAATCCGATGGCTAACATAAATGCGACAAACGATAAGACAAACCGCAACGTATTTATTTCTACTTTTGCAGAAATTCAATTCCCTATCGAAGGTCTGTCATTCCGCACAAACTTCGGTTACAACTATCGTAACGAGTTCGAAGGAACTTATTACGGAAGAAACACGCTTTCCGGTAGTAAAGTAAACGGTTCTGCCTCCATAGAGAATATCCACTATTACGATTACACATGGGAAAATCTCTTGAAATACAATAAAACATTCGGCCTGCATAAAATCGATGCCACAGCCTTGTTCAGTATGCAGGAAACAAGTAAAAAGGAAGCTAAAGAATCCGGTGAAAGCTTTGTAAACGACGATTCCGAATACCATAATATGGCCGGTGCTGAAAAGAACAAGGAAATCACTTCCAAGCTTACGGAAACAGCGATGCTGTCCTATATGTTACGTTTGAACTATTCTTATGCAAATAAATATTTGCTGACACTTACCGGCCGTTCCGACGGTTACTCTGCATTCGGTAAGAACAACAAATATGCATTCTTCCCCTCTGTTGCTGCAGCATGGAACATGTCTTCCGAAGAATTCATGGAGAACCAGTCAAACTGGATGGATATGTTAAAGGTCCGTCTGTCATGGGGTTCTAACGGTAACCAGGCTATCAACCCTTATCAGACACTTGACCGTTTGAAACTGACAAACTATATTTGGGGCGACCACGGTACTGTTGTAAACGGTTCTTACTTGCCTACCGATGGGGTCGGCAACCCGAACTTGAAATGGGAAACTTCACGCACGGTCAATGCCGGTATCGACTTCAGCTTCTTCAATGGCCGCCTTTCCGGTAACATCGACGTGTATGTGGTCAACACAAGCGACTTGTTGATGAGCCGTACGGTCCCTTACATGAACGGTTACAAATCCATCATGGACAACGTAGGTAAAACCCGTAACAAGGGGGTTGAAATCGCATTGAACTCTGTCAACTTCCAGAACAATGATTTCAGCTGGACTACGAACGTCAACTTCTCACTGAACCGTGACAAGATTATCGAACTGCGCGGCGACGGTAAAGACGATATCACAAACAAATGGTTCATCGGAGAACCGCTGCGCGTATTCTACGATTACAATGTTGTCGGGACATGGCAGGAAAACGAAACATACGTTGAGAATGGACATACGATCAGCTGGGATGCCGAAAGCGGCAAGTTCCTGAATGAAGAAGGAAAAGAATACCAGAAAGGTGCTGTTCCCGGTTCTGCTAAACTGGAAGACAAAGACGGAAACGGCTCCATCACGGCCGACGATAAGAAAATCATTGGTTCTAAACTACCGAGCTTTCTGCTGTCAATGGGTAACCGCTTCGATTACAAAAACATCTATTTCTCTTTCTTGCTGAACGGAGTGTTCGGACAGACAAAAGAATTGCATGACTACAACTTCGATCGCTGGATGCCGACATACAACTACATAAGTGGTATGGACTACTGGACACCGGAAAATCCGACAAACGAAATGACCTCTCCGGCTTATGTTCCTTACGACAAACACTCATTCTACAAAAAGATGAATTATGTCAATATCAAGAACATCACGATCGGATACACGTTCCCGAAGACTGTTTTAAGCACGATTGGAATCAGTTCGCTGAGTATCAATGCAAGTGTCAATAACCTCTATACTTTCAGCAACATCGACAACTGGTTGAACTTGGAAGATAACGATAACAACAGAAACATCCTCGTTACTTATCCGACAGCCCGTTCTTACATGTTTGGATTAAATCTTACTTTCTAACATTATAATCGAATTTGAATATGAAAAATATATTAGCAACTGCCGCTGCCGCATTTTTATTGGTGACATCAACCGGTTGTTCTGGTTTTCTGGATGAAGAGCTAAAAAGCTCGCTGGCTCCGGACAATACATACACAAGCAGCTATGGCTTCGAAGTCGGCGTAAACGGACTGTACGGTTGGGCCCGTTCTGAGTTTAACACATGGGGAGAGGCTACCACAAGCCAGGGACAAGCTTGCCCGTACGAATCGTTCCAGGTTGCAACCGACATTGTCTATGCCGGTCATGGCGACGGTTCACTGGTTCCTTTTGAGAATTTATCCTATACCTCTTCTACCACGTTTGTCACGTCCTATTGGAACTGGGGATATGGTCTGATTGCCTCTGCAAATGAAATCCTCGAATATTCGGAAGGTGACGTCAACTGGGACGAACCGACCGACAAAGCCTATTATCAGGCTGTCGCCCGCTTCTTCCGTGCTTATGCTTACCGGTATCTGGTATATTTGTACGGAGATGTTCCATATGTCGACAAAATTGAAAAGAATTTCCGTATAGACTTTACCCGTACGCCGAAAGCGGAAGTTTTAGGCAAGATGATCGAAGACTTGCAGTTTGCAATTGCAAATCTTCCGGAAGATCCCGATAAGGTCGAAGTTGGACAATTGACTAAATGGGCTGCCCAGCATATGCTTTCGGAAGTATACCTCATGGCAGGCAAGTATGCGGAAGCGGAAGCAGCTGCAAAAGCCGTAATCGATTGCGGTTACTTCAATCTGATGACTTCACGCTTCGGTGCGGAAAAAGATAAAGCCGGTGATCCTTTCTCCGATATGTTTAAAGAGTACAACCAGAACCGTACTTCCGGCAATATGGAAAGTATCTGGGTAATGCAGCTCGAATATAACACGACCGGAGGCGGCGGGGAATATGAAGACTGGACAAAACGTGCCTGGGTTCCCAAATACTATAACGAAGACGGTTTTGTGTTGGCAGACTCTTTAGGCGGACGTGGCCTGGCACAGATCGTCCCATTCAAATGGTGGATCGACAGCAACGACTTCTTCGCTTCAAGCGATATCCGTAACTCGGAATACAACATCAAGAGGAACTGGTATTACAATGATACCTCTTCTGATAAATATGGAAAGAAAGCCGAAATTACAGAGGATACATGGACCAAGTTCACCGTATTCCCGGCTGTCACGAAATTCTTTTACGGAAAAGCTGAAAACCTGAGCTACGGCGGTAACAACAAAGACCGCATGAAGTTCCGTCTGGCCGAAACATATCTGTTATTGGCTGAAGCGCGTCTGATGCAAAACAATGCGCAAGGAGCTGCAGACGCGATCAATGTAATCCGCAAACGTGCAAACGCACCGGAAATCGCAGCCAAAGATGCCACGATCGACTTCCTGCTGGACGAACGTATCCGTGAATTGGTCGGTGAAGAGTTGCGCCGGTTTACGCTGGTTCGTACAGGCAAGCTGGTTGAGCGCGTAAAGAAATACAACCCGCACAGCAACACAATGGACGAACACCACACTTTGTGGCCGATCCCGCAGACCATCATCGACTCTAACACAGGAGCCGAGTTCCCGCAGAATCCGGGGTATTAAGCATTGAATACCTACTGACAGACACACACTTATATGGTGAAAGGGGAGTTCCAGCCAAAGGAACATCCCCTTTCTTTTTAATAAGAATCATTGGATTTGGTACATTTTTTAATCATTTTGAGATGATATTATTATATCCTGAGCCTTATCTTTCCTATTTTTGGTGCAGAATTAAATAGAAACAGAACGAATATCATGAAAACTACAATCAAGTACATTTGTACAGGCCTCTCACTTTGCGCTTGTACCTGTTTAGTGAACAACCTGCCGGCACAGGCCGAAACGACAAATACCGCCGTCACTACGACAGCTGCCGGCTGGAACCGGCAAAGCGTTATGGACGTCGCCCGCCGGGTGGCAGACTGGCAGATCAAGGATTATCCCGAAAACAAATATGCCAAGAGCGAACCGCGCGGATGGATCGCCGGGGCGCTTTATATGGGGATGTTCGACTGGGCGGAACTGAGTGGAGACAATACCTATTACGACTGGCTCCGGAAAATCTTCAACCGCCAGAGCTGGCAAGTCGCTAACCGGATGTATCATGCCGACGACGTTTGTATCGCACAAACCTACATCGATTTCTATAATAAGGAAAAGAACGAGAATATGCTGAAACCGACTATCGCTCGCGCTGACTGGGTTTTGAACAACCCTTCCAACGGAAGTATGGACCTCGATTACAGCAAAGGCAGCACGATCGAACGCTGGACCTGGTGTGACGCCCTCTTCATGGCGCCCGGTGTCTACACGCGGCTCTACACACTGACCGGCAACCGCAAATACATGTATTTTGCCGATGGCGAATTTCGTGCTACTTACAATCACCTGTATGATAAAGACGAAGATCTCTTCTATCGCGATAGCCGCTATATCGGACAGAAAGAAGCCAACGGCAAGAAGGTGTTCTGGGGACGCGGCAACGGTTGGGTAATCGGCGGATTGGCGGAAATATTGAAGACGCTGCCGGCGGAAGATACCGAGTTCCGACCTTTCTATCTCGAACTTTATAAGGAGATGTCCGAGCGCCTCGCCGGGCTGCAAGGGAAAGACGGTTACTGGCATGCCAGCCTGCTGGACCCGGACAGCTATCCTTCGCCCGAAACAAGCGCGACCGGATTTATCGTCTACGGCCTGGCATACGGAATCAACCAGGGTTATCTGCTGGCAGACAAATACCTGCCTGTCGTAAAAAAAGGCTGGGAAGCATTGACACGCGCCGTTGAAACGGACGGAAAATTGGGTTGGGTCCAGCCGGTAGGCGCCGATCCGAAAAAGGTGACACGCGACATGACCGAGCTCTATGGTACAGGTGCATTCCTGATGGCTGCATCGGAAATTTACAAATTAGCAGACAAATGAGACATACAGTTTGTTTACTCTTCGCATTCCTCTCCCTTTCCTTATCCGGTATTTCCGCAACGAACGGACAGGATTCATTACGCCAAATGCAGCTTAATGATCTGGGAGTGCAAATCCGATGGGTAAATCCTACCGCCATACGTGCCTATCTGGACGACACAAAAACGGCATTAGGAGAGAAAGCTCCCGCACTTTACGAAAAACTGTCCCGTCTGGAAACGCTCCTGCCCGGAGTACGGCAAGCCTTCTCCGGCAAGATTTCCGGCAATGCAGCCGACGAAGTGATTGGCCAAGCCCAAGAAATACTCGCGTTGAAGCGCGAGATCATCCTGGCCAATCCGCTGCTGGATATGGACAAGGTCATAGTGGCCCGTTACCGTTTAGGCGACAAGGCCCGTAAGGCAATGGGCCCGTCTATGGGCACTTCGACGGCCAACTACAACTCGCTATTTTCCAATCCGCGTAAAGGCTACGATGCCGAGATCGACTTGCTCACAGGCCTACGTGGACAAATCGAAAGCGGCCGTATATACAAGCCTGAAGCCGATGTTCCCCTGTCGGACATACAACTCCACTGGGATGCCGACCGACTCCTTTTCTCCTCGCTCGACGAAAAACGGAAATGGCAGATTTACGAAATAAAAACGGACGGAAGCGGTCTCCACCAGAAGATCACCGTCGATGAGCCGGATTTAGAGTTTTGCGATGCCAATTATCTGCCGGACGGGAAAGTGGTGGCAACGACCAATATCGGTTACAACGGCGTTCCTTGCGTGCATGGCGACGATGTGGTAGCCAACCTTATCTCCTTTGATCCCGAGACGCGTGCTTTACGCCGCCTCACCTTCGACCAGGATGGCAACTGGTCGCCTATCGTGATTCCGAACGGACGCATTATGTACACCCGCTGGGAATATACGGATCTGACACACTATTTCTCCCGTATCGTGATGCACATGAACCCTGATGGGACGGAAAACAAAGCACTCTACGGCAGCGGCTCCTACTTTCCGAACAGCACGTTCGACATGAAACCGCTCTCCAAGCACAGCAGCCGCTTCATCGGCATTATCTCCGGCCATCACGGGACGGCACGTTCGGGACGGCTCGTCATCTTCGATCCTGCCAAAAGCCGGAAAGAGGAAAAAGGGATGATACAAGAACTGCCGTTCAAAGACCGTCCGATCGTCCCGATCATCAAAGACGAATTGGTGGAAGGTGTCTGGCCTCAGTTCATGAAGCCGTTCCCGCTCAGCGAAAAGTATTTTTTAGTTGCCTGCAAACCGGATAAGGATGCCCTGTGGGGAATTTACCTGGTTGACGTTTTCGATAACCTGACACTCATCACCGAGAAGGAAGGAGAAGGCCTGACTGCTCCCATCCCGCTGGTAAAACGTGAAACACCTCCTGTCATCCCTTCGAAGATCAAGCCGGATAGCAAAGAGGCTACGGTCTTTATCCAAGATATTTATGAAGGTGAAGGTACGCAGGGTGTTCCCCGAGGTACGATCAAGGCACTCCGTATCTTCGCCTATGAGTACGCCTATATCTTAGCTCCTTCCGACCATGATGCACAGGGAATACAAAGCGGATGGGATATCAAGCGCGTGCTCGGAACGGTCCCGGTCGAGGAAGACGGTTCCGCACTGTTCACCATTCCAGCCAACACGCCGGTTTCCATCCAGCCGTTGGATAAAGACGGGGCTGCTATCCAGTGGATGCGTAGCTGGTTGACGGGTATGCCGGGCGAGATCGTCTCTTGTGTCGGTTGCCATGAGGACCAGAACAGCATACCCATTCCTAAACGCACGATTGCTTCGGCCAAGCAGGCACGCCGGCTCGAGACACCGGAAGGAGGTGTCCGTCCGTTCACTTTCCGTCTGGAAGTACAACCGGTACTGGACCGTAACTGCGTCTCTTGCCACAACGGGAAAAATGCCGAACCGGACTTCCGAAAGGATCAGATGGTCACTTATAAGAGAGGTATATTGACGAAAATCAACAAACAGTATGACCAGAGCTATCTGAACCTGCATCCGTACGTGTACCGTCAGGGACCGGAATCAGATATCTACGTCCTCAAACCGGCCGAGTTCCACGCGAGCAATAGCGAACTGATCCGCATCTTGCAAGCCGGACACCACAGTGTAAAGGTTCCAGAGGAAGATATGCGGACACTCTATACCTGGATCGACCTCAATGCGCCTTACAACGGGGCTTTCACCCAAATCGACCTAAAGCCTCAATCACCGAAGAACCAGGTGGAACGTCGTATGGAACTGGCCGAGAAATACAGCGGAGTACGGGTAGACTGGCAAAAAGAGATCGCCGACTATGCCAACTGGCTGAAAGAAAACAAAAAAGCAGACGGTATTACCGGAGCGACGACCGGAGAGACAGTCGAAATAAAAGAACCGGCCAAACCGATCCGCCCAATCAAAGTAAAGGGATTCCCGTTCGACACGCAGACGGCGACTACCCGGCAAGCAGCCAAAGGCGAAACGACTCGCCGCCTCAGTATCACTCCGGATGTCCATATCGATTTGGTATGGATTCCCGCCGGTAGCTTTGTGATGGGCAACAACCGGACGCCTTCCGCTTCGCCTGCATTTAAGGCAAATGTAAAGGAGGGGTTCTGGATGAGTACGACCGAAATCACGAACGAACAGTTCCGTGCACTTTTCCCGGAACACGACAGCCGATACATCGGGCAGACCTGGAAGGACCATACGACTCCCGGCTATGCGGCCAACCAACCCGAACAGCCAGTCGTGCGCGTCAGTTGGGACGAGGCGAACGCTTTCTGTCAAAAACTCGGCAAGATGTCGGGCTGCAACACTTCCCTTCCTACCGAAACACAATGGGAATGGGCGGCACGTGCAGGAAGTGCAGATGATTTCTGGTTCGGATCGACGAGCAGCGACTTCGGCTCTTTCGAGAACTTGGCAGACAGTACGACTGTCGATCTGGCGGTAACGGGTGTAGATCCGAAGCCGATGCGGGCAAACGATCCCATGCGCAAGTTCTGGGATTTCTTGCCGAAAGTCCTGAACGTAAACGACCATCAACTGATCAGTGGCCCCGTCGCCTCTTACCGCCCCAATCCCTGGGGATTGTACGACATGAACGGAAACGTGGCGGAATGGACGGCCTCCGATTACATTCCTTATCCTTTAAAAGAAAAGGCAAACAAAGAGACTGCCGAAAAGAAAGTCGTACGTGGCGGCTCTTGGCGTGAACGTCCTAAATACTCCACATCTGCCGTCCGTAAAGCCTACCTGCCTTGGCAACGACCGATGAACGTCGGCTTTAGGATTATTGTCGAAGATATGTAAAGGCGAAAGCCCTATTCTCGCGCTTGACGCGGGATCGCATGAGAACCGAACCTTATAAAGCCTGTTCTTTTGCGGCCCCGCATCAAGCGTGGGGACAAGGGATTTTGGAACTTTACAAAACTTCAAGAAAGCTGCGTCCATTGCCGGCGCGGTTCACACAGATGCGGACGGGGATGCGCTCAGTCATTTCCTGCACATGCGAGATGACACCGATCTTGCGTCCCTGCGTCCGCAAACTTTCCAAAGCATCCATCGCCACACGAAGCGTCTCGGCATCCAAGGACCCGAAACCTTCGTCGATAAAAAGGCTTTCGACCCTCATCCGGTTGGATGAAAGAGAAGACAAACCGAGCGCAAGTGCCAGCGAAACAAGGAACGATTCGCCCCCCGAAAGGCTATGAACGGTACGCACCTCATCACACATATCCCGGTCGATCACCTGCAAGGCAAGCGTTTCGGGAACCCGTTCCAGCCGATAACGCCTTGTCAAGCAACGCAATTGCACATTGGCATAGTTCAACAGAATATCAAGCGTATATCCTTGCGCTATGCGACGGAACTTGGCGCCATCGGCAGAACCGGCCAATTCGTTCAGCTTCGCCCAACGTTCGCTTTCCGTACGCCGGACATTCAATTCTTCCTGTAGACCGGAAACTTTCGCCTTGTTCTCCGTCTGGGTACGAAGCCGGAAAGCAAGTTCCGTCTTTTCCTGCGTAAAGCGGAGCAGGGTTGCTTCGAGTGGCTGTCCATCAGAAGAAGCCAAGTAGCCGGCAGTCCATTTATCTAAAGCCACCTTTCTCCGGAGTAGGTCGGCAGAAGCTTCATCCAAGTCCTTTGCGATCTGGTCGGCAATGCCACGCGTCTGGTCGGCGATGCCGGATTGCTCGGTCTGGGTAGCCGACAGTTTTTTCAGACGTTCCTTCAGTTCTTCCATTCGCCGGGTGTACTCCTGCTCCACACTATCTGCGGGGCGGCCGTCGAGTAGTTTCTTTCGCTGCGCCTGTAAAGAGGAAAAAGCGATATGGTTCTTTTCGTGGAACTGTCCGGCTTCTTCCGCTTGCTTTTCGAGAGAAGGAAGAAAAGAAGCAAGAGATTCGCATTCGGCTTTTTGGGCGCTCTCCTGCCGTTCCAACTGATGAAGTTTCTCGGTATTTTCCTGCCACTGACGGGCAAAGTCTGTCAATGTTTTACGAAAGGCTTCCGGATTCTGCAACCATGCTTTCTGCCATTCGCTATTGCCGAACAAGAGGTCGGCAGCCGAAAGGGACTGAGCCAACTGGTCGGATTGTTCTTTTATAGTGACTTCTTCCCTCTCTTGCCGGCTGGCGGCGAGTTGTTGCTTGCCGATCATCTCCTTACAGGCAGCCTCGCTATCTGCAAGTTCTTTATGGAGTTGAAGCAACTGCTGTTGCAGACGGGCAAGATGGCGAGTATGGGCGATGTAGGTTTCTTTTTTATCCGATAAAGCCTGCAATTGAAGGGTGAGGGCAGAAACAGGGGCGACGGGTGCCTGATGGGCAAAAGGATGATGTGTACTCCCGCAAACCGGACAGGGTTGCCCTTCCTGTAACCTGCCGCGCAAATCCTTTATGTTGCCGGAAGCCTCCAAGCGTGCCTGTTCGATAAGCAATTGTTCTCGTTCCTGGCGAAGTTTCTCAATCTGTTTGTCTAAAGCCGGTGCATCGACAGCTTTCAGTTCTTCTTCCAGGTTCCGATACTCCTCTTCCGCCCGTTTCAACGCCTGCTGTTTGTTTGCATTCGCCTGTTGCAGAGCGGCAAGTTGTTTATTCAACGCCACAACCTCCTGCTGGAGCGTTTCGATCGAACGAGTGGCCGCTTCCATCCCCGAACGGGCGACCGATGCTGCATCCAAGTGCAACAACAAGGCTGAAAGCTGCTCCGCAATACGTTCCTTCTTCTTATAACGCTCGCGCCAAGCAGCCAGACGGACCATCTCCTCCGCCCCCTGCTTTTGACGGAGGACGGCAGCCTGATATTTCTTTTCGGCATCTTCCTTCCGAAGCGTAACATTCTTCAACTGCTGCTCCGAATGTGACAAGTCGCGGATGGCCGTATCCAACTGGATATCCAGTTTACGCGCCTGCAATATCTCCTGTTGAAGAGATTTAAAACGAGCTTCGGACTGTTGCTGCTCCTCCACTCCCTTTTCGTATTCACGGCGAGCAACCAACAACAATTCCGTTGCGTGCACCAACTTGTCGGCAGCCTCTTTTTGCTGCCTCCGGCGGACAGAAATCTGCTGTTCGACAGAGCGGACAGCCTCTTGAAGAGCCTGCTGCTCCGCTTTCGCTTTCTCGATCCGCTGCGATTCTTTCTCCGCTTGGGCAAGACGAGTGCGCAAGTCGTTTTCTTCCTCATCCGTCAATAGCTCAATGCCTTGTATGCGTGATTGGATCAAGTCGAAGGCATCTTTCGCCCGCGCATTTCTTTCAAATATCTGGCGGGAAATAGCAGAATAAAGCTCGGTTCCGGTCAACTTCTCCAACAAGGAGGCTTTTTCTCCCTGCTCGGCTTTCAAGAAAGTGGAAAAATCGTTCTGCGCCAGCAATACGGAACGCGTAAACTGTTCGAAGGTCAGGCCGATCAGTTCGATGATACGGGCTTGCAGATCGGAACGCGTCCCCTGCTCTTCCTCCTCCTTGTCGAGGTTGTACAACGCCAGACGCGGATTCTGCAACCGTCCGTTTTCCTTGTCACGCGCCCGCGCCACCGACCAGCGTGTCCGGTAGCGGTGTCCGTTCAAGGCCATGAAATCCACCTCTGCAAAACCAGAAGCCGTCCCCCGCCGCAGCAAGAAACGGGGATCGCTCTGCGACAGTTGTTCATTACTGACATCCTGAAGCTTGACATTATTTTCTTTTGCTTGATCGGTACGAGGCGTACGGGCGAACAGAGCCAAGCACATCGCATCCAAAAGCGTGGACTTGCCAGCTCCCGTAGGTCCGGAAATGGCAAAGATCCCGGCCGAGAGCAACGGCTCTACTGTAAAGTCTATTTCAAAATCACCTTCCAGCGAGGCCAGGTTACGACCTCGTATCGCTAATATCTTCATAGGGAAACCTCCCGTATTACATCGTTAAACATCTTCTCCAACTCTTCCGGCAAATCTCCCCCGAAACGGTTCGTAAAAGTATGGCGAAGCATATCCAGCGGAGCGATCTTTTGCAAATCCGTATAAGACAAAGGACGAGAATCTTCCTCTCCCTCCTTTTTCGGATAAGAAGGGATGATAGAAGTCAGGCGTACAGCCTTATCCGCCAGCACCTCCTCTACCCGATGCCGGAAACCCGGGTCTGGCTCCGTCAGCAGCACCTGTACTTCCAGATAAGGCCATAGGCTGCGGTCGGCTCCCTCTTCCGCCAACGGCAGGTCAGAAAGCTGCAAAAGGACTTCGGCAGGCAATGCCGGTTCCGCCGGAATCCGATGCAGGGCGGTCCGGAGTGGGATGGGCACTGCTTCGAGATCCGACAGGCATCCGTTTTTGAGGGTAAAGGCAACAACCTGATGGTGATAATGCTGTTCAGAGAAAGACATCGGAAGCGGACTACCTGCATAGCGTACATGCTCACGCCCTCCTACCCGTTGTGCCTTGTGGATATGCCCGAGAGCCGTATAGGCCAAGTCCTCGTTAAAGGCTTCTACCGATATCGATTCAAGCCCTCCCATGATAGTCCGTTCGCTCCGGTCATCTTCCGACAGTTCGGCACCGGTCGCATGCAGGTGTCCCATCGCAAGGAGTACCTCGCCCGGCTGCCTCTGACTATCGGCATAGTCATAGAGCCCGCGGTACATTCGGGTAACCCCTTCCACATAAGTATCTTTCCTTTCCTCCGAAGCGGGGTAATCTCCCTGGCGAAGATAGGGAACAGCCAAGCAAAGTGCCTCCCGTTTCCCCTCCTTATTATATAAGGGGATCAGAAGTGAATCGAAATCGATCTTGCACAGGTCCGTTCGCGGGACAATCCCGACAATCGACGTATTCAGTTCTTCCAACAAAGGTATCGGCGCCTCCAAACGAGCTGCCGAATCATGATTGCCTGCGATAACCACGATCTGCAAATGAGGATTACGCCGATTCGCTTCCCGCAAAAACCGGAAAAAACGACGTTGGGCGGCTGCTGATGGATTGGCAACATCGAAGACATCGCCTGCAATCAGCAGGACATCGGTCTGCCGTTGCACCAACAGGTCAGTCAACCACGAAAGAAATGCCTCATGCTCATCATCGCGGTCATACCCGAAAAAGGTTTGTCCGAGATGCCAGTCGGCGGTATGGATTATTTTCAATGACATAACAGCAAAGGGTTATATCTCAATTCCCTGCTTATACAAATAATCGGGAGCGAAGTCAGCACCGTTGAACCATTCGATCGTCCAATGCGTCAGCCCAAACTGGATGAAATTCTTCATGTCTTTCAAAGGCTCAAATATTTTCCCGTTGAGCAAAGGCAGGAAATCTATCCTTTTGGTTTTCCCGTTGCTGAACTCCAAATCCATCGTATAGCCTTCTACATAATCTACATTCGTCACTCTTATCAAATCTATATCTTCTTCCATGACTTTTTATATTAAAGGATTTATTTTATGAACTTCTTCGCCGTTTTGCAAGCGCACCCAATTCATCATCAACTCTTCCTTATGCAATTCCATCCAACGAAAAACCTGCTTTAAGACACTACTGGGAATTTCTCCTTTCACCACTCCTTTTTCAATCGTCACTATAGCCTGATAATCTCCATATCGGATATGGAAATGCGGAGGGTTATGGTCATCGGCAAACATTGCTATGATGATTCCAAAAAAACGACATATTTCTGGCATACTTTTTACTTTTATTATACTACTATTTATCCATCATTATAGCCAATACAAACATACGAAAAAAGCATTATCCTTCCCTACTTTTTCAAACAGAAAAAACAAAGGGTATATCCGAAAGTGACAGACCTTCCTTCAGATATACCCTTTACAATCCGGCTATTTACCTTTTTACAAAATCACCTTAAACGATTCCTTTCCTATGCGAACGAAGTAAAGTCCATCGGAAGGCACATCCACAACCTCCACACTATCCCGGATCGTTTTCAAAACGACAAGCCGCCCGTTGCCATCATAGACATACACCGGAACACCGGCTTCAAAACCGGATAGAGCCAAGCGTCTGGGGGCGGAACGGTAAACGCGTTTGGTGGTGTTTGGCAGTTGGTCGATGCTGGTGGGATCAGATTCTTTTTTGAATTTGACAGACAAATAAACATTTTCCATTAAATAAGGAAGTACAAACTGATTATTTTCATCCAATGTATTTGTTATATCTGCATCATTCAAAATAACGGATTCTATTATAAAACCCCGTTCCGGTCGGACATGAAAATATATACGAGAAGATTCCGTCCTTTTCATATAACCATAATAACAATACACCCAATCTTCTTCGTCTTGTCGAGTTCCGACAGTACCTCCTTCCGACAATAATATTTCGATTACATAGTTAGTTACAATTCCATGAGTTCGTATATTTTTAAATTTGCCCCAAACGGCATCCTCTTTATAAAATTGCAAACGGTTTACAGGTACAAACAACCTTGCAGACTGATAAACAGAATTGCAAAAACTATTTAACGACACCTGTGGAACCTCTTCTGAGGACAAATACACATAATCTATAGCAGGACAATCTTTAAAAGCATACTCTTCTATTATTGAAATATCCCCTGCCATGTGTACCGATTGCAGAGAACTACATCCAATAAAAGAATTTGAGTAAACTCGCTTAACTTTAGGAGGGAATACAATAGATTGCATATTCGAACAGTTTTCAAAACTGGGTAATTCAGTCAAACTTAGGCAATCACTAAAATTAAAAGACGTATTTTGGCAACCTTTCAACGCTTGATACCCAATATAAGATAAATTCTCGACATCATCAAAATAAACAGCTTTCATATTTTCAAAAGCATAATCCCCCACTTTTTCCAAACATGCGATATTAGACCCTGAAGTAAACTGTATACTACATTTGACACAGTTTTTAAAAGCAGAATTTTTTATCTCTTTTACTTTCTGCAAAATTCCGACTCCATACATATTTGAACAATTTTCAAAAGCACCTTTTTCAATCAGCTCTACAGACATAAGTCTCGGTCCATTAATTAGATGACTACAATTTTTAAAAGCCTCTTCTCCAATTTTTTTCAAATATTTATATTCATATATTTCTATATTAAGAGATGGGAATGTCGAAATAACAGAACCATAAAAAGACTGATTTCCAATTGCTTCTATTGACTTTGGCAAATACATGGATTGAATTTTCTGATTACAATTAAAAGCCTTATCCGGTATTGTATTTGCCGAATGAATGCCATATTTTACGACAGTCGTATTCTTTAAATCCAATTCCAAAAGCGATCCCATTTGATTCATAACTTCAAAATCCCGCTGATCTATATCACCCTCAACTATAAGGTGTGTTACTAACAGCTTGTCATTTTCTGATAACAATGAATTCAAAGTCCCTGCTTTTGTTACCTTTACCGATAACTGCCTTTTTTCGCGTAAGGTCAGAACAACAGTCAAATCTTTATTCCCATTCATATCTATCTTTAAGTTTCCTGTATGAGCAGATGTGGCATTATTATTATCATCATAAATTACTTTACCACTTAAAAGGACTTGCCCAATGTAATATAGTTCATTCGAATAAACAGAAATTGTAGCCTCTCCAGAAAGCAACTCGATTTGAGTGACATCCTTATACTCCTTTTGATTCACATATATTTTTTCAATACCTTGAATTGTACTCAATGTCAAAGTATAAGACTTCCTTTGATATTCTACTGATAATGTCAAATCAGATTCTATGGATTGGATTTCATAATACCCATTCCTTATTTGTGAGGAAATGTCACTTCCTCCAAGAATTACTCTTTTTACTTCATAATAATTATCCGGCAAAAAATTGAGACTAAGCATTGTTCCTTCCTGCAAATTTGATATTAAATCTGACTGCGTTACTGTTTTATCCCCAATCTTTATACTACCAGTTCCTCCTGTCATATTTATATTCAACTTGTATGTAGGGATCTTTTCAAACGTCACAGAAAGCGACATATTGGAAGAGACAGAAGTAACATTATATACATTGTCAACTATTTCGTCGGTTATATCTTTCGAGCCAAGCAGTACTTTAGCCACACGATATTTATTATCCGGCAAAAACTCCAGTTTCGTTCCTGTAACCGGAACAGTCACCGAACTTCCATTTTCTACTGTTTTACCATCAACTTTAACTTTTCCACCTTCTGAAGCATTAACTCGAAAAGTAAAACTGGTAGCCGCATTCTTTTCAAATACAACTGTCACTTCCTTATTTTCTAAAATAGCAGGAATAGTCAATACATTATTATTTACCTGATCAGTAACATCATCTACAGCCCCAATTTTTACTTGTTTAAGATGATAACCAGCATTCGGTATTATTGAAATTTTGACATCAGTCAAAGCATCCACAGATATTGGACTTCCAGATGTAACAGACCGATCATTCAATCTCACAGTTCCTCCTGCTGAATAAGTCACCTTTACTGCATAAAGGTCTTTTTCAAACGTAACCGTTATCTCTTCATTCGCAGAAACAGCAGAAATCGTAAAAACATTATCTTGAATCTGATTTGTCACATCTGTACTTCCCAATTTCATTGACTTCAAGTGATAACCTTTATCCGGTATTATCGTCACTTTGACATCAGATAAAGCATTCACGGATATTGAATTTCCGGATGTAACAGATTGGCCGTTTACCTTTACACTCCCACCATTTGAACAAGTAACCTTTACTGAATAAATTACGGGAGCATCCTTTTCAAATATGACTGTCACATTCGAATTTTCCGAAATAGAAGAAATAGTCAATAGGTTATCACGAACCAGATCAGTCACATCCGTTGTACCTAATTTTACTTGCTTAATGTGATAACCATTATTTGGGGTTATCATAACTTTCACATCCGTTGAAGCATCCACAGCTACAGAATTTCCAGATGTGACAGACTTGTCATTCACCATTACCGCTCCACCTTCATTATAAGAAACCGAAACAGAAAGAGTTTTAGCATATTCAACTTTAATATCACTCGGAGGATCAGATAGGACTAATTTGTTCTCACTAATCTCAGTAATCTTATCGGCACCATCAATCAAAACCCGTTTCAAATAATATCCTTCCTGATTTGAGAACTCCATTTCAATACCTGTCATACGACGAAGAATCACCGTCTGCAGGTCCGATGGATCCGGATATACCCAATTCCCATCAATTTTCACCCAATTATGACTATCATAAGCTCCTCCATCACTAACTTTTATATTGGCATCGTAAAGTTGATAAAACAAATAATCGAAAGTCATATTTTCAACAAAATCATCAAACTTATAAATAACAGGATCAGTTCTACTACCAGCCATTGTCATGGTTGAAATTTCTCTTTGTGGAGTAAGTTTTACCCAACCACGACAACTGCCATCTTTAGGTACAACTCTAACAGAAACAGAACAACCTTTCTCTATAGATACTTTCTGCCCATTCTTTACTTCCACATCATTGACCATTATTGTTCCTCTCTCCTCTTTGTATAAAACCTCTATATAAGGATCGTCGGAATCTTTCTCCCAAATAACTTCAATCAAAAAATTCTTCTGTTGGCTATATTCTGTAACATAATAATTTATAGATCCTTGACTAATTCCATTAACTTTAACATCTTTAATATGGAAACCCTGTTTAGACGAAAAAGTAAATTTAAATTGAGATCCTTCCCCATAGTTACTATCCAAAAAATATCCAATTGAACCTTGTAACATATAATATTTATTGTTCACATCATAACAATGTACACTTCCCTCTTGAGCATTCCAAGGAACAATTTGAACAGCAAATTTGTGTGTTTGATCAAAATTTATTTGAAATTCCGATGTCGCAGATCGGTAAGTGTCATTGCTTTCTTGTTTTATTACTATCTTAGAGACACCTTTAATATCCTTCAACCCCAAGTCGATACCATCATAAACTAACTGGATATCATATTTATACACATCTCCCTGTTGTTTCCTATAGAGTTTATTTACAGAAATGGGAATATTGTCTCCCTCACAAGTAAAACTTAAAGATGCAAGAGATTTTGTCTGGATAAGATCAGGAATAGTAAATATCCAGCGCAAAACTCCGTCTTCGCAAGAGATTTCAGCTTTGACTCCCTGCAACGTTAAATCATAATCAAAGCCAAAATTAAGATATTTGATTTCGGGATGTTGCATCTTTAATTCTGGATCAAGCAATTCACTCCTCACTTCATTTATACTACCCAAACAAGCTAATAAAACGAGCAATATGACCTGTAACGTTTTTTTCATACCCCTAACCTCCGCCTCCCTGTCCCCCTCCGTTCGGCATTCACTTTGTAAGATTATAAAATAAGAAAAGCGCAGGAACTGTCACTTTATTATCTAATCTAAAGGTATCGCCAAACACCCGTTATGCAAATAATAAAACAACAGCCTGCGCTCTATAACTGTAATAATCTTTGTACATAACAAGGGAATATACAGCAGAGCACAAGCATTTATTGTTTATTATTCCTGCATAACAAAAAATTGGCGATTCTTTAGATTAGGAATAATATCGTAAACGCTTTTCGCTTTTTCAGTAAGTCCTTCCGTTCCAACCTCCACCGAGGCTACTACTTGGAATTGTCACAAAAGTAGGGAATTTATAGAAACAAAGCTATATTTAGCTCAAATAAAAAATATCCGGACCACAAAAACACGATTAAAGAATCGATAAATCCATTTTGTTAAATATTGTCTCGAATAAATTCTATATTTCTAAACCGACTCGTATATTTGTACCAAAAAAGGATAATAAGAATTGTATCACCTAAGGAACTGAGAAAACTCTATAAAACAGAAGTCATGAAAATCACACATAGCTTTGGGGGATTAGTTATGAATAAAATAACAAAAGAACAATATGAATTTGCGTTGGCAAGAGTGGAAGAACTTCTGCCTTTGGTCAATGACAATATTCCTACAAACGATAAGAATGCAGTGGAGCTCACCGTCATGTCCGATATAGTAATCGCATACGAGAAGGAACACTTCCCTATAAAAAAACCAACAATCGCTGAACTGATCGAGCTTTCCCTTGAAGAAAAAGGGATGAGCCAAAAACAGCTTGCCGGGGAGATCGGAATAAGCCCTTCACGAGTGAATGATTTTGTTTCCGGACGTTCAGAACCGACTTTAAAGATAGCGAGATTGCTTTGCCAAATATTGAACATACCTCCTGCTGCCATGTTAGGCTTTTGAAAAACTCCCCGAACCGCAAACACGATCCGGGGAGCCATTCAACCACGATTTGCCAATTTATCAAAATGTCACTACCCGCCCATGAAAATAGGATTAGTAGTGCATATATTTGGAATTAGTATAGCGGGTAATATTTTTTAACACAACAAAATGCACTACGTTCCCCTTTTTTCACGAACAAAATGACACCTCGTCATAAGCCGGCAGAACATCATTCGATGACAGCAAAAGGAATATTTGCCGTGGAAACATATCCTGTATGGTCAAGCACATAGACATACAAACGGCAATATCCGAATTTATTGTCTATCTTTGCCCTCTCAATAAATGAAACGGAACGTATGAATTGGTTACAAGAGGCTTTTTTAGAGCCTACTATGGTTCAAGCAGTTATCATTATTTCGCTGGTCTCTGCACTCGGATTATATTTGGGGCGGATCAAGATATTCGGCATATCACTGGGTATCACATTCGTATTTTTTGCCGGTATCTTAGCGGGACACTTAGGGATCGTCGTGAATAAGGATATGCTTTATTTTGCGCAAAGTTTCGGCCTGATTCTTTTCGTTTATGCATTAGGATTACAGGTTGGCCCCGGTTTTTTCTCTTCACTGAAAAAAGGAGGTGTAGCTATGAATATGATGGGGTTGGGCGTGATCCTGCTCGGTCTGGTTATGACGGTCGGGTTGCACTGGACAACAGGAATTTCCCTTTCCAATATGGTCGGTTTACTTTGCGGGGCCGTTACCAACACACCTGCTTTGGGAGCCGCTCAACAAGCTTTGTTACAGATAGATCCAACCAACACCAAAGGGGTGACAGACATGGCTTTAGCATGTGCCGTCGCTTATCCGCTCGGTGTAGTGGGCGTGATCTTGGCGATTATCATACTGAAAGCTCTGTTTACCGACAAGAAACAGAAAGACCAAAAAGAACAACGCGACATGACTACCTATGTCGCCGAGTTCCACGTAAGCAATCCGGCGATCTACGAGAAGAGCATCAAGGACGTGATGAAGCTGACGGAAAAGCATTTCGTTATCTCACGCGTATGGAGAAACGGGAAAGTGAGCATCCCTACTTCGGACACCTTGCTTCATGAGCATGATCACCTTTTGATTATCTCTGTCAAATCGGATGTCGAAAATATTAAAGTCCTCTTCGGCGAGCAAGAGAATGTGGACTGGAACAAAGCAGATATCGATTGGAATGCCATCGACAGCCAACTGATCTCGCGCCGCATCGCGGTGACACGCAACCGGGTGAACGGGGTAAAATTAGGTTCTCTCCGTCTCCGTAACCTCTACGGTATCAATATTACGCGCGTGAATCGTGCCGGTATAGACCTGTTGGCCTCTCCTGACCTGCGCCTGCAAATCGGCGACCGGCTGACAATCGTGGGAGAAGCGAATTCGGTAAACACAGTCGGAAAGATTTTAGGAGACGAAATCAAACGGTTGAACAATCCAAACCTCTTGGCTGTCTTTATCGGCATCTCATTGGGGATGCTGTTGGGGGCATTACCGATCACACTGCCGGGAATGAGCACACCGGTCAAATTGGGGATTGCCGGAGGTCCGATCATCGTCGGAATCCTGATGGGTGCATTCGGTCCGCGTTTCCACCTGACAACCTACACAACGATGAGTGCCAACCTGATGCTCCGTCAATTGGGGATCATTATTTATCTGGCGGGATTGGGAATCGATTCGGGTGCACATTTCTTCGAAACAGTTTTCCGGACAGAAGGATTGCTTTGGATCGGACTTGGGTTCCTGCTGACGATCGTTCCGGTGCTGATTGTTGGTTTCATCGCTTCGCAATTCTTCAAACTCGACTATGCACACAACGTGGGGATGCTCTGCGGAAGTATGGCAAACCCGATGGCATTAAACTATGCCAACACGACTGTCGATGGCGACGAGCCTTCCGTTTCTTATGCCACTGTTTATCCGCTCTCGATGTTTATCCGTGTGATTTCGGCTCAGTTGGTACTAATGTTATTCACCTGATCAGGCTTTGGAGCATCTGACCAACACCTTTTCTCCATCTGCCAGAGTGGTTGCAAAGAGATAGACGTGCCCACCATCGGCAATCTTCGTCCGCTTGCGCAAATCTTCTACGGAAAGAGGGAAATTGCGCACGGTTATATTTGCCTGAGGGATTGTTTTTGAAAGTCCTTTACACAGTTTTCCAGCAAAAGGCAGCACTTCGTCCACCCGGAATCTGCGGCCGGGAAAGTCGGGCAACAATTGGTCAGATGTATATAGATGGCTACTCACTTGCAACTTCTTTACTCCCGTCCGGACAGCTACCTGCTTGAATGCACCGGCTTTTAAAACCGAAGTATTCGGTTCATATAAATAAGCACCGACCTGACTGACCGGAACCAATACAGCATTACGTTCCTCTTCTAATGTAAAAGAGAAAGATTGCATTCCGTCCGGTCCGAAATTAATGCACCGGATCGACGGTTCCCTGCCATCCGCCTCACGCTCCGTCACGAAAAGCAGTTCCTTGCATTCATTCCTAACAGAAAGGACATGCACGGATGTCGTCCCCGGCAACAGTTCCAAAGTCATTTGTATATCCGCCATCGGCGAGAGCTTTGCGATGAGGCATGGAGAGCGTTTCAGAAGCTCCGGTAACAGTCCGGGCAGATCGGGTTCGCAATCTTGCAAAGCGAAAACCCGCTTGTTGGATTCTCCCCGGCGTGCAGGGTCGATATAAAAAGCATCGACCTCCGGAAGGGTATCGACGGCTTGGGCGGTATCAGCATTTACAACCGTTATGTTGTTGGCACCCAAGACGGAGAAGTTGTGTTTCGCAGCTTCACAATAAGCAGGAAAACGTTCTATATAAGTCAAATGTTTCGCCTTGAGGGAAAGGAAATAGCTATCGATCCCCAGTCCTCCTGTCAGGTCGCAAACTGTCCAACTTTCACCAATCAGCTCCTGCTTATAAGCAGCCGTCTGTTCGGAAGAACATTGCTCCGCAGCAATCTTAGCCGGAAAAATTAATTGTCCGTTCTCATACCACGACGGCAATTTTTCCCGAATCTGTCTCCTGGCCGCAATCTGATCGACCAAAAAGGGAATATCCATTCCGGGATATTTGGCGGCAGAAAGCAGCAAGCGGGCCAAGTCGTCTGCGGCATGTTCTTTGATGAATTGTATGTGTGCAGTTGTCAATTCCATATCGGCACTAAAGTCAGTGACGACATAAAAAAAGAGGGTGTGCCATAGTATTTGGTGACACATCCTCTTTTCTGCGGAAAGCGAGGGATTCGAACCCCCGGTACAGTTACCCGTACACCGCATTTCGAGTGCGGCCCATTCGACCACTCTGGCAGCTTTCCTTAGGTCGTCATTTGCGAGTACAAATGTAGGGAAAATTTAATTCCGTTGTCCTCCAAAGAGCATTTTTCTTAATAAAAAAGGGCATTCTCCTAAAAAAGAATACCCTTTCCTGTTAACGAATTTGCGAATTATTTGAAATAACGGTTGTATAAACCTTCAAATCCTTTACCGTGGCGAGCTTCATCCTTGCACATTTCGTGAACTGTGTCGTGGATAGCGTCCAGGTTTAATTGTTTTGCACGAGTGGCAATACGTTTCTTATCTTCGCAAGCACCACATTCGGCATCTTTACGTTTTTCCAGGTTTGTTTTTGTGTCCCAAACAACATCGCCCAGCAGTTCGGCAAACTTAGCGGCGTGTTCAGCTTCTTCCCAAGCATAGCGTTTGAATGCTTCCGCAACTTCAGGATAGCCTTCACGATCAGCCTGGCGACTCATAGCCAAATACATACCTACTTCGGTACATTCGCCCATGAAATGTGCGTTCAAGTCTTTAATCATTTCTTCATCACAACCTTTAGCAACACCGATCACGTGTTCATCGGCAAAAGTCAGTGCACCGGTCGTTTCTACCATTTCTTTAAATTTGCTCTTCGGCTGCTTGCATTGAGGACAGAATTCAGGAGCTTCATCACCTTCGTGTACATAACCGCATACTGTGCAAATCCATTTCTTTTTCATTTTTGTAAAATTTTTATTGGTTGTATAATCTAAAATAGTTGTAACACTCGTCATTTGTTCTTTGCAAATGTAGGGAAACATTCTAAAACAAGCTCTACAAAAACTCATAAATTTATTCTATCTATTAATTGATAAAAACTATGAAACCTATCCTTTGCTCTCCATGTTATATTAAAAAACTTTCATAAATATGGACACATCAAAGATTATCAGCCTACTGGGCGAACAAAGCGAGTTTCTGTTGGGACACACTTGTAAAACGATCGATAAATCACTTATACACATTCCTTCACCATCTGTCATCGACAGTATCTGGATCGACTCGGATAGAAATATCCAAACATTAAACAACCTGCAACGCTTGTTAGGAAGCGGACGGTTGGCAAACACGGGATATGTTTCGATACTGCCTGTGGACCAAGATATCGAACATACGGCGGGAGCTTCCTTCGCTCCGAACCCGATCTATTTTGATCCGGAAAATATCGTCAAGCTGGCCATTGAAGGAGGATGCAACGGAGTAGCTTCCACGTTCGGAATATTAGGTTCCGTAGCACGTAAATATGCACATAAGATTCCGTTTGTGGTCAAACTGAATCATAACGAATTACTGACTTATCCCAATTCATACAACCAGATCATGTTCGGCTCCGTAAAAGAAGCTTGGGATATGGGAGCGGCTGCCGTAGGCGCCACCATCTACTTCGGTTCGGAAGAAAGCAGAAGGCAGTTGGTCGAAGTGTCAGAGGCATTTGAATATGCACACGAATTGGGAATGGCCACCATCTTATGGTGCTACCTGCGCAATAGTGAATTCAAAAAAGACGGTGTGGACTATCATGCCGCAGCCGACCTGACGGGACAAGCCAACCACTTGGGTGTTACGATTAAAGCGGATATCATAAAACAAAAACTGCCGGAAAACAACGGGGGATTCACGGCTGTCAAATTCGGCAAGATCGACCAGAAGATGTACACCGAACTGACTACAGAACACCCGATCGACCTCTGTCGCTACCAGGTTGCCAACAACTATATGGGGCGTGTCGGTCTTATCAACTCCGGCGGTGAATCTCATGGAGCTTCCGACTTGAAAGATGCGGTCTACACGGCTGTCGTCAATAAGCGGGCAGGCGGTATGGGGTTGATCAGCGGGCGAAAAGCATTCCAACGTCCAATGAAAGACGGTGTAGAACTGCTGCACACCATACAGGATGTATACCTGGACCCAGGAATCACAATTGCTTAGTATAAATAAAGAAACGCCGTCCCGGACAATTCAGAACGGCGTTTTCTCTTTTATGAATAAATCCTTATTTCTTCAACCACATATCCAGCCATTCGAAGAATGTACGCTGCCAAAGCACTCCATTCTGAGGTTTCAACACCCAATGGTTTTCATCAGGATAGATCAACAACTCGGCCGGAACACCTCGAAGGACGGCTGCATTAAACGCTGCCATACCCTGGTTAGCCAAAATCCGATAATCCTTTTCACCGTGAATGCAGAGAATAGGAGTATCCCACTTATCAACAAACAAGTGCGGGGAATTGGCAAACGTACGTTGTGCCGTCGCATTCTGCTTTTCCCAGTAAGCGCCACCCATATCCCAGTTGGCAAACCACATTTCTTCTGTTTCCAGATATTGCATTTCCATATTGAAAATACCGTCGTGTGCAATAAAGGCTTTGAAACGTTTGTTGTGGTGACCGGCCAGCCAATAAACAGAGAAACCTCCGAAGCTCGCCCCCACGCAACCCAGACGATCCTTATCGACAAACGGTTCTTTGGCCATCTCGTCAATAGCTGTAAAATAGTCTTTCATGCACTGGCCTCCATAGTCGCCGCTGATCTGTTCGTTCCATTCCATACCGAAGCCGGGAAGGCCGCGGCGGTTCGGGGCAACCACGATATAATCATTAGCGGCCATAATCTGCATATTCCAACGGTAAGACCAGAATTGGCTTACCGGGCTTTGAGGACCTCCTTCGCAGAACAACAAGGTCGGATATTTCTTATTCGGATCGAAATGAGGGGGATAAATCACCCAGGTAAGCATCTGTTTGCCATCTGTCGTTTTCATCCAACGACCTTCCACCTTGCCAATTGCCAACTGGTCATAAATCTGCTTGTTCTCCGTTGTCAACTGGGCCACTTTATTGTTATCAGCCAAATCGATCGAATAGATTTCATCTCCCATGCTCAAAGAATGGCGCTGCACAATCAACTTATTTTCACCTAACAAGGCTACACCGGCATAATCGTACATTCCGGAAGTAAGCGGCGTGATTTTGTTACCATCTTTCAGATCAATCTTATATACCTGAGACTCGCCATGCCATACCCCCGTAAAATAAAGGGCCTTTGCATCTGCACTCCAGACAAACCCGTCTACGTTGGAGTCAAAATCTTTGCTGGCGAAGATTTTTTCGCCTGTTTCCAGGTTCATGACCATCAAACGGTTCTGGTCTGACTCATAGCCATCCCGCTCCATGCTCTGCCATGCGATAAACTTGCCATCGGGAGAATATTGGGGATTCGTGTCATACCCCATGATGCCTTCACTGATATTGGTCGTCTCTTTCGTATTCAAGTCATATACATAAATATCCGAATTGGTAGACAACGCATATTCCTTTCCAGTCTTTTTACGACTCGTGTAAGCGATCTTGTCCGATGTCGTATTCCATGCCAGCTGTTCGATTCCTCCGAACGGTTTCATCGGGCTTTCAAACGGTTCACCTTCCATAATATCGACAGGGTTACTGATAGCCTTGCCATCAAAATCGGCAACAAAAGGGTGCGGGGCTGTTGTTACCCATTCATCCCAATGTTTATACATCAGGTCCGTAACAATAATGCCGGTAGCCTTATCCAAATCCGGATATTTATCTGCTGTACTCTTGACTGTCTTTACCTGTGAAATAAACAGGACTTTCTTTTCATCAGGAGAAAAGGCAAAACCTTCGATATCTCCGTCATACCGAGAGAGCTGTTTACGGTCGCTTCCATCCGGATTCATTTCCCAAAGCTGGCTGCTGCCGCTTTCATTGCAAAGGAAAGCGATTTTCTTTCCTCCTTTGATCCAGACAGCTTCATTTTCGGAGTAAGCCGTTTTCGTAATCTGCTTATTGTCCGTCCCGTCTGCGTTCATGACAAAGACTTCGCGATTGCTTCTGTTTTCCGGTACGCTGTAATAAGCTACAGTATACACAACTTTCTGTCCATCCGGAGAGACATTCATCCCTCCGATACGTCCCATTGCCCAAAGCACTTCCGGCGTCATCCGTCCGTCTTTCACTTTAATATCCGAACGCCCGATCACATTTTCCATGTTTTCTTTCGCTTTCACCTTTACTTCAATGTCTATATCCTTACTATTACAAGCACCAAATAATAAGGATGTTGCCATAACCATTGTTCCGATAGATTTATTCATGCAGTTTATAATATATTGTGTTTTGGGCACGAAAGTACAAAATATAATTTATATCTTTGTCCCATTAATTTAAGAACTGAACAGTATGAATAAGATTTGGTTATTTGGAGCCTCCATATGTATGGTTTTAGCATTAGGTTCTTGTAAACCTAAACAGAGTGCGTATAAGGCTGCTTACGAACAAGCAAAAGAAAAAGAGTCAACAGCTCCGGTCGAAGTTGTCGAAGAAGAGGAAGTGGTAGAAGAAGTAACTCCGGTTTCTAAACCGAGAACTTCCAATGTCAGCACACGTGCAGAAAGAATTAATGCTGCACAAGGTGAAGACGCAAGCAGACTGAAACGTTATAGTGTTGTTATCGGCAGTTTCAAGAACAAAACCAATGCTTACGCTTTGAAAGAGCGTATGCAGAACGACGGATATAATGCTGTTTTGGGTGAAAACGAACAAGGTATGCTTCGTGTGATCGTTGCCAGCTTTAATGACAAAGCCGATGCTGCTGACAGCCGCGATGCAATCAAAGCAAAATATGCTCCTAACTTCCAGGATGCTTGGCTTCTGGAAAGACAATATTAAAAATCCAATCCACGCGTTTCCGATTTCATGCCCATGTATCCAAAATCGGATGGGCATGGAATCGGAATTGCATGGGCATGGCGTTCCTAAAGATCAGATATTTTGTTCGACAGTCATCGGATCTGTCTCTGGATTTGCCTCCTGTTCCAATGTAGTTCCCAAGAACAACCAGATCATTAACAGGATAATCGCAATCACTACCCCAAAAATCAGCAGTACATTCGTATTCTTTCGTTTCATGTCTATTCTTCAATATTGATTTGAAGATTAAACAAGACAATCTCTTTTTTGGTTTAATCGTTCTTCTACTTTTGCTCTTTATTTAACTGAGTAAATATCTTAGAAAAAGTCTCTTGCGTCATATTCAAATAAGAAGCGATATTATAACGAGGAACATGCTTCATCAAATAATGGATTTCACGCGTATCCATGCAATGTCTGACTCTCCCCTCGGCCTGGTTACTACGCATCCTGAATGTTTTTTCTTCACTTTCAATGGCATACATTTCAAGCACTCTACAAATAACAGCGACAAATTCAGTACTTTCTTCCCACAGTTTATCAAACTGTTCTCGCTTAAAACAAACAGCCGTCGTATCTTCCGTAGCCTTAATATTAATCAAAGAACGTTGTTTCCCCAAAAAGCTATGCCATGACGTACAAAAATTCCCGTCACCGGCAAATCGTATGATACATTCTTTCCCATCTTTATTATAGAAACAGGAACAGAATCCACCCGCAATGAAAAACAGTACATTACACTCCCTATTTTCTGTCAGTAATAATTCTCCTTTTGTAAATCGAACGGGAGCGCTATTATCGTAAATCAGCTCACGAAGACTTTCGGAAACTGGATGATAATTGTTCATCACGGTAAACATTTTCTCATAAACGATATCATATAACACCTTCCTATTATCTTCCATTTGTTTCTTATTTTAGTTCAATAAAAATCTTATCTCTTTTATTTGAGACAAACAGACTTTTTGTGACATAAAAACCTCGCAATTATTGCACGCGAAGCTAAAAAAGTCTTTACTAATTTCTATTGATGTAAAATAAGAAACACTAATAAAGGATAAAAGAATCGTCTCCATAGAAACAAGGAATCTGCTCCTGATAGATTTTCTTTGAATTTTCAGAGACGTTCGAATAAATATACCGATATAATTCACCAGCTGTCACATGCCCATCCCCATTCAGATCAGCTTTTCCCCGTAACCCCATTGCCAGAAAATAAGTAAATAATCCAGTACGTGCCTCATCCAATACTAATGCCGCCTGCCCCACAGATGAAGACGTGAATACTCTGAAAGAAGAATTCAGAAGCCACGGCTGATAAAGCAAAGGTTGCACCTTTACCCCTTTAGTCTGCATCAAATTTAAAGGTGTTCCCGATTGGGAAAACTTACCTAACCCACTGAAACAGGCATCTATAAATACTGTCGTACTCTTTGCCTGCAATTTATCCAACTGCTCGAATAATGTATTCAGACTATATCCCTGCTTCTCTATCAACCGCATCTTACTGTCTACCGGAAGCATATAAACATCTCCTCCATCAGCGGCCGGTATCCCATGACCGGAATAATAAACATACAAATCCGTCTTTCCTTTTTCGATTATCCGGGCTAATTCTCCCTCTTCCGCATTAAATAAATTCTCAAAAAAGAAACCGGACACATCTTTATTTTTATGCACAATCACTCTCTCCAAGCCTAATAATGCTTTGAAATAGCGGGAAACCAATTCAGCATCCCTGGCTGCATAAGGTGCCACCGGAATAAAATCATATTGTTCAACTCCTATTATAACAGCAACAGAATTAGGACGTATCGGAACATCGTCCGGTAGAGAGTCCAGATCGGCAATCTGCAAAGATGACACGTAATGTTCTTTTAACGAACTACCTTCCCCCTCCGGTGTCAGAGGCGATTCAACCATACTGAACTGCACAGATACAGAACGCCCGGATATTCTCTTCTGCCCTATGCCCTGCGGCAGAAACCTAAAGTAAAACAATACAATAAACAATAAAGTAATCTTCTTCATTTTACTCTTTTCTGTTTGGAATATGAAACAATGACAGGCTTTAAGGAAGCACAAGCAGGAATTATTTTACCAGGTACAGCTCCCCGATAAGAGGGATCACAAATCAGATACTCTTTATTCCGGAACTTAAAAACCTCTCTCCCTTCAAAACATTCTACAGCAATAGCCACATGTGTGGGATAATACAAGACCAGCACTTCACTTGTCACATACCGGCATATCAGCCATGACAAAAATACAGATAAATCTTCACAATCCGCATACGGATAAAAAGCCGTTTCTTCCGGGAAATAATAAACCTCCGTTTTATGCACCTCCACATCCGGTTTATGGATAAATACCTGTTGTACAAGATCCAATAACCAGGCAATCTGTTCCGGTCGGGACTTTCCCTTCAAATGTATCTTTACAATCTTATCCATAGAGTTTGTAAAGGTCTTGGACGGTTCAGCTCTGAAATAAACCGACAAATCACATAGCGGGAAAGTTGCATAAAAGTCAAGTAGGTTCCGGTTCAAAGATAAAGAAAAAGGATACTTCCCCGTAAACTTACGGCCAATCTCATTTTCTGGAAAATCCAATGCTTCTGAAATATGTAATGATAAGACCTTCTCCGCTTTCGGAAAATCAGCCATGATCGAATAAAGTTTTTTCAGTTGCTTCGAAGAAATATCCATGACATAATACTTCTCTTCTCCAGCCTTGATAAACGGGAGCTTATAAACTTCCTCCGCAAACGGAAGCAATAATACCAACACATCTTTCTCCACCCTGCCAATCTTCGCCTTATAGCCAGCATTACTTAAGGCATAAAATAAAAACAAAGTCCGCTCGCGAGGTGAAAAAGAAGGATATAACTGCATACTTGCATATTTAAGCAGCTGATAATTTCCCCAATCATTCAGACTGAACTGCCGGGAGTACCCTGTATAAGCCCTGAAGAAAGAAGTAAAATCCACTGTCCCTAACTTGCGCCATCCATCCGCTATATTTTTTTCCGACAGACCAGACAAAGACAGCCCTTCCTCTACCATATAAGGGAAATGCAAAAAACTACCGAAAAAAGAATCATGGGGGTGTACCAAAGTAGTCTCTATCGTTCCTGTAAAAAATAGGCCACCTGCATAGACTGGCGGCTCCGTTCCTTCATAAACTGTAAACTCTTGCCAGGCTTGTTCCAAATAATCTGCAAAATTCCTGTTAATACTGTCTTCGAAGTTATAAAAGTCAGCCTCTATGGAAGAAAGATAATCTTCAAATTCATCTTCCGCACTCACTTGAGCCTCTGCCGGTTCCGCATACTTTACATTTAAAAAACAGACGAACAGCAACCAACTATATATAAAACGGCTTTTTTTCATCGGTTCACCTATTCAGAAAGGAAAGAAAAATATTGTTCACTCCGTAATTCTTCCGGTATACGGCGTAACCATCCCAATACATTACCAACAGTCACTTCTCCGGTAAAAGGTATATCTTTCCGGGTAGCCACCACCAATAATATATTCTGTTCGTAGCGGACCGGATAGTTTCCCTTCTCCACACTATAGGCCACCCATTGATTCCGGGGAAAAAAATACTCCACTCCTTTTTTATAAAGGGATATTTCCTCATATGCTCCAGGATATAACTGCTCAACTCCATCCGCATCAAAGACAAACAGATGGTAATAGCAATCCTGTTCGGCAATCAAAGAAAAACGCAACGACTCACCATTTCGGTACGCTTGATCCAAACCAGTTAAAGAAAAAGAAAATGAACCACCACGGGACGGACTCTGCACTGCTTCCGCCGAAATAACAGCCCAAGCAATCTCACTTGCCCACCTTCGGTCACATCCCATTACGAGCTGGACTTCGATCTCTCCATCCCGGCACTCTCTATACACCTCCAACAAAGGATAAACATTGGAAAGCCGAGTCGTAACCAAATTTTTACTGCTTGCAACCGTCTGCATAACCGTATTTCCATCCGAAGTTTCCAAACGGTTCGTCACAAGCTGTCCGATACGCGTTTCCATCAATCCGGCCAATTGTACTTTTGCCAAACTTTCCGCCTGCACACGGGCAGCATCAAAACTATCGCCTTTGGACTTGGCCGAAACGACGAAATAACGTACCTCTCCGCTCCCGTCTTTCTCCCGCTGGTAACGCCAAGATTCAGCAAGTTGTTCTTCCAAAGGCAGTTTACCGGCAAGAGTATGATATCCTTCTGCCTGCAACTGGCGAACGGCATGTTGCAATTGTTCTTCTTTTGCGGCCTGAACAGACGTATCCTGCCAGCGTGTTCTGCAGGCGAACAAACATAAAACACCCAATAGGCATATCCATTTATTCCACATCTTTATTCTTTTTTTCATTCAACTCCACAGCCGTACTATCAACCTCCATCTTAATGGAATCCCCCGAATGAAGAATAGGAGACTCATTCATCTCCAACTGCAACTCTCCATCCGATGGCGGTGCATACAAAAAATAATAACATCCTCCTGCCAAACCAATCAGCAACCCGGCCACTGCAGCCGCACGAGTAAAGACTGAAAAAGTCAAACGACGTTTTTTAGCGTTTGACTCTTCCGCATCAGATGCGGAAACAACCTCTTCTTCCCCTTCATGTACCAAAAGACGCATACGCTCCAGATTCATCCGGCAAGTCTCGCAGTGAAACAAATGGAATTGAAAAACTTCCACCTCTTCTGGAGTTAATCTGTTCAAGAAATAATCCCGTAACTGCCGATCTTTATGTTCACTACATCTATCCATTTTCTTACTTTCCTTTCAATAGTTCTACAAAACGCAGCTTTAACAGACGTCGGGTACGGACAACATCCTGTCTCAGCTTACCGACCAAACGGCTCCGCCCCTCAACAGAAACTCTCGTATCCTTCATTGCGGCAATTTCTTCATAAGACAAGCCTTCCACATAATGTAAAAATATCAGTTCGGTCTTTTCTTCGATCCCCCGAGTCAATTCCGAGTACCAAGGTTCCAATTTATCCCAAAGGACAACAGTCAGGCCACGTCTTACCTCTTCTTCATCTTCACAATCAATATCATGCAAATTCCCTTTCTGCAAACCAATATCATCTTTTGCCTCTTCTTCATACAAAAAAGCCTCTGAATGCATTTCTCCGGTAACAGTTAGCATGATATCCGGAAAATTATGTTTTCGAATGGCTTCTCTACATTTATTCAAGCACATCCGGGCTATATAATTGCGAAAATGCAAAGGCGTTTCAAAGGCCGGAGTATTTTTCTCCACAACCTTACCGTGCAACAACAAAGAAGTATCCGCCCACACCTCCTGCAAAACATCCTTCCTATATTGTATTGAAACTGATTGTCCGGATGTGACAGTATGAGCTATCTTTTTTATAGTCAGGTATAAATCATTCCAAAACTCAGAATCATCCCTTTCCAAACGTATCATCAGATTTTCCATGCCAACAGGGAAAAACCTTCGGCAATAATCCCAACAGATCTCTTCTAATAGTACCGGTGTGTCGACCGTTAGCAAAACCCGCCTCTCCTTCTGAAACAACTCCTCGTCCAACATTGCAGATAACTTAAACGCAAGTGTTTTCCCCGGAACAGCCAATTCCCTATCTATCGTCGGCTCTTTACATCGTTCACGTAACGTCGCAATTATTCTCTTCTTCAAACTGAGCAGAAAACATCGGAAAGAGGCTGAATCTCCGGCTTCCCGAATAAAACCGGCATAATCCAGTTGTCGATAAAACAGCAACAACACCTCTTTGCGCCACACACGGAAACGGGCAAAGTCATCTAAAACAGAAAGATCGGCCGTCTCAAACACTGGCAACAACATGCTTACCCCTTCCTCTACAGAAGACAACAAGCCCAAATCAACTAATCGATATGCTTCGCATTCCTTCCGGACCAATTCCGTCACAGCACTTTGTATCGTCATCACCACCTTCATCAAAAAAACAATCCGATTGCACCATTCACCTCAAAAAACGAAAAACCGACCGTATTTACCCCTAAAGATACAGCCAGTTTTTTATATCTGAAAATTCCCCCTAGCTCTGCCTCTACACCATCCGCACTATTAGACGTATTAATAGCCCATAAATCTCCGGTCCGCTGTTCGCTCAGATAATCGAAAGTTTCAGCATGCCACATCAAACGGCGATATCCGTATCCGGCTCCGGCATACAGATACAGGCAACCGGCAGGCCGGAACAAGACTCCCCCCGTAATCCCGAGGCGGCTCCGTTTGGAAGCTTTATCCACTATATAAAAATCATTTTCCCCTTCATAACTGAAAATACCCGAATTATCGCAGGTATAAGGTGCATTATCAAATGAAAAATTCGTTTTTCCCCTCACATAACCTCCCCATCGTGCCACCCGTCCATACATCAGCCCGAAACAAGAAGAACCGGAAACATTATACATCAATATATTTTCCGCTTTCTGCTTCTCCTTTACCACCTCTCCGCGCAATTCGAAAACTATTTGTCCTTCCAACCTCCCTATTTCATCCATCACTTGCCAGACAACCGACTTCTCCCCGTTGCCGGCCACTTTCCCTATCTCACCCTGTACCTGCACCAAAGGACCGATAAAACTTTCACCTCCATTGGTACTGACAAACAAATTCAGTGCAGCAAACGAATCAAATGGCAGACGGCTCAGCGTATAATGTATCCGTATTGCCCGTCCAAAAGGTTCGAAACGGACGTTTGAAATACGCTGGGCATACAATTGCAATCCTATCAAAAAGAATAATATCCATATAAACGTCACTCTTCTCATCATTCTTACTTGTCTTTTTCCGGTGAATACATCCATAAACCGTCCTTAGCACAACCGATATATCCCCCTTGGTCCGTACCAGCCGAAAACGTGAAATAATCAGGTTTCCACATTGTAATACCTGCACGAGGCTCCCAAACATCCCGGTCCGGGAGATATTCCCACAGATCACGTGTATAGTCCAACCAATCACCACGCATATTCTCATATCCGAAACCAGCATACAAACGCCCGCTAATAACAAACCCATGCATATCCGACCGAGCCGTCCCCGGAAAATCCGCACGCCTGAACCAGGTATCAGTATCCGGCACATATTCCCACAAGCAGTTGGAATGAACAGGATTCTTGCCATAGACAAAACTCCCGCCTATGACGAATATACGGTCTTCAGCCACAAGGGTCAACGTATTACTCACTTTTTCTCCGGGAAAATCAGCTTTTTTGGTCCATTTCCCTGAAACCGGATCAAACATCCGGATCATCATCGGATACTCCTCCCACATTGCGCCCGTTGAAATCAGATACCCTTTATCCTTATACACAAAAGAAGCCATCAAAGCCGAATAACAGCCCGGCGAATCCGACATCGGTCTCCAAGAACGATCCGATAAGTCATATTCCCAGAAATCATTCTGTAGGTTGACAAGACTATCACCATTCGTTGTATGTCCCAGCCCCATATATATTTTATCATTCATCACATATATTACCGGATCACATCGTTTACCACCTGGAAAATCGGTCAACTTTTCCCATATACACGAGGCTGGCGTAAATTTCAATATAGCCGTACCACCGACATTCATCAGCCCATCCATTTCGCATTCCTGAAAATAAATATCCTTTCCAATGGTGAAAGCCCGATTATAGAAAGCCTTTCGATCCGGAAAATCAGCAATTTTCTTCCAAGCGATATCCGTGTCCGATGTAGAAGTCCGGAATTTAAATACATCCGAATAGCCTTTTTCATTCCGAGTTTCGGCATATACTCGACAATAATACAAGGTAGCTGGAAGCAAATTGGTTATTTTGACATCGATAGTCCCATCTTTATACAAGGGTAACAAATCGACTTTAAGTTGCAAGGTGTCCGGCCGGTCCGAATCTTTCCCGTAACATAAATAAAGGCGACGGGGGATCCGGCTGCTCGTAGGTGACAAAACAATGCTCAGCGTTGCCTCCCGCAAAAAAACCCGACTTGCCGATTTGATCGTGGCAATCGGCAAAGGATCATTTTCCAACGACTCATAATCCGGAATTTCGGGATCCATCGTGGAACAGGCACAAAACCATATACAAGCAAAAAAAAGAATATTATTCCGCATACTTCCAAACTCCATCATAAATGCTCCCGATATACACATGTCCTCTCAATGCAAATGAAATTGAAGGCCGAATATTAAACCAATCAGTCAGGACACTCCTCCGGCCCCATCGATCCGTATCAGGATCATAGCACCACCAGTCAACAGCACGTATCAGATATGTTTCCGTCACTGGTTGAACGCCAAACCCGGCATAACCTTTCCCATCCAGGGCTACAGCAACCATCCGCTCGCGTCCACCTCCCTTAAAATCCACACGCCTGTGCCAAGTATCCGTATTTGCTTCATATTCCCACATGCACGAAGTATATTCCACCTTGTTATCATCCACATTTCCACCTTCTTCCATCCGGTTCGTTATTCCAGTAAAGACAAAAGGCCTACCACCGATCACAAAAGAGGAAGCACGTTGCAACTTATCACCGGGGAAATTCCTTTTCCGGCTCCAAGCATCCGATCGCGTATCATACTCCCATACTTGCATCGGAGTTGAATTCCAGTAATCCGTCGAAGTCACTACATAAACCTTCTCTTCTATCCCGAATGCAGCCATCATTCCCGTTGTACGGGCTGGAATATCAGCCTTGCGTTCCCATTCATTCGTTTCAGGGTCATAGCACCACCAATCCTGCTGGGAATAATACCGATGGGAACCATCTTCGGTTATCACCTCTATATCTCCCAACCCGGCATATCCTTTTCCTCCCGCAACAACCGCAACCGGTCCGACCCGGCAGCCGAAAGGTAGAACAGACCGTTTCACCCATTCATCCGTTTCCGGCAAATACTCGATTAGTTTGTTCCCTCCTTCCACAGGATAAAGTGACGAAAGGGCGAAATAACGATCGGCAAAGTTAAAGCCGCACGCGTACTGTTCCTCTATCCAAGGAATACTTGCCACTTTCTCCCACGAAGAATCATCACTTGGAGCTTTGGTCGAAAAGACCACGCTATTCGTATAACTACCACTATCTGAATTAGCCAGATAGAGACGGCAATAGTAATTAGTTGCAGGTTCAAGATCAGGAAGAGAAAGCAATAATTCTTCATGATCCGGCTTATATTGCAAATAAATATCTCTTACCCAATCGGTTGTATCCGGCAACGGATTGGTTTCACTATAGCAGGCACGAAGTTGTGTCAGCTTCCGGTTCCCGACACTGGCAATATTAATTTTCAGAACCGCACTATATTGAGAAAGCTCCCACACATTAATATGTGCTTCCGGCTCTCCTCCTTTTTCATAAGAATTATACCCTTCCGGTATATCCGGATCCGCCACAATGCATCCCCAATTTATAATCAAAAACAAGAATACCCTATAATGCAGTATTTTCATATTCCGCTTTTTACGGTTTATCGAGGAGCAAAAGTAGTGCAAATAAACAAGGTTTACAAAAAATGCTTTCATTTTCAAGCTATCCAAGCCACTATTTCTTAATCTATATTATTTTTTCATCCAATACCACCCCCTTAATTTGTATTCCAAAATTACAAAAACAACTAATAATATGAAAAATACTATCAAAAAAGAAAGCAGGACACTCCTTCTGTCTTGCACCGTATTAGCAGGCATAATGACCCTTTGGTGCATATATTCGATCATCCAAGGAGCATTGTCATTCATTGCAAACCCGATCAATGGAAACGTATTCGAGTCCGATGAATTGTTTTGGGTATTGTTTATTTTCGGCTTTCCCCTATCTTTCATTCTGTTCAACATGACATCCTATTCCGTTTTCAATATTTCTTCGCGAGGCGTGGAAGAAGACGCTATGAGCGGTTGCCTATACACCATCATCATCAATATTTTCATCATGCCACTGTTCACGACAGCCCTCATTTATTACGCACTTTGGTTGTTGCTGGAAATTGCCCTATTCCTCATCCCTTACATAGGAGCCCTGTTGCTTGCCGGAGGGGTCTATCTGTTTTATTTGGCTTGCAACCGATTGGCGGCTTCAAACAAAATGAAATTATTTTATGCCTGCCTCATCTCAGGAGTCATCCTATACGGCACAGCCGGATATTTCTTGAACGAAATGGCCGCACCATCCCCCTCCTCAAAAGCCCCAAATAGCGAAACACCTAAACAACAAACATTCGAAAAATCCTCCCTTGTTGGGACTTGGAAACTAATCTCCCAAAAGAAAGCGGGAGTCTCCCAGCCGGTCAAAAATTACACATTGACATTCGAAAAAAATGACAACTGCGACAATTGCGGCCTTTTTGAAACATTCAATGGAGTAAAAGATAGGACAACCTACACATTATTAAACAAATCCATCATCATGCGCCTATCACTGACAGACGATACACACGACAACGAATATAGGATTGTACAAATCGACAAAAAAAGGCTGGTACTTACATTCGTTTACCTCCCGGACGAAACCACTGCCGGAGAATTGATTTTCGAAAAGAAATAACCATCATATCATCATACCACTCAGCAACTAACTATATATCAACACAAAACAGCCATGACAGTTCGCAAAACAACTGTCATGGCTACTATCATACCATCATACATAAAATTAGTCAATCGGTTATATATCAACCATCTACCTCTTCCACATAATAACAAGTCCCCCTCATCGTCCGCTTATTCGGCACGCTATTCCGCTTCAAAAGCTTGCCGAAATTAAGGATCATCGTTTTTGTAATGTTAAAACCAGGTTGTTTCTCCGCGATCATATCCAGTATTTCGGACGCCAGAAGCGGCTTTACCTCTTCAATATCCTCCGCGATCTTGAAATAACGCAAGAACAGTTGCTCTTCAGCTGGCTGCTGCTGGAAATCCCTGTTGTTTTCAGTGATCAGTGCCTCTTCCTCCGGAGTAAACCAAAAACGTTCACCACGCCTCAACAATTCTTTCGCTTCCGCATACAACTGATCATAATCGATCGGCTGGGCATAATCGATCCGGTCCTTCACCTCCACACAAATGAAACGGCGGCTACCGGTCGGATCCGTCAGCAAATCATAATTGTTGCTGGTCGCGATAAACGTGGCATAGCGACGCAAGTTACGGCTCGCGCTCTGATAAGGCAAACGGGTGTTCACAACCGCCTTTTGCAGGATATGCTTCAAAAAACCTTGATGAGAACTTTTCACTGAATCAAATTCATCAATATTAACCAACGCATACCGATGCAAAGCCAACTCCGCCCCACGGCGATTGCCGAAATCGATACTGTCCGTATAATAAGGACGCAACACCGGTGGCAACAAATTCAAGCAAAACGTGGACTTTCCACACCCTTGGCCACCGACCAACAGAGGTGTCGTACTATTCCCGTGCTCCGAATCCAGTTCCATCCAATGTGCCACCATGCTTAGGAACCAACGGTAAAACAAATCGCCCCATACCGGATTGTCACAAGGGACACGCCCGGCTAATGCCCTGATGCGTTCTTTCCCGTCCCAAGCCGGAAGATTCCCAAGAAAATGGTCGATAGGATGATATACCGGAACACGATCGGAATTGACATACCGGTCGATATCCTTGTCCCATACATTCAACCCTTCCTGCTGGGCTTCCAGGCAAATGGAATTCCGAACTTTCGTCGTATAAGGCTTGTAAACGAACTGTATCATCGAACGGTCCAAATATTCAACTCCTCCGCTCATTTCATTCGTCCGGAAGAAATAACGCCGGTTCATAAACTCGTCCAGCCGCAACACCAACGACATGGATGGCGGGATGGAAGAGAACGGCTCTGCCCGGTTTGAAATATTCTCCAACGTATATGCCGTACGGAAAGCCATACGGATATCTATCTTATATTTTTTCAAAGCCTCATAGCGCAATGTCCAGCCCACCGCCTCTTCCTCCGGTATTCCAAGCCGGCAGCAAGCCTGCGCCAAGTCAATGAACAGCAATTGGATATCATCTTCCGGGCTTTCTGAAAACCGACGCGTCATCTCCATCAGAATGACACTGAACAGCGTGGCGATCTGCCCGTTCCGATCCGCTCCCGGAGCCATCATCTCCAACGGATCCCGAACCGGAGATGGTACGATTTTCAAGTCACCCCCGTCCGGCACCTGCAAAGGTTGCTCGATCCGGATCGCCACCGCATCCGGATTGTAATAGGTGTCCGGATCCACACTCATCCGGCAACCCCGCGACAGAAACGGTTCCTTCAACGATATAATGCTGCCCAACTGCGGCTGGTAATGCCGCACCGCCAGCTGATAAGCCGCAGCATGAAACATACGGGCCTGCTCCTCTTTTTTCGGCAACGAGCCGTCGGGCAGCACAAAAGGAACCACGATCTTGACCGAACGTCCGCTCAGCCCGACGAACGCCAGCAAGGTCTGCGGCAGGGCGGCAGCTTCACGACGGACGGCCTCCGCCTCACTCTGGCTTCCCAAGCCATTCACTTCCAACAAAACATATCCGTTATAGCGCCTCAACCGTATTCCATCGCCACTCTTCTTGAACGTCGAACCAAAAGCCAGAACCGGTAGTTTTCCGGACAAATCCGTAGTTCGTGCTAAAAACGCCATATTCAATTTTCGACGAACCGACAGTATCCCTTCCGCATCCTTGCCGTTTTTCAGCAACCCGACAATATATTCCATATCACGCGAGTGCATCCGCAACACGCCTTTTTTATGCCTGTAATATGTGATTTGCATTACCAAGGATTTCTTTCGAATTTGACAAATTTCATGCTCTTTCTCACGCAGGGAGCCATCCTGAAACAGACACGACGCGCCTTCACCCGATGGGGAGTACATTTTTTCGGATCTTCGAAGCCTTCGCTCCCTGCCGAAAGATAAAAATCACCCAACCCGTCCAACTCCACAGAATGGCCGTCTTTCAACAATTCAAGAATCATCCCTCCGATCTCGCAAACCGAAGCGAACACATCACCTCGGCTCAACGAGCAACGATCGGCAACCAAATCAGCCAGCTTTTTCGTTGAAACCCGCCCGCGCGTAACCGGAACACCATAATAGCGTACTTTATCTTCCGCTCCCGTCTTGTCCAGTTTTTGCCGGACTACATAAAAATGTGCCATAAGATATTATATTTAACATTAAACAATGCATAGAACTACGTCAGAACCCCTATTTTAACACTTTTCAGACCCGGATATTACCGGTTTCCACACCCGGGTCTTTCAGATGTTTAAACCCGGGTCTCGGAGTATTTTCTTCACTACAAATATACAAATAATATATTGTAAAACAAAACATTATAGCACATTTATTTCCTATAAGTCCTATGTTTTAGAGCACTCTAAAACCTCATTTAAGCCATTATGATTATGATAGTATGATAGTTGATCATGATAGTATAAACCACCAACCATCATCATATATACACTTGATTAACTAATACTTATAAACAAATATGATAGTATATATTGAATAAACAATTATGTATTTATATCACTCACTTCTTAATTTAAGATAAATTCTATCAGACAAAAAGCAAATACATTTGCAACCAATAGAAAGCACAACATAAAAAAAACAAACAAACATGAAACAGAAAAAGTTCTATTCCACCCAATTACTCCTACTCGCAGCTATCGCCCTGTTCTTTTCATGTGGCAGTAAAAAACAGGCCTCACACTACAGTGTGCAAGATGAAATCAGTGAAAAACTCGCTGAATACAAAACTGCCGGTTGGCAGATACAGGGTTCCTCGCGAACACTTCGCGGCGTACTCTCTTCCGTGATCGACCGCCTGAACGAAAACCCGGACCTTGTCGAAGTGACCGGTACGGCAAACAACTTCGCTGTCGTCAGCATCGGGAAGGAAGCGGCAGCAGCCAACGCCAGCAACCGCTATGCGGCAACCGCGACCCGGCTGGTCAAAGGGGCGATCGACAGCGATGCCCAATTGTCACAAGCCTTGGGCACGGAAAGGGACAACCTCTACGCAGCCTACTCCAGTACCGTCGAACGACTGATACGGGGAGACCTCAAAGAGGCTTATACATTGGTGCGCAACCGCCAAGACGGCAAGTTGGATTGCGAAATACATTACCTGATCGATGAGGTAAAAGCACAGGCCAGCCGGGAAGCAGCCATGAAAAAAGCCTTGGACAATGTTGACCTTGACCAAAAATATGCCGACAAGATCCGGGAACACGTAAACAAAAGGCCAGACATAGAATGAACATACATTATATAATAACAACGCTCTTCGTTCTGTCCCTTCTGAATATATCCGGTCCGGCCCACGGGCAGGATATATTGGAACGTTCGGAGCCATCCAAACCCGATTGGCTTGCCGACAAAACCCCTGCCCCCGGAAACCGGACATTCGTTTACCGGATCGCTGAAGCCGGAGGCAGCACGTTGGCTAAAGCCCGCTACGATTGCATCCTCGACCTGGCCGAAAAGATCAAACAGGACAGGGAGATCGGCGGGACGATCCGGTCAGGCGGAAGTTTGGAACAGGCTTCCGGGAAAGAGAGCTCCTATATCGAGTTTGAATATGAGAGCAAAGGGGCAACGCAACGTGTCATCTACAAGAAAATAGACGAATATTGGGAATACGTCTCTTACAATGGACGGGCAAGGGAATACCGTTGCTTCACGCTCTACGCCGTAGCCGTCCACCCGGGCGAGACGGCTATCTTCGATGAAGTCACCTTCTCACGCAAATACGGAGCACGAGGATTGGTGCGCTCCATCATCCCCGGATGCGGACAAATCTACAAAGGGAGCGTAGTGAAAGGAGTCTGCATATTAGGTGGCGAAGCGGCTTTGGCCGGAGGGGCGGTCGCATTCGAGAATATGCGGAAAAACTATTCGAAGAAGATGCACCGGACACAAAACGCCGACCACATACGCAGCTATGCCGACAAAGCCGACAATTGCCGGACATTCCGGGATGTCTGCATCGGAAGCGCGGCTGCCCTATACCTATATAACTTGATCGATGCTTTGGTGGCCAATGGGAAAAAACGGACCATTGTCAAGAAAAGCCATCTGTCTTTCACCCCCGTTGCTTCGCCCGATTGCAACGGAGTCCGTTTGTGTTATCAATTTTAAAACAAAAAAACGATATGAATCCTATCTTTAAATTTTCTTGTTCATGGCTGTTTGCCTTGTTTTTAGCTTTAGGTTTGACAGCCACTTCTTGTACGGAAGAGGAGCCGGAATTATACGGCAACGTGCACGGCTATGTATCCGATGAAGCCACCGGCGAACCGATCCGGACAGCCAGCGTCACCATCAACCCCGGAGGGAAGAAAACGGTGACCGGAAGTGACGGCCGCTTTGAATACACAACACTCGAAGCAGGACAATACACCCTACAAATCGCCAAAGACGGCTACCAGACGAATGTAGGCAACGTAACAGTCGTGCCGGGACAAACCGCCCAATGCGACATCCTGCTCCGCCCCGGTGACGGCTACCTGAAAGTGAACAAATCGGAAATCAATTTGGGGACAAGCAACAATATGGCTGCTTTCGAAATCAGCAACAGCGGGAAAATCGAACTGCAATGGACCATCAAAAAAGATTGCGACTGGATTTCTGAAATCACCCCATCCGCCGGTAACACGGCTCCCGGCAAAAGAAGTTCCGTAACCGTCAAAATAGACCGTAGCAAACTCGAAAAGGGGAAGAACTACAGCTACTCCATCATCATCACTTCCAACGCCGGTGCAGCCGATGTCACGATATTGGCAAGCGGAGGTGGCAATGGTGAAGACTCGGATGATCCCGATAATCCGGACAATCCAGATCAACCCGGAAGTGGAGAAAATGTTGTTGCCGGACTGATGGCCTACTACACGTTCGATAACGAAAATGCCGACGATGCGACAGACAACCAAATGAATGGTGTTCTGATGAACAACCCGACATTCGTAGATAATACGCCGAATGGAAAAGGGAAAGCTTTGTTCATCAACGGCACCAAGGAACAGTTCGTCAACATCCCTCACAACCCGTTCAAGGCAAAAACATCTTATAGCGTCTCCCTGTGGCTGAAAGATTTCGGCGCAGGTGTCATATTCAACGCTGTTTGCCCAAGCAACAAGACTTACAACGTACCCGGCTTATTAGCCGACTCAAACGGTAAATTCGAATTTACGACCGGATATTATGACTTTTATAACAGTTATCTATTCTCCTATTCCTTCAAACCGCTCCAAGACAGCCAATGGCACATGGTCACTCTGATTTGTACCCCGAACGAGGATACTTACACAAGCAGCGATTGCATAAAAAAATTATACATTGACGGGAAGCTGATCGATACGACCGATGGAAATTTCGATGAAGGAAGCAACAATGGGAAAGCGACCAAGATCCAGATCGGAGGAGATGGTGAAGGGGCTTATAAAAATCTGACTTTCGGCAGCATGAAAATAGACAACATCCGTTTCTACGACCGTGCTTTGAGCAATCAGGAAATCAAAGCCATCTACGATTACGAGAAAGCTCAATAATCCACAATCTTACCGGAGGAGGTCGTGTCTGAATAAGACAGGCACACCTCCTCCCTTTTCCTCACCATAAAACAATCCTGCCATGAGAAGAGATGTTTATATATTATGCCTAATCGGGCTGTTCTGCCTGTCCGGACACGCCCAAAGCGACCGGGAGATATTCGAACAAATGCGGAAAGAGATGCGGGCGGAGTTTGCCGAATACCAAAAGCAAAACGAACGGGAATACGCCCGATACCTGCGCCAGACTTGGCAGGAATACAGATTAGAAAAGGGGATCGAGCCATTCGAACGCCCAAAACCGGACAATCTCCCCCCCGCCTCTCCACAGAAACGGCCTTCGAAGACAAGCGAATTGATTGTTGCTCCGAAACCGGACGGATTGCAAACACCGCCTCTTCCTCCCATCATCTTCGAAGAGAAGAAAAAAGAGGTCGGAAAATATAACGTACAAATAGCTTTTTACGGATCAACCTTACAATTTACCCACAACATCGAACCTTGCCAGTTAGCACAAGTCCGCGAAAAACAGATTGCCGATTTGTGGGAACAATTTGGCAAACAAAAAAACGGCTCATTGTTTACCGACTTGATTACCGTAAAATTAGAAATGCGGCTGAACGACTGGGCTTTTTTCTGCCTGCTCAAGCAAACAGCCAGACAATTACCCCAGCTGAAAGACGACAACACTCGGACCATTTTCATGCACTACGCCTTACATACATATGGCTACGACATCAAAATGGGGATTATAGACAAAGAAGTAGCCCTATTAGTTCCCATCCAAGAAAAAGTATATGCTTACAGCTACCTGCCGGAAAACGGAAAGAAATATTACTTGTTCACCGCCGGGGAAAAGCCATCCGCCACCCCGGTGCGGACATTGCCATCCCTCTCCCGAAACAAACAACGCCCGTTCAGCCTCGCCATCACGGAGCCGATGCTCTTGGCCGAAGACTACCGCGACACAAACAGGACATACCGGGATTGCAGCCTGAACAGTCCGGTCAACCAAAATAGGATCTCCTTTTTCAACGATATGCCCCACACGGACTTGGCGGTCTATGCCGATATGCCGGTCGATGTCGCTTTCGCCGAAAATACCTGCCAAGGATTGGGAAGCCGGATAGCCCCGTTGAGCAGGGAGGATGCCCTGAATTTTTTACTGCATTTCACCCAATCGGCTTTCCGTTACCAGACAGACGGCCAGCAATTCGGCCGCGAACGATCGCTCTTCCCCGAAGAGACTTTCTACTACCCCTATTCCGATTGCGAAGACCGAGCGATCTTCTTCTCCTGGCTAGTCCGCCGCCTGCTGAAACAAGAGATCGTCCTGCTGCATTACAGCGACCATGTGGCTACAGGAGTCCGGATAGAAAAGGAAATCCCGGGCAGCTATATCCGCACTGGTGACAAACGCTACCTGATATGCGACCCGACCTACATAGGTGCCGATATAGGCCAATGTATGCCGGGATATGAGAAGGAAAAACCACGGATTATCAAATTGAATCAATAAAACAAAAATATCATGGAAATTATCTTGAAAATCATCGGCCTTTTTGTCGCCTTCGTATTGGTTGTAATCGCCTTTAAGATAGCTTTATTTTTAATTGGGGCTTCCTTGATTCCGGGGCTTATAGTGGGAGGGTTATCGTATTGGATATTCGATGCATTTTGGCCTGGTTTCATGATAGGTGGCAGCATCGGTGTTGTTTTCGGAATTATAGGGCAATTCAGCAACCAAACAACTATTTTACAAAATAGCACAACAAAAGCCTTATGCTAAAACATAGGGAAAAGTTCTATAAATTTTTATTTTCTCATTTTTTAAATTATTATTTTATGTTTAAAGCACCTTTTTCTTTTGAAGGACGTATTCGCAGAATCGAATACCTTTTATCCGCTATCATTGGCGGTGTCGTAACCGGTATTGCCTTTTGGCTTGGAGTAGGAACCGCCGTATTCGGAGCTGCCAGCAATTCCGGAGGCGGTTTCGGCATTGGAGTTTTAATCGGCATCGCTGCATTGGCCGGTGGTATTTGGTTCACTATTGCACAAGATGTAAAACGTCTGCATGATGTAGACAAGTCCGGTTGGTTCTTACTATTAGCATTGATACCAATCGTTAACTTCATCTTAGGCCTGTATATGCTATTTGCCGATGGCACGGTAGGCCCAAATCGCTATGGAGCAGATCCTAAAAACCGTATGCCCTACCAGGCACAACCGACATCCGTCAATGTCACTGTCAATATGAATGGTGAAAAACAGGAAACGATCCAAACTCAAACTGATAAGTTCTGACCACAGATTATCTTCGAGTTGAGGAAAATCAGTTCCTAAACAAATCTAATAAATAGGGTATGGCTCTTTGGTTATACCTAATTTATCACACAACATTTTAATTCAAAAACAATGAACAAAATTGGCAATATTATTTGCATTTCCATGTGTGGTTTCTTGTTTACTACAACTACCCACGCTCAGTCATTCTTAAAAAAGACATTGAAAGTATTGGAAACGGTAAATGATGTAAATAAAGCCGTAAACAGTGATAAAAAAACGGCTATAGAGACAGAAGAAAAGTCACAAACAGATAATAATAAAACAGTCACAAAAAACAAACTTTACATAGGTAGTGCGTATACAGATAATTCATCTCCAATAAATCCTCAAAAAACGAATAAAACAAAAATTATCTATATAGAAAACAAGACCATATTATGCACCGAATATTTCAAAGACGGTGTTTGTTTGGCTTGTCATCCTCAAAAAGGATGGGGAGTGTTTGATACTACTGGGACTCAGATAATAGACTACAAACTTCATTTTGGGACCATAGTAGGAAACTCACAAATGCCTGAATTTGAAAATGGATACTGTCCTGTTAGAGATCCAAAAGGTTCTTATATCATTAATAAACAAGGTAAAATAGTCTCACAATTTACCAACATCAATAATTTATCTAATTTCCAACAAGGGATAGCTACCGCAACCCAAACAATGCCTGACCCTAAAAATAAACATCTTAACATAAGGAGAGTTGTTTATGTAAATAACAAAGGCGAATTGATTTTTCCTCATTTGTATTTCACTGTTAAATGGGAAAATTCAAAACCAATGCGTCCTTTTAATGACGGCTTATCTGCTTACTATGATTATGACCAAAAATTATGGGGATTTATCGACCATACAGGCAATACTGTCGTAAAAGCTCAATACAAAATGGTGCAAGACTTCCATGATGGGTATGCTGCTGTATTAACTACCAATGACAAATGGGGATTCATTGACACAAATGGGACATTCCAGATACCAGCGATGTATGCACGTGAACCTATGCCCTTTTCTGAAGGTGTAGCTTTAGTTAGCAGGAGAGAAGGCCCCAGTTGCCTCATTGATAAAACAGGAAAAATTGTTTTAGACTTTATTTATAAAATGACACCATTTTACAATAATAAAGCATTTGTCAATTTTAGCCAAGAAAGTCCTTATCGAGAAATTGATCCTAATCACAACTTCATTTTCATTATTGATAGAGAGTTCAAAGTCGTAGGTCTTTCAAAAAAAATGCCACTATTTATTGACAATTATAACGAAGAGCATTGGCCATCCAACAATTTATGGCTTTCGGAAGAAGGAGTTCTAATGGATAATAAAGGAGATGCTATATATGCGTCAAATATCATCCGCCCTTTTTCTAATAATCGGTCCTATGTTTGTTTTGATGATGGGAAAAGTGCCCTCACGGCCGGTTTCATGAATCCGTCTGGTGAAATTGTCTTTCTATTTACACAAAGTGAATTTTGAGGTAAAAAGATCACGATTCCTAACATGATGACCACAGAATTATTATTTAATATTCAATTAAAATCTGTGGTCATCTATTCTATAATTTATAGAAAATCAACGTGCTGCCAGCACCTTATTCCTCGCAACCGTCGCCTGGAACTCTTTCAGGTAGAACGGTTCGAAATAGGCGGTATCTTCAAACTTGCCAGCGGCAAAGGCTTGTTCCGAGAGCGGAATCATGTTTACGGCAAGAGGATAGATATCTTCGATAAAGATGGCGTTCGGAGAAGTGATGACCGGTTTGCATTTGGAGGCACCGTTGCCAAAGAAACAAACTTTCCCTTTTTCCAAGTAAGAAGCATACGTGCCGGCTTCCACAATATCAGCCTTCGTCTCGCGGACAGGCTTTAAAGAAGCATTGTAGATAGCCGCATAAACTTCCATACGCCGGGCATCCAGCATAGCGCAATAAAGAAGGTCCTCAGTAGTAGAGACGATTTGCGAATCGCCCTTACTGCAGGCAGTAGCAGCCATGATGTCCAACGTATGAATGCCGATCAGAGGAATACCGAAACCAAAGCAAAGGCCTTTAGCGACAGACACTCCGATACGGAGTCCGGTATAGGAACCGGGACCGCTACTGACCGCTACGGCATCCAGTTTTTTTCCCTCCTTCTTTTTCAATGCGGAAAGAGCTTCTTCAACAAATACGCCTAATAGGGCTGCATGCGAAGGACCGTCGAACGAGGCCTTCTCAAAAAGGACTTCACCATCCATAGACAACGCTACAGAACATACAGAAGTCGATGTTTCGATATTTAATATACAAGACATTTTAACCAGCAATTGACAACCAGCAATTGACAATTAAATATATGTCAAAAGCCAATCGGTTAATAATGGATGCAAAAATATAAAACATAACTGTAATCTCATGATCAAAACCGATTTTATTAAGGCTGGCACGGAAGGTTTCGGCTTTTTCCAATTAATTGTCAATTGTTAATTGTCAATTATCAATTGATTAGCTATATTTGCACAAATTTTTAGAACAATGATACAATCAATGACTGGATTCGGTAAGGTTACAGCCGAACTCCCTTCTAAAAAAGTAACCGTAGAAATAAAGGCTCTGAACAGCAAGCAACTGGATTTGTCTACCCGCATTCCTTCCATCTATAAAGAAAAAGAAATGCAAATACGCAGTTTGTTACTCCAGTCGCTTGAACGTGGAAAAGTCGAATTTAATATATTCGTCGAATATATAGGTAAAGACACACCCACACAGATCAACTTGGCTGCGGTAGAAAACTACTACAATCAAATTAAAGATATTGCCGACCGCCTGAACATCGGACTTCCCGCTGACTGGTTCCAAACCCTACTCCGCATGCCGGACGTGATCAAGACAGAGACCCAGGAAGTGAACGAAGAGGAATGGAATGTGGTTGAGAAAGCGATCAAAGAGGCCATAAGGCACCTCTGTGATTTCCGTATTCAGGAAGGCGCCATGTTACAAAAGTTGTTCGAACAGAAAATTGCCAATATCGCCCGTCTGCTTTCAGATGTAGAACTCTACGAAAAGGAGAGGATTGAAAAAATCAAAGCCCGTATCATGGACAATCTCGAAAAGATTGCCGGACAGGACTACGATAAAAACCGGTTCGAACAGGAGATGATCTATTATATCGAAAAACTGGACGTAAACGAGGAAAAGAACCGCCTGGACAATCATCTGAAATATTACATCAGCACGATGGAGAGCGGACACGGACAAGGTAAGAAACTCGGTTTCATCGCCCAGGAAATGGGACGCGAAATCAATACCCTCGGTTCGAAAAGCAACCATGCCGAGATGCAAAAGCTTGTCGTTCAGATGAAAGACGAGTTGGAACAGATCAAAGAACAAGTATTAAACGTATTATAAAAACGATATATGGCTGGCAAACTGATCATATTCTCCGCACCGTCCGGTTCGGGCAAATCCACTATCATCAATTTCCTGCTGAAACAGAATCTGAACCTGCATTTTTCCATCTCGGCTACCAGCCGGGCCCCACGTGGTACGGAAAAAGACGGAGTGGAATATTATTTCCTTACACCGGATGAATTCCGCACCCGTATAGTAGCAGGAGATTTCCTGGAATACGAAGAGGTCTATACCGATAAATATTACGGCACACTGAAAAGTGAGGTGGAACGAAGGTTGATGAGTGGCGATAACGTCATATTCGATGTCGATGTCGTAGGAGGTTGCAACATCAAAAAGTTTTATGGTGACCGTGCTCTTTCGGTCTTTATTCAGCCCCCTTCGATCGAAGATCTGCGGAGTCGCCTAAAAGAACGTGGTACGGATGCTCCGGAAGTAATCGAAAGCCGCATTGCCAAAGCCGAATTTGAACTGGGTTTTGCCGACAAATTTGACGTAATAGTGGTGAACGACAAGCTGGAAGTCGCACAAAAAGAAGCACTAAAAGTGATAAAAAGATTTCTTGAAAAAGCATGAACGGCAAGAAGTTATCCAAGAAATGGCTATATACATTCATTGGTATAGCATTTGTCGCTCTTGCCACTTGTACAACCGCCCTATATCATAAGGAGTATATCATAGCGACCGGTACCGGACTGGTATTTGGTGCACAAGTCATAAATATCATCAAGTGGAAACGGGACTGAAAAAAAATACGGCCAGCAGACGTAAAACCGGTATTTATTCTGGTTCATTCAATCCGGTTCACATCGGCCATCTGGCATTAGCCAACTGGCTGTGTGAATTTACGGAGCTGGACGAACTATGGTTTCTGATCACCCCCCACAACCCGCTAAAAGAGAAGGAAGAATTGATGGATGACCAGCTTCGCTATGAACTGGTAAAAAAATCCATCGCAGGTTACCCTAAGTTCCACGCCAGCGACTTCGAGTTTTCCCTTCCGAAGCCCACTTATACCATCCGGACACTCCGGACATTGGAAGCAAGTTATCCGGACCGTGAATTCTATTTCATCATGGGTGCGGACAATTGGAAACATATTACCCGGTGGGTAGAATACGAAGCCATCATTTCCAATTATCCGATCTTCATCTATCCGCGCAAAGGATTCGATGTTGAAATTCCGGCACAATATCCTCACATAAAAAAGGTAGACGCCCCTTTGATCGAAATATCTTCAACCTTTATACGCAAAGCATTCGAGACTGGAAAAGATGTCCGCTTCTTCCTGCCCGAAGCTATACGTAATCTGCCTTTTCCATTACAAAACAATACCTTTTAAGAACATAAAGCGTAAAGTCACATACGTTTTTAGGCAATAAGTAAGAAAAGTTTTGTATTTTTGCACCGTATTATACAAAATAATAGCGTAATGAATCTATTAGAACTGAGTGAACAGGAAATCATAAGACGTAACAGCATGGAGCAGTTACGCCAGATGGGGATAGAGCCCTATCCCGCAGCTGAGTATGTAACGAACGCATTTTCCAAAGAGATAAAAGAGAATTTTAAAGACGATGCAGAGCCCCGTCCCGTAAGTATTGCCGGTCGTATCATGAGCCGCCGCATTATGGGAAAGGCTTCCTTCATGGAATTGCAGGATTCAGAAGGCAGAATACAGGTTTATATCTCTCGTGACGACATTTGCCTGGAAGAAAATAAAGATCTGTATAACATCGTTTTCAAGAAATTGCTAGATATCGGAGATTTTGTCGGAATCAAAGGTTTCGTGTTCCGTACACAGATGGGTGAAATTTCCGTCCATGCACAAGAGATAACGGTATTATCCAAATCACTCAAGCCGCTACCGGTCGTCAAATACAAAGACGGCGTAGCATATGATGGATTCAACGACCCGGAATTGCGTTATCGCCAACGATATGTGGATCTGGTAGTCAATGATGGTGTAAAGAATATATTCATGAAACGTGCGGCAGTTATCAAGACCATGCGTACCGCCTTAGACGAAGCTGGATATACGGAAGTGGAAACTCCGATCCTGCAATCCATTCCCGGAGGTGCAAGCGCACGTCCATTCATCACACACCATAACTCACTGGATATCGGCCTCTATCTGCGTATCGCAACCGAATTATATCTGAAACGATTGATCGTCGGAGGTTTCGAAGGTGTCTACGAAATCGGCAAGAACTTCCGTAACGAAGGTATGGATCGTACGCATAATCCGGAATTCACTTGTATGGAGCTTTACGTCCAATATAAGGACTACAACTGGATGATGAGTTTCACCGAACAATTATTGGAGCGTATCTGCATCGCCGTCAACGGCACACACGAAAGCGTGGTCGATGGCAAGACGATTAACTTCAAGGCTCCCTACCGTCGCTTGCCGATCTTGGATGCCATTAAGGAAAAGACAGGTTATGACCTAAATGGCAAAAGCGAAGACGAGATACGCGCGATTTGTAAGGAATTGAACCTCGAAATCGACGAAACAATGGGCAAAGGCAAACTGATTGACGAAATCTTCGGTGAATTCTGCGAAGGCACGTTTATCCAGCCAACCTTCATCATCGACTATCCAGTCGAAATGAGCCCGCTTACCAAAATGCACAGAAGTAAACCGGGATTGACCGAACGTTTTGAGTTGATGGTCAATGGTAAAGAATTGGCAAATGCCTATAGCGAGTTGAACGATCCGATCGACCAAGAAGAACGTTTCAAAGAACAATTACGCTTAAGTGAAAAAGGAGACGACGAAGCGATGTTCATCGATCAAGACTTCCTACGCGCTTTGCAATTCGGTATGCCTCCGACATCCGGTATCGGTATCGGCATCGATCGTCTGGTAATGTTGATGACAGGTCAGACAACTATCCAAGAAGTGTTGCTCTTCCCGCAGATGCGTCCGGAAAAGACAGTAAAGAAAGATGCCGCAGACAAATACGTTGCATTGGGTATTGATGAAGCATGGGTTCCCGCTTTGCATAAAGCCGGATATATCACAATCGACACATTGGCCGATGTCAATCCCAACAAACTGAGACAGGAACTCTGCGAAATGAATAAGAAATACAAACTGGAATTGCAAAACCCCACTGCCGAAGAAGTAGAGGCATGGATTTCGGGCGCAGCCAAATAAAAGTAATACTATGAAGTTGCCCGGAAAAATTGCAATAATGGGAGGTGGTAGCTGGGCTACCGCCTTAGCCAAGATTGTACTTTCTACACAAGATAGTATTAACTGGTATATGCGTCGGCCAGACCAGGTGGAAGAATTTCTGCTGCTGGGACATAACCCCAGCTATCTTTCCGCCGTTAAATTTGATACTGACAAAATCAAATTCTACACGGATATCAACGAAGTAATCAAAGATTCGAACACCTTGATTTTCGCCACCCCATCTCCTTTTCTGAAACAACATTTGATGAAGGTGACGACTTCCATGCAGGACAAATTCATCATTTCGGCCATCAAAGGGATCGTTCCGGACGAAAACATGCTCGTTGCCGATTATTTTGCCGAATACTACAGTGTCCCGATCAACAATATCGCTGTTATCGGGGGTCCGTGCCATGCCGAAGAGATCGCTCTCGAACGGTTGTCCTACATCACGCTGGCCTGCCCGAATATCGAGAATGCACGAGCTTTCTCTTCCGTATTCAAGAACCAGTATCTGAACAACTCCTGTTGCAAGGATGTTACAGGTATTGAATATGCTTCCGTATTGAAAAACGTATATGCCATCGTCGCAGGTATTTGCCACGGCATGAAATATGGAGATAATTTTCTGGCTGTTTTCATCTGCAACGCGATCGAAGAGATGCGTAACTTCCTTAACGCCGTACATGGCCTGGAACGAGATGTAACAGATTCAGTATATCTCGGTGATCTTCTGGTAACCGCATATTCCCGCTTCAGTCGGAACCGTACATTTGGAACTATGATCGGAAAAGGCTACTCCGTCAAAATAGCCCAGCTAGAAATGGAGATGATCGCCGAAGGATATTACGGAACAAAATGTATCCATGAGATAAACGAAAAATATAAAGTAAACATGCCGATTCTGGATACTTTATATAGTATTCTATACGAAAAGAAATCGCCGACTACCGCGATACGGCAGTTGACTGAAACATTTAAATAATAATGTAAATATGAAGAACATCAGTCTTAACATTGACAAAGCACTGGGTACCGTAACGAAAGAACAGGTGTATGCTCAGGCTGCAAAGGCTAACGAATGTAATGCTACTTTACAGAATGGTAATGGAGCAGGTAACGACTTTTTAGGTTGGTTGCACCTACCCTCTTCTATTACAGATGCTGAATTGACAGATATCGAAAATACAGCTAACGTACTTCGCTCCAAATGTGAAGTTGTTGTTGCTATCGGTATCGGCGGTAGCTATTTAGGAACAAAAGCAGTGGTAGAAGCATTGAATAACAGCTTCGACTGGTTACATACGGACCGTAAAAACCCAGTTCTGGTATATGCCGGACACAACATCGGCGAAGATTACCTGTACGAACTTTGCGAAATCTTGAAAGGCAAACAGTTTGGTCTGATCAATATCTCCAAATCAGGTACGACAACCGAACCGGCTCTGGCTTTCCGTATGCTGAAAAAGCAATTGGAAGACGCCGTTGGTAAAGAAGAAGCAAAACACCGTATCGTCGCCATCACGGATGCCAAAAGAGGGGCTCTCCGCACGCTGGCTGACCAGGAAGGCTACAAAACATTCATTATCCCCGACAATGTCGGCGGCCGTTTCTCTGTACTGACTCCGGTTGGTTTGCTGCCTATCGCCGTTGCCAGTATCAGCATCCGCGAGTTGGTTGCTGGAGCCGTTTCAATGGAAAAAGCAACAGACGTAAGCGTTCCTTTTGCAGAAAACATGGCGGAAATCTATGCTGCTACCCGTAATGAATTATATAAGAGTGGCAAGAAAGTTGAAATCCTCGCTAACTTCCACCCGAAACTTCACTACATCGCTGAATGGTGGAAACAGTTGTACGGTGAAAGCGAAGGTAAGGACGGTAAGGGTATTTTCCCTGCTTCCGTCGATCTGACAACCGACCTGCACTCTATGGGCCAGTGGATCCAGGATGGTGAACGTACGATCTTCGAAACCGTTATCTCTGTTGAAGAACCGAATCACAAAGTGGTTGTCCCGACAGACGAAGCAAACCTGGACGGCTTGAACTTCCTCGCTGGCAAACGTGTGGACGAAGTGAACAAGATGGCAGAACTGGGCACTCAGTTGGCCCATGTAGACGGTGGTGTTCCTAACTTGAAGATCACAATGCCGGAAGTAAGTCCTTACTATATCGGCCAGTTATTCTACTTCTTTGAAAGAGCTTGCGGTATCAGCGGTTATATGTTAGGTGTAAACCCGTTCGACCAACCGGGTGTAGAAGCCTATAAAAAGAACATGTTCGCCCTGCTGAACAAACCAGGTTACGAAAAGGAAAGCGAAGCGATCCGCGCACGGTTGTAATCAGCAATCACATAGCACAAACAATTTTCAGGCACGACCCTTTCAAAAGGATCGTGCCTGAAAAATATCTATTAGTAAGCATAAAAAAATGATTCAAGAAGCAATCGCCCGATATCTGCAAAAGCAGCAACAAACTTTCCTTGCTCCCAAGGCCGTACTTTTCGATATGGATGGTATCTTGTACGATTCCATGCGTTTTCATGCCCGTGCCTGGTACGAAACAGCTACCCACCACCAGCTGATCTCCACCCCGGAACTATTCTACTTGTATGAAGGCCGGACAGGTGAAAGCACGATCAACGAGTTATACCAAAAGACTTTCCAGAGGGATGCGACCGATGAGGAAAAGAAATCCATCTATGAAGAAAAAGCAGTCTTATTCAATCAATACAACGATGGAAAGGCAATGCAAGGAGCGGCCGAAGTACTGAAAGAAGTAAGAGCCTCCGGCTTACAAACACTTGTCGTAACCGGTTCCGGACAACATAGCTTGATCAACAAACTGGAACATACCTACCCTGGCTATTTCAAACGGGAGAAGATGGTGACGGCCTTTGACGTGAAGTTAGGTAAACCTCATCCAGAACCCTATCTAATGGGGTTGGAAAAAGCAGGTGTCAAGTCTCACGAAGCTTTTGTCGTAGAGAATGCTCCGATGGGTGTACGAGCAGGAGTTGCTGCAGGGATCTTCACGATAGCGGTCAATACCGGCCCTTTGGATGACCGGGTTTTACTCGATGCCGGCGCCGACCTGCTTTATCCCAGCATGACAGCTTTGGCGGAGGATTGGAACAACCTGATGAATATAATCAAGGTCTCTTAAATAAATTAGAAATGTATCAAAAAAACCAGGTACGCGTTCATCCGCATACCTGGTTCTTTTTTGATACATTTAAAAACTATACAAACTACTTCTTACTTTACATAATCCGCCTTGTTCAGGTAATCATAGCTCTGCTGGACACTGGCAACCGGATCGTTTTGGGTATACTGTTCAACTTCAACATACCAGTCTTTGATGTTGTTGGCATACATCTGATCAAAAATAGGTTTGAAATTCATTTTACCACTGGCACCGATTTCCTTTTCGTCTTTGATATGGACTGCCTTGAACTGGCTCGGACGATTTTTCAGGTAAGCAACTGGATCACCACCGCCTTCCTGTACCCAATATACATCCATTTCAAAGAATACATGGTTCGGACTTACATTATCCAGCAAGAAGTCGTAGATCAACTGGTCTTCGATTTTACGGAATTCAAAAGCATGGTTATGGTAACCAAATGCAATGCTGGCAGCTGCTGTTTTATAGCCGACAGTGTTGAAATAGTCGCAATACATTTTCAAATCGTCCAAAGTCGTCTGATCGGTAACCGGCATCCAAGGTTGAACCATATATTTGACACCTAATTCATTATGGGCATCGATAGCCTGATCCCACCAACTCATCACTTCGGCTTCTTTTTCCTTTGTGAAAGCTTGACCTAAATGAGCGCTCGTACATTTCATGCCCAAGTCATTCACCATCTTCTTGAACTCAGCCGGAGCCAAACCATAGATCTTACCATTGTCGTAGCTGGCTGTTTCAAGATTCTTATAGCCCATCTTTGAAGCTGTTTCCAATACCTTCTGAATTCCTTCTTCTTTTACAAGGTCTCTTAAGGAATATAGCTGAAGCCCAATATACTTGGAGGACTCGGAAGCTGACGCTTTTCCTGCACAAGAAGATAACAACTGAGGCATCACCATACCCCCTGCGAGCATTAACGAAGCTCGCTTTAAAAACTCACGTCTGTTCTGCATAGTACTAAAAAATTAAGTTTGCTTTGAGAATTTCTACAAAAGTAAAACTATATTCGGTGGATTCTAACATAATAACGTTAAAATCATCAAAACGGAGTCATAAAACTTTCTTATCCCATGTCAAGCACGAGAACGGATAATTTGGAAACGGTAAATTATGAGGGCCAGTACGAAGTAAATACCAGCCTGAATCCATAACGTATGATATTCATGTACCACCTCATTCAATGTCGCCCCGCAAGTATTGATACGGATAAATCCTTGGATACCCGGTGTCGAGGGAAACAGATATCCTACAGCCTGCCAAAACGGAGGAATCGCTTCTTTCGGCCAAGAAACGCCGGAGATGAATATCAGGATCACAGATGTAAAGACAAACACCAACATAGGCGCCTCGCGGGTCGTCATAAAACCGGACAACGTCATAGCAAAGAAGATCGAGGCAAACAGGTACGGCAAAATGAACAGCAAGATCGTAACCGGATCGCCCACCTGAGGCAGGGAGAAGAGTTTCGGCACAACAGCCAATACCCAGATGCAGACAACCACATAAATCAGGATATAGGTCAGAGACTTGCCAAGCACGACACGCAAGGTTCCGCTAAAATGCCGGCTGACCGGGACAAGGCTATGAAAACGATTCTTCTCGCGTGCCGTCCCCCCCAACATCCCGATCCCTAAAACCAATGTTTGCTGAATGACCAAAATCAGGATAGCCGGAACCAAAAAACTGGCAAAGCCATTTTGCGTATTAAAAAGGGTCACAGACTCATAGGGGATCGGGTTAACCGTTATCTCCTCCTGTTTTGCCGATGTACCCGGGACACTATGCATCCGTATTTCTTTCCCCAAGTCGAGCGACACTTCCGTCGCCGCCAGCAGGAACGCCTTATAAAACAAAAGGCTACTCATATCGCAATACAGGGGAACGGTCGTCTGCTTTCCCGTATGCAAATCCTTACTGAACTCGGCCGGGAAATAGAGGATTCCGTAGGCTTCCTTCCGGTCCAACATCCGCTTCGCCTCCTCCATATCCGCCCGAACAGCGACCACCTCGACATCAGGCGTAGCATTCACACGACGGGTAAACTCGCGACTCAGATAAGAATCAGACTGATCCACAACCACCATCTTCGCCTCGTGCACCACTTCATTATTATAAATGAAGGAATAGAGCAACGGATAAGCAAAAGGCACCAGAAAAAAGAAAATCAGCACGCCTTCGTCTTTGAAGACATTTTTCAACTCGTCCTTCCAGATGTAAAAGGTATCCAAGATCCCTTCCTTTATTATATATCGTAAACGATGTTCTTTTTTCATTACTTTCTGTTTTTACGGAATATATTTAAAGTACAGCAACGCTTTCTTCAGGTTCTTTCCGATCAAAAAAGGCAAAACGAGAAAGCCCGTTAGCCAGGCATATTCGGTCCAGCTATAGAAGAAAGACCTTCCATTCAATGCCTGGTCGACATAGATCAGAAAATAATGCCGGAGAGGGAACAGGTCGGAAAGCGCCTGTAAAGTAGGGTCCATCCCGAACACCGGGAAAGAGAATCCGACGATAGAAAAAGCGATCATCCCGAACAAGCAAGCGAAGCTCAGCCCTAAACGGAAAGTCGGCAGCACCCCGATCATGAAGATCCCGACCGCTTGTGAAGCAATCACCAACAGAAACAGAGCCGACAACATGGGTAGCCAGCCACTATTCAACGGGAACGAATTGAACCCATACAAGGCAGCCGCATACAAGAATGCCACGATCGTAAAAATCACCGTATGAGGCAATATCTTTCCTATAAGGCTCACCGTAAGAGAGTTTCCACCCATCGACAACCATTCGCGAGCCGTCGAGTATTTGATCTCGGAACCGATGCTCAACACCGTCACCAAGAAAATCATCAACTGCAAAACACCAGGCAAAAGCGTGTTATTCAGATAGACCGAATAGTTAAGCCAAGGATTCCCGATCGCGTGCGTGTCGATCACGATCGGCTGGAGCTGCGCCATAATCTGGTCTTCGGTATAGCCATGCGCCAGTCCCGTCTGAAGCCCGACCGAAGCACCAGCTAAGACGGACATGGTTTTCATATCCCGGAACAGTAGGGATGCGGCAATAAGATAAGTCCCATTCGTATAAAACGACAGCTTGGGCTGCCAGCCTGCCGTCGCATCTACACCGAAATCCTTCGGGATATAAAAGATGCCATACACTTTCCCTTCCTGCATCGCTTGGCGAGCCTCCTCGAACGAAACAGTCGTCAGCACCACCTTCGTCTGCTCGAAAGCATCCAACTGCCGGACTAAGTTACGGGAGTTGGAAGAACCGTCCAGATCTACAACCGCAACAGGCATATCGGTCGGCAAGCCCTCCTTCATCAACGAAAGGAAAAAAACGACACAGATAGTCGGAGCCACTAACATACAAAAGAAGTAGATCGGGTCTTTACAAATCCTGAATATCTCACGCTTTGCAATTGACAATTGACAATCGACAATTGACAATTTTGGGGAACTATTTAATTTTTCATCATTCATTTAATCTTGTTCTTTAATTGTCAATTTTTTAATGACTGACATTCCGGGACGTAAATCAGCCACCTTCTCCACCGGGCGGGCACGCACCTCGAATGTCTTGGAGTCGAACTGTCCGTTCGTTTTCGTCGCTTTCCAGGCAGCGTATGTGCCCATATCTTTCATATAATAGACTTTCAATTTAACCGGTCGGTTATCCAACGCCGGGATAAAAGCGTCTAATTCGGAACCAATCTTGATGTCTTTCAGATGGTCTTCACGAATACTGAAAGTCACCCACATATCGTTGAGATCGGTGATATTCATAATCGGAGCACCCGTACCGACCAACTCGCCCACTTCCGGGAAACGTTCGGACACTTCTCCGTCGATCGGTGAGACAAGTGCCGCTTCCTTCAAGTAGGATTCCACTTCGGCAACCGCTCCGCCGGCCTGTTGCACAAGGGCGGCGGCGGCGGCCTTATCCTCCGTACGGGCACCGTCAACAGCCATATCATACTGGGATTTGGCGGCTTTTTCGGTAGCGACCATTGCCTTGTAATTGGCTTCCGCCTCATCACGTTTCTGGGCGGACATTACCCCTTTATCGAACAAGTTTTGTACGCGTGTATATGACTTCTGGGCAATATCCAGTCCAGCCTTCGCCTTTTGCCACATTTCATACGCACCCGCTATCTCTTGTGCGCGAGCTCCCTTGATAGCCTTTGCATTCTGGGCTTCGGCAGCACGCCGCACAGCCTCCGCTTGCTGGAGCTTGGCAAGGACTTCGGGCGTATCCAAAAAGACAAGCGTGTCACCCGCTTTCACCTTATCGCCTTCACCGAAACGATACGCTTCGATCCGTCCGGGCACTTTACCCGAAATACGAACTTGCGTAGCTTCCGCCTGCCCCATAATGATATCATCCGGCGGTGTCAGTAAAAAGAAACCGGTTAATGCGACTAATCCTACCACACCTAAAAATGTGATAAATGCCAATAGCATATTATTGATCGAAAACTTCTTATCCTCGTTCATAAGAGTATGTATTATGATTTATTTTTTAATTTTTAATTCTCAACTTTTAATTTTCCCATTGCTTTTGTCAAGTAGACTTCCGTCAATTTCACCTCTATCTGCGCATCTATCAGGCTGGAACGAGCCGATACCCAAGCTGTCTGCGCCTGCATCAAGTTAAGAGCTGGGATGACGCCTTCCTCAAATCCGAGGTTGGCATGACGAAGATTCTCTTCCGCATTCTCCATATTACGGGTGGAGGCGATCAGTTTCTTGTTCGCTTCATTGACCTTGTAGACGGATTGGTTGACCTGCAATTCCACCTTCTCGCGGGCATCCTGCAACTCCAACGACTTGATGCGTGTCTCGGCACGAGCCGAATTGCGCTTATAACTTCCCTCCCACCAGCCGGAAAGCGGAACTTTCACCATTACACCGACATTGAACATCCCGGCAAATTCATTTTTGAAGCCATTCATGGAATTAGGGTTCGTGACTAAATAATTCGCCATAAATGCCACATTCGGCAACATATCCGACAAAACGATCCGTTCCTTCCGCTTATAAATCTTAGTCGCCAAGTCAAGGCTTTTCAACTCGTTACGATTCATAAAGGCTTCGTTTACATCGGCAGCCGTAATGGAGGGTTCCGTCGGGAAATCCTCAATATCTTCATCAACCAAAACAAGTGGTTCCTCCAATGGCAACCCACATATCTGTGCTAATAACATACGGGAAAGGGCCAGACCATTATCTACTTTCGTCTGCGCCATCTCGGCCTCGTTCAGTTTGACTTTGACAGAGAGCCCGTCAGCTTCGGTCGCTACTCCCTCGTTGATCATCGCCGTTATATCATGATCGGTCTTGCGAAGTAAATCGACATAGGCATCGGCCAACTTCTTCTTATTTACCAAAGAAATCACCTGCCAATAGGTTTCATCGGTTTTATAGATGACCTCCTGCAATTGCTGGTCATTCATCGACTCGGCCAATTGTTTGGCGTACTTGGTAATCTGATTGTAATTGATAATCTTGCCCCCCATAAACACAGGTTGCACAAGTGAAACGCTTCCCACCCAGATATTCTGAATGTCGAGGTGTTGCAAGTCGTCCACCCCTTCCATCAACTTTCCAAACACCGGCAATTGGGCGATCGGTCCGAGAGCCCCTCCGATAGAAGCGCCGAGTGCTCCCATATCCAGCAGATTGATATCTTTTTGGTTCCACATATACGCGCCAGTCGCCGAAAGTTGAGGAAAATATTTGGTGAAAGCGGCGTTTTTCTCATAGCCGGCCATTTTAATCTTTTCCCCCGAGATCTTCAACTCTTTGTTGTTCTGAATAGCCAATTCACGACATTCCTCCAGCGTCAATGTACGCCCGGCACTTGCATAGCCCGACGAAACCAGTAATGCGACTAATACGACAAATCTCTTCATCTTTATCTTGTTTTATTCGGATTCTTTCCTAAATAGTGCAAAAGTACTGGTTCGCTTTAAATATACAATTGAACTAATTCAATAATTGCTTTCTTATATATCCGAGGAGATATAATTTCACCTTTCTCCAAACAGTGAAAATAAATTTTCCACCGCATGAAAATTTATTTTCCCGTTATAGAAAATTTATTTTCATGCGGTGGAAACTACTTTTTCATTGCCTATTTTAAGTGAATGAAAGAACTTTCCGCTTCAACTTGCAATACCAAGCATTGCTGATTCCCATATAATGGGCGATGTACTTATCAGGAACTCGATTGATCATCCAAGCATAGTTCGTGTAGAGGAACTGAATGAACTCTTCCGCCGTAGAGGAGAGGCGGACGGCCAACAAGACATCCAATTTATAGATGATCGTCAGCATGATATTTTGATAATAGGAAGCGAACAAGGGGTAACGGAACGAAAGGCCCTCAATATGGTCGCGGGAGAAACAGAGCAACTCGCCGGCTTCAAGTGCCTTGATCTCGAATTCGGAAGGCTGCTTGGTAAAATAACCGATGGCGGAAAGGAACGGGAACATATTATCGGCCGCAAAACCGGTGACACATTCAGTGCCGTTCTCGTTTACATATAGATTGATGAAAAGGCCTTTATTGATGAAATAAGCGTCCTGACACAACTCGCCTGTACGCAACAGATAATCCCCTTTTTTCACAGAGATTACCTTTGCGTTTTTTTCCAGTTCGCCGAGAAAAGCTTCATCACGAGCGAGAGCTTCCGGAAGGTCGGCAAGTAGTCGCGCGAAATGGACATCCGTTTCCATTGCTATTTTTCGAGTGTGAAACTTTTACGGCCGATCAGGTTACCATCAGCAAATATATCGACCCGATATGTGCCTGGAGAAAGGAACTCTTCGATATTCCAGTACATCGTAACCGGCAATTCCTCACCGTCATATTCTACCAGCTTCTTCATAGAGTAATTGATTTCTTTTCCTTCGAAGGTAAAAACATCGGCACGGCTCTTCAACAGGATATCGTCGTCCGGCTTCATGATGCGCACATAAATCGTCTTCTCTCCGACCGGAGCTGTAATGTTTTTGCCGATCCGGAAGTCCACGACAAATTGTTCCATTTTCTTGATCACCTTAGCCTTCTTTCCACGGCCATTGACAGGGGTTACATTGATGCCCGTCGCATCCAGCCGGCTTGCCAGAGTGACACGTTCCGTCAGTTTCTCTTTTTCCTTCTTCAAAGTGGTCGCTGTAGAGGAAGCCTGTTTGTATTTCTTTACCGCTTCGTTCTTCTCCTCTTTCAACTGTTCGTTGGCGCGGTTCAGGGAGTCGATCTGGACTACATAGTTACGCATGATCTTACGCAATGTCTGCAATTCCTTCTTCAGACGGGCAATCTCTTTCGTATTTGTCGCCTTTACGGTACGAAGTTCTTCCTGTAAGCGTTGTACCTTGGCTTGCTCGGTAGACAATAGGTTCAGCAACGAGTCGTTACCTATATTAAATTTATATCCTTCATATTGGAGAGACAATTCATTAAATTCATCTTCTAATGATTCTTTATCCAGAACATAAGCTTGTTCCAGCTCCTCCATCTGCTGTTTTTGATTAAATATATAGTAGACAGCACCGACAATAACCAACAATAATACAACTACTGCCATGATCAGCAGCGACATCTTATTTATTTCTTTTGTTTCTTTCTTTTCAGCATCCATACGGTTACGATTAAAAATGAACACGCAAAGGTAGTAAAAATGATTTAAGTTCCGAATATTTTCCCTACCTTTGCCGCATCAATTAAATAATAATTTGCATGCACGAGAAACTTATTATTCTTGATTTCGGCTCGCAAACAACTCAATTAATCGGGCGTAGAGTCCGCGAGTTGAATATGTATTGCGAGATTGTCCCCTACAACAAATTCCCCCATGATGCTACAGATGTAAAAGGTGTTATCCTTTCCGGAAGTCCCTATTCCGTATATGACGCCAATGCGTTCAAAGCTGACTTAAGTGAAATACGCGGTAAATATCCCGTATTGGGAATCTGTTACGGAGCCCAATTCCTGGCTTATACATCCGGCGGAAATGTCGAACCGGCCAACTCCCGCGAATACGGACGTGCCAACCTGTCGTATATCGCGGGTACGGACGAATTACTGAAAGGTATCAATGTAGGTTCGCAAATCTGGATGTCCCACGGAGACACCATCACGGTCCTCCCCGAAAACTTCAAAGTAATCGCCAGTACGGACGATGTAAAAGCAGCGGCCTATCACGTGGAAGGCGAACAAACTTGGGGCGTACAATTCCACCCGGAAGTGTTCCACTCGACCGATGGTACTAAACTATTAGACAACTTCCTGAATATTTGCGGATGTGCTAAAGACTGGACGCCGGCATCCTTTATCGAATCGACTGTCGCCGAACTGAAAGAACAGTTAGGAGACGACAAAGTAATCTTAGCGCTTTCCGGCGGTGTGGATTCTTCGGTTACAGCCGTTTTACTACACAAGGCTATCGGCAAGAACCTGACTTGCATTTTCGTCGATCACGGCTTGTTGCGTAAGAATGAATTTGAAAACGTGTTGAAAGATTACGAACACCTGGGACTGAACGTGATCGGAGTCGACGCCAAAGAGAAATTCTATAAGGAACTGGCAGGTGTCAGCGAACCTGAAAAGAAACGTAAGATCATCGGCAAAGGTTTTATCGATGTGTTTGACGAAGAGGCCCACAAGTTGAAAGATATAAAATGGTTAGGCCAGGGTACTATTTATCCGGACGTAATCGAGTCGCTATCCATTACCGGGACCGTTATCAAGAGCCATCATAATGTAGGCGGTCTGCCTGCCAAAATGAACCTGAAACTGGTCGAACCGCTACGCCTTCTGTTCAAAGACGAAGTACGTCGTGTCGGTATGGAGTTAGGTATGCAACCACATCTGATCAAACGTCATCCGTTCCCCGGTCCCGGTTTAGGTATTCGTATCTTAGGTGATATCACCCCTGAAAAAGTACGAATCTTGCAAGAGGCTGACGATATCTATATGTCACTGATGCGCGAATGGGGCTTGTACGACAAGATCTGGCAGGCCGGAGTAATCCTCCTTCCGATCCAGTCTGTAGGTGTCATGGGTGACGAACGGACCTATGAAAATACAATTGCCTTGCGTGCCGTAACCTCGACGGATGCCATGACGGCCGACTGGGCACAACTCCCATACGAATTTCTTGCGAAAGTTTCCAACGAAATCATCAACAAGGTCAAAGGCGTAAACCGCGTTGTCTACGACATCAGTTCGAAACCGCCTGCAACGATCGAGTGGGAATAATCGTCCTAATATCTGCATTCAAAGTATAACAAAATTGTAAAATCAATAAAAAATAAAAGTCGTATGAAACAAGATATGATTGTTATTCTGGATTTGGGCAGTCATGAAAATACTGTGCTGGCACGGGCAATCCGCGCATTGGGTGTCTATAGCGAAATCTATCCGCACGACATTACGGTTGAAGAACTCAAAGCACTTCCGAATGTAAAAGGTATCATCATCAACGGTGGTCCTAACAATGTGATCGACGGTGTCGCCATCGATGTGAATCCGGCAATCTATTCGGTTGGAATCCCTGTTATGGCCGCCGGTCACGACAAGGCTCTCTGCGAAGTTAAATTAGGCGAATTTGCCGATGATATGGAAGCGATCAAAGAAGCGGTAAAGCCATTTGTATTCGATACTTGTAAAGCCGAAGCGAACTGGAACATGACAAATTTCGTCAATGACCAGATCGAACTGGTAAGACGCCAGGTTGGCGACAGAAAAGTATTGTTGGCTCTTTCTGGCGGAGTCGACAGTTCCGTTGTTGCCGCATTGCTTCTGAAAGCTATCGGCGACAAGTTAGTTTGCGTACACGTCAATCATGGTTTGATGCGCAAAGGTGAATCGGAAGATGTTGTTGAAGTTTTCAAAAACCAGTTGAATGCAAACCTGATTTATAAAGACGTTACGGACCGTTTCTTAGATAAGTTGGCTGGTGTTGCCGATCCGGAAGAAAAACGAAAAATCATTGGTGGCGAATTTATCCGGGTCTTTGAAGAAGAGGCTCGCAAACTGGACGGCATCGACTTCTTAGCGCAAGGCACTATCTATCCCGATATTGTGGAAAGCGGTACAAAGACAGCCAAGATGGTAAAATCACACCACAACGTAGGCGGTCTGCCCGAAGATTTGAAATTCGAATTGGTCGAACCATTGCGCCAATTGTTCAAGGACGAAGTTCGCGCTTGCGGTCTCGAATTGGGTTTACCCTACGAAATGGTCTTCCGCCAGCCGTTCCCTGGCCCTGGTTTAGGAGTACGTTGCTTAGGTGCTATCACACGTGACAGACTGGAAGCGGTTCGCGAAGCGGATGCCATCCTGCGTGAAGAATTCCAGAAAGCCGGATTGGACAAGAAAGTTTGGCAATATTTCACCGTTGTGCCTGATTTCAAATCCGTAGGTGTACGCGACAATGCCCGTTCTTTCGACTGGCCTGTTATCATACGTGCCGTCAATACGGTAGATGCCATGACGGCTACTATCGAGCCCGTCGATTGGCCTATTTTGATGAAGATCACGGACCGTATCCTGAAAGAAGTCAAAAACGTCAACCGCGTTTGCTACGATATGTCTCCGAAGCCCAATGCGACAATCGAGTGGGAATAAGATAAAAAGGAAACATTACAAAAAGTATTATCCGTCTATTCGCTTGATCACCTGGCAAGGGTTTCCGACAGCAAGTGAATAGGCGGGTATATTTTTTGTTACTACGCTACCGGCTCCGATCACCACGTTATTACCTATCGTAACACCAGGAAGGATGATCGCTCCGGCACCGATCCAGACATTATTTCCGATCGTGATCGGGTAAGCATACTCCAAGCCCTTGTTGCGATCGGATGCGTCCAATGGATGTCCTGCCGTATAAATGCCGACATTGGGGGCGATAAAAGCATTATCTCCTATACGAACCTTTGCTCCGTCCAATATAACCAGATTGACATTCGCATAAAAGTTCTCTCCTACTTCTATGTTATACCCGTAGTCACAAGTAAAAGGAGGCTCGACGATCAGGTTCTCCCCAGTCTTTCCCAAAAGCTTTTTCAGAAGTTCCGTCCGCCCGATCTGCTCGGAAGGACGTAAATGATTATAATCATAAAGCAGCTCTTTTGCACGCTCACGATCCGCCAATATTTCAGGATCATAATTAGCATCGTACAACAGGCCGAGACGGCATTTTTCTTTTTCGGTCATTGTTTATTATTACTGATTCAACACATGTATCGTATGGCAAGCGACCAATGCTGCCGTTTCCGTACGCAAACGACTTTCGCCTAATGAAATGGGTTCAAATCCACATTTTAAGGCAAGCGCTATTTCTTCGGGACTGAAATCGCCTTCCGGACCGATCAAGACAAGTGCGTTTTCTCCCGGATGATACGTTTGTTTCAAAAGAGGTTTTACCCCTTCCTCGCAATGGGCAATAAACTTACGACCGGCAAAAGGCAGACTAACGAACGTGCGGAAATCGGTCATTCCGTTTAGTTCCGGCAAAGTCGCTTTCTGTGATTGCTTCATTGCACTGACCAAAATCTTTTCCAAGCGGGCAGGCTTAATTTCCTTCCGTTCGGAAAAACGACAGTTCAAACAAGTAATGGCATTGATACCGATCTCGGTCGCTTTCTCCGCAAACCACTCCATACGGTCCATATTCTTGGTCGGAGCCACTGCTATATGAAGATTGAAGTTCCATAAAGCAGGCTGTTCCCACTGTTCCAGAATATTCACTTCGCAATGCTTAGGATGGGCACGGCTGATTGCCGCTTTAAAAAAAGAACCTTTACCATCCGTCAACAAAATCTCGTCACCTTCAGTCAGCCTGAGTACACGAATACAATGCCCGGCCTCTTCTTCCGGAAGCTCTGGGTTCACAGCTATCTCCGGCGTATAAAATATCTGCACTTGAATAAATTAAAAGTTGAAAGTTAAAAATTAAAAGATTTCCCCATTGTCAATTGACAATTAACATCATTCCTATTATCGTAGCCGAAAGTACCGATACCAACGCACCGGCAATCATAGCCGGAAAGCCAAAACGGGTGATCAGTTCCCTCTTTTCGGGAGCCAACACGCCCATCCCTCCCAGCAAAATACCGATAGACGAGATATTTGCAAAACCACATAAGATATAGGTAGACATTAAAATAGATTTCTGATACAGAAACAAACCGGCATCTTTCCATTCCTGTAACTGGAAATAAGCGACAAACTCGTTTAAAATGGTTTTTTGTCCCAACAAAGAACCGACCAGCATCACATCCTGATAAGGAACTCCGATCAGCCACATAAAAGGAGATAGGATCACTCCCAATATAAACTGGAATGTCAGTCCTTGAGCCTTCCCGCCTGTAATGGATACGATCCAGTCATTCAGTCCGGTATAGCGTCCGATCACACCCTCCAAAATATAATTGGCAAGTGCGACCATTGCTATGAATACAAGCAACATCGCTGCGATATTCACCATCAGACGTACCCCCGTCGACGTACCGGCAGCCAACGCATCCAATACAGTGGAATGCTGTCCGACCTTCTCCATCTTCACCAAGCGGTCGTCGACCTTTTCTGTTTGCGGACAAAGAATTTTAGCCAGAACAATAGAACCCGGAGCAGCCATCAGCGAGGCCGAAAGCAAATGTTTCGCAAACAAAACCCTCGACACAGGATCACCTCCCGCCAACATACCGATATAAGTTCCCATCACCGTTCCGGCTATCGTCCCCATCCCGGAAACCATAACCAGAAATATTTCCGACCGGTTCATCGCCGGTAGATAATTCTTGATCAAAACAGGTGACTCCGTCATTCCCAAAAACACATTGCCGGATGTGACCAATCCTTCGGCTCCGGAAATATTCATGAAACGCCGTAGCAGCCAAGAAAAACCTCCTACTACGCGCTGGATAATCCCCCAATAATAAAATAAGGAAACCAAGGCCGAGAAAAAAATCACCACCGGAAGTGAGTTCAACAAAAAGATAAACCCTTCACTTTTAGTTACCAACGGCCCTAAAAGAAAAGTGACCCCAGACTGAGTAAAATCCATCAACTTAATAAAAGCCTTGCCCACCCATTCCAGAGCAATTCCGACTACAGGGACATACAATACGGCAAGAGCAAAGACAAACTGCATAAACAATCCGCCCCCCACCAATTTCCAATCGACCCGTTTCCGATCGTAACTCATCAGGTAAGCAACCCCCAACACCGTAGCAATCCCTACTATACCACGTAAAAAAGACTCAAGACTAAAACCAAGTTGTTGTTCTATCATCTGGACCTGCCCTCCTCTTCACGACGCCGGATTTCATCCTTGTACATCTTTGCATACTCGTAGTTCTCATCGGCGACCGCATCGTCCAAACGATCCGACAATTCATCGGCATCCAAAAGAGAAAGCCATTTTTTCAGCTTTGTTTCATCGTGTATTTCCTCCGGTTCCAGAGCCAATATAGAATCATCATCATCCCTGTCTTTCTCTTCTGTGGCATCTTCAAGCACGACTCCACATTCGCGGACAATCTCAGGTGTCGTATAGATATCGCATTTCACACGCAAAGCGATAGCGATAGCATCGGAAGTACGTGAATCCAAGCGGATCTGTTTTATACCATCCTCAAAAAGCAGTTCGGAATAAAACACACCATCTTCAAACTTATAGATGAAAACCTCACACAAACGAACACCGAATGCCTGTGCAAAGGTAGCAAACAAATCATGCGTCAAAGGGCGAGGAGGCGTGATGCGTTCCAAAGCGATCGCAATCGACTGGGCTTCCGACGTCCCGACAATAATAGGTATGCGGCGAGCCCCATCCTCTTCTGCCAGAATCAAGGCATAAGCACCTGACTGTATCTGGCTGTTCGTTAAACCTTGCACCCGTAGTTTTATTCTTGTATCCACACTATTTAGTTTTTTAGTCAATACACAAAAGTAATATTATTTCGGAATCTTAAAAACTTTCGAAAGAAAAGAAAAGTACAAAGGGCCTAAAAAAAGAAAAGGTTGTCATCACGACAACCAATCTTCATTGCTAACCTTAAATCTAATACCATGAAAAACACAGTGCAAATATACAGGTTTTATGTTATTCAGCATAGTTTTACGGCAGAATATTTAAGTTTTTAGCATTATTTTAACCTGCAAATCACCCGTTTAAAGGTGATTAACAGTTCATTGCTGATTCTTTGTGTATTCATCCGCTTTTTCTTTCATCCTTTCGACACGTTTTTGTGTTTCGGGATGGCTCGAAAACAACTGGCGGAACTTGGATGATTTAGGAGCTTCCGCACTTAGTTCCAAGAGTTTATTAAGCGAATTATACATGCTATAAGGATCGATGCCGTTCGCGATACTGAACTCAAAGCCATAATCGTCCGCCGCATTCTCCTGTTTTTGCGAATACTGTGCACCGGCAAGCGTTTCTGCCAAGCTTCCCAATTGCGAATCAGTCAGCTTGGCTACCGTATTGTTGGCAGCCCCGACGGCATTCTTGGCGGCCGAAGTCAGATAAGCCTGCTTCATGGCATCTTTCGAATCCGTATGTAAAACATGGCCGATCTCATGACCGATAACAGCCAACACTTCATTATCATCCATAATCTTCATCAAGCCTCCACAAACACGCACACTGCCATCTCCACAAGCAAACGCATTCACGTCGATCACATTATACACCTTAAAATTCAAATCAAGACCTTCGACCTTGATATCTTTCGTCAGATTTGCCAAACGCTGCCCCATCTCCGTTTCCGGTCCGGCAACCTCATTATGCGTATCCATCCACTGGATATACTCGCGAGCCATAGCAGCCACGTCCTCGTCCGACAAAGTCACCGCTTTTGCCGCGTCAGATGCGGCATTCACCAACTTTTTAGTATTGATGGATTTACCACCGATCTTAAACTGAGCCGAAGCATTCAGGCTGACTCCGGCTACTAAAGCCATTGATAATAAAATAGTCCTTACTTTCATATCGTTTGTTATTGTTTTAAATAATTCTCGACCTGATTGAATGTCACATCCTTCAATACAACTTTCTTATCCTTGTCCAGCAGATAAAGAGTCGGTATTGCTTTCAGATCATAAATCTCATCATTTTTCAGACTTACCGCACTGTCATAAGAATTGATCCAGCTTGCAGGCATATAAGAAATATGGTTTTTCCAGGCCTCCAGATCCTCATCCGGATAAACAGCCAGGATTTTAAGCTTGTTGTTCCTGATCCACTCCGTCACAAGCGGAGAAGCAGTAAGCTGGTCCGTAATCTCCTTACAGGCATGGCAATCCGGATTATAGAAAAACAAGAGCAGATAATCGGCTTTCGTGTGGTACAAAGTCCCTTTCTTGCCGTCCGCCAGCGTGTACGTGAAATCCGTTGCCGGTTCTCCCACCCTGTTTTTAAGAGCCAATTCGAGCAAATGAGCCGGACGTATTTTACTTACCTCATCCAAAACCGGAGCTTCCAATACAGCTTCCAGCACATAGATATACAAAGACTCATCCCTCATGGGAGAATTCGGATCATAGAGATACTTTTCATACAGACCGGAAAAATAGACAAACATCACACTGTCGACCGACGCTTTGTTCATCATCTCCTTGATAGAAGAAGAGGCCACTTTTGCCGGAACATATTTCATCATATCGATATAATTGGAAGTCGCCTGCTCCGTAATCTCCGGGAGATGGATCAGAGCAGTATCCGTAAAATCGAACTTATCCCAATAATGTTTTACCAAATAAGCGGCACGTTCTTCCGGTTCCGTAATGACACTGGGGACAGAAACCATTTGAAAAGTACGTTCTTTCGTGTTTCCAGCTTCCGTTTTCTTCGTCTGCTGGCCGTTGCAGGCGCTAAAGATTAATGTAAAAGATAATAGGAAAAGTATTTTTATCCTCATAGTATCTTGTTTTTATTCCTGCAAAGATATGATTTATTAGCAATTAAAAAACTGGAGAAACAAATAATTAACGGTCTTATTCATAAAAGTAAGAGGTTATCCGAAAACCGGTGGGCTCATTCAGAAAAAATACCGGTGTTCTATGGATAACCTCTTACAGGCTACAGGTTAAAATTCGAGGTACCTTATATCTTTTTTATCTTATCGATAAATCAAAACAAATTATAGTTCGTCCGCAAGACTTTAAATTCCGTCCGGCGGTTTATCTGGTCTGCAATCTCCTGCTGCTCAGGCGTCAGTTTATCAATAAATTCTTCGGTCAGGACATCTCCTTCATTCAAGAAATCATAATTCTTGGCCATCTTCTTATTGATTGTTTTAGGAACGCTTTCGCCATATCCTTTCGCCTCAAGCCGGTCTTGGGCGATCCCCCCGGCAATCAGATAGTCGACGACCGACTGTGCACGCCGCTGCGCCAACCGCTCGTTATACTGCTCCGAACCTTTCCGGTCGGTATGCGCTCCTAACTCGATTGTCACGTTCGGATTGTCGTTCAACATCTTGATCATTTCATCCAACGCCTTCTTTGATTCCGGACGCAACGTCGCCTTGTCGAAATCATAGAAAATATTTTCGATCACAACAGGTTTGCTGATCGGGGAAAGGAAAAAGTCCACGATATATGTTTCGTTCTTCTCCTCTGGCCCTGTTTTCAACTCAAAATTCTGATTCAAATACCCACGCGCACTTGCCATCATCACATAACGGATATCACGTTCCAATTCAACCCTGTACTTACCGTCTTTCTTTGCCAACACTTTTTCGTTCAGTCCGTCCCTGCCGACAATACGAACCGTAGCATCTTCTATCGGGTTCTCGTCCACATCGGACACGATACCTTCGATAAAGATAGTGATAACCGGTAATTCGAAAGAATACAAATGATCATATCCACGCGCATCATTGCGGTTGGAACTAAAAAAGCCGCTTTCCTTATTTCCGGCAAACGTAATTCCAAAATCATCGCCGGCCGAATTGATCGGAGCTTTCATATTCTCGACGTTCCACTTACCCGTACTGTCCAAGGTCGCTTTGAAAATATCCAACCCTCCCATTCCCGGATGCCCGTCGGAAGCAAAATAGAGCGTTACGGAATCCCGCACGTAAGGAAACATCTCGTCACCCGGCGTATTGATATCCGGTCCCAGGTTTTCCATCGGCCCGAAATCGCTCCCCACGACACGTGCCCGAAACAGGTCTTTGCCTCCATACCCCCCTACGGCATCCGACACAAAATACAGATACTTGCCGTCCGGCGATATCGAGGGGTGACCGAGAGCCGTCACCGAATCTTTTACGATATTCGCCCTGGTTCCTTTTCCCCATTTGGCACTACTGCGGGAAGATATATAGATTTCCGAAGTACGTGGTCCTTCCGGGTCTTGTGCGCAATAGGTGTAATACATCGTATTCCCATCTTTAGAAAAAGAAGGCGTTCCCTCATCGAACTCCGTATTTACCTCATCTTCCAGTTCGACTGGAGCCTGCCAAGCTCCATTTTCATCCTGCTTGACCAAGAAGAAATCATTATTCCGCTGTCCGGTGATCGCACTGTTGGTCTCTTCCTTATCTTTCCCGGCCCCTTTAGGCGTACGGGTGGAAGCAAAATACAACTGGTCGTACTTTTCGCCATACAGCATCGGGCTGAATTCGGAACGGCGGGAGTTAAACTTATCCATCCGCTTCACCATATAGCGGGTTGGCGACTGTTTCCATTTCGCCGCTTCCTCCGAGCCCGTCACACCATTAAAGGCCAACACACTGCCCGGTTCCGCCAGCAGGTAATCGTTGTAATATTTGATTGCCTCCCCATAACGTCCGCTCTTCTGGTACATCTGCCCTAGACGGAGATTCACGATACTGTCCGGATATTTATACCTGAGCGCATTCATATAGGCGCTGGTCGCACGCGGCGTATTATTGATCAAGCGGTTACACTCCGCCATCCTAAAAGCGATATATCCACGCAGGTCACGCTTGGCAGGAGGAGTCTTCGTATATACTTTCCGGTAAATGGCCGCCGCTTCAAAATATTCACCGATACGCTGCTTTTCTTCCGCGTCGCTCAGTTTCGCCGATTTACAGGAATACAAAAAGCCTATTGCTAAAAACAAAAACAGATATGAAATTATTTTTAAATTCATTTTATGCCAAATAAGAGAGGCAAATATACAATTATCTACAGTAACTACAACGAATGCGTAATAATCTTATTGCATCAAAAGTTTGAATTAAAAAGAAATGATTATCTTTGACCAAACAATAAAACCAATTGAGCTATGCTAAATGAATTGAACATCTTAAAAGAACCGGCTAACCTTTCATCTCTGAAAGAAGCAAAGGATAAACTACTTTTTCTTGAAAAAATAGAAAAAGGCCGTTTAGAATCTTCATTCATGTTAACCAATACCAAACAAGAAGCCAAAAACAAACTATCAAAATGGTTGAAATAAAATGGACTAATTTTGCAATTCAGAACCTTAATGATATCGGAGATTACATCGAACAGCATAGTTATCGCCAAGCCTCAAAAATGGTAAACTATCTTTTTGATTCAGTTAGTATTTTAGAAACATTTCCCCTATCAGGAAGAATTGTTCCTGAATATGACACATATCATGTGCGGGAATTAATTCGTTCCAACTATAGAATTGTTTATTTAGTCCTGAATGACAAACGCATAGATATTCTTACCATTCATCATTCAGCACAACTACTACCCGATCTACCCGTTCTCTATAACAACAGCGAGCTGTCCCCGTAACTCAAAAAACGGAATTCATGCCCTAAGGCATAATCATAAATATTTTTCCAGTCTCCTTTTACAAAAGCGGATATCAGCAACAGCAACGTGCTTTTCGGCTGATGGAAGTTAGTCACAATACCACGTACGATCTTAAACTCATATCCCGGAGCGATAATAATCCGGGTAGCCGTCACCAGTTTATCCGCCTGATGCCTGTCTAAGTAATCAAGAATATTCTGCAAAGCCTCGCCAGCCGTCAGCTTGTTATTCATTTCATCATAAGGCATCCACTGCTTAACGATCAGCTCCTCGGCAGTGGCATCCGGATTCGAAGCCAATGTGCCCCCCATATAATAGAGGCTTTCAAGCGTACGGACCGAAGTCGTGCCGACTGCAATAATCTTACCGAGGTTATTCTTAATCCGTTCGATCGAACTCCGGCGTACGGAGATAAATTCCGTATGCATCTCATGTCCTTCGATCGTCTCGCTTTTCACAGGCTTGAATGTCCCGGCTCCAACATGAAGCGTCAATTCTTCCCGTCCGATCCCCCGAGCATCAATAGCAGCCAGAACTTCCGGAGTGAAATGCAGACCGGCTGTCGGAGCGGCCACCGAACCTTTTATCTTGGAATAAACCGTCTGATAGGTCTGCAAATCGCTTTTCTCGGTTTCCCGGTTCAAATAAGGTGGGATCGGCAATACGCCCGCTGCATCCAACAGGTCGGCAAACGTGCAAGTCGGATGATCCCATGTAAACTCGATGAGATGGCTATCCCCGCAGGTCTGTAATTTTTCCGCTTTCAGTATGACAGTCTCGTCGCCAAACTGCACCTCCTTCTTCAAGACCCCCTCTTTCCATTTCTTCAGGTTGCCGACCAGGCAAGTCCAGCGGCAGCATTCAGTCTGCTGGAAAACCAAAGCATAATCATGTGGCTCGACCGGTTCCAGACAGAAAATCTCGATCTTCGCACCTGTCTCTTTCTGAAACAGCAGACGTGCCTGGATCACCCGCGTATTGTTGAATACCATCAGAGATCCATCCGGCAAGTAATCCGTAATATGCTTGAATATACTCTCGCTGACTTTTCCTTCCTTATATAATAAGAGTTTCGATTCATCCCGTTTGGATAACGGGAATTTGGCGATCCGCTCGTCAGGCAGCGGATAATCAAAATCTTCGATGCGTATCTGTTGCGTCTGTGTTGTCATGACTTTTGCTATTACAGGCTCTTTTAATCGAACCGGGTTGCAAAAGTACAAATTTATAGGTAAAAAGCATCAGAAAACACGAACAAGAATCCGACCCCGGATTTATCAAAATGTCACTACCACCCCATCTAAATCGGATTAGTTATGCATGTATTTGGAATTAGTATCGCGGGTAATATTTTTTAACACTTCATTTTGCCATGCTTTGCCTTTATAAGTATAGCAAAATGATATGCTGATATTTCCTATAAAAAGCAGGGTTGGCAAATCAACCGTCCGAAACCGGATTAATCGCTGAATTTTACTACTTTTGTGGCAAATAACAAAAGTAAATCGAATTATGAGTAACATAAAAGTAGGAGACAAAGTGCGTTTCCTGAACAGCACCGGTGGAGGTGTCGTTCGTAGTTTCAAAGGAAAAGACCAGGTTTTGGTGGAAGATGAAGACGGATTCGAAGTGCCGGCGCTGATCCGCGAATGTGTAGTCGTAGGAGACAGCGAGATGCAAGTACATAGCTCCCGGCGTTCACCGCTGCCTCCCATAACACAGAGTCCTGCCCCACAACCAAAGAAACCGGCGCCTCAACCCGAAATGGAAAAAGTAACGGAGACCGTAGAGGGCGAACGGCTGAATATCTACTTGGCTTACCTCCCGATAGAGCCTGCCAAAGTGATGCAGGGAAGCGGTTACGAAACCTATTTCATCAACGACAGCAATTACTATCTGTTCTTCAATTATATGAATCGCCAAAACAACAGTTGGATCAGCCGCTATAACGGTATCGTGGAGCCGAATACACAGATTTTCCTGGAAGAATTCGGCAAAGAAGAACTGAACGACTTGGAACGTATCTGCGTGCAACTGATCGCGTTCAAAAAAGACAAACCTTATTCATTGAAGAATGCCATTTCGGTAGAACTCCATCTCGATACGGTCAAATTCTATAAGCAACACTGCTTCATGGAAAACGATTTCTTCGACGAAGATGCAATGGTCTACCCGATCGTGCGCCAGGATATCCCCGAAAAAGAGTTGCTGATTTCCGCAGCCGAATTGCAGGAAGCCATGCAGCAGAAGGTACGCGAAGACCGCCGCGCTCCCCAAACAATCGTCAAGAAGAAAGCGACAGACAGCGCTATCCTCGAAGTGGATCTGCATATCACTGAACTACTGGACAACACCAATGGGCTGAGTAACGCTGACATGCTGAACTACCAGTTGGAAAAATTCCATGAAGTGCTCTCCAAATACGCAGCCAACAAAGGACAGAAAATCGTCTTTATCCACGGAAAAGGCGACGGGGTACTGCGCAAGGCAATCGAGAAAGAACTAAAAACAAAATACAAACAACATTATTACCAAGATGCCTCCTTCCGCGAATACGGCTTCGGAGCAACGATGGTAACGATTAAATAAGTTGTCAATTATCCACTGCTCATCATGGCTACCGAAATAGAAAGAAAATTCCTTGTCACCGGTGACTTCAGCCGGCAAGTGACCTCGGCACAACGTATCGTGCAAGGGTATATCTGTTCACAACCCGGACGGACAGTACGGGTGCGCATCCGGGGGGAAGAAGGATTCCTCACGATCAAGGGCGCATCGGATGAGAAAGGGTTGAGCCGCTACGAGTTCGAACAGAAGATACCGTTAGCGGATGCGGAAGAGCTATTGAAACTATGCGAACCCGGCGCCATAGACAAAATGCGCAATCTGGTCCCGGCAGGAAAACACACTTGGGAAATCGACGTTTTTCATGGCGAGAACGAAGGGCTGATCTTAGCGGAAATAGAATTGGCTTCCGAGGACGAACCTTTTGAACGGCCCGACTGGATCGGACAAGAGGTCAGTGGAGATCGTCGTTACTATAACTCGATGTTGACAAAACATCCGTATAAACAATGGTAAGATTTATGATTTCAGATTTATGATTTATGAAGACGATAAAGCCATAAATCTGAAATCATAATTCATAATTCATAAATCATAAATCAATGAAGAGACTCATCATCTCCCTCGCGGCAGCCATCCTGTCGCTACCGGTAACAGCCGATGAAGGCATGTGGCTGTTACCCTTGCTGAAAGGACAAAAATTCCCGGAAATGCAAGCTCTGGGACTTAAATTGCAAGATTATGACATCTATAGCCCCGACTCGGCTTCCCTGAAAGATGCCGTCGTCATCTTCGGAGGCGGTTGTACGGGCGAGATCGTTTCACCGGAAGGATTGCTCCTGACCAACCATCATTGCGGCTACGGCTGCATCCAGCGTCACAGTACGCTGGAGCATGACTACCTGACAGACGGCTTTTGGGCCATGTCGCGCGATCAGGAACTTCCGAATCCCGGCATGACCGTCACTTTCATCGATAAAATAGAGGATGTGACCGACTATGTGAAAAAGGAACTGGAAAAAGACACCGATCCTAACAGCATGAATTTCCTCTCCCCTAAATTTCTGAACGGACTGGCAAAAGCAAAAGCCGGAGAAAAGTTCCTGCAGGACAATCCGGGCACGGAAGTCGAGATAAAGGCGTTCTACGGTGGTAACCAGTATTTCATGTTCACAAAGAAAATCTATTCCGATGTCCGTCTCGTAGGGGCTCCTCCCTCGTCGATCGGGAAGTTCGGCGCTGATACCGACAACTGGATGTGGCCGCGTCATACAGGCGACTTCTCCGTCTTCCGTGTCTATGCCGATGCGAACGGCAACCCGGCTCCCTACTCCGACAAGAATGTCCCGCTTCGCCCGAAACGCTGGTTCAAGATTTCATTGAAAGGCGTCCAGGAAAACGATTATGCCATGATGATGGGATTTCCCGGCCGGACCAATAAATACTATACTTCCTGGGAAGTGGCGGAACGCCGTGATATCGACAACACGGTCCGTATCCACATCCGTGATTTGCGCCAGAAAGTCATGTTAGACGAGATGTTGAAAGACCCGGCTGTCCGAATTCAGTATGCCAGCAAATATGCTGGCTCGACAAATGCTTACAAAAATGCGATCGGCAGCAACTGGGCCATCAAAAAGCGGAATTTCGAACAAGTGAAAAAGGAGGAACAGGACAAACTGATCGCCTGGTCCAACAAAATGTGCGAACCGAGCTATCCCGATGCCTTGATGGCACTCGAACAGATCGTATCGGATCGTAAAGACCTGCGTTTCCGCAGTTGGATGTTGGACGAAGCGATTCTGAGAGGGATTGAATTTACAAGCGTGCCGACTCAAACGAAGGTCCTCATAGATGCCCTGAAAGGGAAAGACAAAAAAGCCAGACAGGAACAACTCCGGTTGTTAGAACGGGCTTATCATGGATTCGCCAACAACAATTACTCAGCCGACGTAGACAAGAAAATCGCCAAAGTGATGCTGAAAGAATACCGTAGCCAGATCGATCCGAAAGCACAACCGACCTATTTCGAACTGATTGACAAGAAGTTCAAAGGAGACACGGACCGGTTCGTCGACTATCTGTTCGAGGAATCCATCTTCGGTAGTGAGGATAATTTCAATAAATTCCTCTCCCGCCCATCTGTCAAAGCGTTGGAAAACGACCCGATGATTCTTTTTGCCAAGTCTGTCCGTGCAGAAGAAACCAATCTGAAGAATGCCTTAAAAGAATTTGAAGATGGGTATGCAATGGCTCACCGTACTTATGTAAAAGGTTTGCTGGCCATGTATGGCGATCGTGCCAATTTCCCCGACGCCAACTTTACCTTACGCCTCACCTACGGACAGGTAAAAGGCTACAGCCCGCGTGACTGCGACTACTACGGTCATCAGACAACACTGGACGGTGTGATGGAAAAAGAAGATTCCACCAACTGGGAATTCGTTGTACCCACCCGCCTGAAAGAGCTGTATGCCGCCAAAGATTTCGGACGCTACAAAGCTCCCGGCGGAAAAATGCCTGTTGCTTTCAGTACAACCACTCATTCGACCGGTGGAAACTCCGGTAGCCCTGTGATGAATGCAAACGGTGAACTGATCGGAATCAATTTCGACCGCAACTGGGAAGGAGTCGGTGGCGATATCCAGTATCTCCCCGACTACCAGCGCAGCATCATTGTCGACATCCGCTACGTCCTCTTCATCATGGACAAATATGCCGGAGCGGGATATTTGCTGGATGAGATGGAGATTGAAGAATAACTTTACACCAAGAGATTCGACTGATCGTAACGCTATACGTTACATTTTGCTTTTTATAAAACAAACTGTAGGCAGCATTTTTGAAAGGGTATAGGCTATTTCCGAAAAGCCTATACCCTTTTTGCCATCCCCCTATAGCCTGCCCTCGCATAGGTCATAGGCTGTTTTTTCGCCTTTAGGCTATCTTTCTGGGGACGGAAACCCAATAAAACGACTCCCGACTACTTTTGAACAAATGTTTTCGACAACTTTATGGTTCACCATTCACCTTTTAACCACACGCTTTGTTTAACAAGGTTTATGTAAGGAGAAGGTAACTTTTTTTACCTTCACCTCTACCACTATAAACGTGATAGGCAAATGTATCTGCGAAAACTATTTGTTCCGATTGAATCATAAATCTGAAATCTTTTTACCTTTGCAATCCATAAAAAGATAAGCAATGATCGATCAACCTACCATAGACCGGATACTGGATGCTGCAAACATTGTGGACGTTGTTTCCGAATTCGTTACCCTTCGGAAACGAGGTATAAACTATGTAGGGTTGTGTCCTTTTCATAGCGACAAGTCACCCTCTTTCTATGTATCGCCGGCAAAGAATATCTGCAAATGCTTTGCTTGCGGCGAAGGAGGTACGGCTGTTCACTTCATTATGAAGCATGAGCAGCTTTCTTATTATGATGCGCTTCGCTATCTTGCCAAGAAATACAACATCGAAATACAAGAGCGAGAACTGTCGGAACGCGAAAAGCAGGTACGCAGCGACCGCGAAAGTATGCTGATCGTCAATAGCTGGGCACAGAAATACTTCACGACCCAGCTCTACGAACACCAGGAAGGCAAAGCTGCCGGCCTGCGTTACTTTGCCGAACGTGGTTTCCGCGAAGATACGATTCGTAAATTCCAGTTAGGCTACAGCCTCGACCAACGGGACGCCTTGTATAAAGCCGCGACAAAGAGCGGCTACAAAAAAGTATTTCTCGAAAAGACAGGTTTGGTGATCACCTACGACAACGGCGGGGTAAACGACCGTTTTCGCGGGCGTGTCATTTTTCCGGTCCATTCGCTCAGTGGAAAAGTCGTCGCTTTCGGAGGACGCGTCCTGAAGAAAGACGAAAAGACGGCCAAATATGTCAACTCGCCCGAAAGTGAGATTTATCATAAGAGCAATGAGCTTTACGGAATCTATTTCGCCAAACAGGCGATCGTAAAGGCTGATCGCTGCTTCTTGGTGGAAGGCTACACGGATGTGATTTCCATGCATCAGGCAGGAGTCGAGAACGTGGTTGCCTCGTCGGGTACGGCCCTCACACAGGGGCAGATCCGCCTGATACACCGCTTCACCAGCAACATCACGGTCTTGTATGACGGCGACGCAGCCGGTATCAAAGCAGCCTTGCGCGGTATCGATCTGCTATTAGAAGACGGTATGAACGTGAAAGTGGTGCTCCTCCCGGACGGAGAAGACCCGGATTCTTTCGCCCGCAAGCACAATGCGAGCCAGTTTGCCGAGTTTATCCGGCAGAACGAAACCGATTTCATCCGTTTCAAAACGCGCCTGCTATTGGATGATGCGGGAACAGACCCTATCAAACGGTCGGCACTGATCTCCGATATTATCCGGACGGTAGCCATCATCCCCGACAATATCGCCCGCTCCCTTTATATCCGGGAATGCAGTGCGATGATGGAAATAGACGAGATGCTTCTGTTGAACGAAGTAAACAAAATCCGTCTCAACAAGGGGGAAAGGCAGACAAATACTTCACCTTCCTCCATCCCAGCTACTCCTGTCAATCTCCCCGAATATCCGGATATCCCTGGTTACCAACCTTACCCGGAAGAGGCATTGACGGAACAACCACAGGAAAGTTCCCTGCCTCCTGACAATACGATCCCGCCGCCACCGCCTGAAGAATACGGTCCCGATGACGGAGGAGGCAGCATACCGCCGACAGCACCTTTCACACCGCCGGCACACATTCCGGCCGGACCGAAGCGTTCACCTTACGAGGCATACGAAATCGTCCTGCTGCGGTACATCGTACGTTATGGCGAGCGTATCCTGTTTCAATATACGGATGAAGAGACGAACGAGGAAGTCATAATCCGCGTTTCCGAATATATCCGTTCCGAGCTGGAACGCGATGACCTGACCTTTTATACTCCGCTTTTCAAGAGTATGATGGATGAGGCGGCCGACCGTTGCCAGTCCGAAGGGTTCATCGCAAACCGGTATTTCCTCGCCCATCCCGACCCGAACGTGAGCCGCCTTGCCGCCAACCTGATTAGCGAAAAGTATCAGCTTAGCAAGTATCACACCAAATACCGGGAGCTGGAACAGGAAGAAGACAAACTCGACCAGCTGGTAATCCGGGAACTGTATGCTTTCAAAGATGCCTATATCCTCTCGCAAATCAAAGAGATACAGGCGCAGATCAAGAACATGCAAAACAACGAAGACATGGAACAGGTTTTCGAGCTGATGAAAAAGCTCACACGCCTGAATGAAATAAAAAATATATTAAGTAAAGAATTGGGAGAAAGAATCATATTAAAAATGTAATGCCTATGAACTTTTTAGAAACGGAAGACGTGGTAAAGCAATACGCCAACCACCTCGCCCTCAACAAGGTTAGCATCCAAGTTCCCGAGGGGAAAGTCTTCGGGTTATTAGGGCCGAACGGAGCCGGCAAGACCACACTGATCCGTATCATCAACCGCATCACGGCCCCCGACAGCGGCCTTGTCCGCTTTAACGGACGTGAGTTCCAGCCGGAAGATATCTATCAGATCGGTTACCTGCCGGAAGAACGCGGCCTGTATAAAAAAATGAAAGTCGGTGAACAGGCCATCTACCTGGCACAGCTCAAAGGACTCTCCTACCAGGAAGCCCGCACAAGATTGATACGTTGGTTCGAAAAATTCGATATCATGCCTTGGTGGAATAAGAAACTGGAAGAGCTATCCAAAGGGATGCAACAGAAAATACAGTTTATCATCACCATCATCCACGAACCGAAACTTCTGATCTTCGACGAACCGTTCAGCGGATTCGACCCTGTGAATGCCGAATTGCTGAAAAAAGAAATTCTCGAACTGAAGAATGCTGGACACACGATCATTTTTTCCACGCACAACATGTCGTCTGTTGAAGAGATTTGTGATAATATCGCCTTGATCAACCGTTCGCAAGTTGTACTTTCCGGCAATGTAACAGAAGTGAAAAGTCGTTTCCGGACAAACAATTTCACCATCCGTTTCCATACTGGATCAGGGAAGTTGCAACCCATCCCGGAAATGTTCAGCCTGCTGGCGGAAAAAGACCTGGCCGGAACAAGCGAGGTACGCATCCATAAAGAGCCGGGCATTACCAACTCTGCCCTTCTCTCCGCATTGGCGGGACAGACCGAAATTATTTCTTTTACGGAAGAGATACCTTCAATGAACGACATATTTATTAACACCGTCTCCGGTACAAATACTACGCAAGCATGAATAAGATAGGACTTATAATAAAAAGAGAATACCTCCGCCGTGTCAGCAAAAAATCGTTTCTGTTGCTGACTTTCCTGACGCCGTTCCTGTTTGCCGCACTGGTATTCGTCCCGCTTTGGCTATCCACTATCAAAGGAGATGATGCCAAGCAGGTGGCGATCATCGACACGACAGGCAAATACGCCTCGCTGTTCAAAGACACAGAAGAATACACTTTCATCACCGAAAAAGGTTCCAGCCTGGAAGAATATCGTAAAAATCCGGATAAGGAAATATTCGCATTCTTGAATATAACAGACGATTTGCTGCAAAATCCGACCGCCGCAACACTCTACTCGCAAAAGCAAATTCCGATAGGATTGAAAAATACGATCGACAAAACGTTGTCTGAATACCTGAAAGACGAGAAACTCGCCTCTTACAATATAGACAACCTGAAACAGATCATCGAAGACAGCAAGATCAACTTCAATATCAAGACCATCAAATGGGACGAAGACGGAAGCGAGAAAAGCACTTCGGCCGAGGTTGCCTCTATCTTGGGTATGATATTGACCTTCATTATCTATATGTTTATCATCATGTACGGTGGGATGGTCATGCAGGGAGTGATGGAAGAAAAGACGAACCGTATCATCGAAGTGATGATTTCGTCCGTCAAGCCATTCGACCTGATGATGGGGAAAATCATCGGCATCGGTTTTGTCGGCCTGACACAAGTATTCCTGTGGGGAATCCTGACAACTGTTTTGGTATCGGGAAGCCTTTTCTTTTTCGGTGGCAACACGTCACCTGAAGATATGGTGGCCGCTCAGATGGCAGCACAGGGCGTAAACAATGTGGCTGCCGGTTCTTCCGATATCAGCATCCAAGTGCAGGAAATTATCAATTCAATCAACTTCGGAATGATCGGCACCAGCTTCGTTCTTTATTTTATCGGAGGCTATCTACTGTATGCAGCTCTATTCGCTGCCATCGGAAGTGCTCTGGAACAGCAGGAAGACGCTCAGCAGTTCATGACCCCGATTATGCTTTTAATGGCATTCAGCTTGTATGCCGGAATCTACAGCATGAATAATCCCGATGGCCCGCTGGCATTCTGGTGTTCGATGATTCCGTTTACCTCCCCTATCGTGATGATGGTCCGTTTACCATTCGACATTCCGGTATGGGAATTGGCGCTTTCGTTTGCCTTGCTGTTTGCCACAGCCCTACTCATCATCTGGTTCTCGGCCAAAATTTACCGTGTAGGTATTTTAATGTATGGAAAGAAACCAAGCATCAAAGAAATGATCAAATGGGTAAAATATAAATAACATTGTTAGGGCGATTGTAACAATCGCGGATCATCCCGAAATCCTGAGGGGAAAAATCGTATCTTAGTGGCAGTAAAAAAATAAAAGAGATGAGTTACGATCAATTTCTTCGTTTTATCTTTCTGGAGGGAATGTTTGATTATTTTGAGTTGTCTGATTTCAAAGAAAAGTCGGATAGGGTAGAAATATATTTTGAAGAGAAGAATATACATCCTAAAGAATATGCAACCGATAACTTGGAGAGCAAGGGCTTTTATGAACAAGTCAGGATGCAGGATTATCCGATGCGTGGGCGTAGCTGCCTGTTGTTTATCAAAAAACGAAGATGGTTCAATCACAGTACTGGCAAGTATGTAAGCCGCAATTGGAAATTAGTGGCAGAAGGAACGCAAATAACGACTGAATTTGCGTCTTTTTTAAAAGCATTGGATCGACTCGCGCGCTCTTAGCATTAGTCTTTTGGCGGATCATTACGGAATGGAAGCCAAACTGTTGGAGTCCCAATATAAGAATCATCTGAGTCATTTCAGGAATTGGGAGCAACGTGCCCATGCCGAAGAATGGATTCTCTTCGAGAAAAACATTGGACCCTACGTCGGGATGGACGAAACGGCACTGTCGTCGGGAGAACTGTATACAATCCTGATTAACAAAGAGGCCAAAGGAAGAAAAGGCACAATCATCGCCATGATCAAAGGGACATCCGTAGAAAAGGTATCCCAAGTTATACTCAAACTTTCCCGTCGCAGGCGGTTTCAAGTTCGGGAAATAACATTGGACATGGCACCCAATATGGCCCGGATAGCCCGTCTCTGTTTCCCGGCTGCCAAGCTGGTTATCGACCGTTTTCATGTTCAAAAGTTAGCTTTTGAAGCCGTTCAGGAAATGCGGATAAAGGCACGATGGGAAGCCTTGGATAAAGAAATGGTCGAGATCACATACGCTAAAGCATCAGGACAGCCTTTTGTTACTGAAACATTTGAGAATGGGGACAGTCGAAAACAGCTGTTGGCCAGAAGCCGCTATCTTTTGTTCAAAAAAACTGAACTGTGGTCGGAGAGCCAAAGAAAAAGAGCTAAAATCCTTTTCCGGGAATATCCCGATATCAAGAAGGCCTATTACTTAAGCATGAGGTTAGGGTTGATATATCATCAGGCACAATCGGCAGATATTGCCTTGACGCGTTTGGCACATTGGTATGATCAGGTGGACAAATCCGGTTTCCTGTCTTTTGGCACTGTTGCCAGAACCATACAAACACACTACTTGAATATTGTTGGCTTTTTTAAAAGACGCTCCACCAATGCCGCGAGTGAGTCCTTCAATGCTAAAATCAAAGCTTTTAGAGCACAGCTGAGAGGCGTGAGGGATATTGCTTTTTTCTTATTCAGACTCACCAATATGTATGCATAATTAATTCTCTATGAATATAGGTATCTCCTTATACGTACATAACCGGGCTAAATAAAAGAACTGCAACATAACTACAATAAAAAAGCGTGTCCCTCTAATATAGAGGCAACACACTCTTTCTAATAGTTAAGGTTTGGGTTATTATATTTCTTGTCGTTATATACTGTTATAAAAAAGCTTGACCTGAAAGTTGTCAAGCTATACCCATTGCACAGTCAAGGCTCCTTTGTTTTTGTTCACTCTATACCTATAATCTCTCTGAAAATGAGTGACAGCACGAAGGAACGCTTTTATTTTATACAAAACAAATTTATCTGGAATTATTTTTACACTATCGGGGATTATAATAAATACTTAAATACTATCAGGGGGCTTATAGGAAGATGCAATGGATACTTTGGGAGATGATTATATTTTAATCCCTCAGGATTTCGGTATGATCCACAATCGCCCTGATATTGTAAAAGATATGTATGAAAAAAGCCTGTCACTCAAAAGAATGACAGGCTTTTTGTTGTTCAACCAGGGCTCGAACCTGGACTAACAGGACCAGAATCTGTTGTGCTACCATTACACCATTGAACAATTTCCGTTCAACAAAAATGACAATCAATTATTTCGTTGTTCAACCAGGGCTCGAACCTGGACTAACAGGACCAGAATCTGTTGTGCTACCATTACACCATTGAACAATTTCAATAAAGCTTGTCAACTCTCTTGTTGTTAGCGAGTGCAAAAGTACATACTTTTTCAAAATAAACAAACGATACTGTAATTTTTTTTCATTAATAAACTTTTTTCTTTTCCTGCTTGTTTTGATTTTGCAAGTATATACATATATTAATAGAGGGAAATCACCCACATAATAAATATAAGAAGTATATTTGCGACTTCGAATATTACTCAATAAAAAATAATGGATCAAACAGAAGAATTAGTTAAAACGATTGTAGAAGGCCTACAGGAAAAAAAAGGCAAAAACATTGTAACCGTAGACTTAACCCAATTATCCGGCTCAATCTGCCAATATATGATAATCTGCGAAGGAAGCACTCCTACCCAGGTTTCCGCATTGTCTGATTCAGCCTGGGATTTTGCCCATCGTAAGGCTGGTGAAAAACCGCTGTCGATAGATGGAGCACAGCGTGCCGAATGGATCGGGATGGACTATGGCACGGTTCTTGTACATATATTTTTACCGGAACTTCGCGAGTTTTATAATCTGGAAAATCTTTGGTCGGATGCCAAAGTGACACAGATTGCTAACCTCGACTGATGACCGATCTTACATAGTATAGAGATAATCACATATGGAAAATAAAAACGACATTTTTAACAAAAATCCGAAGAATAACAAGCAGAAGATGTTCAAGTTCAACCTATACTGGATGTATGGACTCATCTTTCTTATGCTTTTTGCTTTGTATCTGACGAACGACTCTTCGGCATCTAAAGAATTAGGCTGGACCGAATTCCAGAAATTAGCACAGGAAAACGTATTCGACCGGATGGTCGTCTACAACAAGAAGAATCTGGTTGAAGCAACCGTAAAAGACGGACGAAAAGGTCTGGTGTTCAGAAAAGATAGTGCGACATTGGGTACCAACCCGAAAGTGTATGTCAAAATACCATCGGCCGATAAATTCTCGGATTTCTATGACAAAGCCGTTGCCGAAAATCATATCACTACGCAAGTCAGCTTCGAAGAAGGCGATGATGCGATCTGGAATTTTCTTGTTTCGTTCGGCCCGATCTTGCTGATCATCGTCGTGTGGATCTTCCTGATGCGACGAATGTCCGGTGGTGCGACCGGCGGTCCCGGCGGTGTATTCAGTGTGGGAAAGGCAAAAGCACAACTTTTTGATAAAGACAACGACCGGAAAGTGACATTCAAGGATGTCGCCGGCCTTGCCGAAGCGAAACAGGAGGTGGAAGAGATCGTTTCTTTCTTGAAAAGCCCCGAAAAGTACACGGAATTAGGAGGTAAAATACCTAAAGGCGCTTTACTCGTAGGCCCTCCTGGAACCGGAAAGACATTATTGGCCAAGGCTGTAGCCGGAGAAGCAGATGTCCCGTTCTTCTCCCTATCCGGTTCGGACTTCGTAGAAATGTTCGTCGGCGTAGGTGCTTCCCGCGTACGTGACCTGTTCCGTCAGGCAAAAGAGAAAGCTCCTTGTATCGTATTTATCGACGAGATCGATGCCGTCGGCCGCGCCCGTGGCAAAAATGTAAATATGAACAGCAATGACGAACGCGAGAACACGTTGAACCAGTTGCTTACTGAAATGGACGGTTTCGGTTCCAACAGCGGTGTTATTATCCTGGCAGCTACTAACCGCGCCGATATCTTGGATAAGGCGCTGCTTCGTGCAGGACGTTTCGACCGCCAGATTCACGTGGAATTACCTGACTTGAACGAGCGTAAAGAGATATTTGGAGTGCATCTGCGTCCGATCAAAATCGACGAAAGTGTCGATGCCGAATTTCTGGCACGCCAGACTCCCGGTTTCTCCGGTGCCGACATTGCTAATGTCTGCAATGAAGCAGCTTTGATTGCCGCTCGTAACGGTAAAAAGTTTGTCCAGAAAGAAGACTTCATGAACGCAGTCGACCGTATCGTCGGAGGTTTGGAGAAACGCACTAAAATAACGACTGCGGATGAACGCCAATGTATAGCCAACCACGAAGCTGGTCATGCCACCTTAAGCTGGTTGTTGGAACATGCCAATCCGTTAGTTAAAGTAACGATCGTTCCGAGGGGCAAGGCATTAGGCGCCGCCTGGTATCTGCCGGAAGAACGTCAGATCACCACCCGTGAACAATTGCTGGACGAAATGTGTGCCACCCTCGGCGGTCGCGCTGCCGAAGAACTTTTCTTAGGAAAAATCTCTACCGGAGCATCCAATGACCTTGAGCGAGTAACTAAACAGGCTTATGCGATGGTCGTCTATTTCGGTATGAGCGACCGACTGCCGAACTTGAACTACTACGATTCAAGCGGACAGGACTGGGGCTTCACCAAACCGTACAGTGAGGAAACAGCCAGGATGATCGACCTGGAAGTACAGGCCATTATCAATGAACAGTACGAACGGGCCAAAAGCATTCTGAAAGAACACGCATCAGGCCACAACATGTTGGCTCAGGTATTGCTGGAACGGGAAGTAATCTACACTGAAGATGTCGAACATATCTTCGGTAAGCGTGCCTGGGTTTCCCGCTCGGAAGAGATCCTGGAACTGCAAGAGAAAGCAAACGGCAAGAAGGCCGAAGAAGCGAAAGTTACCGAAGCAAGTAAACAGGAAGATGACACAATTGTCACGACATCCGACAGTAAGGCAGTAAATGCATAACTGTCCGCACAATAAATAATAATTCCATGTCCACTAAATTTGAAACAGATGGGCATGGAATTTATTTTTTAATTATATTTGTACCTGAATAAATCAATAAAAAAACACTATCGTCTTGAAAAATTTGATTATACGGGCGTTAACCGGCATTATATTCGTCGTGGTACTGGTCAGTGCCATTTGTATCCATCCGATTTTTTTCCTTATTCTTTTTTGTATTATAACAGGATTGACCCTTTGGGAATTCGGTGGTCTGGTCAAGCATTACGAAAATGCAAATCTGCAACGAGCCGTAAATGTGCTCGGAGGAGTATATCTGTTTATCGCCACCTTCGTTTATGCAAACGGGTTGACAGACGGAAAGATATTCCTTCCCTACCTGTTATTTATCATGTTGACAATGATAGCCGAACTCTACTATAAGGCGCCGAACCCGATCAACAACTGGGCGTTTACGCTCTTTGCCCAGATTTATTGTGCCGGCTCCTTCTCCATGCTGAACTTCATCGGAGCAGAGCCGGGAACACCCGGTGTCATGAGCTACACGCCGCTCTTCATCATGGCAATCTTTATTTTTGTTTGGCTGGACGATACCGGAGCATATCTGGTCGGCTCCCTGATCGGAAAAAGGAAATTATTTGAACGGATTTCTCCCAAGAAATCATGGGAAGGCTTCTTTGGCGGATTGATCCTCGTTTTGGCTTCTTCGCAGGCATTCGCCTGGTTCGCTCCGGAAATAAGCCGGCTGAATTGGTTAGGGCTGGCAACTACAGTCGTCCTGTTCGGAACTTGGGGAGACTTGATCGAATCCCTTCTGAAACGTACACTCGGTGTAAAAGATTCCGGCCATATATTGCCAGGCCACGGAGGAATGCTGGACCGTTTCGACAGCGTTATGCTGGCTGTTCCCGCCAGCTACATCTATATTGAATTATTCATTCGAAATTAAAAGTGAGCGTTACCATCCGGGAAGTTGCTTTGGACAGGGAGTTTGGATATTTGATTAATTCCGGATCTGTCAGGTCACCCCGGTCTTTCTCCAACAAATCTACCAAGCCGAAACTGAACTTAAGTTCCGGACATAATTTGAAAAACGGAAGATAAATATCACATCCGATACCGAACTCGACACCGAAATCCGTTCCTTTCAACAGGATCGGATTTCCTTTTTTACGCCCCAGGTCGAAAGCGCCATAAATACCGCCGATAAGATAAGGACGATAGTTATTCACACGAAAAGCGCTGTACTTCACATCGAGCGGAAACGTCAAATAGTTGGAACGGACAGAAGTGGAATACATACTTACCACCGGATTTTCATCCGTCCCTTCCACTCCTTCCATTTCAGGACGACGGAACACAAATTTCTTGTCACCGAAGTGGATAGTCGGCGTAAAACGCAGGTTGAAGTATGGATTCAGGTACATATCTCCGATAACCCCGACACTAAAACCGGGCGAATAGCTCGGAATCTCAGCATACCAAGTTTCACCATTTGTTGCCACACCAGTATTAGTCAATATCAAATCCTGCGCATGCAAACCTACATGAAATCCCAGATGAAACCATTTCAAATCCGCATAGGGCTGGTTCTTCACCTTTTCTTTCTGTGCCATTACAGCAGTTACAGACAGAAAGAACACACATATAATAAACAGTAGACGTCTCAATTCTTTTCGTAATTTTGAATCTATAACGGGAAAGAACCCGACTTATTGCAAAAGAACATTTATTTGTAAAAAAAAGGAGGAGTTCTTTTTTTAATTCAAAGAAAGCTCTATTTTTGCACGAACTAATAGTTATCAATTTAAACGTTTAAAAAAATGGCTTACGTAATTAGTGACGATTGTATCGCTTGCGGTACTTGTATTGACGAATGTCCGGTAGGAGCAATTTCAGAAGGTGACAAATACAGCATCGACCCTGAAATGTGTACAGATTGTGGAACTTGCGCAGATGCTTGTCCTACTGAAGCAATTCATCCGGCAGAATAAACCGCAACATCGATAGGTTTCTTTCACAGGACCTATAAAGATAAGGGGCTGTTTCCTTTCGGAACAGCCCCTTATTATTTTCTCATTCTTTGCCGACTTCGTCAAAATTCGATATTCAGTTTGATCTCATCCGAGTCGTCTTCCTGCCGGTCTTCATCCGACACCGACTCCTCCGGCTTTTCACCAGCTCTACATCGCTTAATGTAACTGATTACATCATTCATCCCATCCATGAACTTGTCAAAGTCCTCTTTGTACAGGAAAATCTTATGTTTTTCAAAAGAAACCTGCGTACCATTCTTCGGCTGTACCTTTTTACTCTCCGTCACAGCCAGAAACAAATCGTCTTTCAGATTCTTCTTTACATCCAGATAATAAATCCTTTTTCCTGCTTTAATGGTTTTAGAGTATAAAATCTCTTTGTCACCACCTTCAACCTGTATTTTCTTCACCGAGTCTTCCATTATAGCAAACATTCGTTAAACACCCACCCATTTTATCATAACTTGCTTCAAATATGTGCATTTTTTTTTAAACAACAACTATTTTAACGCATGAAAATGCGTATAAAGAATCGGAATAGTATGAAATAATAAATAACACACATAAAATTAAGCAAAGCGGCGAACTTTTATCAAAAGAATGACTAACTTTGCAGCCAAATTTATAACAAGTAGTTCCTTCAAACGATGATCAACAGAATTTTAATCCGCATTAAAGTTTTACAGATAGTATATTCTTACTATCAAAACGGAAACAACGACCTCAAAGTAGCGGAAAACGAATTGCTTTTCAGTCTTAGAAAGTCTTATGACTTATATCATTATTTTCTTCTCCTAATTGTCGACGTCACAAACTTACAAAGACGCATCCTGGATGCCCGTAAAAACAAGTATATGCCGACTGAAGCCGAGTTGAACCCTAACACCCGACTGATAGACAACCGATTCGCTGCACAAATAGCTGAAAACGAAGCGCTTCGGAAGTATGTGGCCGAGCAGGGGCTTTCATGGGATAACGATGAAGATTTCATCAAAATGGTACTCGACCTGATCTTATCGTCCGAACAGTACAGAGAATATCTGAACAACGAAAACGATTCATACGAGACAGACAAGGAATTCTGGCGCATCGTATTCAAAAAACTGATTTGCGGCAACGAAGCGATCGACGACTACCTACAAGATAAGAGTATTTATTGGAACGACGATATCTCCATCGTCGAAACATTTACGCTGAAAACAATCAAACAATTCGAAGAAACAGCCGGAAGCAAACAAAAATTGTTGCCGATGTTTAAAGATCTCGAAGACCAGTCTTTCGCCATCAAATTATTCCGCCAATCTTTAATGAAAGGTAGTGAATTCCGCGAACGTATCAACAAGCACATGAAGAACTGGGAGACCGAACGCATAGCGAATATGGACCTTATTATCATGCAGGTTGCACTGGCTGAAATCATGACGTTCCCGACAATTCCCATCAATGTGACGCTGAACGAATATATCGACACGGCCAAATACTACAGTACCCCGAAAAGCGGAACGTTTATCAACGGTATTTTAGATTCCGTAGTCAACGAGTTAAAAAAAGAAAAGTTATTGCTCAAAGATTAATTATTATCCTTACATTTGTGTCAGTATCGAATTGATATTAACTTATTAATGTTTATAGTTATATGAGCTTACTTACTATTTTACTTCAGGCCGCCGGTGGAAGCCAGCAATGGTCTGGTATTTTGATGATGGTTGTTATTGTTGCGATCTTCTATTTCTTTATGATCCGTCCGCAACAAAAGAAACAAAAAGAAATTCAGAAAGCCCGCGAAGCTTTGAAAGCGGGAGATAAAGTGATCACTGCCGGAGGTATCTACGGAAAAATCAAAGAAATCGGTGACACCTATATGTTGATTGAAATTTCTGATGGCGTACGCATCCGTGTAGACAAAACATCCGTGTTTGCATCTGCAGAGGACGCACAGCAAAAATAAACAACGGAACATATGTCACGACTTGGACAAATCAAACAAACATTCAAGTCTGTCCGGATAGAGATTAAGGCTTTTCTTCGCCGTCAACAGTGGAAAGAAGCCTTGATCTTTTTCTGTTTTATACTGTTGGCTTTCGGCTTCTGGCTTCTCCAGAGCCTCCAACAGGAGTATGAAATAGATATCAAGATTCCGGTCAAATACAAGAATGTGCCACCGGATATATCTTTCACGGAAACACCGCCCGAAGCCATTACGGTCAAAGTGAAAGACAAGGGGAGCGTATTGCTGAACTACTCCTTCGGCCGTTCGTTTGCCCCGATTGAGGCCAACATGAAGGCACAGCCGGAAAAAGCCGGTAAACTGGTCATCAGCCGAAAGGATATCGAAAGCGATATAAAGAAACATCTGATTGCGACTACTTCCCTGCTCAGCTTCGAGCCCCAGTATATCGATGCAGCTTATAGCAAACGTATAAAGAAGGAGATACCGGCCGTGTTCGAGGGAACTGTCCAGACGAATGCCGGTTTCAAAGTCTCAGGCGATATATCCATTACCCCCCGCAACATCAGCGTTTATGCCAGCGATGTCGTTCTGGATACCTTGAAAGAGATAAAAACGGTCTATACCGAGATCAAGAAAGGAAACAAGACCGTCACGCGCACTATCCAACTGGAAAAAATAGACGGAGCCACTCTCGAACCGACAAGTGTGACCATCACGGTCCCAATAGAAGAATATACGGAAAAGACACTGGAAATACCGGTTGTCTGTACCAACCTACCGCGCCATTATACCTTGCGCACATTCCCATCTGTCGTGAAAGTGAGCTGTAGTGTTCCCCTTTCACGCTTCAAGGATGTCTCGGCGGATGATTTCGAGATACGGATCTCTTTTGCCGATTTGGAGCAAAGCGCTTCGGGAACATTACCTTTGCAACTGGACAAAAAACCGAGCTGGGTGGATGTCGCCACTATTTCACCTGATCGGATCGAATTTATATTGGAACAAACAAAATCAAATGATTAAGATTGGAATCACCGGAGGAATCGGAAGCGGCAAATCAGTGGTAGCCACTCTGTTGGAGTTATCAGGCATTCCCGTGTATATCGCCGATACGGAAAGCAAGCTCCTGACAGCCACGTCACCCGTTATCCGGGAAAAACTGATTGCCTTATTCGGCGAGCAGCTTTATACGGCCGACGGTTTGGATAAAAAACGGCTTGCCTCTCATATTTTCGGAAATCCGGAACGACTTGAACAAGTGAATGCGATCATTCATCCGGAAGTGAACCGTCATTTTCTTGCTTGGACCGAGAGACAAAATACTCCGGTATGCGCCATCGAATCCGCCATCCTTTTCGAATCGGGCTTTAACCGGGTTGTCGATACGACACTGATGGTCTATGCCCCGATGGAGGTACGCATCAAACGGGCACTCGAACGCGACGTCGTTTCTCGCGAAGAAGTCATACGCCGCATCGAAAGCCAATTGCCGGACGAAGTGAAGAAAGAGAAATCGGACTACGTGGTCTTCAATGACGGCAAGCAGGCTTTACTTCCGCAGATAACTGCTTTCCTTACTGGGCTAAATACATGAAAATATTGATTTTCAATTTTATAACAAACAGAACAACGAAGATATCCGGTCAAAAGAGACCTTTTCGCTTAGTGAATAATCATTAGAAACAAGAAAATATGTTCAAAACTGCCGGAAATTCCCGACAGTTATGCTACATTTGCAGCACAAAAGTTAAACACTATTAGAAAAACAAAGTATTATGTTGAAGACGATTTTGTCTATCTCGGGTAAACCGGGATTGTTTAAATTGGTTTCCCACGGGAAAAATATGCTGATTGTTGAGTCGTTAGCAGACAAGAAAAGAGTTCCTGCATACGCAAAAGATAAAGTAATTTCTCTGGGAGACATTGCGATCTACACAGATGAAGCAGAAGTTCCCTTGCATGAAGTTCTGACCAGCGTCAAAAATAAAGAAAACGGACAGCAGGCTTCTATCCCCACATCCGCCAAGCCGGACGAACTGCGTGCTTATTTCGCAGAAATCCTTCCCAATTTCGACCGTGAACGTGTATATCCAAGCGATATCAAGAAATTGATCTCTTGGTATAACATCCTGATCGGCGCCGGCATCACAGAATTCACACCGGAAGAACCCGCATCAGAAGAGGCTCCGGCTGAAGAAACGCAAGAAGAGGCTTAATGATAGAATAGTAGTAAATGGCATGTGTAAATGACCGTAGTTTTCATTTCACATGCCATCTATTTTTAGAATATTCCTTTCTAATCCAGTTTCAATACAGCCAAGAACGCTTTCTGCGGAACCTCAACCGTACCGATCTGTTTCATTCGTTTCTTTCCTTCTTTCTGCTTTTCAAGTAGCTTACGTTTACGAGAGATATCGCCACCATAACATTTGGCCGTAACATCTTTACGAACCGCCTTTATCGTTTCGCGGGCAATAATCTTGGCTCCGATAGCCGCTTGGATAGCGATATCGAACTGTTGCCGAGGAATCAGCTCTTTCAGTTTTTCACACATACGCCGACCGAAGGTAACACTATTGTCCACATGAGTCAACGTCGAAAGAGCGTCCACAGGTTCTCCATTCAGAAGAATATCCAGTTTAACCAGCTTGCTCGGACGGAAATCATGGATATGATAGTCAAAAGAGGCATACCCTTTAGAAATACTTTTCAGCTTATCATAAAAATCGATTACGATCTCCCCCAAAGGCATATCATAATGAATCTCGACACGATCACCGGAAATGTATTCCTGCTTGATCAATATGCCACGTTTACCCAGACAAAGTGTCATGATCGGACCAATGAAAGTCGTATTGGTAATGACAGATGCACGGATATACGGCTCATCGATATGATCAATCAGCGTGGGATCAGGCAAGCCGCTCGGATTATGTACCTCCGTACAATTGCCTTTTTTATCGTAAACCTTATAAGACACATTAGGAACAGTCGTGATCACATCCATATTGAACTCACGATCCAGACGTTCCTGCACGATCTCCATATGCAACAATCCCAAAAAGCCGCAGCGGAAACCAAAGCCCAATGCAGCCGAGCTTTCCGGCTGGAATGTCAAAGAGGCGTCGTTCAACTGGAGTTTTTCCAAAGAAGCACGCAAATTCTCGAAATCTTCACTATCGATCGGATAAACACCGGCAAAGACCATCGGTTTTACTTCTTCGAACCCGGCAATCGCGTCCTTCGCCGGACGAGCCACATGTGTAATGGTATCTCCTACCCGGACCTCGCGGGAAGTTTTAATACCGGAAATAATATAACCGACATCCCCGGTACGAATCTCATTACGAGGAGACATCGTAAGCTTCAATACCCCAACCTCATCGGCATCATATTCCTTACCGGTTGCAATAAACTTAACATGGTCTCCTTTACGGATCACCCCGTTTACAACTTTGAAATAAGCAATAATACCACGGAAGGAATTAAACACAGAGTCAAAAATCAGGCACTGCAACGGGGCTTCCGGATCACCTTTCGGAGCCGGTACTTTTTCGACAATCGTATTTAAAATGTCGTAAACCCCTTCTCCTGTCTTACCACTGGCCCGGAGAATGTCTTCCCGCGGACATCCCAGCAGTTCAACAATCTGGTCTTCCACCTCATCCGGCATAGCGCTTGGAAGGTCTATCTTGTTCATGATCGGAATAATCTCCAGATCATTCTCTATTGCCATATACAAATTGGAAATAGTCTGTGCCTGAATGCCCTGAGCGGCGTCAATAATCAGCAAAGCACCTTCACAAGCAGCAATCGAGCGGGAAACTTCATATGAAAAGTCGACATGTCCCGGAGTATCGATCAGATTCAGGATATATTCTTCTCCTTTATAATTATACTTCATCTGAATGGCATGACTTTTGATCGTAATGCCTCGTTCACGTTCCAGGTCCATATCGTCCAGAACCTGCGCCTGCAAATCTTTACCTTCTACTGTCTTGGTATACTCAAGCAAACGGTCGGCCAAAGTACTTTTACCATGGTCAATATGAGCAATAATACAGAAATTGCGGATATTCTTCATTTTTATACCGTAATATATTTATTTTCAAAAGCTTATATCATATTCAGAAACTTATTGTAAGATATATGTAAAAAAATATCCAAAGTTTACTGACAGATATTCACTTTCAGTGGTGCAAATATACAGATTTTTTTCATACCTGGAATGAGGATTTTATAGGTTCATAGGGCAACCGTACCAAATTCAGCAGCAACAATTTCTTATTTCTATGGAGAGAAATGAATTTGGTGCGGTTACCTTGAATTTTTATAGAAAATTTAGTCTGGTTTATTATACATTTGGCATACCATTTGTTGTTAATAATATATGACACTACAAGAAATAAACAAATCATACAACCGCATAGTCGGTTCATTGGACAGTAAAGAATTAAAGAACGCTTTCGATTCCTTACAGGCTCTTATTGCAGGAAGCCGTGAATATTCTTTCCAGGACAAGCTGAACGAACTGCAGGATACCTACAAATATATGCTGCGCTACCGGATTGAAGGAGCGAAAGATCCGATGCAGGAACAGATATACAACAATCTACAGGCATCGACCTATGAACTGGCCGATTCAGTCAAGCAAAAAGCATTGGCAGTAGAATCTCCCCTATCCTACTACAGCCGCCGAAGAAGCCTGAACATACAGCCTCCTCTCACTTACAAACAGCTGCACGACCAACTGTTGTTAGAATATGAAGCCGGAAAGCACAAAGAGAGCGATGCATTCAATATTCTCATTTTTAATAAAATATGGGTATCCTCTTTTCTGAAGAGAGAGGAGGCTGAAGACATCCGCGGCATGCTTCGGGATAACGCACTGTCTTTTACAACCGGCAGTCAGATTGTTTCCGCCTTGATGTTAGGATTGCAAGAGGCGTTTGATAAAGAAAAGATTCTTTTATTGTTCGACGCAGCCAGCCATCCGGACGAAGAGATCAAAGTCAGGGCATTGATTTCAATCTTGATCACTTTATATACATATAGAAAACGGACACAGTTATACCCGCAGATAGCCAACAGACTGGCAGCCTTGGCCGAAACTCCGGGATTCACCAAGACGGTCCGCACAATCATCCTGCGCTTTATCTTAGCTCGCGAGACAGAGAAGATCACCCGCAAACTACAGGATGAGATCATCCCGGAGATGCTAAAATTGAGTCCGAAGCTCAGCAAGAAAATCAACCTCAACGAACTTACCCCTGAGGATTTGACAGGAAATGAGATGAATCCGGAATGGGAAAGCTTCTTTTCCGACAGCACCCTCGGAAAGAAGATGGTAGAATTCGGGGAACTTCAACAGGAAGGGGCCGACATCATGCACTCGACCTTCGTTCATTTAAAAAACTTCCCGTTTTTCCACGAACTAAGCAATTGGCTGCTTCCGTTCACCATCGAGCACTCTTATTTCGACGATCAATTCACTCCGGACAACGAATCTGAAAAACAGATGCTCGACTCTATGACATTCGCAGCTTTCATGTGCAACTCGGACAAATATTCGCTTTATTTCAGCATGATGCAATTGCCGAAAGAGGCCCGAAAGATGATGATGAATCAGTTCGACAGCCAGGCCACGGAAATGATCCAACAGAATAAAGAAGAATTGATCAGCAAACGCGGAAAACAGGACACAATCATCGGACAATACATACAAGACCTGTATCGTTTCTTCAAGCTATATCCGGGCCATCTGGATTTTACGGATATCTTCACAATGCCACTCGATTTTCACAACCTCGCCATTCTGCGTCCTTATATTTCGGATAAAGAAAGCCTTACGACTATCGCTGAATATTACCTCCGCAAAAACTATTTCAACGACGCATTGACCATATTCGACCAATTGGCGGAAACGGATCAAGATAGCGACATTCTTTTCCAGAAAATCGGCTATTGCAAACAAATGGAAGGAGACTTGAAAGGAGCCCTGGAAGCTTATTTGCACGCTGATTTGTTGAATTCCGAAAGCAAATGGGTAATCCGACGAATCGCCGGTTGCTACCGTTCACTAAAACAACCGGAAGAGGCCTTGAAATATTACCGCCGGTACGAGGCTTTAAATCCGGACAATTTGTCGGTTCAAATCAGCATCGGCCATTGCCACCTCGAACTAAAAGATTATAACGAAGCACTGAAATGCTTCTTCAAAGTCGATTATCTGGATAGCAAAAGCCACAAGGCATGGCGACCTATCGCATGGTGCTCTTTCCTGACAGGAAAATACGACCAGGCCCGGAACTACTATAAAAAGATACTGGACAACCAGCCCAACGCACAAGACCTGCTGAATGCCGGGCATACCGAATGGGCGTTACAGAATATCAAAGGTGCACTCTCCTTTTACCTGCAAGCGGTACAAATGGAAAACGGCAACTTCCTCAAGTTCCAGGAACAGTTCAGCCAAGACGTAGCAGACCTACTGATCGCCGGTATCGAAGAAACCGAAGTAGCTCTGATGCTGGATCAGCTAAGATATAAAATAGAAGGAAGTTTTTGAGAATTAAAAATGGAAGTGTGTCAAAACAGCTTTGTTCCTGTGCTTGACGCTGAATCGCATAATACATTTTGACATACTTCCATTTTAATACCCTTTATCCTCTGCTTCCGAGGCTATCCGTATCAGGATTGAGCTCTTTGACGGCATCCTTCACTTCTTTTTCACCTATCGGATAGGTAACGGCAACTTGCTGTACGGGATATTCTTCTTTTTCTCTGTCTGATGCTTTCGATTCGGCATTCTCCGGAATTTTGGTAAAATCTTTGTCCATATCATTTACTATTTATGTTTCTATAGCTATTCAACAATAAAAATGGCCCGGAAGTTCCGAGCCATTCAATCAACCAAAACAAAAAAACCTAAAAACCTAAACATCAACCATCTTTCTCTTTTTGTTCTACTCTACGTTAAGGTTTCCTATTACTAAACAATCTTTCTAACCTAAAAACTAAACCTATCAAATCGTATATATATTTCCCAAGTTTCCTATTCCTCGTATGCCGGCCACGCCCCCTCTTTCGTGCAAACATAAGCGGCCGTGCGGACAGCAAATTCATGTGCTTCCTTTAGCGAAGCCCCTTTCAATAGTGAGATGATCAACGCACCGGAAAAAGCATCGCCCGCTCCAACCGTATCCGCCACCTGCACTTCCGGAGTCTGCAAAGTCGATTCTTCATTAGCAGTATATATCGTGCTATAAGCACTTCCGGCAGTCAGAACTACCAAACGAAGATTATAGCGTTCTATAAACCAATGTGCCACCTCCTTGTCCGTTCCTTCCAAATGAAACATCTCCCGCAGGACAACCAACTCCCCGTCATTCACCTTCAACACATTGGCCAGATAAAGCGACTCTTCGATCAGCTCTTTCGTATAATAATGCTGGCGCAGATTGATGTCAAAGCAACGATAAGCATCATCCGGGGCAAAAGAAAGAATCGCCTGTATTGTCTCTCTCGACTGCGCGGAACGCTGTCCTAAAGTACCGAAGCAAATGGCATCCGCCCGTTCAGCCAGATCGATCGCATTCGACGTCGGAGAAAGATGATCCCAGGCTACACGTTCGTTGATAATATAATCAGGGACACCATTCTGCAAAGTAACCTGTACCGTTCCGGTCGGATAAGGGACTTTCTCGATCAGATACCGGATCGAATTATTATCCAGCTCGCCGAGTATTTCATGTCCCAGCTCGTCGTCTCCCACGGCGCTGATGGCATATCCTTCCGCACCCAACCGTGAAGCATGGTAGACGAAATTAATAGGAGCACCGCCTGCTTTCTTTCCTGTTGGCAGCATGTCCCACAAGAGTTCTCCTATGCCTACTACGACCGGTTTCTTATTGTTGCTTTGCATTTGTTTCATTATAGTTTATTTGACAAGGATAATTTCGTTTTTCACGATGCAAAGATAGATACCGGGGGCGGATGCGACGATAACAAATGCTACAGGATTGATAACGTTTGTTACATAATGCACTTATTTTCAAGTTACATACACAGATGTTACACAAATGTAACGAGCGTTATCAAAGAGAAGGATATTATTCTTTTTCCAGATACTCCGTCGGAGTAATATTGTAAACGGCCTTAAAGCATTTCGAGAAATAAGCAGGCGAACCGAAGCCTGTCGCATAAGCCACCTCATTCACATTTCCGGCTTTCCGACGGAGCAGGGCGGCGGCTTTCTTCAAACGATAGTTACGCAGGAAATCGGTCGGCGTCACTCCGGCAAGCTCCTTCACTTTCCGGTAAAGGTGTACACGCGACAAGCCCAACTTTTCACTGCCTTTCTCGATGCTGAAATCCGGATCGGCATATGACTCTTCAATCAGTTTCAAGAAACGATTCATAAAAAGATCGTCCATGCTTTCCGCTTTTTCCTCCTTCACGGAGACAGCAGGCGAGGAAGCATCGCGAGCATAAGCCTCACGCAACTGGGCGCGATCCTCCAGCAGCTTGATGATACGCAATTTCACGACTTCTATGTTAAAAGGCTTCTGGATATACGCATCCGCACCGCTGGCAGCTCCGTACATCTGCTGCTTGTCGTCGGACAAGGCGGTCAACAGCATAACCGGAAGATGGCTCAGGACAATATCCGACTTGATCTTGCGGCAAAGATCGAAACCGTTCATTTCCGGCATCATCACATCGCTGACAACCACCGAAACCTCTTCGCTCATCAGCACCTCCAAAGCCTTCACGCCGTTATCGGCAACCAACACATGGAAGTTCTGTTTTAATTCCGCCTGCAAGTAACCCTGTATATCAGGATCGTCTTCCACGACCAAGACCGTATAATCGTAGGTGCGGTCCAAAGCCTCCTGCAATTCGTCCGTGTTCAGATTGGCGACACCACTGGAAAGCTCGGTTACGGAAAGATCGAACGTACAGGATTCGTCAAAATGAGATTTACCTTTCAAGAGGACAACCGTAAAGACGGTACTTTTATGCGGAACACTCTCCACCCGGATCGTACCTTTGTGCATATGGACGAACTCACGCGTCAGATGCAGGCCGATCCCCGTCCCCGTCACATAGTTCTGGTCGCCGGTAAAGAAGCGGTCAAAAACGGAAGCAATGTTTTCCAACGGAATACCTTTGCCATTATCTTCGACAGAAAGTTCGACCTGATCGCCCTTATCCTTCAGGCGAACCGTGATCGTACCTCCGTCCAGCGTGAACTTGAATGCGTTAGACAAAAGATTGGCCAGAATCTTCTCCATCTTGTCCCTGTCCACCCATATACTGACAGAAGGACAGTCATGTTCGAACGTGAAATGTATCTGCTTGGCGGCAGCCATCGTATCGAAACAAGACTTCACTTCCGCCACAAAAGCGACTAAATCCACCTCGCCGACCCGCATATTCATTTTATTGCTCTCCACCTTGCGGAAATCGAGTAACTGGTCCACTACCCTCTTCAACCTCTCCGCATTTTTCCGGATAATGCGGATATCGTCGGCTAACGAAGAACCTTCGGGCGCCTCCTTCGACAGCTTGCCGAGCGGACCGAGAATAAGCGTCAGCGGTGTCTTGATCTCATGCGTGATATTGGTAAAGAATTGAAGTTTCTGAGCCGTCGACTTCTCTATATAACGATTTGCCTCGGCCAGTTCTTCTTTTTGCTGCTGTACCTGCAAGTTCGTGCGTTTCAGCTCACGGTTCTTCCGCTTCACCGTCCGGTTCACATGAATCACATACAAGGCAGACAAAAGCAACAGCCCCATCAACAAAAGGATGATGCTGACAGAGCTTTGGAGGAACGTATATTTGGAAAGCATGCTCTCCAAATTCTCCCGTTGCAACTCGATCTGGTGCTGATAGTCGACCACCTGTTCGGACTGGATAAACAGCGTCCCGGCATTGTTCTTATCGATCAAGGCGGAAGAAAGTAAGTATTGCCGGGACACATCTTCCCCGTTCAATATCTGCATGGCTACGCGGATAGCTAAGCTCCCACCCGTCGGATACAGGATCGAAGCAGCCAACTCCCCGTGCATGACAGCCTCCAGCCCTGAACCGCGTCCCGAAACAGCATCGATGCCCACAAAGCGAATCTGGTCCGCCAATCCGGGATGCTTCTTCTCGATTGCCCTGCGGGCAGCCATTGCCATCACATCGTTATGGGCGAACACCACGTCCACCTCCTCCAACGAATCCATTTTCGCAATCTCCTTCTCCACCGTTTCCGGCTTCCATTTTCCGTATATTTCCTTCACCTTGGTGCGGGAGTTCAAGACATCCATAAAACCGCGATGGCGATCTTGTGCCGGAGAAGAACCGGATAAGCCCCATACTTCCAGCACGGTAGGATATTTCTCTTTCACCTGGCGGTTCACGAAAAATGCCGCCTGACGACCGATCTCGTAATTATTGCCGCCGATATAAGTCGTATATTCGTCCGAACTGATCTTCCGGTCTACCAGGATAGTCGGGATACCGGCACGGTAGGCCTCAATCGCAATGGGAGTGACAGGTTCCGATTCGTTGGCGGAGATAATCAGCAGATCGACCTTCCGTTTTATCAGGCTGCGTATCTGCTCCACCTGCAACAAACTGCTGTCCGCAGCATCCTCGACCAACAGGGAGACACCCGGATATTCGGAGGCCTGCACCTTCATATCCAGCAACATCGACTTGCGCCAGGAACCCTCAAGTGTACACTGCGAGACGCCAATAACATACTTCTTCTTCTCCGAATCTGTTTTGCAGGAAAAACAGAATGCCAGAAGTAAGACCAGTAGAGCGTAATAAGTTAGAGCAGGTTTCATTCTGTTTTGTTTACAGGTTTCTGCAAATGTACGGAGAAATGGCATACCAGCCAATATTTATTTTGTACATTCGTCCCTCAGAAATCAATTATTCGCATGAAGATCATAAACGAAGCTCTATTGGACGAAACGACCGGACGTGCCAAACAGTCGCCCCGACTACGCATGAACTACAACTTTCATGAACGTTTGGACGATCCCGTCAACCGCCTGCTCAATGCCCTGGAGCCGGGAACCTACCTCCGTCCGCACCGTCATCTGAACCCTGCAAAGGATGAAATATTCCTTCTGTTACGCGGCCGCATTGCTGTTTTCCTCTTCGACAACAAAGGGGAAATCACCGAAACGCAGATACTTGATCCGAAAGAAGGTGCCTACGGCGCCGAAATAAAAGCGGGAACATGGCACGGCCTGTTAGTCCTGGAATCCGGCTCTGTCATATATGAGATCAAGGAAGGGCCGTTCGCCCCGCTTGCTCCGGAGAATTTCGCTCCCTGGAGTCCGGCTCCGGAAGATACGGAAGGGGTGGAAAAATATATGGAACTATTGGGGAAAGCAATATAACCCCGGCAGGTTTATTATCTCCCCCGCCGCCTATCCCCTATCCCCCAAAAAGCTATATCTTTTTCTCCCGAAAGCTATAGCTTTTGCAGGAAAAAGGTATAGCTTTTTTTGGGGTTCGAAGAGCCTTTTTGAGGAAAAGGGCAAAAAAGGGCCAAAAAGGCATCGTGTGTTTTTGGGTGAAGGGGGGACGGTAACCTCTTACGGCTATAACACACTATACGATTGACAGACAACAATATAAATCCATACATATAACATCCTCCCCTCCTTTTCCCCTTCTTTTTATCTCCTTTTTGCCACGTCTTCCCTGCAAGGTAAACTACAAGCAAAACTACTCCGGAAAATCCTCCAACCGCCAGCATGGGTGGGAATACACCTGCGCATTTGAAATTGTAGCGGATGCCTTTTTTACCCTTTCGTGTCCTTTTATCTCGAAAGGAGGGGTACGCTTCCACATATCACACTAATAATCAATGCATAACAATTTCTCGATACCTGCCAGCACAAAGTCATTTGCCTGCAAGCCGAGTGTGTTCAAATACCAACATCTGACAATGCTTGCAGTCAAACTGCAACCGGAGGCACGTATCTTTATAAAGCAGATAATACGGCTCCTTATAGGGAGACTTGTTCTTCTGATAAGTAGGACACCACCCCATGCTGTAGCGCAGGCAGTGCTTGGTAAACATCAGCGGAACATCTTTCCGGGGAGACAGTTCGAAAGCCGGGTCAACCTGTTCCACCCCGTGGTCCTGGTAGAACGAACGGGCTTTCCCGTTGGCGACATTCCCCAAATACGTCAGGCTGCGTTCAGGGAAAGGTATCGGCTCGGACAGCCGCACACGTTTCACCGTCTCACGAGGATAACGGGCACGGCGAACTTCCAACAACTTCTCCACTCCTCTACGGCGCATATCGGCGAGCAGAGAAGAGGGAACGAACCAGTTTTCAGACAAACCGACCACCACCTCCGAGGCCTCGAAAGGGGTATTCCCCAACTTAGATAGCTGTGTCCGGATATTATCCTGTTGTTCACGGCGAGCCAACTCTTTTGCGAACGGCTCGGCCAGCATGATCCGTGCACCCGTCTCGTCCTCCATGCAAAGCGTAAAGCCGAAAGGATTGTCCAGGAACTCGATTTTCACAGACAGCCTGCGTTCGGCGGAAGGCTTGGCGAGCAGCTTATCAAAGACCTGGTCGAAATTGCGGTAAAGCGGAGTCTTGGGGGCAAGCTGCGGCATATCCAGCGGAAACACCCGGTTCGCCTCCACCCGGTTGACGCGGAAGCCCTCCAACTCGCCTTTCCTATTAAAGAAAACAAGCCCGTCTCCGTTGTTCAACTGCTTCAAGCCGGCCACGGTAAAGGAATTGCCTTTGATCTCTTTGACCGTCCCGACAGGTTCACCCAGCGATTTAGGCGTATTGAAAGCGGTAATATCTGCCGTCCGCCCCTCCAAAAGGAACGGGGTGAAGCCTCGGTTAAAGCTCTTTTCGGCTACCGGCTCGAACGTATAAGTGCTTCGTCCGGCAGAAGCACGGCGATATTCCGGACGGCGGGACAGGACAGCGTCCAACTTCTTCCGGTAATAAGCTGTGATATTCTTGACATAATCGACATCTTTCAACCGTCCTTCGATCTTAAGGGAAGAGACACCTGCATCCAACAGGGCTTCCAACTGGTCGGAACGGTTCATGTCCTTAAGCGAAAGCAGGTGTTTATGGGTGACGATCTCCGCTCCTGTCGCATCGACCATCGTATAGGGCAAGCGGCAGTATTGGGCGCACTCCCCACGATTGGCACTGCGTCCGCTCAAGGCGGCACTCAGGTAACATTGCCCGCTATAGCTGACGCATAGGGCGCCGTGCACGAATACTTCCAACGGGACGGTAGTCGCTTCCGCTATCCGGCGGATCTCATTCAGCGAGAGTTCACGTGCCAGCACTACCTGCGTAAAGCCGGCGGCCTGGAGAAAGCGAACCTTTTCCGGCGTGCGATTATCCGTCTGCGTGCTGGCGTGAAGCGGGATAGGCGGCAGGTTCAGCCGGGTAATCCCCATATCCTGTACGATCAGGGCATCTGTTCCGGCATGCCAAAGATCCCAGATCATCCGTTCGGCTTCCTCCAACTCCTCTTCTTTCAGGATCGTGTTGAGCGTAACGTAGATACGGGCTCCATACAGGTGGGCATAATCGCAAAGCTCGCGTATATCTTCCAAAGAATTGCCGGCAGCGGCACGCGCACCGAACTTGGGCGCACCGATATAGACCGCATCGGCACCGTGATTAATCGCTTCCATCCCGCAATTAAGGTCTTTAGCCGGAGAGAGAAGTTCTATAGGACGGGATTTTGTTTGCATGCTATTATTTCTTATTTCTTGATTACAAATCGCCCAACTTGCTGATATCCTCGATACGGAACGGGGTTTCTTGATAGACATAGTAGTTCAGCCAGTTGGTGAACAGCAAATTGGCATGACCACGCCAACGGACCACCGGACCGAGGGCCGGATTGTTATTACGGTAATAGTTGCGGGGGACGGCAATCGGCAACCCCTTGTTCACGTCGCGCATATACTCGTCGTTCAGCGTATAAGGCGAGTATTCGGAATGCCCGGTGATAAAGAACTCGCGTCCTCCACGTGCCATCGCCATATAGACGCCCGACTCTTCGCTTTCGGACAAGAGCGTCAAATCGGGAACTTTCATCACATCCTCGCGGCGTATCTCCGTATGCCGGCTGTGCGGCACATAGAACTCATCGTCGAAGCCCCGGAAGATCGGCACATAAGGTTCGCGCAACGTATGGCGGAACACGCCGAACATCTTGGCAGGCAGATCATATTTGGGGACACCATAGAAATGGTACAAACCGGCTTGCGCCGCCCAGCATATATATAAGGTAGAAGTCACATGCGTACGTGCCCAATCGAATATCTCGGTCACTTCCTCCCAATAGTTCACTTCCTCGAAAGGCATCTGCTCTACCGGGGCACCTGTGATAATCATGCCGTCGTAGAAATCATCCTGCATCTCGTCGAAGTCTTTATAAAACTCCTGCATATGCTCGATCGGCGTGTTCTTGGGAGTATGGCCTTTTATCTTCATAAAGTCAAGCTCCACTTGCAGGGGTGTATTACTCAGGAGACGAACAAGGTCTGTCTCCGTCGTGATCTTCAGCGGCATCAGGTTCAGCACAACCACACGTAGCGGACGAATGTCCTGCTCGGACGCACGCAACGAGTCCATCACAAAGATGTGCTCTTTCTTCAACAGCTCAACGGCCGGTAAGTTCTTCTGTAGGTTTAAAGGCATCTTCTTTCCTTGATATTATTTATATGAGGCACAAAGATAGTGAGAATTTCTCTTCCTACCCATTGTCAAAATGATAGTATGACTGCATCTATTTCAAAATAATAGGGCATCTATCCGGAATTACACTTGCGGGTAATATTTTTTAACATTCAAATAGACAACAAATATCCTTTTCTACTATCAAATTGCCTTCCTTTGAAAATAAATCATTATTTCCCGCGTTAGTAGATGTATAACTTAAAATGGAATATGAAGATTCGTGCAATAGCTACGCTACTATTTATATTATTTTCGATATCTGCTTTCGGACAGGGACGTGCCAAAATCAGCGGTTACATCCGCGATGCAGACGGCAATCCGCTGGATTTGGTCAATATCCGAGTCAAGAACACGTTAAACGGGACGATGAGTAATGAAAAAGGCCACTACTCGCTTTCGGTCGCTACCGGCGACTCGGTGACGCTGATCTACTCATGCTTAGGCTACAACAAGGCCGAGAGGATCCTGCCTCTGGTAACCAAAGATATGCGGCTCAATGTGCAGATGAACTATACATCACTTGAACTGGGAGAAGTCGTAGCCACCGCCATCCGCAAGCAGACAACCACTCTCGAAACCCTGAATGCCGACCGCGTCAAGCTGCTCCCCGATCCTGCCGGAGGAAGTATTGAAAGCCTGGTCGTTACATTTGCCGGCGTTACTTCCAATAACGAACTGAGTTCGCAATACTCTGTACGCGGCGGCAGCTATGATGAGAACATCGTATATGTGAACGGACTGGAAGTGTTTCGTCCGCTGCTCATCCGTTCCGGACAACAGGAAGGGCTGAGTTTTATCAACCCGGACATGACAGAAGCCGTCAACTTTTCCGCCGGAGGATTTGAAGCCCGTTATGGAGACAAGATGAGTTCCGTACTGGACATCACCTACAAAAAACCGAAAGGATTCGAAGGTTCTGCCTCCGCCAGCCTGTTGGGGGCCAATGCTTATGTGGGAAGTTCTTCCGGCAAGTTCACACAGGTGACCGGTTTCCGTTATAAAACAGGGCGCTCCCTTTTGAAAACAACCGATACGGATGCCGAATATGATCCGAATTTTATTGACTTGCAGACCTATATGACCTACCAGTTTGCCCCAAAATGGGAGATCAACTTCCTCGGGAACCTGGCCATAAACAATTACAAATTCATTCCCCACACCCGCGAAACATCTTTCGGAACGGCTACAAACGCAAAGAAGTTTAAAGTGTTCATGAGCGGCCAGGAACGGGACAAGTTCGAGACGCTATTCGGAGCACTCACTTTAAAGCATAACCTGAATGAGAATACGGAACTCGGCTTGCAGGCATCCGCATTCACCAGCAAGGAAGAGGAAGGATATGATATCGCCGGAGATTACTGGCTGGGAGATGCAGCCGAAGAAGGCGGCGGGGAAATAGAGAATCTATCCATAGCACGCTATAACGAGCACGCCCGCAACCGACTGCACTCCAACATCATGAATGTCGGACACTATGGTATCGCCCGCATGAAAAACAATACGTTGAAATGGGGTGCCACCGTCCAGTTGGAGAAAATCAACGACAAGATCAGTGAATGGGAAAAACGCGATTCTGCCGGCTACTCGCTACCGCAAGGAGGCGGCAATGTCAACGTGATCGCCAACCTTTTCTCAGATAATGAACTGGAAAGCACACGTATTTCCGGCTATTTGCAGGATGTATTCAAGTTCCGTACCAAACAAGGGCTGTTCACGCTGGTCGGTGGTGTACGCGGTAGTTACTGGAGCTATAATAAGGAATTTATATTCAGTCCGCGTGCTTCAATCGGTTTCATTCCGAACTTCGACCAGAACCTGACATTCCGCTTGGCTTCCGGCCTGTATTATCAGTCTCCGTTCTATAAGGAATTGCGTACGACCGTGCAGGACGAACACGGCAACAGTATCATACAACTGAACAAAAATCTTAAATCGCAGCGCTCCATCCATGTCATTGCAGGAGGCGATTATACATTCCGGGCATCCGGCAGGAATTTCAAAGTCAGTGCCGACATGTATTACAAAAAGTTGGATAACCTGAATCCTTATACGGTGGATAATGTCAAAATCCGATATTACGGTGAAAACTGCGCTGAGGGCCATGCGATGGGACTCGATGTCAAATTCTTCGGTGAATTTGTTCCGGGTACGGACTCCTGGATCAGCTTCTCCCTGATGAAAGCGGAGCAGAGCATCCGGGGGAGCGAATATGTCCCGATGCCAAACAGCCAAGGTTATAATGTTTCGCTTTTTTTCCAGGATTATTTTCCCGGTTACAAACGCGTCAAGCTGAACTTGAAAGGCGTCCTGTCCGGCGGCCTTCCCGTCACAGCCCCGCGCACAGGCTATGAGGACGGCTATTTCCGCACTCCGACCTACAAACGTGTAGACCTCGGTTTCTCTTACCAGCTTGCCGGGGGAACGGATGCGATTATGGACCGCGGATTCTTCCGCAATCTCAAGAACATTTGGCTCGGGCTCGACATTTTCAACCTGTTCGACATAAAGAATACAAGTTCCTATTATTGGATTACCAACATAGACAACCACCAGTACGCGATCCCGAATTACTTGACCGGTCGGCAGTTGAATGTCCGTCTGATTGTTGACTTTTAAATTTATGATTTATGATTTATGATTTGCGATCGGCACATAAATCATAAATCATAAATCACAATTTTTCTTTCCTAATTCATAAAAAAGTGTACCTTTGTCCACATAGAACAAAAAACAATATTAAATCACTAAATTATTATTGACATGGAACTTACACATATCGAACATTTGGGTATCGCAGTGAAGAGCATCGAAGCTTGTCTGCCGTATTATGAAGAAGTTTTGGGATTGAAATGCTACAACATCGAGGAAGTGGCAGACCAAAAAGTAAAAACCGCCTTCTTTAAAGTTGGCCAGACTAAGATCGAATTATTGGAACCGACAAGCGAAGACAGTACAATCGCTAAATTCATCGAAAAGAAAGGCGAAGGTATCCACCACATCGCATTTGCCGTTCCCGACGTACAGGCAGCATTGAACGAAGCCGAATCAAAAGGTGTCAAGCTGATCGACAAAGCTCCTCGCGGAGGTGCAGAAGGCTTGGACATCGCATTCCTTCACCCGAAATCGACTTGCAGCGTTCTGACCGAACTTTGCATGCCGGGAAAATAAAAAACAATGGACAATTGAAAATGGACAATGGACAATTATTTGATGCTATTTAATTGTCAATTGTCAATTATCAATTGCCAATCAAATAAGTTCATTTCTAACAACAAATCTATAGTACAATGAGTAACCAACTTGAAAAAGTAAAGGAGCTTATCGCCCTTCGCGAAACAGCTCGTTTAGGTGGGGGAGAAAAAAGAATTGAATCTCAGCACAAAAAAGGCAAATACACCGCACGCGAACGTATTGCCATGTTGCTGGATGAAGGAAGTTTTGAAGAATTCGATATGTTCGTACAACACCGTTGTACAAACTTCGGTATTGAAAAAACTAAGTATCTGGGCGACGGTATCGTAACAGGTTACGGTACGATCGACGGACGCCTGGTCTATATTTATGCGCAGGATTTCACCGTGTTCGGTGGTGCTTTGTCTGAAGCGCTGGCCATGAAGATCTGTAAAGTCATGGATCAGGCAATGAAGATGGGAGCTCCCGTTATCGGCTTGAACGACTCGGGTGGTGCACGTATCCAGGAAGGCGTAAACGCTTTGGCCGGTTACGCAGAAATCTTCCAGCGTAATATCTTAGCATCCGGTGTTATTCCTCAGATTTCCGGTATCTTCGGTCCATGTGCCGGTGGTGCGGTTTATTCTCCTGCCCTGACAGACTTCAACATTATGACTCGTGGAACAAGCTATATGTTCCTGACCGGTCCGAAAGTAGTAAAAACAGTTACAGGCGAGGACGTTACACAAGAGCAGTTAGGTGGAGCAAGCGTACACACGACCAAATCCGGTGTGGCCCACTTTGCAGTTGATACGGAAGAAGACGGTTTGCAGTTGATACGCAAATTGATTAGCTTCCTGCCACAGAACAACCTGGAAGAAACTCCGCTGATCGAATGTAAAGATCCGATCGACCGTCTGGATGACAACCTGAACGACATCATCCCTGACAATCCTAACCAGGCTTATGATATGTACGACGTAATCGGAACCATCATCGATAACGGTGAATTCCTGGAAGTACATGCCGACTATGCCAAGAACATTATCGTAGGTTTCGCCCGTTTCAACGGCCAGACTGTCGGTATCGTAGCCAACCAGCCGAAAGTAATGGCAGGCTGTCTGGACAGCAACGCTTCCCGCAAGGCAGGCCGTTTCGTCCGTTTCTGTGACGCTTTCAACATTCCTCTGGTTACATTGGTTGACGTACCGGGATTCTTACCGGGTACAGGCCAGGAATATAACGGCGTTATCCTGCACGGAGCTAAATTGCTTTACGCTTACGGTGAAGCTACAGTGCCCAAAGTTACTGTAACATTGCGCAAATCTTACGGTGGCGCTTACTGTGTGATGAGTTCCAAACATCTGCGTGGCGATATGAACTACGCATGGCCGACAGCCGAAATTGCAGTTATGGGTCCGAGCGGTGCTGTAGAAGTGATCTTCGCAAAAGAAGTGGCTGCCTCGGAAGATCCGAAAGCTTGCGCAGCAGAAAAAGAAGCCGAATACAAAAAAGCATTTGCAAACCCGTATAATGCCGCTCAATATGGCTATATCGACGATGTTATCGAACCTCGTAACACTCGTTTCCGTATTATTCGTGCTTTACAACAATTGCAGACTAAGAAGTTAAGCAATCCTGCTAAGAAACATGACAATCTGCCTCTATAATTCTTAAAACAGGAAATGATTATGATGAATAAGAAAATAGGGGTATTGCTGCTGTTTGCTTTGCTCGTTTCATTCGGGGCAAAAGCACAGCTCGCAACCTCCATGCGAATAAATGAAGTGCTGGTCATCAACGAAGATAACTTTGTCGATGACTACGGTAAACGTCACGGCTGGATCGAATTGTATAATTCCTCCGCCGGAACGGTGAACATCGCAGGATGTTTTCTGACGGACGACAAAAACAATCCGAAGAAATATCCGATCCCTAAAGGAGATGTATTGACACAGATTCCTCCGGGACAGCACGTGCTCTTCTGGGCAGACAATGAACCGGACCGGGGTACATTCCATGTCAGTTTTTCTTTGGATCCGACCAAAGAGAACTATGTAGCCTTATATAATGCGGACGGAAAAACCTTGATCGACGAAGTGACTATACCTGCAGGACAGGTAGCAGACGTCAGTTTCGGACGTATTATCGATGGTAAGGAAGAATGGGCACAGTTAACAAAAGTAACTCCCAGCACAAATAACCTGACACTGGACTCAAATGAAAAGATAGACAATTTCAAGGAAAACGACTCTTGGGGTATCGGTATGACCATTACTGCTATGGCAGTGGTATTCCTTGGATTATTCCTGTTGTATGTTATCTTCAAACAGATTGGAAAAATTTCCATCGCCGTCAGCAAACGAAATGCCAAGAAAGCAGCTGGAACCACACCTATTGCAGACAATGCAGGACAGGAATCCGGAGAAATATTCGCGGCCATCGGTGCTGCCCTTTATGAGATCAGCGACGACAACCACGATATCGAGAATACCGTGCTCACAATCCGTAAGGTGCAACGTGCTTATTCACCCTGGAGTTCCAAAATATACGGTTTGCGTGAAATGCCCAAAAAGTAATCACCCCTAAAAACAAACAAGAATGAAAAGTTTCAAATATACCATCAATGGTAATGTATATAAAGTACATATTAACTCAATTGTAGAAGATGTAGCCGAAGTGGAAGTAAACGGCACTCCTTATCAGGTAAAAATGGAGAAACCGGCTAAAAAACAAATGGTGACATTAAAACGTCCCGCACAAGCTCCTACCACAGCAAGTGGTGAACCTGTTATTTCACGTCCGGCAGCCTCTACAACCAAAGGAGCAGTCAAAACTCCGCTACCAGGCGTAATCCTGCAAATAAAATGTAACGTCGGCGACACAGTGAAGAGAGGACAAACCCTGCTTGTCCTTGAAGCTATGAAGATGGAAAACAACATCAACGCCGATCGTGACGGCAAGATCATCGAAATAAAAGTAAACAAGGGGGATTCAGTGCTGGAAGGTGCCGACCTCGTCGTAATAGGATAATATTATGTTAGGATCAGTATTATTACAAGCAGCAGGAGTTGCTCATGAAAGTTTTCTCCAGTTTCTGGGGAAAAATCTTGAGCTATTCCTTACATATACAGGAGTCTACAACGCGACCCCGGGTCACCTTATCATGATCCTTATCGGTCTGTTGTTCATATTTCTGGCTATTAAATATGAATTTGAACCCATGCTTCTTATCCCGATCGGCTTCGGTATCTTAATCGGTAACATACCTTTTAAAGATGCCGGACTACAAGTCGGTATTTATGAACAGGGTTCCGTACTGAACATCCTTTATCAGGGTGTAACCTCCGGATGGTATCCGCCACTGATCTTCCTCGGTATCGGAGCCATGACAGACTTTTCGGCATTGATCTCCAATCCAAAACTGCTGTTGATCGGTGCTGCTGCCCAATTTGGTATTTTTGGTGCATATATCATCGCTCTCCAGATGGGATTCGAACCGAACCAAGCCGGTGCTATCGGTATCATTGGTGGTGCTGACGGTCCGACGGCCATCTTCTTGTCTTCCAAGTTAGCTCCGAACCTGATGGGTGCTATTGCGGTATCAGCCTACTCTTATATGGCACTGGTCCCTATCATCCAGCCACCGTTCATGCGCTTATTGACAACTAAAAAAGAGCGTCTGATCCGTATGAAACCACCGAGAGCTGTTTCTTCTACAGAAAAGATCGTATTCCCGATCGTAGGTCTGTTGCTGACTTGCTTCCTGGTTCCTTCCGGTCTTCCCCTGTTGGGTATGTTGTTCTTCGGAAACTTATTGAAAGAAAGTGGTGTAACACGTCGTTTGGCTGAAACAGCTCGTGGTCCGCTGATCGATACAATCACAATCCTGTTAGGTATCACGGTAGGGGCTTCCACACAAGCAACCCAATTCTTGACCATCGATTCCGTCAAGATTTTCGGCTTAGGAGCTTTGTCATTTGTGATCGCAACTTGTGCTGGCGTATTGTTCGTTAAGGTATTCAATTTGGTTTTGAAAGAAGGCAACAAAATCAATCCGCTTATCGGTAATGCAGGTGTTTCTGCCGTCCCTGACTCTGCACGTATTTCACAAATCGTAGGTCTGGAATATGATCCGACCAACTACCTGTTGATGCATGCCATGGGTCCGAACGTAGCAGGTGTAATCGGTTCTGCCGTAGCAGCCGGTATCCTGTTAGGATTCTTAGGATAAGTCCTTTATTTTACATAAAAAGCCTCCGCATCGCCTCGATACGGAGGCTTTTTATGTAAAATAAAGTATAAATTTCACCTGGTAAGGCAACTAAACAGTGCCACATCTTATCCAAACTTCACGAGTATCCGGGTCTCTCCATCTCCTACACCCAAGTCTCGAGAGAGTGCTCAAACTGTTTATTTGCAAAAACCTGCCTATCTTCATCAAAAAACGAACCATTTTAACATATTTGGAATCCGACGAATATAGCCAGCATAAAATACGCCCTGTAAAGGTGTGTTCTTTACAGGGCGTATATATAGAAAATTTATTTATCCTCAGAACAGCGGATTAGCCACCTTTTCCTTCAACAAGGCCAGATCGACTACTTGGCGGATATCATCCACATAATGGAAAGTCAGTCCTTTCAGATAGTCGGGCTTGATCTCTTCGATATCTTTCTTATTCTCTTGACAGAGGATCAGTTCCTTGATTCCGGCACGTTTGGCTGCCAATATCTTTTCTTTGATGCCACCTACCGGAAGGACTTTACCCCGCAACGTGATCTCGCCGGTCATAGCCAAATTACTGCGCACCTTACGCTGCGTAAAAGCAGACACCAAAGATGTGACCATCGTGATACCCGCACTCGGACCGTCTTTCGGAATCGCACCCTCAGGTACATGGATATGGACATTCCAGTTCTCGAACATACCTTCGTCAATACCGAATAGCCCGGCATGCGAATGAATATATTCAAGTGCCAACATGGCAGATTCTTTCATCACGTCACCTAAGTTTCCTGTCAAAGTGAGCTTTGAACCTTTTCCTTTACTCAAACTCGATTCCACAAACAGGATCTCACCACCGACAGCCGTCCAGGCAAGTCCGGTTACGACACCCGCATAGTCATTTCCCTGATATTTATCACGGGTATATTCGACTGCTCCCAAATAATCGTGCAGATCTTCGGGGCGTATCTGTGCGGGAAGCTCCTCGTCGGAAGCCAGCTTACGGGCCAACTTACGCATAATCTTGGCTATCTTTTTATCCAGTTCACGAACGCCGCTCTCACGGGTGTAAGATTCGATGATCGCCTGCAACGTCTTTTTCGGGAACTTCACTTTTCCTTTCGACAGACCGTGAATCTCCAATTGTTTCGGGACCAGATGACGGGCAGCAATTTCCACCTTCTCTTCCATGATATAACCACTCACTTCGATCAACTCCATACGATCCAGCAACGGCTGGGAAATCGTGTTCAAGTTATTGGCAGTCGCGATAAACATAACTTTACTCAAGTCATAATCTATATCCAGATAATTATCATGGAAAGCATTGTTCTGCTCCGGGTCCAACACCTCAAGCAAAGCGGAAGCTGGATCTCCCTTGAAATCATTCGTTACCTTGTCAATCTCGTCAAGAATAAACACGGGGTTTGAAGTTCCAGCCTTCTGGAGGTTCTGGATGATACGTCCGGACATCGCACCGATATAGGTACGGCGATGACCACGTATCTCCGCCTCGTCATGCAAACCGCCCAACGAAACCCGAACATACTTGCGGTGCAAGGCTTCTGCGACCGATTTTCCCAACGAAGTCTTACCGACTCCCGGAGGCCCGTACAAACAGATGATGGGCGACTTCATATCGCCTTTCAATTTCAGCACCGCCAAATGTTCGATGATGCGCTCTTTCACCTTCTCCAGCCCGTAGTGATCACGATCCAGGACTTTCTGGGCATGGGCAAGATTGAAATTATCCTTGCTGTATTCGTTCCAAGGCAGATTGATGATCGTCTGTACATATTGCGTTTGGATGGAAAAATCAGGAGATTGCGGATGCAGACGTTCCAACTTGCGCACTTCCTTTTCAAACGTTTCGGCTACAGACGGCGACCATTTTTTCTTGGCAGCCTTTTCGCGCAGTTCCTTTATCTCCAACTCGTTGATATTGCCCCCCAACTCTTCCTGGATGGTCTTGATCTGCTGCTGGAGAAAATATTCCTTCTGCTGCTGGTTAATATCCTCGTGCGTCTTCATTTGGATGGATGTTTTCAATTCCACCAACTGATACTCCCGATTCAGGATGAACAAAAGACGGTACGCTCGGTCTTTCAGGTTACCGATCAACAACAAATCCTGTTTTTCAGACGATCCGTTGGGAACATTGCAACAAGAAAAATTGATCAGGTAAAGAATATTTTTATTATTCCTTATTGAAAATATCAAGTCGCGGGGCGGTTCGGAAGCAGCTCCGAGCATCTTGATCGTCAAATCTTTGATAGTCGAGACAAGCGCCTCGAACTCGCGGTCGGACTTGTCCGGCATGACGTCCTCAAGCAATTTGATCTTTCCGGTTAGGTAAGGATCGTAAGCGGAAAGCTCTTCCAGTTGGAAACGCTTCTTACCCTGCAGGATCACGGTCGTCGTCCCATCAGGCATTTCAAGCACGCGGACAATATCAGCCACGACTCCCGTCGTATACAAATCTTCCATCTTCGGATCTTCTGTATTCATATCCTTCTGGCAAACCACTCCGATCAGACTTTTCTTGTGGGCGGCTTCCTTGATCAGGCGCATGGATTTAGGACGACCGATCATCACCGGCATAGCTACGCCCGGAAACAGAACCATATTCCGAAGCGGAAGAATGGGCAATTCCTCCCCCACCTTTTCCATACCTTCGGTAAAGTCTTCATCAACATCACAATCCGTGAGGATAGGCATTACTATACCAATATTATCATCCAGGTCGTTATACGACTCCTCGGCAAACATCGTTACTTTATCTTTCTTCATATATTCTTTGTCATAGTTGCGGAATATTCTTTTATCGACCGCAATTCTATTTTGTACAATAAACGTGCCAAAGTTACTATTTTTAACTCAATTCTGACTACTTTTGCACAAAACAATTGACAATGGACCATTGACAATGAACAACTATTCAGTCCACTCCAATCGTCAATTGTCAACTATTAATTGTCAATTGTTATGTCAAATCCTTTTTTCCAATTCAAACAATTCACCATCCGCCATGATAAATGCGCAATGAAAGTAGGAACTGACGGTGTTCTGCTCGGCGCATGGGCCGGAATAGAATCATGCAACCGCATACTGGACATCGGGACAGGGACTGGGCTAATCGCCATGATGCTGGCACAACGCAGCAAGGCGGTTATCGACGCTATCGATATAGATGCCGAGGCCTGTCTTCAGGCACAGGAAAATGCAGAATCCTCTCCTTTCGCCGAACGGATAAAAATCCAGCATTCCGCCCTGTCTGATTTCGCACAAACCGATACGGGCTTATATGACCTGATCGTATCCAATCCCCCTTATTTCGTCGATTCGTTGAAATGTCCTGACCAGAAGCGGAACACGGCTCGCCACACCGACACGCTGACATTGGAAGATTTGTTGCAGGACAGCCGCAAACTACTCGCCCCGCAGGGACGCATCGCTCTCATCCTGCCCTACGACCAAAAAGAACGTCTTACGGATTGTATCCGAACACAAAACCTGTTCCTTTCGAAAGAAACCTCCGTCATACCCGTACCCGGTGCCGAGCCGAAACGACTGTTAGCCGAGCTAACGGCAGAGCCACCCGTTTTTCCCACATTTTCCAGCCAGTTGACCATTGAGATTGCAAGACATCAGTACACTGACGAATATGTCAGCCTGACTAAAGACTTTTATCTAAAGATGTAAGGGAGTTTCTTATCGAAGAAACGAGTCACTTCGCCAAACAGGTTCTGCACCTCCTCCGTAAAGGAAACAGTTTCCGGTGTCAATACGTTCAATGATTTAGGAAGGACGGAGATTTCAATCCGGCTGTCCGCCATGATTGGCTCGCCATCCAGGTGCATGACTCCCGGATTCTGGCGAATGATCGTCACCTCTTTTCCTTTGAATGTTTTGATCTTGCTGTTACGGTCGATCTGCTTCGTAAACAGCTGGATAGCCAACGGCGCTATGTCCAGCGGACCGAAAGGGGAAAGGATTGTAATATCCATTTTACCATCCTGTATATTGGCATGAGGAGCAATAAACGCATTGTTGCCATACTGCGAAGCATTCCCGCAAGCCACCAAAAACGCCTTTTCCTTGACTGTCTGACTGTCGATCAAGAGCTCATAAGGCTCGGGTTGGTAACTCAGATATTCCTCCACCGTATTCTTTATATAAGTAAGCGACCCGCGGCGTTTCTCCCCTGCAAACTTCTGGCTGACCGCCGCATCAAAACCGACTCCGCAGGTACAGAAAAAAATACGTCCGTTCGCCTTGCAACAATCAATTGTCGAAACGTGCCCCTTTACAATCAGATCGATCGCCCGGCGTACATCCATCGGAATATGCAGCTCACGCGCCAGACCATTACCGGAACCTTTCGGGATAATCCCCAGCACAGCATCCGAATGGAGCATGGCGCGGGCAATCTCGTTCACAGTCCCGTCTCCCCCGACCGCAATCACGCAATTGGCTCCTTTATCGAGGGCTTGCCGTGTCAGTTCACTGGCATGTCCGGGATATTCCGTAAAAGAAATTTCCACACAACAATTTCCGCCCGCAAAGGCGGTTTCAATCATTTTCGGAATCTTCCTTTTCGAACCGACACCCGAAATCGGATTTATAATAGCCTGTATATTGATTGTCTGTCCCTCCATTCTTGCTGCTACTTACTTTGAGAGGACAAAAATAATGCTTTTGTAAAACTTTTAAAGCATTTCGGCTACTATAAGTTATTTTTTTACTACTTTTGCGGCTGGATTTGCCGAAACATAGATATTATGTAGTAAGCAGATCTGGGTTCTTTTAGAATAACAACGTAGCGAGAAAATCATTCTCTGTTAATTATAATATGAAACTTTTACAAGAGAAACTATCAAAGTACGATGCACCTCAGCGGGCTATGGCCGCAGGAATTTATCCATACTTCAGAATGATTGAAAGTGATCAGGATACAGAAGTAATGATCAGCGGTAAAAAGGTCCTGATGTTTGGTTCTAACGCCTATTTAGGCTTGACAAACCACCCGAAAGTAAAAGAGGCGGCAATTGATGCCATTAAGAAATATGGTACAGGTTGTGCCGGTTCACGCTTCCTGAACGGAACGCTGGATTTGCACATTCAGTTGGAAAAACGTCTGGCCGAATTTGTCGGAAAAGAAGATGCCATTGTTTATTCTACGGGATTTCAGGTAAACTTGGGTGTAGTATCCTGCCTGACAGGACGTGAAGACTATATTATCTGGGACGAGTTGGATCATGCATCCATCATCGAAGGACACCGCCTTTCCTTCTCTACCAAACTGAAATACAAGCATAACGATATGGAGTCTTTAGAAAAGCAACTCCAGAAATGCGAACCCGACAAGGTGAAGCTGATCGTTATCGACGGTGTGTTCAGTATGGAAGGCGACATTGCCAAATTACCAGAAATCGTTGCGTTAGCCAAGAAGTATAATGCAAGCGTGATGGTAGACGAAGCTCACGGTCTGGGGGTTCTGGGCGATCATGGTCGCGGAACCTGTAACCATTTCGGCGTAACTGACGACGTAGACCTGATTATGGGTACATTCAGTAAGTCGCTTGCTTCTATAGGTGGTTTCATCGCTTCGGACAAGGAGACGATCAACTATCTCCGCCACAACTCACGCTCTTACATATTCAGTGCAAGTAATACTCCCGCCGCTACAGCAGCAGCCGGTGCAGCACTCGATATCATGCTGAGTGAACCGGAACGCATCGAGCATCTGTGGAAACTGACTCACTATGCATTGGACGGATTCCGTAACATGGGGTGTGAAATCGGCCATACCTCAACACCGATCATCCCGTTGTTTATCCGCGACAATGACCTGACATTCCTGATCGTAAAAGAATTGTTCGAAGCCGGTATCTTCGTAAATCCAGTAGTCTCTCCGGCTGTTGCACCTGAAGATACGCTGATCCGGTTCTCGCTGATGGCAACTCACACGATCGAACAGCTCGACTACGCATTGGAAGCAATACACAAAGTATTTAAAAGTCACGGCCTGGTTAAGTAAATCAGTACGGACAATGATATCGAAAAGGGCAAAGCGGAACATTCTGTTTTGCCCTTTCTCTTTATAATTCATTCTTCATTTGCTACGAACCAAATATTTTGACTATTTTTGCGTAATTGTACGCACTATAAATACATTATATATACCAGACAAATGGATTTTAAATTAAATACAGGAAGTTGCTGCATGGGTAAAAAAGGATGCAGCAAGATACAAAATAATAAGCTGAACACCTACGACTGGCTTTGCGACGTGCCCGATGCGGCAAATGCAACCGATTACGTGGAAGTGCAGTTTAAAAACACCCGCAAAGGATATTACCTCAACAGTTCCAAGATACCTCTGGAAAAAGGAGATTTAGTCGCAGTGGAAGCCAGTCCCGGACATGACATCGGGACTGTGACGCTGACCGGCAAGCTCGTCCTTCTCCAAATGAAAAAAAACAATGTCCGTACCGGCGAAGGTAACGAGCCTAAAAAGGTATATCGCAAAGCCAAACCGACCGATATCGAGAAATACGAAGAGGCGAAAGCTAAGGAACACGCCACAATGATCCGTTCGCGACAGATCGCTGCCGACTTGGGACTGAATATGAAGATCGGGGACGTGGAATACCAGGGTGACGGCAATAAGGCGATCTTTTATTACATTGCCGACGAGCGTGTTGACTTCCGCCAGTTGATCAAAGTACTTGCCGAAGCCTTCCGTGTCCGCATCGAGATGAAGCAGATCGGTGCCCGTCAGGAAGCCGGACGCATCGGAGGTATCGGCCCTTGCGGACGAGAATTGTGCTGTTCAAGCTGGATGACGAGTTTCGTATCGGTAGCCACCGGAGCCGCCCGTTATCAGGATATCTCCATGAACCCCCAAAAGTTAGCCGGCCAATGCGCCAAGCTGAAATGTTGCATCAACTATGAAGTGGATGCTTATGTGGAAGCACAAAAACGTTTGCCGTCCCGTGAAGTGGTGCTGGAAACAAAGGACAATACCTACTATCATTTTAAAACGGATATCTTCAAACGGGAAATCACCTACTCTACCGATAAATCGTTCGCGGCCAATTTGGTTACGATCTCCGCCAACCGTGCCTTCGATGTGATCAACATGAACAAGAAAGGTATGAAGCCCGTCACTCTCGAAGCCGATACCAAGCCGCAGCCACCTAAGCGCGATGCCCAGGATATCTTGGGGCAGGACAGCGTTACCCGTTTCGATGCTTCCCTGAAAAAGAAGAAAAAGAAACGCAACGGAAACGGCAACAAGGAAAATCTGCCGAAAGAAACCGTAGCCAACACCGGCAGCGAAGGAAACAGCAAACCTACCAACGGAGAAAAAGCGAACGGCAACAACGGCAACGAAAATAAAAACGGTAAAGGAAACGGTAACAGGAACGGAAACCGCAACCGTAACAACGGGAACCGAGACAACAACCGCGAGCGGGAGAATCGCGAAAACAACCGCGACAACAACCGTAACAGACCGCGTCCGAACCGAGTAAATAACGATAAGCAACCGAATAATGACAAACCTCAGCAACAAGCTAAGCCTGCTACCAAACCGGACTCCAAACCGGAAAACAAGCCGGACACAAAGCCGGAAGCTTAAAGGAATCATTGCCGTACTGACTTGTTCCCTATTCTTTTCCTGCGAAAACCCAGCCTTGTACGACCAGTACCAGGCGATCAACAATATCACGTGGGAAAAGGATAAGGAATACTATTTTACCTTCGAGGTGAAAGATATATCCGTTCCTTACGACCTGACACTGGAAGTAAGGAACAACAACCTGTACCCTTATCAGAACTTATGGCTTTTCTGTAGTGAAGAGCAGCCGATCGGCCCACTTCGCCGGGATACCATTGAATGTATACTTGCCGACGAATTCGGCAAATGGCACGGGCATGGCATTTCCTTATATCAAAGCAGCTTTCCCATCCATTCGCAATATAAGTTTCCGTATGCTGGACAATATACGTTCAGTTTCCGACAGGGAATGCGCGACGATGCTCTGAAAGGAATACAGGAAATCGGTTTCTCGGTCCGCCCCTCCCATTGACGGCCCCTTCATCCGCCCCGAGCACGAGCATTCGCTTGCTACCGTTCCCTTCTGGAGGCATCCAGACGAAGGAAGATAAAGAGCAAGATCGTGAATCCCCAAAGGGAAGAACCGCCGTAGCTAAAGAAAGGCAATGGAATACCGATCACAGGTGTAAGCCCCGTCACCATCCCGATATTAATAGCCAGATGGAAGAAAAAGATAGAAGCGACACTGTAGCCATACACCCGGTTGAAAGTAGAGCTTTGCCGCTCTGCCAACACGATCAGCCGCAGGATCAGAAACCCGAACAACAACAGGACTATCGAGGCTCCGATGAACCCCTGCTCTTCACCTACCGTACAAAAGATAAAGTCGGTATCCTGCTCAGGAACATACTTCAACTTGGTCTGCGTACCGTTCAGAAAGCCTTTTCCGGTGAGTCCACCCGAACCGATCGCAATCTTCGACTGGTTCACATTATAGCCGGCACCGCTCGGATCGTCTTCCAATCCCAATGAAACCTTGATGCGTATCTGTTGGTGCGGTTCCAAGATATCGGTAAACACATAATCCACCGAATACATAAAAGCCAGTGATCCCAATGCAAAAACAGCGATCAGCACATAATGCCATACCCAGTTGCGGATAGAAAGGAAAATCAGATAGCAGACTACCAGCAAAACCAATCCGATCGATATCAGGGAATAATCGACCGGCATAAAGAATGAGGCAGCATATCCCCCTAAACAGGCAATCCCCACAGCACCTAATATCGCCTGTATCGCACGGGTATCTTTCTTTTCTATTTGTATCAGGATAACCGTGATCAACAAGATCAAAGAAGATACAAGCAACTCTCCCACTGCCGTAGCTCCCGCCGTCACATCCGAGAACTTCATGCTGGTGACAAAAAAGACAACCGCACAGACTCCCGACAGAAGAATATATCCCGACATCCCCTCCCGGTATAACATCAGGAAGAAAGCCAGGTAAACCAACGCCGAACCTGTCTCTTGCTGCAATAGAATGCAAATCATCGGCAGGAATATAAGCGACAAGACGAGTATGAAATTTTTAGGTACAGTCAACTTGAAACCATACGTATTCATCAGCTTCGCGACAGCAAGTGCCGTCGCAAACTTGGCGAACTCAGCCGGTTGCAACCTGACAGGTCCCAAAACGAGCCACGAATGGGAACCTTTTATGTTCGGAGCCAGAAAGATCGTAGCAATCAGCAACACGATGACACCGGCATATATCAGATAGGCGAAAACATCAAAAAACTCACTCTCCAGCATCAGGATCACAAAGATCAACCCTACCGATAACCCCATCCACATCAACTGCGAACCAGGACGCCCCGACGGGTCGAACAGCCCCACGTTATCGAATTCATAACTGGCACCGCAGATACTAAACCAACCGGCGACGACCAAAACTACATAAAGAATGATCGTCAACCAGTCAACCGTCTTCCATATTTCTGTCTTCCTATAACTCACGATTCGGTAAAGATAAAACGTTTGGCGATACAACCGCATTTGACATTGTCTCTTCCAGCAACTTGTTCTCTTCCGAGATCTCGCCTTTCAGATACTTCTCCATCATCAACTTGCCGATCGGCACACCGTAAGTCGCACCAAAACCACCATTCTCCACATATACGCAAATGGCCACCTTCGGATTCCGATAAGGAGCAAAACCGATAAAAGCCGAGTGATCTTTCCCATGCGGATTCTCAGCTGTACCAGTCTTGCCGCAGACCTCAATATCCGGAATAGCCACCCCTCGGCAAGTGCCACCTATAACGGCATTCCGCATACCTTCAGCAACGATTTCATAATTTTCGCGATTCACCATCGTGTACCGTTTATCCGTGTAAAGGGAATCCAACGGGGTGTCCTGCACCTCCTTCACGACATGCGGAGTAATAAAATATCCCCGGTTAGCGATGGTCGCCGCCAGATTACAAATCTGCAATGGCGTAGCCAACACTTCACCCTGCCCGATCGCAATGGAGATGACAGTACTGGAGCTCCAACGTTTACCATGATATTTGTCATAATATTCACTGTTCGGCAAAAAACCTCTATTTTCCCCAGGCAGGTCAATGCCCAACTTATAGCCGTATCCCATAGACACCAGGTAGTTCTTCCAGACTTCAAACGCCTCTCCCACGCTCGGATAACGCCGGCGGCTATCGATCATATCCCGCAACCCCCAACAAAAAAAAGAGTTACAGGAAGTAGCCAGCGCATAGGTCACATTTAGAGGAGATGCATGGCCATGACAGGCCGGTTTGCCATTTCGGGCTCCTGTATATCCATGTGCACAAGTGTACATAGTTTCAGTCGTAATCACTCCTTCTTGAAGGAAAGTCAACGCCTGTGTCGGCTTGAATGTCGATCCTGGCGGATAACGTCCCATGATGGCACGATCCAACAAAGGCTTGTCTGAATTTTTCGAAAGCATGATATGATTCTTTCCCCGCTGACGGCCGACTAACAAGTTTGGGTCGTAAGAAGGCGAAGAAACCATGCACAGTACCTCTCCCGTTTCCGGCTCGATCATGACAATGCTGCCTCTCTTGTTCTGCATCAGCTTCTCACCCAAAGCTTGCAAATCCATATCAATCGAAAGCGTCAGGTTCTTACCGGACACGGGAGCCACATCGTGACGGCCTTCTTCATACCTTCCTTTTATACGTCCATGCGCATCACGCAACAAGATCTCCACTCCTTTCACACCACGTAAAGCCTCTTCGTAAGACAATTCCACGCCTGAACGTCCGGCATTATCTCCCTGCACATAATAGGGATCTTTTTCGATATCCCCCCGGTTAACCTCCCCGATATTACCCAACAGATGGGCTCCATAAGGATATTCATATTCCCGGATCGTACGGTTCTGAATATAAAAACCGGGAAATTTATACAACTTTTCCTGCAAAACGCCGCATTCCTGTGCGGAGAGGTGATTCATAAACACCTGCGGGACATAGGATGAATATCCAGGATTCAATCGCCTGTTCTTAATTTCGGCTATACGTTTTACAAACAATTCTTTTGTAATACCAAGGATATTGCAGAAATCAAGTGTATCGAACGGTTGAATCTCACGCATGATCAGCATGACTTCATAAGAAGGCTGGTTATAGACCAGCAATTTCCCGTTGCGGTCATAAATGATCCCTCTGGAAGGGATCAGTGTCTTTTTCTGAAACGCATTGCTGTCCGCCCATGCTTTATAGTCGCTATCCACCACTTGCAGGAAGAATAGACGAATGATAAAGATGAGAACCAGCAGAACGACGGCGCCACCAATCACGAAACGCCTGTTCTCAAGAGTATACTTCGTATTAATCTCCACTTTTCTGGGACTCTATATTGAATGCTTCTATTGTACAAATTAACAAGGTTGTCGTCAGCACACTCGCCGCGATGCGGATCGCCAGGAACAACGGATCGAATAATGTCAACGACTCAATTAAAAACAACGCCACATGATGAATCACGACAAACAACAGCGTGTAGCGGAAGAAACCGCCATATCCGAACGTTTTGTAAGAAGGGTTAATCCCTTCCGGCAAGTCTTTCCCCATCAACAACTGAATCAACGGGTGACGGATAAAACCGGCCAGCGTACAGGCAAACGCATGCATTCCGGGCGTATTTGAAAAGATATCGATCACCAACCCAATCAGAAAAGAGAAAAACACCACATTCGTCCGTGAACTCCCCACAGGCATTTTCAGTATGAAATAAAGATACAAAAACGGCGTGGCCACACGCAGGAAATGGATATTGTTCAGAATCAAGACCTGGACCAACACCAGCACCACAAAATAGATGAAGCCCCGCAGTATATTGTTAATCATTCTTTTTCGCCTCCCGTTCTGTATTTTTTTGCTCCGCCTGACGGTAGTTCTTTATGATACGCACATTGTTCAAGGCCTGAAAATCAGTAGCCAGTTCCACTTCAAGCGAATAGAAGTTATCATCATGCTGTTTCTCGAAATTCACGACTTTACCCACAACAACCCCAGACGGAAAAATAGCAGAATAACCGCTCGTCACGATCGTATCTCCTTTCTCAAACTCCACGTGACGCGGCAATTCGTCCAAATTGGCAAAACGCGCATTACGCCCGTTCCAGCTCAACGTTCCGAAATAGCTACTTCCCAACACTTTACAACTCAGTTTGAACTTTGGGTTCAACAGAGGGATTACAACGGAAAAATGGTCGGAAACCGTCGACACGATTCCTACGACCCCCCGTTCGGACACAACTCCCATGTCCGGCTCAACTCCATCCTTACGACCTTTGTTCACCGTGATATAATTGGATAAATGCGTAACACTGTTATTCACGACATCCGCCGTCACAAAACTATATGGAAACTGTTCGGTCGAGTCGGATGCAAAACCGGCAAACAAAGCAGTGTCGGCCCGCATCATCTCCAACTGGTCCTGCAATTCGAGCAACTCCATCTCAAGTTGCCCGTTACGCTCCAAGAGCTCCCGGTTTATGTCACGCAGGTTCAGGTAGGAAGTCACAAAGCCGGAGACAGAAGCAATATGTCCGGTTATCACATTTGCCGAACTGAACATGATGTTCCGTTGATACGCACTATTACGATAAATCAGCGTCAACGATATGATCTCAAGCAAAATGAATAAGAACCAATGCCTCTTTCTGACTAAAAAATCCAGGAGTTTATGCATAATCAGTTGAAAATTGAAAGTTGAAAGTTGAAAGTTGAATATTCAGCAAGTGTACCACTCATTTACTTTCAACTCTCGACTCTCAACTTTCAACTTGTATTTACCGGATAAGGAAATTAAATTTGTCGATATTCTTCAACGCAATCCCCGTACCTCTTGCTACTGCATGCAAAGGATCGTCTGCCACATGGAATTCAATCCCCATCTTGTCACGCAAACGTTTGTCGATACCACGCAGCAAAGCGCCACCACCAGCCAGATAGATACCGTTTTTCACAATATCGGCATACAATTCAGGAGGCGTCTGTTCCAAAGCGCTCAGAACGGCTGCTTCAATCTTGGAGATCGACTTATCCAGACAATGTGCGATCTCCTGGTAGGAAACAGGCACCTTCATCGGTAGAGCCGTCATCTGGTTCGGACCGCATACTTCAAAATCTTCGGGAGCATCTTCGAGGATACTCAAAGCAGAGCCGACATTGATCTTGATACGTTCCGCCATACGTTCGCTGACACGTATATTATGCTGGCGACGCATATATTCCACGATATCGTTCGTCAGGTCGTCTCCTGCCATCTTGATAGACTTATTGGAAACGATACCACCCAGCGAAATCACCGCGATCTCGGTCGTACCGCCCCCTATATCGACAATCATGTTTCCTTCGGGCGCAAGCACATCCATGCCGACCCCGATAGCAGCAGCCATCGGTTCGAAAACCATATACACTTCACGGCCACCGGCATGTTCGGCAGAGTCGCGTACGGCACGGATTTCTACTTCCGTACTACCCGACGGGATACCGATCACCATGCGGAGCGAAGGCGCGAACCAGCGTTTGCGTCCGCTGGCCATTTTAATCAGTCCACGCATCATCTGCTCGGCAGCGTAGAAGTCAGCAATGACACCTTCGCGAAGCGGACGGATCGTACGAATATTCGGATTGGTCTTTTCGTACATCTCACGTGCCTGGCGTCCTACCGCCAGCACCTTTTCCGAACGAGCATCCAAAGCGATCACGGAAGGCTCATCCACTACCATCTTATCGTTGCAGGTAATAATGGTATTGGCAGTCCCCAGGTCCATTGCCAATTCTTGTGTGAAAGAAAATAATCCCATTTTTTTGATTTCTGATTTATCATTTATGATTTATAACCTATAAACTTATGATTCACAAACAGACCGAAACCCCAATCAACTATAAATCATAAATCATAAATATTTCAATTAGTGTTTAAAGTGACGAATACCCGTCTTAACCATAGACAAACCATGTTCGTTGCAATAATCGACAGACAGCTTGTCGTTAATAGAACCTCCCGGCTGGATAACGGCACTGATACCGGCCTTGTCGGCAATTTCCACGCAGTCGGCAAAAGGGAAAAACGCATCCGAAGCCATAACGGCACCATTCAGGTCGAAATTAAATGAAGTTGCCTTCTCAATAGCTTGTTTCAGAGAGTCCACACGCGAAGTCTGTCCAATACCGCTTGCACAAAGTTGTTTGTTCTTCACCAGCGTGATAGCGTTAGACTTACTGTTCTTCACGATCTTGTTGGCGAACAACAGATCTTCTACTTCCGAAGCCGTCGGTTTCTTTTCCGTCATCGGTTCCAAATCAGCTTCCCCCTGAATACTAAGGTCTTTTTCCTGCATCAGCACGCCGTTCAACAATGAACGGAACTGCATCGGACAAGTCTTGCATTCCTTGCGGACCAATATGATACGATTTTTCTTTTGTTTCAATACTTCAAGGGCATCAGCATCATAAGCCGGAGCGATAATCACTTCGAAGAAAATCTTATTGATCTCTTCCGCCACTTCCTTGTTTACAGTCGTGTTCGTGATCAGGATTCCCCCGAAAGCAGACACCGGATCGCCGGCCAAAGCATCTTTCCATGCTTCCACCACGTTACCGCGGGATGCGATACCACAGGCATTGTTATGTTTCAGAATAGCGAACGTCAGTTCGTCGAACTCGTCAATTAGGTTTACAGCAGAGTCGATGTCAAGCAAATTGTTGTAAGAGATTTCCTTACCATGCAACTGGTCGAACATATTATCGAACTTGCCATAGAACTTAGCAGCCTGGTGCGGGTTTTCACCATAGCGCAGGTGCATCGGATCATCTACGGTAGCACGAAAATGAGAACCTTGGCGATCGTCGAAGTAATTGAAGATTGCAGAATCGTAGCCAGAAGAAACAGCAAACGCTTCTTTGGCAAACCATTTACGGTCTTCGATAGAAGTTTCCGCACCTTTTTCGTTCAGTAATTGCATCAACGGCTGATACTGAGCTTTGGATGCTACGATCACAACATCTTTGAAGTTCTTTGCAGCGGCACGGATAAGAGAAATACCGCCTATATCTATTTTTTCAATAATTGCCTGCTCTTCCGCATCGGAAGCGACTGTTTCCTCGAACGGATACAGGTCGACAATCACCAAGTCTATTTCAGGAATTTCATATTGGGCGATCTGTGCCTGGTCGCCTTCGTTGTCACGACGGTTCAAAATGCCGCCGAACACTTTCGGGTGAAGTGTCTTCACACGTCCGCCCAGGATAGAAGGATAGCCGGTCAGGTCCTCTACCGCATCACACGGGAGTCCCAACTCTTCTATAAACTTCTGAGTACCACCTGTCGACACAAAACTAACACCTTCACGGTGGAGCTTCTTTAAAATTTCATCTAATCCATCTTTATGGTATACTGATACCAATGCACGTTTAATACGTTTTGTTGCAGCCATCTTCGTTGGGTTTATTTTAATGTTTTAGAGCACAAAAGTAGGGATTTATTTTCAATATGTATATAAGGTATGATAATAATTTCCTATCACCAACTATTAAAGAGTGCTACATAAAGCGAAAAACCCGGCCGTCCGCAAACTTGCGAAACAGCCGGGAGCAAATTACTTATCCTGAGACGTTTTCAATGACTCTTCGATAATCTTGTCATTTTCGTCTGCATCTTCAATCGTTTCATCCAATTTTGTCACATCATGAGTCGTGTAATCATCGGACAAAACCGGACGCGGAGTAAGGATTTCATCCTCCAATTCGGAACTTTCGTCCCACAAAGTGTTCATTATTCCAGCCATAATTATCTGTGTTTTATTTGTTAATATGGAGATAGAACAAGCAGGAAGCCTAAATTGTTGAATCCGAACACGCCAAGTCTTTCTTTTCATATATGCAGTTGTAATCCCAGCGAAACAGGGTGAACTTTCGGACCTTTATCTTTTTCAAACAAACCGAAAGGAGAATATTTGGCATAGAAACCGATACAACCGACACCTGCCTGAAAAAGAAAATCCATGGTTACCGGACGAAGGTTCATGCCCCGGTCCATCTTCTTCTTACGTTTTTCACCATCCGCATCATGATAGACGATTTTGGAAGAAGAAATAGTTTTGATCACACCTACGACACCACCAGAGACAAAGAAACGCGGAGATTTGCGACGATGCTTCGGCGACTGCCATTCAAGCAGGACCGGAATCGTCAGGCTGGTGATATTCAATTTACTGGCATTATAGACGATACCATCGGGAGCAGGAATCAACTGCGTCACACCGTCCACCTCCTGGAAATGTGCATTCATATCCAACCGATAACGACTCCAGCGCATACCGGCACCGGTCACAACCGCCCATCTATGACGGGAGAAAGGGAAACTGAACTCCATAAAATTCAAATTATACTCCAACGAACTACCACTACGGAGCGAAACACCATCCACATCATTAACCCCTTCACTACCTGAAAGGTTGGCAAACCCCATGCCGAAGCCGGCCCAGTGCGGATCGAAGTCTTTGTCCCAAGAAGGGATCGGGATGTTGATCGACTTGATATGCTTGCGTCGCTCGTAACTCTGTCCGTCCCGGTAATGTCCCTCAAAAATCATTTCACTGTCTATAGAATCGCCTTCTTCGGTCAGTTCATACACCTTCACCTTCATCCGTTCACCGTTGTCCTTCACTACGATACGTTTGTTTTCCAACCGAATAACCGTATCGGTCGACATCGGTTCGACATCTGCAGCCAGCAATCCGATAGCAGGAAAGCATGCGGCTATGATTAGTAAAAATCTTTTCATCTCTTTTCTTGTTTATCAGTTTATAAATCTTTTTTGGTAAATAAAAGGGTGATCAGGTCGTCACTGTCCAACTCGCCTTCGATGTAAACCAGCGTGATCGTCCCTTTGGAGTTGACTTTGAACAAGACAAAACGGTTCACATCGGATTCCTTACCCGGAAGCTGGTAATAAGCGGAAACCACTCCCCCGTCGTCCGTCACTTCCTTGATCTTGCGTGCTCCCCGTTGATCGGTTTCGAGGCATTGTCGGGTAAAACGAAGAGCTTCCGGATCATTCTTGATCGTAATGCTCTTGTAGCGTGTCATACCGTATGTTTCCAACATTTCATTGGAAAGCTCCACCATAGTGACATTCTTCTTTTTCCCGTAACGGGTAAAGACATCCTGTATCTTCAAATCTTTTTGCGTTTCGGCAGCTCCCACACCGGTCGGCAACAACACCAAGGCTACCAACATTATTAATAATGTATATCTCAATTGTTTCATCTTAATACTCTTTTATTCGTCCTCACTAAAAAGGCTACCTAATTCTTTTAATTGATTATCTATTATTTGGCGGTCTGCCTCCTCCTCTTTATCCATCTCCGGGAAGTAGTCATTGGCAGAAGTGGCCACCTCCTGCAACGCTTCAATCGCCAGTGAACGGACTTTATGGATGTCGGTATAGCAACGGCCGTTTATCACGACATAGTTATCGGAACAGAAACAGGGATCGGCAGGATACAGCAAACGGGTAAGACTCAACAGAGCCAACACGCAGGCTGCCACGCCGGAAAGGATGTAAAGGGCAGAGCGTTTCCTATTCTCTGGGCGTAGCGGAACGGATACCGGTTCGGGATTCGAATCCGTTTTGCCATCTTGTACTTCCGCGTTACGTTCTATTTCTTCATCGAAATAAGCAAACAGAGGGATATAGGCGGCCAAATGCTCCGGCACTTCTCCCGAAGCGAAAAAGGCACGGATCAACTTTTCTTCCGCAGCAGAAGTCTCACCTTCGAAATATCGTTCCAGCAACTCTTCCATCATATGTAGATTCCTCTTTTCCATAAATCATAAATTATAAATCCTTCATCAACCATTCCCGTATCTTTTTTCGAGCTCTCGAAAGGTTCACCCGGACCGCTTCGACCTGGGTTCCTGTTATCTCCGCTATTTCCGCCAACTCATACCCCTCAACGTCTTTCATCCGGATAATGGTTTGTTGAAGCGAGGGCAGCTTGCTTATCAGCCAGCGGATACGGGCCACCGTATCGTGCTGTTCCAGTTCTTCCGCCGGGTTTCTTGTTCCCGAATCGAGCGAAAGCAAGGCGATATCCATCCCTTCCGGCCGGTGCTGTTTCAGCTTGTCCAGCGCCAGGTTCTTAGCCACTTGTACAGCCAGCGCCTCGACACTGTTATAGCCGTCCAACTTCTCGCGAATCTGCCACAATTTCAGAAAAGTCTCCTGCACGATATCTTCTGCATCCGACCTGTCCTCCATCATCCGCCAGGAAATATTAATCAACTTCTCCCGGAGCGGCAGCACGGTTATTTTAAACGTTTCGAGTTCCATTTCTACTATTATGACGACAAAGAAACAAAAACATAACATAAGAAAACCGGGAAAAATAAAAAAGGCCGGAAAAATGAAATTGATAGGCTCAAAAATCAGCAGGAAAGATAAAAATGAACTCCCGGAGAATCGAATATTTGGAAGGATACGGGATTACGGTAAAAGTATTTGGCTTACAATTGGCGGATATTCCAAGAGGTTCCGGCACTTCTTTTCCGTGAAGACGGTCTTTATCGCCGTGACGACCGTCTTCGTTGCTCCGGGTTGCCGTATTCACTCATGAATCATTTTTTACAATAAACTCCCTTATTTGAAGTGGAACTTTTCCCAGGTATAAACCTTTGGAGTGCTCTTCAGGAAAGGTTCCACCTGCTTGCGTTCGGCTTTCGTCAGATATTGGGGAGTCGTATACTCGACCGTCAACGTCTGATCATCAGGGCTGAGCGAATATTTCCGTAAGTCCATGTCCAAACGGGCGGTTGCTTCGCTAAAGGCGGTACGGTTCTTATCGGCATCGTCTTTAATAAACCATTCTGCCGAAACCGGAGTATACAGATCGGCGGGGTTCAACGGCTTCCAGTCTGTCGTGAAAAACTCGACCTGACTGTCGGGAACGGGACCGTATACGGTCGTAATCATACAAACGACATAGGTATCGTTGACCAGCGGCAATAGCTTCATCTCTACCGTGCTACGCTCCGTCACCTGCAACAACAGGTAGTCATCCGTCAGCTTCTTCAGGGTGGAAAAACCGTTCATGGTGTTTTTCAGCTTCGCTTCCTTCCCTGAATTATATAAATCTATCAAATCCTTACGCCAGGCATTTTCCAGCTGAGGAACATATTGGTCAGGCATGGCGACAAAAACCGCATCCATGTCCTGCGCCTTCATCCCACACACAAATACACAAAGCAATATAGAAAGAAATAATCGTTTCATATCTTAAATTACAATTTTCCTCTACAAAAGTAATAGAATATGCCTTAGCGCGTACCGAGATACAGGAATATCATTCCTAATAATACTAAAAACAGATCGATTGCCTTACTTTTCAGGTTCTTTTCATGGAAGAACAAAGCACCGGCAAGGAAGGTCACCAAGACATTGCTACGACGGACCATCGAGACGATAGAGATCATCGAACCGGGAAAAGTCAGGGCATAAAAGTAAATCCAGTCCGCCACGCAAAGGAAGACGGATATAAAGATAATATTCCAGTGCCAAACAAAAGGCGTCGTGCTTTTCCGGCGCGGATACCAAAGGAACAGAAGGATCGGTAACATCATCAGGCACTGATAGACATTAAACCAGACCTGCACCGTCATCACATCCAAACTCCCCATCAGATGTTTGTCATACAAGCCGCTCGCCGCTCCGGTAAGGATAGACAAGACGGTAAAGAAGATCCATTTATTATGTGTGAAACGGATTCCCTCTTTTTTTCCGGATGAGGAAAGAAGATAGAAAGAGGCAATGGAAAGGATCACCCCGATCCACTGATACAGATTCAGCCGTTCTCCAAAGACAAGCATGGCACCCACCAGTGTCACGACCGGTTGGGTCGCCTTAATAGGTCCGGTAATGGTCAGCGGCAAATGTTTCAGGGCAAAGTAACCGAATATCCACGACGACAAGACGATCACTGCCTTGATAAACACTGCCACATGCGTCTCAAAGGAGACACGCGGCACATACAACATCGTCCCGTCAAGCATATCCGTAAAAAACGAAAGAAAAATGAAAGGAACGAAGATAAGACTGCTTATCAATGTATTGAAAAACAAAACCGGAATAACGGCATTGCCATCCAGCGAAATCTTTTTGTTTACTTCATAACACCCTAAAAGAAAGGCGGAGATGAAAGCTAATCCAATCCACATGGAAATTTAAAATTAAGAATTAAAAAATTAAAGGAAAATACTTTCGGGATAAGTGACATCGACCAGATAGAGGGCATGTCCGGGAGCGGATGTTCCGGCACGGCCACGATCTTTGGCCTCGATCACCTGGCGGAAGCCATCGACCGTCAGTTTTCCTCTACCTACTTCGAGTAAAGTACCGACAATAGCACGTACCATATTACGCAGGAAACGGTCCGCTTGTATGGTAAAAAACCATACATCGCCATCCTTTTCCCAACCGGCCTTATAGATACGACAGTTGTTCGTCTTCACGTCCGTGTGCAGCTTGCTGAAACTGGTGAAATCTATATAATCGAACAGAACCGGGCAAGCCTTGTTCATTGCCTCGAAGTCGAGTTTTCCCGGAATTTTATAGACCAGTTCATAGTTGAACGGATCTTTTCGTGTCGTGATATAATATTTATAAGTACGCGAAGTGGCATCGAACCGAGCATGCGCATCGGTACGAACAGGTACGATACGGTAGACCGCGATATCTTTGGGAAGCAAACGGTTCAACTTCTCCACCAGAAAAACGAGGTCGTCAATCGGTTCTTTCCAATCGAAATGAGCCACCATCAGGCGGGCATGTACGCCGGCATCCGTCCGCCCCGCTCCCACAATGGGGACCGGCTGGCGCAATAAGGTTGCCAAGGCCTCTTCGATAGATTGCTGCACTGTGATTCCATTCGGCTGTATTTGCCAGCCACAAAACTTTTTGCCGTTATAACCTAAATATATAAAGTATCTGTTCACGTCCGGATGTCCTTGCTTCTGTTTAAATTCGGATGCAAAGGTAACAGAATTCTTGCCAAGGGATTGCCTATGCGGACAGAAAAGTGTAATTTTGCAAACATAAATCTTCACAACAAAACTATTTGACATGTTTGAAACATTGCTTCAATCGTCTTATTTTGCCTTGTTCCTGATTATCGCCTTAGGGTTCATGTTAGGCAGAATACAGATCAAAGGCCTTTCTCTTGATGTATCAGCCGTTATCTTTATCGCTCTCCTGTTTGGGCATTTCGGGGTAATCATTCCTAAGGAACTGGGAAATTTCGGTTTGGTATTGTTTATTTTCACCATCGGCATACAAGCGGGTCCGGGATTCTTCGACTCCTTCCGTTCGAAAGGGAAAACACTGATCATACTGACGCTCCTGATCGTCGGCTCCGCCAGCCTTACCGGTTTGATACTTAAATATGTTGTCGGAATCGATACACCTAGCCTCGTGGGACTGATCGCCGGGGCGCTAACCAGTACACCGGGTCTTGCCGTCGCGATCGACAGCACGCACTCTTCCTCCGCTTCCATCGCCTACGGTATCGCCTATCCGTTCGGAGTGATCGGTGTAATACTTTTCATAAAATTACTGCCGAAATTGCTACGCAAGGACCTTGTCGCCGAGGCCAAAGCACTCGAAGCACAACGGAAAGGGAAATATCCCCCATTGCACACAGCGACTTTCCGCATCACCCATGCCAATATATTCGGAAAAACACTGGCCCAGTTACAACTCCGTTCTATGACAGGCGCCGTTATTTCCCGTGTAAAACATAAAGACCGGACAAGCATACCGGTAGCGCAAACCATCCTGCATGAAGGGGATATGATCAAGGCTGTCGGCAACGACAAGTCTTTGGAACAACTGGCACTTCTTGTCGGAGAACGTGTAGAAAACGATCTTCCCTTCGGCAGTACGCAAGAATTACAATCCCTGTTAGTAACGAACAAGAACGTCATCAATAAAAGTTTAGGATACCTAAACTTGCAACGCACGTTCAACTGCACCGTCACCCGCGTACGCCGAAGTGGTATCGACCTTCCGCCTGAACCGGAATTGTTGCTGAAATTCGGTGACAAACTGATGGTCGCCGGAGAAAAAGAAGACATAAAGGAATTGGGACAGGTATTCGGGAATGACGAAAAGAAACTTTCCGACACGGACTTTTTCCCGATTGCTGCCGGTATTGTCCTTGGGGTATTGTTCGGGAAGCTGAACATTTCGTTTTCGGATTCCTTCTCTTTCTCGCCCGGACTGACAGGTGGCATCCTGATTGTCGCACTTATCCTGAGCGCAATCGGCAAGACGGGACCGATCATCTGGTCTATGTCAGGTTCCGCCAACCAGTTGCTTCGCCAGATCGGCCTACTTCTGTTCCTCGCCGAGGTCGGAACATCCGCCGGAGTCAACCTGGTATCAACATTCCAGGAAAGCGGCTGGACACTGTTCGGAATCGGTATGGCGATCACAATGGTACCGATGATCGTGGCTGTCCTGTTCGGCTATTTCGTATTCAAGATCCATATTCTGGACCTGATCGGGACGATTGCAGGAGGAATGACCAGTACGCCGGGACTTGCCGCCGCCGACTCGATGAGCGACAGTTCCGCTCCCAGCATCGCCTATGCGACGGTCTATCCAATCGCGATGGTATTCCTGATTCTCTTTATCCAGTTCATCGCAGCTTTGGTTGCATAAAAAGCAACGTTTCTCCGGCATGAAAAAAAGGTTTCCATACCATGAAAATTTATTTTCATGCCGGTGGAAATAAATTTTCATGCCAGAGAAAATAAATTTTCACCTAAATGGATAAACTGAAAATATTCAGTCGCCAGTCCTTTTCACCGCACAAAACGAACGTTTTCCCTTTTATGTATTGAAGATTCTAATTATTTTCCCTAATTTTGTAAGGATTAACAATATTACAAATTCGCCATGCAAACAAACCAACAGTTTGACCTCGCCTTCAACTTACTGCAGAACACCGGAACCAACCTCTTTCTGACAGGAAAAGCCGGAACGGGAAAAACGACCTTTTTAAAAAGGCTCAAAGAGGTTTCGCCTAAAAGAATGATCGTTGTTGCGCCAACCGGAGTAGCAGCAATCAATGCAGGAGGCGTCACTATCCATTCCTTTTTCCAATTGCCGTTTGGCCCTTATATTCCGTCTTCACCGGAATATCGGGGAGGAAAAACAGATTTCAAAAACCAATTCCGCAAGGATAAAATCAATATCATCCGCAGCATGGACCTATTGGTGATCGATGAAGTCAGTATGGTACGTGCAGACTTGCTGGACGCTATCAGCGACGTTCTGCGTCGTTATAAAGATCATAGTAAACCTTTCGGAGGTGTCCAGTTATTGCTCATCGGAGACTTGCAACAATTAGCACCTGTTGCCAAAGACGATGAATGGAATCTACTGAAAGAGCACTATCCGTCCACCTTCTTTTTCGATAGCAAAGCGCTGTCAGAAAGCAATTATTTCTGTATTGAACTAACGCATGTCTATCGCCAAAGCGACACGAATTTTATCAACCTACTGAACAATATCCGTGAGAACCGCTTCGACGACGAGACCTTGCAACAACTGAATCAGCGGTACATTCCCAACTTCAGACCGGACGAACAATCGGGCTATATCACACTCACGACGCATAACTACCAGGCACAGCAGATCAACAACCGGAAACTGGCGGAGCTTCCCGGCCAGCCTTACGCCTTCTCGGCCGAGATCAACAACGACTTCCCCGAATATTCTTACCCGACCGACGACAAGCTGATCTTGAAATGCGGCGCGCAAGTCATGTTCGTCAAAAACGACTCGTCTTCCGAAAAACGGTACTATAACGGGAAGATCGGAAAGATCGTATTTATTAATTCCAACAAGATAACCGTAGTCGACCGTGAAGGAAACGAGATCGTCGTTGAAAAGGAAACCTGGAACAATGTAAAATATACGATCGATCCCGAAACACAAGAAATCACCGAAACCATTTCCGGCACCTTCAGCCAGTATCCGCTGAAAACCGCTTGGGCGATCACCATCCACAAGAGCCAGGGATTGACTTTCGAACATGCCATCATTGACGCTTCGGCTGCTTTTTCGCACGGACAGGTGTATGTCGCACTCAGCCGTTGCAAAACATTAGAGGGCCTTGTGCTGAGCAGCCAGATCACCCGCAACGCCATGATCAATGATTACCGAATACAGGAATTCACTTCATCGGTCGACAGCCGACAACCGCGCGAAGAGCAGATGCAGGCCGCACAGCAGCTCTATTTCACGGAACTGATATGTGAACTGTTCGACTTCAATAATCTCCAGCAGCGCATACAATATGCCGCCTTTGTCGTGTACGGGAACCTGCAAAAACTATATCCGGAACTGAGCGTGCAGTATTCCAACACTCGCGACGCATTCCGTTCCACAGTCACAGATGTCGGAGAACGATTCATCCAGCAATTGAAACGGTTGATAGCAGGCAATACCAATTACCTGAAAGACGAAACAATCCAGGAACGTGTCCGAAAAGGCGTAGCTTATTTTCTGGAGCAAATAGACCGCCTTTGCAGCCCATTGCAGGAAGCGTCGGATGTGGAAATCGACAATAAAGAAACGCGCAAAACAGTCAAGAATGCGTTGGACAAGTGGAACGAAGACCTTCGTATCAAACTGTCAACCCTGCAGGGCTGTCAAGAGGGATTCACGATTTCCAGCTATTTGTCGGCTAAAGCCAAAGCAAGCATCGAACAACCGTCTGCTCCGACCGCACGCAAACGTTCCGAAAAATCATCAGAGCCGGCCAAACTGGAAATATCGACAGACATCAAACATCCGGAACTATATGCCAACCTGAAACACTGGCGCTATGAAGTGGCAACCGAAAAAGGACTTCCTACTTATACCATCCTGCAACAAAAGGCTCTGATCGGTGTGGCCAACACCTTACCCGTCAGCGGACGCGATCTCCTCAAAATCCCAGGTATCGGGAAAAAGATCGTAGAAAACTATGGTGCAAAGCTACTGGAAATCGTAGACGAATACAGGAAAGGGCAATAATGTGCCGACACACTATATGCCAATGTGCCAATGATGTGATATGAGCATTCTCTCATTGGCATATTAGCACATTATCAAATTGGCACATTGTTTATTTTTTCAACTCGAAGCCCATCATCATCCCGTCATACTGGCTCGCCAGCTTATTGAGTGTTTGCAAGGTCGTGCTTTTGGAGACAGCAGACAACTTCGTCAGAAAGTCCAGTAATTTATCGGCATTGAAGAGCAAAGAGAGTTGGTCATTGGTAACAACGACATGAGCCGTCATCGTCGTCAACTTCGATTTTCCAATCTTACCATAGTGCAGTTCCATCGTCTTATCGTCCGCATTAAAAGAATAAGTACCTTTCAATGTTCGACCTTTCAGGACACTGGTGAACGTGCTGTCGGTATTAAACGTATAATTGAATGCTCCTTCAATGATTCCTACTTTCGCACAATAATCCTTCAGCTTCTTTTCCATCTCCGAAGAGGCCACACTTGCCGCCACATTCTTCAAAGCATTATCGCCTTCCAACTGAATGGCAGGATTCACATACGTCCATGTACCGGCCAGATTTTCCACCGTCAGCTTTTTTCCTCCGGTCACGGCTGTTACAGCGTCTTTTACGGCAGCAGAATTCAAAATGTCTTTAATTGATTGTCCATACACCGAATCCGACACGGACAATATGCCACAAACGGCAACCCCCAAAATCCAATTCTTTCTCATTTTCATCTATTCTTACTCATGTTTATACGTTACAAAGATACAAATAAAAAGGGGTACCGACAGGTACCCCTTCCTATACCTCGTTCTGTAAACAGAGATTAGAGTTTATCATTAGAACCAAGTACATTGATAATTTTGTGCTTGTACAGCTTTTCCATATTATCACGAGCCGGGCCCAGATACTTACGCGGGTCAAATTCAGCCGGTTTTTCTGCAAATGTCTGACGGATCGCAGCAGTCATGGCCAAACGAGAGTCAGAGTCGATATTGATCTTACAAACAGAAGATGTAGCAGCTTTACGCAACCATTCTTCAGGAATACCGATAGCAGCTTTCAATGCACCACCGAATTTGTTGATCGTTTCAACTTCGTCCTGAGGAACAGAAGAAGAACCGTGAAGAACGATAGGGAATCCCGGAAGTTTTTCCATTACGGCGTCCAAAACATCGAATGCCAATGGAGGAGGAACCATCTTACCTGTTACCGGGTCGATAGTGCACTGTTCCGGAGTAAATTTATAAGCACCGTGAGAAGTACCGATTGAGATAGCCAAAGAATCACAGCCTGTGCGAGTAGCGAAATCGATTACTTCTTCAGGGTTTGTATAAGTGTGGTGATCAGAAGAAACTTCGTCTTCAACACCTGCCAATACACCTAATTCACCTTCTACAGTCACATCAAACTGGTGAGCATATTCAACCACTTTCTTAGTCAAAGCCACGTTTTCTTCATATGGAAGATGAGAACCGTCGATCATGACAGAAGAGAAACCTGAGTCGATACAGCTTTTACAAGTTTCGAACGTATCGCCGTGATCCAGGTGCAGTACGATCTGAGGATTCGGACAACCTAATTCCTTAGCATATTCGACAGCTCCCTGAGCCATGTAGCGCAACAGAGTAGCATTTGCATATTGACGAGCACCTTTAGATACCTGCAGGATTACCGGAGACTTTGTTTCAACAGCAGCCTTAATAATAGCCTGCATCTGTTCCATGTTGTTAAAGTTGAAAGCCGGAATTGCGTATCCGCCTTTGATGGCTTTTGCGAACATTTCTTTTGTGTTCACCAAACCTAAATCTTTGTAATTTACCATTGTTATATATGTTATTACGTTAATGATTAGAAATCTTCCACAAAGATAATAACTATCCGGTAACATTATGCTTTTAAGCATATAAAATAACACAAAAGTAGATCAGATTGAAAAAATAGTGCAAAATTCTTTGTTTGTTCAACCCAAATCCATACCTTTGCAACCCAAAATACCGGTTACCAAACTCAAGTATAAGAGAATATAAATTAAAAATAAGATAACAAAGCAATGAAAAAAGGAATTCATCCTGACAACTATCGTCCTGTAGTATTCAAGGACATGTCAAACGAGGACGTATTTATCACTCGTTCTACTATCAATGCAAAAGAAACGATCGAGATCGACGGTGTTACTTATCCGCTGGTAAAGGTCGAAATCTCAAGCACTTCTCACCCGTTCTACACAGGTAAGGCTAAATTGGTCGATACTGCCGGACGTGTTGATAAGTTCATGAGCCGCTACGGTAACCGTAACAAAAAATAAAACCGATTGACAATCTGTTTAGATAAAAAATAGAGAAAGGCTGTTCTGAAAAGGACGGCCTTTTCCTATTTTATTAGGAGACATCCATAAAGAAAGCAACTTCCGTTTTTTATTTACAAAGATATTCTTACTTTTGTACGTAACTGATGATTGGAGTGAATCCATACCCTTATTTCATTGTCAATCGTCAATTATCAATTATCAATTAAATAATGCCATGGCAAAAACGAAAGAACAATTACTAAACATCCTGGACCAGTTCCAGCTCACAGAGAAAGTAGTTTCCGCCGAACCATTCGGAAACGGACACATTAACGATACGCTGAAAGTAACAAACGAAAAAGGTGAAATCAAATACGTGCTGCAACGCATCAACCACCTGATCTTTACAAATGTGGATATGTTGCAGAACAATATCCAGATAGTTACTTCTCATATCCGTAAGAAACTGGAAGAAAAAGGTGAAAGCGACATCGACCGCAAAGTCTTGACTTTCCTTCCGACAAAAGATAACAAACTGTATTATTTCGACGGAGACAGCTATTGGCGTGTTTGTCTGTTCATCCCGAACAGCAAGAGCTACGAAGAGGTTAACCCGGAACTTTCCTACGAAGCTGGCAAGGCTTTCGGCGATTTCCAATCCATGCTGGCCGACATTCCGGAAGGCACGCTGGGTGAAACCATCCCGAACTTCCATAACATGGAATTCCGTCTGGAGCAGTTCCACGATGCAGTAAAGAGCAACGTCGCCGGCCGTCTGGACGAAGTGAAAGATTTGATCGAGGAAATCGAAAAACGCGCCGAAGCCATGTGTATCCAGGAACGCCTCTATCGTGAAGGCAAACTGAAAAAACGCACAAACCATTGCGACACGAAGGTCAACAATATGATGTTCGATGCCGAAACCGACAAGGTCTTATGCGTGATTGACCTCGACACTGTCATGCCGGGTTTCGTCCTGTCAGATATCGGTGATTTCATCCGCACAGGAGCCAATACCGGTGCCGAAGATGACGAGAATCTGGATAATGTCAATGTCAACATGGATATCTTCAAAGCTTACACACGCGGTTATATGGAGAAAGCCAAGTCTTTCCTGACTCCGACAGAAATCAAGCTGCTCCCGTACGGCGGTCGTTTGCTGACCTACATGCAGACAGTCCGTTTCCTGACCGACTACATCAACGGTGACACATACTACAAGATACACAGCCCGAAGCATAACCTGATCCGCACAAAGGCTCAGTTCAAACTGCTCCAAAGTCTCGAAGCACACGCTGACGAAATGGATGCGTTCATGAGCGAATGGCTATAAAAACATTGCAATAACTCAATTGGCGGTTGGCAATCAGACGGTAAGATAATTACTGCCCGGTTGCCAATTGTCTTTTACCGGTTTTTCGTATCTTTGTGATTGACAGACAATGCCAAAGTAACATCATGACAAATATATTAAATAAAATAAACTCCTTGTTTCCTATCTCTGATGATACCGTTCAAGTATTGAAAGAGAACGTGACCTGCTGCCACTTTCCTAAAAAGTATCAGTTGATAAAAGCAGACACCTATTGCAAATCTGCCTTTTTCATCGAGAAGGGAATAACGCGTTCCTTCTGGCTGGTAGACGGCGAAGAGGTTACGACATCATTTGCCGGAGAAGGAAGCATTGTGTTCAGTATGGATGAACTGTATTATGGAAAGATAAGCGAAGAATTCGTCGAAACCCTGGAAGAGGTAGAAGCCTATCGGATACCGCTGGCCACTCTGACACATCTTTTCGAGACAAACATCGAACTGTGCAACTGGGGAAGAATCATCCATCAAAACGAATACAGGCGTTTACATCGCAGCCACAAAGACCATTTGACCTTGTCGGCGAGGGAGCGATATGAGGCGTTCAAGGAACAGTTTCCGGACGCATACCGGCGAGTAAACTTAGGATATATCGCGTCCTATCTGGGTATCAGACTTTCCACACTCAGCCGGCTCCGGGCAAACGGATAGCCGAATTTGACATAGGACAAATTTTTTACCTCAAAAAACGAATACTTTTGTCGCATATTACAAATATCTAATTCAATATCAATGTCAGACACAACAATCTCTTCAGCCGCATTTGCGGATACCAAACCCCATTACGAACTCCTTGACGGATTGCGAGGGGTGGCAGCCTTGCTGGTTGTCTTTTATCACATATTCGAAGGCCTTTCGTTTGCTGCCGGAGGAACTCCTATCACAACGATCAATCACGGCTACCTGGCCGTCGATTTTTTCTTCATCCTTTCAGGTTTCGTGATCGGTTACGCCTATGACGACCGTTTGGGAAAGACCATGACTACCGGTAACTTTTTCAAACGCCGCCTAATCCGCCTCCATCCGATGATTATCATGGGAGTGATATTGGGAACGATCGCTTTCCTCATACAAGGCAGTGTCCAATGGGACGGTAAACATGTGGCAATCTCAGCAGTGATGCTATCCACACTCTGTGCGATGTTTTTCATTCCCGCCCTGCCCGGTGCGAGATATGAAGTACGCGGCAATGGCGAGATGTTCCCGCTCAACGGTCCAAGCTGGTCGCTCTTTTTCGAATATATCGGCAACATCCTTTACGCTGTTTTCATTCACCGCCTTTCCACTAAAGTCCTGACCATACTCGTCGTCCTTTTAGGAGTAGGACTGGCCGGATTCACGCTATTCGATGTTTCGGGATATGACATGATCGGTGTGGGCTGGACACTTGACGGCGTGAATTTCCTCGGAGGTTCCTTGCGTATGCTCTTTCCCTTCTCGTTAGGAATGTTATTATCCCGCAACTTCAAACCGTTCCAAATGAAAGGGGCTTTCTGGATTTGTTCGATCGTTCTGCTGATCCTCTTCTGTGTGCCTTACATAAAGGCAGATGCAGCACCTATCAGTCTCAACGGGCTATTCGAAGCAGTTTGTATCATCTTCATTTTTCCCGTCCTTGTCTGGCTCGGTGCCTCCGGCAAGACTACGGACAAACGTTCGACACAGATATGTAAATTCTTAGGCGACATATCCTATCCGCTCTACGCCGTCCACTACCCGATTATGTACCTATTCTATGCTTGGCTGATCGACAACGAACTCTATACCTTCGCAGAAATCTGGCCTATGGCAATAGTGGTCTACGCCGGCAGTATCGCTTTGGCTTACCTCTGCCTGAAACTTTATGACGAACCGGTAAGAAAGTGGTTAGGCAAAAAGTTCTTGAGAAAAAAATAAATTTCCTGAGGGTGAATTCTAAGTCCTTTCCAAACAATATCTCTCAAATCTTACCCAAGTTTACGAACATTAACGTATCCTTGGGTAAGTTCGTATATAGACATAACAACTCTTCAGAAGTGTATAGCTACTTCCTAAACCTAAGATGTTTTCGAAGTTAAGGACCTTTTTTATTATACGGCTAATGCTACAAATGGAGTCTGCCTTCGTATCACAGCAAAAGATCTTGCTATGATTTTGGCTCTTACTGCATTGATTACAGATGCTTTATGTTTCCCCTCCGCTATTTTCCTTTTATAATATGCTTTCATCTGCGGATCCCAAGATATGGCAGTAATAGCTGCTCGGGTAAGGTATACTTTTACTTCTTTGTTAGCCAATGAAGAAGTCTGCGTTTTTCCCCGTATGGAAATACCTGAAGTATGTTCAAATGGGGCAACCCCACAATAGCAGGCAAATTTCCTCGGGGTGTCAAATCTTTGAAAATTGTCAGTAACACACAGTAATACAATGGCATTGATAATTCCTATTCCTTTTATACTTCTTAATAGCAAGTAGTTTGTGTAAAGCGATGTACTGGCGGCTATTAGTTGCTCCATATCTTCTTCCACTTCCAGGATCTTTTCTTTTATCGACTTGAGCTGCTCTTCCAAAAAAGAAATGGATTCTGTCACATCAGCCAACTTAGCCATCTGGGAGAATGTTTCCAATAACTTTATGCTTGATACTTTTTGCTTGACCAAATTGTCACGTATAATAATCCATCCCCGCAGTCTCACCAAGTCTTTGTTAGGTAATTTGTATAACTCTAGTTTTCGATAATGTAATACCGCATAGTTCGCTATCCTTTTGGCGTCAATGCGGTCATTTTTGCCTCGTTGTAGGCCCATGGACTTCTTGATGGTCAACGGGCAAACCAAAGCCAGGGAAAATCCCATGGAGACACTGGAAACAGATAACTCTGTGACATAGCTTCCCATGTTTTCAGCACAGAACAAGAGTTTGGATAAAGAGAGATGATAACCTGCTATCCAATCCAATAAAGATTGGATCCCTTCTGGAGTGTTATCAAAAGACTTGTGAGACAACTCTTTTTCGGCCGCAGACATTAATGATGCATCGAAAGTTTTTTTTCCTACATCAAGACCTACAAAATGAGAATAATTCATAATTTTGTATTTTACAGTATTAAACATGAAGGAGAAACAGCTAATACATTTATTAGGTCGTGAACCTACAATTCTAACTGGCTAGGTTCTCCTATTAAGAGAGTTGCAGTCTGATTCAGCCTATAGTCATTTAAGACTAGTGTCAAAGTTAGTTCACTGCAACTCTTCTTTTCAAATATACACTTATATTTTATTGTGATATTTAATACTGCAAATGTAAATGTGTCAAATATCGGTATTCATGGGACGCAGACAACGCAGACGAACGCAGATATATTAATTATCAACAAAATAAATCTGCGTCTGTCTGCGTATTCTACGTCATCCGCGTCCGGTAATGTCAATTCGACACATCCTCCAATGCGTCAAACCGATGTCTCCGGTTATGATTACAGGACAAATGCAAGCCGACAAACTCCATCCACTAAGTAACATGCATGGAGTTTTATATGCACTGGCATCCATTTGCGAATAGACTGGCATGAAATTAAAAATGGACTGGCATGAAAAAGAAGTCGGATAACTGCCAGACAGATGGTTCATGCGAAAGAATGCTTCATTGAATACCGACCTTCACACACAGAGGCGATAGAAGGCCATATAATGCTCTTTCACCACTGCCGAAAACAGCATTTTAGCACTCGCTAAATATTCTTTTCCTTATTAACATACTATAATGCATTCTGCTTAGGCAATGACTTGCGGGCATAGGTTGAATCATAACCCATACCTCTTGTTCTTTTCCTTTTATACAAATCTCATCCCTCCGTACTTTCTCCATTATTTTTAGGAAACGGTTTCTAAAATACCACAATTACAATCAAAAGACAAAACGTTTTATTCCTGCCTCTTGTTACTTCTCAAACTATAAGAATAGTGGACAATCGCCAGAACATATCTATGTGACTGACGAACTTTGTCACATATAAACCGAAATTTGTTATATGATATACCTATTGATTTTATTGGCCTTCACGATCTCTGCCCTGATGTCGATGATCATTATTCCGAGGATTTTGGTCGTCGCGCTGAAAAAGCGGCTTTTCGACATTCCGGACAGTCGGAAGGTACATAAAGGAGCCATCCCAAGACTGGGGGGATTGTCTTTCGCTCCGTCAATTCTGTTCTCCCTCTCGTTTGTTTCCGCACTCTATTGCGCGGGATACATGTACGGACAGCAAATACCGCTATGGTTGCTCACACATACCCTTTCGGAATTCTACCTGTTGGTTTGCGGAGTGATCTTACTCTACCTTGCCGGGTTGAAAGACGATCTGGTGGGAATGCGTTATACAAAGAAGTTCATGGTGCAGATTGTGGCAGCCTTGCTCCTGCCGTTGTCAGGACTATGGATCAACAATCTCTACGGGTTATTCGGAATACACGAACTGGCATCATGGATCGGTATTCCGCTTACTATCCTCGTAATTGTATTTATCACCAATGCCATCAACCTGATCGACGGAATCGACGGATTGGCTTCAGGGCTAACTGGCTCGGCATTACTCGTGCTTGGCAGTCTATTCTTGATTAACGGAATGTGGATATACGCCCTGCTGTCATTCGCGACTCTTGGAGTGCTGGTGCCTTTCTTCTATTACAACGTCTTCGGACAGGCTGATCACGGGAGGAAAATATTCATGGGTGACACGGGGAGTCTGACATTGGGCTATATTCTGGTATTCCTTGCCATCCGCTATGCGTCTTACAATCCGGATGTTGCACACTATTCCGCCGGTGCCATCGTGGTCGCCTTCTCGACACTGATCGTACCAATGTTCGACGTTGTGCGTGTGATGATCGTACGGGCACGCAGCCATCGGCCACTATTCAAACCGGACCGTAATCACATCCACCATAAGTTCCTCGATATGGGAATGAGCGCACACAAGGCGATGATCAGTATCGTCGTAATCGCCAGTCTATTCAGTAGCCTCAATATCTTGCTCGTGTCGTTCGTGAATATCAATATCGTATTTGCCGGCGACATCGTGATCTGGGTAGTATTAAGCATTTGGTTTGAAAAGGCCAGAAACAAAAAAGAATTTTTAAACGGAAAAGAATGGGTCAAACGAATTTAGAAAAAATACAAATAATGAAAGCATGTTTTATGGGATTGGGCTATATCGGCCTGCCTACAGCTATTATCGCAGCCGGAAGCGGCATTCAAGTTATCGGGGTCGACGTAAATCCGAAAGTAGTGGAAATGACAAACCGAGGTGTTATCCATATTGTGGAACCTGGATTACAGGAGTTGTGTTCGGAAGTCGTGGAATCCGGTAAGCTGAAAGCATCAGATGTTCCGGAAGAAAGCGATGTATACCTGATCGTCGTACCAACTCCGTTCAAAGGAAATCATGAACCGGACATTTCATATGTCGAAGCCGCTACACGTATGGTCGCACCTTTTCTTAAGAAAGGGGATCTTTTCGTCATCGAATCGACTTCACCTGTCGGGACCACCGAAAAGATGGCAAATCTGCTCTACGCTTTGCGTCCGGAACTGGAAGGAAAAATATATATCGCTTATTGTCCGGAGCGCGTTTTACCAGGCAATGTCATCTACGAACTGATGCAGAACGACCGGGTCATCGGAGGAATCAACTCCGAATCAACTGAAAAGGCGATACAATTCTATCGCCACTTTGTCAGAGGGACACTCCACCGGACAAACGCCCGGACAGCGGAGATGTGCAAACTGACGGAAAATTCGTCACGTGACGTCCAAATAGCTTTCGCCAACGAACTGTCACTGATCTGCGACAAGGCAGGTATCAACGTTTGGGAACTGATCGAACTCGCCAACAAACATCCGCGTGTCAACATTCTGCAACCAGGTTCAGGCGTGGGAGGACATTGCATCGCCGTAGATCCTTATTTCCTGACATCCGAATTTCCCTACGAGTCGCAACTTATCTCGAAAGCACGCGAAATCAATAATTACAAAGCATTCTGGTGCGCCGAAAAAATCGAAAACGCCATCCTCCGCTTCTTCCTTGAGCATCATCGTAAACCAGTAGTAGCTCTGATGGGCCTTTCCTTTAAGCCTGATATCGACGACTTGCGCGAATCACCAGCCAAATACATCACCTCGAAAGTTCTCCAACGTTCAGCCGATACCGACATCCTGATCGTCGAACCCAACGTTCACGAACATCCAGTCTTCAAACTGACCGACTACAAATCCGCCTACACCCGCGCCGACATCGTCGCCTTCCTCGTCTCCCACAAAGAATTCAAAACATTACCTCACAACGAAGAAAAAGTGATATTGGATTTTTGCGGGGTGTTTAAGAAATAAAGTATCATCATAAAATGGCATCAAACAACACTTTTGGAAACAGTTCAATAAGAAGAAATTATGCGTTTAATCTAATTAATACATTAAGTGGCCTTCTATTTCCATTGATAACATTTCCCTATTTGTCACGTATTCTATTAGCTGAAGGAATTGGAAAATTCCAATTTTTTCAATCAATAATTGACTATATTATCCTTTGTTGTTCTTTAGGAATTCCTCTTTATGCAATAAGAGAGATAGCACGTATTCGTGATGATGAAAAAAAATATAGTATAACAACTATTGAAATCTTACTTCTACATGGATTACTAACCCTTGGTGGATATATTATTGTTTTTATTTTAGCCAGTACTATTTCAATAATAAAAGTTGACATTCCCCTCTTTTTATTATTAAGTATCAATATTTGTTTCAATACAGTTGGAGTCGTATGGTTTTATCAAGCAATAGAAGATTTTAAGTATATTACAATCCGAACATTGGTTATTCGGATATTATCTTTAATTGCCCTTTTTGTATTTGTAAAAGATAAAAATGATTTATTTATCTATGCACTTATAACTGTTATTGCCAATAGCGGTAGTAATATTTTCAACTTTATCAGACTTAGAAAATATATCAAGATTCACAAGATTGAGTTTAAAAGATTATCACTTTCTAGACATTTAAAACCTGCTTTACAAATTTTTATATTAAACTTAATTATAAGTATTTACGTCAATTTAGATTCTGTTATGCTCGGTTTTCTAAAAGATCAAGAAGCAGTTGGATATTATACTGCAGCAACACGATTAACCAGAGCTGTTTTAGCAATAGTCGCATCTATGGGAAGCGTCTTATTACCTAGATTTTCAAATCTGATAATTACCGGAGAAAAAAAGGAATTCACTAAATTAGCCAATAAAACGATAAGTTTTGCTATTGGACTTAGTCTGCCAATGTTTATTGGACTGCTTTTCATGGCAAGACCTATTATTGAACTGTTTTGTGGAGAAGGATTTGAACCATCTATATTAACATTACAATTAATTTCTCCTATTATATTCATTATTAGCTTATCCAATGTCATCGGCATACAGATTCTCTACCCTCAAGGTAAAGAGATAATTGTAATCATTGCAACAGCAATCGGAGCAGCCACCAATTTTTCTTTAAATTGGATACTAATCCCTCACATGTCACAATATGGAGCTGCAATTACAACATCTATTGCTGAATTAATTGTATTTGTATTGATGATTGGATTAGGACATAAATACCTCCCATTCAAACTCATAAATAGACAAAACACACAATATATAATAGCAAGTCTATTAATTACAATTGTATTAACTGGACTATCTTATACACACTTACAAAACATTCCATTTATTCTTATAAGCATTACTATCTGTTCTATTATATACATTTCCTATTTACTAATAGTTAAAGATCCATTCATATATCAAATCTTAAGATTAATAAAAAGATGAATCCAAATAGATATCCTTTAATCTCCATTATAACAGTTGTATATAACTGTAAAGATGATTTAGAAATGACAATAAAAAGTATTATTGATCAAACATATCCCAATATTGAATACATTGTTATTGATGGCAATAGCAATGATGGAACGATAGATATTATAAAAAAATATCAAAATAAAATCACATATTGGATTAGCGAACCAGACGAAGGCATATATGATGCGATGAACAAAGGAATTCGACAGTCAACCGGTGATTGGATAAATTTTATGAATGCTGGAGATAGGTTTTATGACCAAAATATTTTAAGTTCACTGTTTATACCAGCTCCGAAACCAAGTACTGATATCATTTATGGTGATACAGAATTTATTTACACATTTGGAAAATATATAAGAAAGCCAGCATCTCTTACATATTTAAAAGAAAGTATGATTTTCTGCCACCAATCTTCATTTGTAAGGACTTACTTACTTAAGAAACGGGAATTTAATACAAAATATAAAATTTGTGCTGATTATGACTTTTTTCTTTTTTGTCTAAAAGAAGGGAAAATACTTCAATATGTTCCAAGTACAATCGCAATTTTTGATGCTCGAGAAGGAGTTTCCTCTTCTAACAGGATTACAAGAGAGAAAGAGTTCGGGATTATATCCGAACGCGAGCAAACAATAGAATGGAAAATAAAATATTTCAAATTTATAATTTATCACTATCTAAAAAAGACAGTTGAATATTTACTACCAAAAGAATTAATTCTAAAAATAAAAAGATGGAATTTTAAACGTATACAGAAATAATAAACTATTCAAATGAACAGAAATACTAAACCTGAAATAAGTGTTATCATACCTGTTTATAATGCAGAAAAATGGATTTCAAGATGTTTGGAGTCAATCATTAAACAGACATTCAAAAATTTTGAAGTAATTATAGTCAATGATGCAAGTCAAGATAAATCTTTCGAAATAGTAAAACAATACATTCTAAAAGATGACCGAATAATAATCATTAACAAAGAAAAAAATGAAGGGACAATGTCTGCAAGGGAAAGTGGCTATATCAAAGCTAAAGGTAAATACATTATTTTCAGTGATGCAGATGACTATTTCCCTCAAAATGCCTTTCAGATCCTCTACGACACAATCATCACAGACAAATCAGATATTGTATTTGGTGGATATACAATTATCAACAATAATATGTCTCAAAAAAATATTATACGTTATATACCAACAAATAGTTCTTCAGAGGAAATACAAAATCTATTTTTAGAGCAAAAAATTCCTTATACATTATGGGGAAATATTTATTCTACAAACTTATTTAAAAATCATCCAATAGTTTCATATTCAGGTATAACAAATGCAGAAGACAGAATGTTATTTATCCAATTAATATCCTATGCAAAAAAATCAAGTTTCACTCATCATTCATGTTATTGTTATTATTTAAACAAGGAATCCAATTCATATCCCAAAATTTCCAACCGTATATTAAAAAATATCATCTTCTCTAATGACTGGTGCTACCAATATCTCACAGAAAAAAATGTTAACCCCAAATATATCACAAAATATCATCTTTACAGAATTCGATATTTAATGGAAATAGGATACAAATTCAGTGATATACTATCTATCACATCATTAGACAAAACTATTTACAGTCTTACATCTGTATATAATAATACAAATTTCATTTTTTCCATACACTATCTATTATTACAAAAAATAAAAATCTATCCAAAGTGGTATTCACATCTCAAAAAACTATACTACAAATTACTTTAATTAGATATGATTCAAACAATTTACATATATACATTACTCATGTTGATAATGATTTTTTCCGGATATATCTACATGAAAAGATATTACAAATGTATAGACTCTAAATTTAATTGGTACAACATAGATTTTATCTTACCGATAATTTGTTTCTCTTTTATTTTTGGAATCAGATATAATGTAGGCAATGACTACATGAGCTATTTAGATATATATGAAGGATACGCTCATTATTATACTATCAGAGACGATTTGGAGATAGGATTCGAATTTGTTACTCGATTAATGGCAGAAACCGGATTACACTATTCCATTTATTTTGGCCTAATTGCTTTCTTACAAATATTTTTAATTTATTATACTTTTAGAAAAGAAGGATATCTTTTCCCATTTCTATCATTCATGATTATGTCTGGAGCTTTTTTAGGATGGATGAGTGTTATCAGACAATCTTTAGTTTGGTGTTTATTCGTATACGCTATCCCTTTTATCAAGCAAAGAAGATTTATACCCTATATGCTATGTGTTGTTATCGGATTTACACTTCACAAAACAGCACTTCTGCTAATTCCTCTATATTTCATCTTTAAACCAGGAAAAGACTTTCTTAGAAATATACCTCTGCAACTTACATTACTATTCGGTGCTCTATTTTTAAGTGGTGTTTCTATTTGGAACCAATATTTAAATAATATAGATGTAATACTGAGTCTAATTGGCTTAGGAGACAGATATAGCAATATAGATAATATTTTGGCTATTGATGAAGAATATGTATATGGACCACGCACATGGCTCATATTTTCATTAAATGTCATACTTATATTATATAACAAAAAAATCAAAGACACATTTCCCTCATCAAATATAAGTATATATTACAATTTGTATATTGTTGGTTCTTACATAAACCTTCTATTAGTTGGAAATCACGCTTTACAAAGACCATTCCTATTTTTCATCAATATGAATATTATTGTTTTCTCTTATTTAATGGTATATTTATGGAAGTATGGAGGTAAAAGCATTACACATACATTTATTTTTTTACTAATAATTGTAACCCAACTTTTAAGCCTAAGCAGTACTATTTATTTAGGAGATCAAGAAAGAATGAAGGCAACTTATTTTTTTTGGTGGGATCAAATTTAAATTATTATGCAACTATTTTCAACAAAAAATTTAGAAAAAAAATTAGGTATATTCCATTGGAATATTGGTTTTATTGAATCATCCATAGATGATATCATAAACAACATATCTTTTCAACCAGTCATCCATTGGCTCAAGCATCCCTATCACGATCGTTTTTTCGCAGATCCTTTTATTCTAAAAGTGACAGATGAAAAAATTGAAGTATTGGTTGAAGAATTTTTTTACGCTAAATGGAAAGGTGAAATTTCTTTATTAACCATTTCTCGCAGAGACTACAGGTTAATACACAGAAAAACCTTATTAAAACTCGATACGCATTTATCTTTTCCATTTATTTATGAGGAAAACGATCAAACATACATCATTCCTGAAAACAGCCAAAGTGGATCACTTTTTATCTATACTTATAATCAGAAATACCAAAAGTTAGAGTTTCCCCAAAAATTAATACAAGCACCGGTTGTAGATCCGGTAGTTACAAAACTTAATAATACCTATTTTCTATTATGTACATCTCTGAATTTTGATCAAGATGCAGATTTACTAATTTACTATTCGGATAATCTGTTCGGTCCTTATATCCCTTTCTTTGATAATCCTGTAAAACAAGATATTACATCGGCTCGTTCTGGTGGAGGTCTATATATTTATAACGATCATTTATACAGATGTACACAAAACTCTTTTAAAAGTTATGGAGCTTCTCTTTATATCTGCCAAATCAAATCCATTGATAAAAATAAATTCAAAGAAGAAAAATCAATAAATATTCTACCTGATACCCAATATAGACACGGTTTACATACACTAAATTACAAAGAAAATATCTGTGTTGTAGACGGATTGAAATACATTTTTAAACCGCTAGTTAAAATCAAAAGAAAATTATCTGTTATCAAATGAATTTATTAAAAAAAATACAAGTACACAAAAAACAATATGGAACATCAGGTACTGTTGTTCGAATCTTCCATTTTGCCTTTCGGCAAATAGGTTTTGTGTGGGAAACATTCTACTATATGGAAAAAGTACTCACTTCCGGTATACTGGAAGTGAAAAATAATACCGGCTATATAATCCGAAAACTGACATTCGATGATTTCCTAAAAGGGGATGCTTCCTATTTTACAAAGATAAAACTTGCCGATATAAAAAAACGGTTAATCGACAAAACGTATATTCCATATGGAATTGTAATAAACAACAAACTAGCTTATTCAGCCTGGATAAGTCTAGACAAACTTCCACTCCCATATAACTTCGAACTAAAACTGAATGAGGACGAAGGTGCTTTATTAGATGATTATTGTATGCCTGAATTCAGAAGAAGAGGACTTCACAGTTATGTTTTGAATTTCAGATTAAATCAGCTTTACAAATATGGAAAAAAACGAAGTATTGTAGTAATACTAACAAGTAACTATCCAGCTTTAAAAGCTGAAACAAAAGTAGGCTTCAAAACCAAAAAGAAGTTCATCATTTTTAAAATATTCAACAAAAAAACAATCAGATGGAAATAATAAAAAAACAACTATTTTTCGAAATAATAAAACAGATGGATACAGTTCCTTTTACTCAAAGTAAAGGATGGGATAAATATATGAGTACTAATGATAATAGTGTTTATTTTGTCGATAATTCAACGAATCCTACTATTTGTTGTCGGGGAGAGCTTTATAAAAAGCCCCTCATAGGCTCCATCTTGCGGATACAGGGAGAAGCCATTAAAAATCCAGAGCTAGAAACTATTCGGAACTTTTATGCAGAAATAACCAAAATTGGATATTCTTTGATATTCGTTTCCAGCCTTTCTCTCTACAATATTGAATATGAAATCGGAATACGTCAGGCCGGATTCATCCGCCCTCTTCATCAAACAACTTGCCCACTGACTATCTTAGTCAACACTATCGACAGGCCTCTTCCACATAGAAGTTGGAAAAATAATGTAAAAAAAGCAATCAATGCCAAATGTTCCTTCGAAGTTATATCTAAACCAACTATGGATGAATGTGAAATCTTTGCCCAAATTTTTAGTGAAATGGCGAAAATAAAACATCTAACGTATACTCTTGATAAAAAAGATATTTACAATCTGCTTCATGATCCTAATTTCAAATTATTCTTTGTTTACAACGAAACTGGTACAATAGTTTCAGGAAGAATTGTTTATATTGAGAACAAACAGGCTTGGGATATTTATGGAGCAAATAGTTCTTATTCAAGAAAAAACGGCGCAAGTTATTTTATTCTTGATAAAATACTAGATTACCTCTCTGAAAATAATATTAAGATCTTCGATTTCGGAAGAATAGGACCAGGAATCAACAGCAGTAACTTAGTATACCTATTCAAACAATCATCTGGGGGATATCCTGTTCAATATAATGGAGAATGGATATTTTCAAAGAATAAATATAATGAATTAGCTTTACTCACTTACCGCTATATTTTAAAAAATAGCATAAGATACTAACAACCTGTATGACAAAAAAAATTATACTGATAAACAATGCATACCCATCTCCACAAATGCCTAATAGCGGGACATATGCTGAATCCATCAAACTTGCACTCGAAAGCGGCGGATTTCATGTAGATACAGTCGTATTACGCCCTTCAGGATCCGGATTAAAAAAGATCAAAGATTATATTACATTTTATTCTCGATTATTATTAGCACCGTTAAAACAATATGATGTATTATATATCAATCATTACACTTTTTTACTTCCGCTATTTATACGCATCCCATTCCAAAAAAATAAAATCATTTACCATTGGCACGGAGAAGAATTAATTCACAATACTTGGTTATTTAAGTTTATTCGTTCTTTAATGAAGAAAACATTCAAAAGTACAGACATTCATATATCACCTTCTCATTATTACGGTTCAATTATTGCCAAGCAACTAAAAATTGATCCTAAAAAAATACTTATTTCTCCAAGCGGAGGAGTAGACACGGATTTATTCAGTCCCATATACCATAAACAGAAAGGAGAAGTCCTACATATCGGTTTTCCATCCTCTTTAACCGAACATAAAGGAGTCGATTATCTTTTAAAACTCATACAAGATATTCCCAAACTACAATTACAATTGAAAAAAGAAATATATATTCATTATATAAATTATGGAGACAAAGAAAATAAATGGAAAAAATTATTTTACAAAAACCCAGTAAATTTAGTCGAATATGAACCATACAAAAAAAATGAAATGTATAAATTTTACAGGAATATCGACATTTGTCTTATGTTTTCAAAAAGAGAATCATTAGGCCTCGTAGTACTTGAAGCAATGGCCTGCAATGTTCCTGTTATTGCCAGAAATACAACATCTATGACTGAATTAATATTGCCAGGTATAAATGGAGAATTAATACCTTTTTTGCCTAACATTAAAGAAATAGAAGATAAAATAATAATGATATACCAACATATAAATCAATACACTCCAGCAAAATTTGTCTGTGAGAATTATAGTAAAAATATAGTTTCTTCATTTTATAAGCGACTGCTCACCAATAAAGAAATAATATGAATAATAAACAATTACACATATTCAATAAACTCCGCCAATATTGCGAGTCCGAACACTTCAAAGGTTGGGATCCTTATGACGGATTAAACTCTAAAATTTTCCAGAATATCCCCCTCCTTCATAAATCAGCCCTATGCCGATTGATCATGATACAAGGATTCAAGCGCATGCCTTTTAACTTGAGGCCTCTGTTTCTTGTTCCGAAAGAATACAATTCAAAAGGAATCGGACTTTTCCTGCAAGGATATTGTAACCTCTATACCATCATAGAGAAAACAAGCAAAGAGGACTTATCAAAGGAAAAAGAGAGAGTCCTATCCCGTATCCATCAATTGGCCGAACTTCTGATTGCACTGCGTTCAAAAGGATATAGCGGCTCATGCTGGGGATACAATTTCGACTGGCAGGCCCGTCGTTTATTTTTCTTTCCTAAAAACACCCCGACAGTAGTAGCAACAAGTTTTTGCGCAGAGGCACTCATTAGCGCATACAAAATTACACGAAAAGAAAATTATCTTGCAAACGCATTATCGGCTGTCAATTTTGTTATACAAGATCTGCACAGGACTCCTCAGAAAAGAGGTTTTTTATTCTCATACAGTCCGTTACCAGGCAACGACACCGTGTACAATGCTTCTCTTTTAGGAAGTAAAATTTTAAGTTATGGTTATCACTATACCCAAAATACCTTATACAAAGAATTAGCAGGAGAATCGGTCTTAGCCTGTTGCGATGCACAGAAAGGGGACGGTTCCTGGTCTTACGGAATGTTGCCGGTACAAACCTGGAAAGACAGTTTCCATACAGGATACAATTTAGATTGCATACAGGAATATCAGACTTTAACAGGAGACACGACATTCTCCGCTCATATCGAAAACGGTTTCAAATACTACATTCAGCATTTTTTCGAAAATGACGGAACACCTAAATATTATGACAATAAGACATATCCTATTGATATCCATTGTCCGGGCCAACTGCTCGTCACCCTATCCAAACTCAAAAAATATGCGGAACATAAAGAATTAGCCGACAAAGTAGTAAACTGGACAATCACGAATATGCAAGATTCCGAAGGATACTTTTACTACCAGTTAAAACAATTCTTCAGCTCGCACATACCATATATGCGTTGGAGCAATGCTTTCATGTTTAATGCCTTATCTTATTATTTATTAGAACAATTGCAATATGAAAAGTAAATCAACATTCATAAACGGAATAAAAGTCCACCCCTTTCCCTCAGATTCCAGTTTGCTGGAATATGTGGAGGAACATAAAGGGATATTAGTAGCGATAAATGCGGAGAAGATACTGCATGCGAACGAGCAAATACAAGATATTGTGAACAGGAATATCGGATATTGCGATGGCATAGGAGCAGTTATGGCAGTACGGCAGCACGGAGCCGTGGATGCCGTCAAGATCGCGGGATGCGAACTGTGGTTGAAGATTATAACAGCTCTGTATCAAAAAGAAAAAACCTTCTACTTGATCGGGAGTAAACAGCCCGTAATAGAGAAGACCATCTCCCGGTTGAAAGAAGACTTTCCCGGAATACAGATAGCGGGTTACCGTGACGGATACATACAAACAGAGACAGAACAGGAAGAACTGATCGAAGACATCAAGACAAAACAGCCGGATGTCATATTCGTTGCAATGGGATCACCCAAACAAGAGTTATTGATGGAAAAAATGTATCAGGCACATCCCGCAATTTACCAAGGGTTAGGAGGAAGTTTCGACGTCTATACAGGGAACGTGAAACGAGCACCCGAATGGTGGATAAAGCACAATCTCGAATTTGCATACCGCCTATTGAAACAACCCTCGCGCATCAAACGACAAATACATTTAATCAAATTCTTGATACTGGTCAAGACTGGAAAAATCTAAACAGAAACAACATGAAGAAAATAATGCTCGTCTTCGGAACCCGTCCTGAAGCAATTAAAATGGCACCATTAGTAAAAGCTTTCCAACAGAAAAAAAATAAATTTGAAACCATTGTCTGTGTTACTGGGCAACACAGGGAAATGCTGGACCAAGTTCTAAAGCTTTTCAACATCCGCCCCGATTACGATCTCAACATAATGAGGCAAGGACAGGACCTCTACGATATAACAGCCCGAGTTCTGACAGGAATGCGAGACGTTCTGCAGGAAGCGAAGCCAGATATCGTTCTGGTCCACGGGGACACCACCACTTCAACAGCCGCAGCACTCGCCGCCTTCTACCGGCAAATACCGGTCGGTCATGTAGAAGCGGGATTACGCACACACAATATTTACAGTCCGTGGCCGGAAGAAATGAACAGACAGATCACCGGAAGGATTGCCACCTGGCATTTCTCTCCTACAGTTTTGAGCCGGAATAACTTGATACATGAAGGTATAAATGAGAACAAGATTCGCATTACCGGTAATACTGTTATCGACGCCCTTTACCATGTTGCCGCTACTATCCGCAAAGATTTCACCCTGCGTAAACAACTTGACACCGAACTGATGTCTGCTGGTTATAAAACAACTCCACTTGCTGAACAAAGTTACCGCAAACTGGTTTTAATAACAGGTCATCGCCGGGAAAACTTCGGCGATGGATTTATCCAAATATGCCGGGCAATAAAGACTCTGGCAGAGCAGTATGCGGAGGTAGACTTTGTCTACCCTATGCACTTGAACCCAAATGTAAGGGAACCCATTCACGAAATATTCGGAAATGCCCATCTCCCTAACCTGTTCTTTATAGAGCCTTTGGAGTATCTTCCCTTCGTCTATCTAATGGAGAAGTCAACACTTGTCCTAACCGACAGCGGAGGCATACAAGAAGAGGCTCCGGGGTTGGGAAAACCAGTGCTTGTCATGCGTGACACAACGGAACGGCCAGAAGCACTTGACGCAGGGACAGTAAAATTGGTAGGAACGGATTACTCCCGGATTGTGACTGAAGTATCCCACTTGCTAGATGACAATACTTATTATAACCGTATGAGCCAAGCAGTAAACCCTTATGGGGACGGAACTGCCAGCCAACAAATCGTTCAAACAATAGAAAAAGTAATATGAAAAATCTTGACAAAAAACAAGCTGTATTATGCCGTCATAAGCCATCAAGTCGTCAACGGATAAGACAACAGCATCTGACACGATACATCATTGGGTTCCTGTTTATACTGGTATCAATTACCATACATGCACAAATTCCACAGGAATTAATCGATAAAGCCCGTGCCGCCGGGATGACAGAGGAACAGATACAAAAAGAAATAGCCAAGCATGGGAAAGAACAAAATGGTATCAACCAGATCATTCATCCGACTGCGGAAAACATCGTATCCGACCGTTCCCAACCTACCCAGCAAGCACTTCCTCCACTGACGGAGCAACGCGACGAACATAAGCCTAAGCAACCTTTGGAAGATATTGTTTTCGGGCGAGAAATCTTTTCTGATAAGAATTTGACATTCGAACCGGATCTGAATATGCCGACGCCTAAAAATTATGTCCTATCGGCAGGAGACGAGTTGCTGATCAATGTATGGGGAGATTCGGAGCTGAACTTGAAACTCAGTATTTCTCCCGACGGAACGATCTTGATCCCCAATGTCGGTCCCGTATCCCTAAGTGGACTGACTATCGAGGCAGCAGAGAATCGCATCCGGCAGGAATTGGGTAAAATCATGGCAACGCTTGACGGCAGTCAGCCTAACACATTCGTTTCTGTTGGACTGGGGCAAATTCGCAGCATTAAAGTCAATATTGTCGGCGAGGCCGTCGCACCCGGAACTTATACACTCTCATCTCTCGCCACGCTTTTCAATGCCCTTTATGCAGCAGGAGGAGTAAACGATATCGGATCACTGAGAAATATAAAAGTATACCGGAACAGCAAAGAGATCGCCAACCTCGATGTATACGACTATCTGCTGAACGGTAAATATGACACGAATATACGACTGGAAGACAACGACATGATCATTATCGGCCCTTACGAACAGCTTGTCACCGCCGGTGGTAAAGTGAAAAGAGACCGTACATACGAACTCCGACGAGGAGAGACGCTTGCCGACCTGCTCGACATGGCAGGCGGTTTCACAGGAGATGCCTACACCAACAGTATACGGGTGAAACGCAAAGCTGGCGATCGCTACAAGATTGCCACAGTTAACGAGGAACAATTCCAGACATTTGTGCTACAAGACGGCGATTCACTGATGGTGGATTCAGTCATCCCCTACTACGATAATCGAATCATCATTTCCGGTGCAGTCTGGCGACCCGGAGAATATGAGTTAAGTCCGGACGTACACACCGTCAAACAATTGGTCGAACAGGCTTCGGGACTTAAAGGAGACGAATTTACAGGACGCGCACAGATCACAAGGCTCAACCCTGACTTCACCAGTTCGGTAATCGCCATCAATATTGTAGACATTTTGAACGGGAAGGCTCCTGACATCGAACTACAGAAGGAAGACCAACTATATATCCCTTCTTTGTTTGGCCTCCGTGAACCTTATACTATCAAAGTGAGTGGAGCAGTTAACGCTCCCGATACCGTATTGCCCTTCCGTAAGAATCTGACAGTAGAGGATGTTATTGTCCTCGCCGGTGGCCTACGCGAAGCAGCCTCGACTATCAACGTGGAAGTGGCACGACGGCTCAAAGATCCGTCCGCCACCCGGAGCAGTAACCAGACAGCCGAGACATTTAACTTCACCCTCGACGAAGGACTGGCTGTAACCTCCGGCGATACACTTTTCACCCTCGAACCATTCGACGAAGTATTCGTCCGTTTCTCACCCGGTTACCAGGAACAGCAAGTAGTGAAGGTCGGAGGCGAGATCACTTTTGCCGGCAACTATGCTTTAAAGAAAAAGAATACGCGCCTAAGCGAACTGATCAAGCAATCGGGCGGAATCACTCCAGACGCCTATGTGCGGGGAGCCAGCTTGAAACGCAAACTGACAACGGACGAGTTGCGCCAGATCGAAACTCTCCTGCAATTGAGTAATAACAGTAAGCAGAGTCGTGACTCGATCTCCATTTCGCTTGCCAACCTGAAGGAGTACCCCGTAGGCATCGACCTGCAAAAAGCGCTCGCCCACCCGGGAAGCGCCGACGACCTGGTATTGCGCGATGGAGACGTGCTCTACATTCCCCAACAGCAAAGCACAGTGAAAGTGAGCGGCTCCGTCACCTACCCTAACAGCGTGACCTATACGAAAGGAATGGACATCCGGGACTGCCTCTCACAGGCTGGTGGCTACAACGACATTGCCCGCAAGTATCCTATCGTCATCTACATGAACGGAAAAGTGGCGACCACGCAACGTAAAATGATTTTCTTCAAACGTTACCCCAAGGTCGAACCTGGCTGCGAAATCGTAGTCCCCGCCAAGACGCAACGCGACCGCCGGGCAAGTCTGGCTGAAATCATGAGCGTCGGCAGTTCTGTCACATCAATGGCTGCAATGATAACATCAATGGTTAATCTTTTAAAGTAAACAAATGGATAAGAACAATCATACTCCGTCATCTACACTATCGGAAATCGACTTGGTCGCCCTCACCGGCTACCTGTGGAAAAAACGACGTTTCTTCATAAAATGCTGCGGATTTGCAACAATGGTGGGACTCATCATTGCTTTCAGCATACCCAAAGAGTTCACTACAACGGTGAAACTGGCTCCCGAACTCCTCGATGCCACAAGCAAGATGAGCAATCTCAGTGGACTCGCGGCAATGGCAGGAATCAACCTCAACTCAGCCTCCGGCCAGGATGCTTTGTCACCCAACCTCTATCCCGATATTGTGCACAGTACACCTTTTCTGTTGGAACTTTTCCCCGAAAAGGTAACCGACAAAGAGAATAAGTACACGATCACCCTATATGATTACTTAGACAGCCATCAGCGCTCCACTTGGTGGAGCCTCCTTATAAAAGCTCCTCTAAAAGGAATAGCCGCCCTCCGTTCATTCTTCTTCGATAACGAAGAAAACGATGGGCACCTAAACCCCTTTCGGCTCACCCGCAAGCAAGAAGATGTACTGAAAAACCTACGCCAGCGCATCACTGTCTTTGTCGATAAAAAGACACAAGTCGTTACTCTCGGTGTCGACATGCAAGACCCGCTGATCTCAGCCGACGTGGCGCACAGTATCGTGATAAAGCTACAGACCTACATCACACATTACCGAACACAGAAAGCAAAGAAAGATCTGGAATTTACAGAAAAAGTGCTAAAGGAATCACGCAGTGCCTATTACAAAGCACAGCAGGCCTATGCAGCTTTCGAAGACGGCAACAAAAACATTATCTCCGCCAGTTACCGTACCGAGCAAGAACGGTTACGCAACGAGATGACCCTCACGTTCAATGTATATAACACGTTAGCGCAAAAGCTCGAACAAGATAAACTCCGGGTACAGGAACAGACACCAGTCTACACCATTATCGAACCGGCAACTGTCCCTCTCAAAGCTTCTTCTCCCAAGAAACTGCTGATTCTGGTAGCATTCATCTTCCTCGCCTTCATCGGAGGATGCGGGTATCTGATCATCCAGAAATATGAGATCACCTCATCACCGGGATCTGAAGCGTAATCCAAGAATCGTTATCCCGAATCGAGATCCGTCCGCACACATGGCAGCACCTCACAACGGCTTACGACCTGCTCACCTGCAACCCCTTATCCGACAAGCTCATTTCGACAAAACGGGCATTGTCATTCTGCGGATCTGTCGTAAGAAGGCGGCGGATCTGCAAAGAGACTTCCGGATCTTTGGCCACGATATAAAGGTAGCCACCTCCGCCAGCACCGGGAAGTTTATAACCTAAAGCGTAATCTTTGATACGAGAGATGAGCCGTTCTACAGCAGGTGGATTTGTCCCCGCATCAAGCGCCTTGTTCTGTTCCCAACTTTTGCCGACCAATCGGCCATAGGAAGCGAAATCACCCCGAAGGATAGCCTCGTACATATCCAATGCATGCACTTTCATTTCTGAAAGCAGACGAAGATGGGGACCACTGTTTAAGAACATTCCACGTACAATCTCAGCCAAGATATCCTTTGCAGTACGGGTAATTCCCGTATAATAAAGCAGATGACAAGTGCGATATTCCGGTTCGGTAAAAAGATATTCCGGCAACCAGCGTACCGACGGATTCTGATGGAACCCCTCGCCCGTCTGCAACAGTTTCAACCCATGCAACACGCCTCCGTACTGATCTTGCCAGCCCCCTCCGGTCGTGAGCAACTGCTCAAGGATCAGCGTCCGGTTACCAATCTCGTTCTTATCCCACGCCAATCCACAAAAATCCGACAATGCACCCAATACCGTAGCAGCAAGAATCGAACTGGTTCCCAGACCGGAACCGGCCGGGATTGCAGCCAGCAACGTCACTTCCAACCCGCATCCAAATGCTTTCAACTGCTCTTCTAACGAAACATAACGGCCTGCTGAAAATTCGGGTATAAACCCGGCCAAAGCCAGTGCCGCTTTCGGGATAGAGAAAGGAGATCCTACCTTGTTAAAATCACGCAGTTCATCCCAAGTCGAGATGCTCTCCATCGCCCCGATATCTATAGAACGAAGGATGATACGAAACTCACGAGCCGGCTTCACATAAACCTGCAAAGGAGGTTGGCCGTTCAACTCGATCGCCACATTCACGACATTGCCACCGGTATACATACAGAAAGGCGGCGTATCCGTCCATCCTCCTGCCAAGTCAATACGTACAGGACTGCGCCCCCAGACAATCTGATCGCGATAGACATTAAGACGAGGCATCTGTTTTGCATCAGCAATCGTAGCGATCAGACCTTCACGCAATAGCGAGAATGCCTGCTGCTGTTCCACCCTACCTCGGTCATCTCCCGAAAGTTGCAAGATACGGGCACGAAACATATGGTCATGCACACGCTTCATTAGCGGAGCATCCGCCGGCAAGCCCTCAGGCAACGCAATTCCTTTGGAAACAAACTCAGAGGCGGCATCTGCCAAATCCAGTTGATAGAAAATACTTTTATCATGATTAGCCGCAAGCATTGGCCAGTTTTTCTTCCTGAACGCTTCTCGCTGAGCAAACAGACGGCGGAGATTCGCACAGTCGGAGAGCCTATTTGCAGACATCTTTTCAGCCGCTTCCCATACCTTGCGCCCTTCCTCCAAATGAGGTTCAGAAACCATCCAGCGTAGCACAACACCCAGCTCGTCTATACTCCGGCAGACAGGGAACAAGGCCGCATTCTGTATGTCGACACACTCCGGCAGGCAAACACCCCGCTCCGCAGACCACTTCACGACAGAGCGCCCCATGAAGAACGTTGACTCATCCATTGTATTCCCCTTGAAAGTATCATTGAAACCGTATGGACGTGCCACCCAGCCTTCATCACCGACAGGCACGACATCAATGCACACACCGGAAGGGACATGCAACTCCCAATCGTTCACCGGAACTCCCGTAATCACATGCCGATCGGCAAGCATCCATCGTTTCCCGACAAAACTGTTTTCAATCCACAATTCAGAATTGCCGGAGGTCAGCAGACAAGAAACTTCGGCGTTCTGAACAAACATGGCAGGATGTGGTTTGACCTTGCGCTGCATGATCGCCCGCTGGTCGCGCACAAGATTCTGCACCGACAGCGTAGAAGAAATCAGTTCCCGGCTTGTACCATAATGATAAAACTCGCCGCCCGGCAAAGGCAAGATAGCGACAGTCAATGCATTCAACTCTTCGTCAATTATACGCGGATGAGTCCCAAGAGCAAGACCGAACTCAGAATACAGGTCGTATTCCTTCATCTGTTTCCCGTCCGGATCATAGGAATGTTTCATCAGCAGTTCCACCGCCCGGTCACTGAGCAGCCAGACGCCTATATCCATCAAAAAAAGATGCGTACCCGCCAGCCGTCCCAACTCATCGAGAGTAGGCTTTTGAAGCATGAAATCAAGTTGGTCAGGAGATTTACGGTCCGACACGAAAACCCCGTGGCGAGTGGCCAGTGCTGGATCCACCCACAAACCATAACAGACAACATCTGCTTCAGGAATCTCCTGCAACGGTTCGCTGTTACGCAGGTAAACATCGCCACTGGCAATCAGCGTATGCAGCGAATCCGGTGCTTTGCGCATGATTTCCTCGTACAACGGGAGTTGAAGTGAAAGAAGGTTTTGAGATAATTTCTGTCCCCTCGCCCACCTGAACACCGGGATCGGTGTCAATATCTTGCCCGAAGGTGCATATCCAGGCAAGCGCCGACTCTGCCCTCCGGCATGCAGCAAAATCCGCTTTTCACGCGCCAGCCACTCTCCAGGCAGCAACGTTCCGGCAGTATTATCATCCCGGCGGCAAGCCTCAAGCAACCAAGTCGTTCCTCCGCCCGATCCCAGACGGGCACCTACAGGATCAGACGTACAAAACCAATCTGCCGGATCGGCATTGGCTATCTCGTGAAAACTGCCAACCAGGTTAGGCGGCAGCGACAATAATTTCTTCATATCCCACTATTCTTTCCGACAAATGTACTCCTTTCCCCTTTTACTGCGTAAAATTTAATTTAATTTTTACTTTCAGAGGCTATTTCGTTTAAATTATTATATCCACCTTTGTAAAGGGAATGCACTCTTATAATCATACGACAATAAAAAAAGTTGGTAAATACTAATCCCACCCTTTCATTTCTATTTCTGAAGTATCTTTAGTTATTCATTTAATATTCAGATGGTATGATATACGGTTATGTAAGAGTCAGTACAGATAAACAGAGTACTGAGAATCAACGCTTCGAGATTGAGAACTATTCAAAAGCGAAAGGTTTCCGTATCGAACGTTGGGTAGACGAAACAATCAGTGGAACAACAAGTGTATCGGATCGCCAACTAGGCAGACTATTAAAGCAAATTCGTAAAGGTGACACACTTGTAACAACAGAACTATCAAGGCTTGGACGTAATTTGATGCAAGTCATGAGTTTCCTTCACCAGTGCATGGAACGGGATATCATCGTCCTTACAGTCAAAGAACGCTATGAATTAGGGAATAATATCAATAGTAAAATCCTGGCTTTCGCTTTTAGCCTGAGCGCAGAAATCGAACGCAATCTGATTTCACAACGTACCCGCGAAGCACTTGCGCGTAAAAAAGCAGAAGGCACGAAACTCGGTCGTCCGAAAGGCAAAAAGACCATGCAGGTCAGACTGTCCGGAAAAGAAAATGTCATCAGGAAAATGATCAATGAGAAATGCTCGATGAACGAAATCGCCGAAAAGTTCGGAGTAAATCGCCAAACTCTACGTGATTTCCTGAGGAACACATTCCCGGACTGGAGGAAATATAGATATATTAAGTAATCGGACCTTCATAGCCCTAATTGTCTGAATGTTAATCTATGTAACCTTAATAAATTGTTTTTGAGGTAATTTATTATCAGTCAATACGGCATGCCCAACGGGATAAGATGATCCGCATACTAAATAATCCAATACCTCTGCACGCTGTGCCGCCAGTGTGCGGCAGGTTTTGTGTGCTTTATTCTTTCCTTCGGTAGAACGAACTTTTCCCTTTTCATACGGTTATAAGTTGCATATTCCCTTTCCAACCTCCTTTATTTCAAAATCTTTATTGAATATTATACTACAAATTAACTTATTAAAAATAATTGTTTTATCTTTGACAGATACGTCGAATCTTATTAAACGAACAGTATGGAAAAGACACTTGTTATCCTAAAACCCTGTACCATTCAGCGAGGACTGATTGGAGAAATAATCTCCCGCTTCGAGAGAAAAGGTTTACAACTGGCAGGCATGAAAATGATCTGGCTGACAGATAATATCCTCAGTGAACATTATGCACACCTAAAAGAAAAACCATTCTTCCAACGCATCAAAGACGCCATGTCGGTATGTCCCGTCATCGTATGTTGCTGGGAAGGGGTGGACGCCATCCATGTCGTTCGCCAGCTGGCTGGTGCCACCAACGGAAGGAACGCACAACCGGGAACCATCCGTGGCGACTTCAGCATGAGCGTACAAGAAAACATCGTCCATGCTTCCGATTCACCCGAAACAGCAGCCATCGAGTTGAAACGTTTTTTCAATGATGACGAATTGTTTGACTACAGAATGAACAACTTGCTTGCGACTTATGCCAACGATGAGTTTTAAAACGTAAAAGAGCCGGAATGTATGGGGAATTCCTATACTTCCAGCTCTGATATTTTAGAACTTTTGCCCTATCCTTCTCGAACCAGACAAAACAACCTAATTACTAATCTAAAAATCTAATACCATGAAAAAACACACTACGCTTATATAACCGGAGCATAGGATAAAAAGTTCACTACGATTCCAATAATTGACAAAGAAATTTGTTCCGGTTGCTTAATTCCCGAATTGCCGTTATATTTGTACCTCGTTTGAAATAAAAATACAGACATTATAAAACGTAATAAATATATGCATAACTGGTTTGAATGTAAAGTCTCCTTCGAAAAAGTCATGGAGAATGGAATGCAAAAGAAAGTGACGGAACCTTATCTGGTTGACGCCCTGTCATTCACGGAAGCTGAAGCTCGTATCATCGAAGAAATCCGTCCTTTCGTCTCCGGGGAGTTTACGGTGACAGACATCAAACGCGCACGCCTGTCGGAATTGTTCTTCAACGAAAACGGCGACCGTTTCTATAAAATCAAAGTTTACTTCATCACCCTTGATGAAAAAAGCGGAGCCGAAAAGAAAACAGCCGCACAGATGTTGGCACAGGCGTCTGATCTAAAAGATGCCATCGCCGTATTGGAAGATGGCATGAAAGGGACGCTTGCCGACTATACCATTGCATCCGTTACGGAAACTCCGCTGATAGATGTCTTTCCTTTTGACGCCAACAGTGTCCCTGCGGAAAAGAAATCAGAGGAAGAACTGATTGCCGAACAGAAAAAACTGGCTGAAACAAGAGAAGCATGAGCATCACCGAAAATATAACAAGACTGAAAGCATCGCTGCCGGCAGGTGTCACGCTGGTGGCGGTCTCCAAGTTCCATCCCGCCGAGGCTTTGCAGGAAGCCTACGATGCCGGACAACGTGTATTTGGTGAAAGCAGGGCCCAAGAATTGACAGCTAAACAAAAAGTCTTGCCCAGTGACATCGAATGGCATTTTATCGGCCCATTGCAAAGCAACAAAGTAAAAGATATTGCCCCGTTCATCCACACGATACACAGCATTGACTCGCTGAAACTATTGCAGGAAGTCAATAAGCAAGCGGCCAAGCATGGCCGCATCGTCCGTGTTCTGCTGGAAATACATGTCGCTCAGGAAGAAGCCAAGCATGGTTTCAGTCCCGACGAATGCCGTGAACTGCTGCACAGTTTATCACCCGAAGCTCTTCCCAACCTCCGGATATGCGGACTGATGGGGATGGCTACAAACACCGACAACACATCACAGATCCAAGATGAGTTCCATAAGATCCATAAACTTTTCACTGAACTGAAAAGCTCGGTATTCAAGGGTGATGAATATTTTTGCGAATTATCGATGGGAATGAGCCATGACTATCCGATCGCTATCCGTGAAGGTAGTACGATGATACGCATAGGAACCAGCATTTTTGGAGAACGGGAATATTGAGTTTTAACCATTTTAAATAACAAGAATAGATAAGGGAGAAAATAATTCTCTATTTTTGTAATCGTTGAACATAATTGAATCTGACATGATTGACATTAAGACACAATATGCGGGACTGACACTTCGTAACCCGCTTATCGTCGGAAGTTCCGGTTTGACAAACAACGCGGAACGAAATAAGGAATTTGAAAAAGCCGGTGCAGGTGCGATCGTACTGAAATCACTCTTCGAAGAGCAGATTGAAATGCAAAGCGATGTGCTGATGCAGGAGTCGGACTATCCCGAGGCGGCCGATTACATACGCGGCTATGTAAAAGCAAATCAAATAAACAGCTATCTGGAACTGATCCAGAAGACGAAAGAACTATGTACCATCCCGGTTATCGCAAGCATCAACTGCTATAAATCGGATGCATGGGTCGAATTTGCCCGCCAGATCGAGTTGGCAGGAGCCGACGCCTTGGAACTGAACGTGTTCTTCTTGGAAACAGACCTCACGTACAACAGTGATAATATGCGCGATTTGTATGTCAATATTATCCGCAAAGTGAAAGAAACGGTTTCGATCCCTGTCATGATCAAAATGAGCAAAATGGTCGGTAATATTCCGGCTGTAGCCCATACGCTGACAGTAAACGGGGCGGACGGAATCGTCCTCTTCAACCGTTTTTACCAACCGGATATCGACATCAACAATATGCAAATAGTCTCAGGTAATGTCTTCAGTAATCATTCTGACTTGAGCGACACGCTTCGCTGGACAGCAATCGTTTCAGGTAAAATACCCGGAATCAGTATTGCTTCCTCTACCGGAGTACACGATTGGGAAGATGTCATCAAATGTTTACTCGCAGGAGCCGATGCCGTACAGATGTGTAGCGCCGTCTATACACATGGGGCAGAAATTATCTCACAGGTGCTCACCTGTATCGAAGAATGGATGCACCAGGCACATTACCAGTCGCTTGACCAGTTCAAAGGTAAACTAAACTATGCCAACATCCCCAATCCGGCGATGTATGAACGCTCACAGTTCATGAAATATTTCTCCAACAGAGATTAAACAAACGATACTTCGTCATCCGACAAAATTATTTCAAAGGGGCTGTGTCAATTCCCTTGTTCCTGTGTCAAGTACGGGGCAAGAGAATTGGCACAGCCCCTTTTACAACAGAAAACAACACATATTTTTGTAAAAAAGATGATCCGGATAAAATATTTTCCACTAAACATTATTTATATTGAAAATATTATATATCTTTGTACCCATCAATAACATATAAGAATATGGAACCAATTTGTGCGATCAAAGATATATACAAAATTTTATATCAGTTCGAGAAAACCTTTGCGGAAGTACACGATATTACAATCAACGAGGCCATGTTGCTCTGCTGCCTGAAAGACGGAGAAACGAAATCGGCCGGTATGATCTGTGAATATATAGGCCTGTCCAACTCACGCGTTTCGAAAGTCATCACAGCCGTAGAGAATAAAGGTTATATCCGCCGCAACATCAACAAAAACGACAAACGGCAGATGTTCTTCTCCCTCACCCCTAACGGAAAAGAGAAAATACAGAAGATGATGAATGCAGAACTGTGTTTCGACGAATTGTTCGAGAAACTGAAAACTTGTATGGAAAAAGGTTAACCCCTTTTTTACCCCAATATTTTCTATTAACAAATATGTATAATATAAATAATACTTTTACAACATGAACTACCTGATTATCGGAGGAGTAGCCGGAGGAGCTACCGTTGCAGCACGTCTGCGCAGAATGGATGAAAAAGCCAATATCGTCCTGTTCGAACGAGGAAAATATGTATCGTATGCAAACTGCGGTCTACCTTATTATATAGGTGACACGATTAATAACCGGGAAAAGCTATTCGTACAGACAGTGAAAGGTTTCACTGATCGTTTCCGGATCGACATCCGCACAGAACAAGAGGTAACCGCCATCCGTCCGGATAAAAAAGAAGTGGAAGTCAAGAACCTATCCACTGGTGAAATTTACACCGAAACATACGACAAACTGGTACTTTCACCGGGAGCCGAACCGCTCCGACCGGGTATCGAAGGGATCGGAAGCAAGAAGATATTCACTCTCCGTAATGTGCCGGACACCGATACGATCAAGAATTACATCAATATCGAAAAGCCGAAACGCGCTATCGTTGTGGGGGGAGGCTTTATCGGACTGGAAATGGCGGAAAACCTGCACGATTTGGGTATCCAGGTCGACGTGGTGGAAATGGCTAACCAAGTAATGGCTCCGTTAGACTTCTCGATGGCGGCAATCGTACATCAGCAACTAACCGATAAGGGAGTCGGGTTACATTTGGAAGATGGTGTCAGCCGCTTTGAAGAAAAAGACGGTGGTGTGACCGTACACCTCCGTAGTGGCAAACAGATCGCTACCGACATGGTTTTACTGAGCATTGGGGTACGTCCGGAAACCAAACTGGCAAAAGAGGCCGGACTCGCCATCGGAGAACGGGGCGGTATTGCCGTAAACGACTATATGCAAACTTCCGATGCCGACATATATGCCCTCGGCGATGCCACGGAAGTAAAAAATCTCGTTACCGGACAGCCCTCTCTCATCCCTCTGGCAGGACCAGCCAATAAACAGGGACGCATCGTGGCGGACAATATCATATTCGGTAATAAAAAGAAATATGCAGGTTCGATCGGAACTTCCATCGCCAAAGTCTTCGACCTGACAGTCGCCGCCACCGGTGCTAATGCCAAGCTGCTACAACGGAACAACATTCCCTACACCTCTTCTTATACACACGGAGCGTCGAATGCCGGCTACTACCCCGGAGCTGTTCCGATGTCGATTAAAATTCTGTTTGATCCGGAAAACGGCAAACTCTTAGGCGCCCAAATAGTTGGCTTCAACGGAGTAGACAAACGCATCGAAATGCTGGAACAGGTGATCCAACGAGGAGGAACCATCTATGACCTGACAGAGCTGGAACATGCATACGCTCCTCCTTATTCGTCAGCAAAAGATCCGGTAAACATGGCTGGATTCGTAGCTGAAAACATATTGAAAGGAAAATCGCAAATCATCCAGTGGCGCGAACTCGCCGAACTGCCTGCCGACACAATCCGGATCGATGTCCGTACGCGCGACGAACACAAATTAGGATCAATCCCCGGATTCATCAACATACCGGTTGACGAGCTGAGAGAACACCTGGACGAACTGCCGAAAGATAAACTGATCATTGTCAGTTGTGCAGTCGGGCTTCGTGGCTATTTAGCCTACCGCATCTTGGTACAGAACGGTTTCAAGAATGTGCGCAATCTATCCGGCGGATACAAGACATGGAGTGTGGCGACCGCCCCTGTCAAGGAGGTTGCCCCCTGCAATCCGGGATCATCGGAAGGTGCAAACTGTGAATGTTCCGCTATCCCCACACTGAAGGTAGATGCTTGCGGACTGATGTGCCCGGGTCCCGTAATGCAACTGAAAAAGAATTACGAAACACTGAAAACCGGCGAGCAACTCCAGATAACCGCTACCGACCAGGCGTTCGGTAAAGATGTCGCCTCTTGGTGCAAAGTGACAGGTGCCGAACTGGTTGCGCTGGAAAACAAGAACGGAGTCGTTGCCGCCACCATCCGCAAACAAGAAAAGACAGCCCCCCACGCAAGCGTGCAGAATAATGCCGATAACAAGACACTGATCGTATTCAGTGATGACTTGGATAAAGCGCTGGCCTCTTTCGTCATTGCCAACGGAGCAGCTTCGACCGGCAAAAAGGTAACGATGTTTTTCACCTTCTGGGGATTGAACGTAATCAAGAAGCAACAAAAACCGGCCGTCTCCAAAGATATTTTCGGCAAGATGTTCGGCTGGATGCTTCCGGCACACAGCGGCAAGCTCAAACTATCTAAAATGAACATGGGAGGTGCCGGTAGCTGGATGATGCGCCTTATCATGAAGCAAAAGCGGATCGACAGTCTGGAAAGCCTGATCCAACAAGCCGTAGACAACGGCGTGGAAATGATTGCCTGCACCATGAGCATGGATGTGATGGGCGTGCAAAAAGAAGAGTTGATGGACAATGTTACGCTAGGCGGCGTAGCTTCTTATCTCGAACGAGCCGAGGAAGCGAATGTAAACCTGTTCATCTAAAAAGACATTATTACAAAAAAGTCAATCTTCATGGCGACAAAGACGGTCGTCGCAGAAATGAAGATTGACTTCCCCTATAATGACGACCGTCTTCGTGCTGATGAAGTCAACCTTCGCGGCAACGAAGACGGTCGTGTTTTTTTAATACGAATATTTACTTAATCATATCAAATCCCGTATACGGAACCAACGCCTTCGGAATGCGGATGCCTTCGGGTGTCTGATTGTTTTCGAGTAAGGCTGCAACGATACGCGGCAAAGCCAATGCACTTCCATTCAGAGTATGGCAGAGCTGTGTCTTTTTGTTTTCGTCGCGATAACGACATTTCAAGCGGTTTGCCTGGTAATTGTCAAAGTTAGAAACCGAGCTTACCTCCAACCAACGTTTCTGGGCTTCCGAATAAACTTCAAAATCGAAACACAGAGCAGCCGTAAAACTCATATCGCCACCACAAAGACGTAAAATACGGTAAGGAAGTTCCAATTTCTGAAGCAGACCTTCCACGTGATCCAACATTTCCTGATGAGACTGTTTGGAGTGTTCAGGTTTATCGATACGAACTAATTCCACTTTGGAGAACTCATGCAAACGGTTCAGTCCGCGCACATCTTTTCCGTATGAGCCGGCTTCGCGACGGAAACACTGCGTATAGGCACAATTCTTGATCGGCAACTGCTTTTCGTCGAGGATAACATCACGATAGATATTAGTGACCGGGACTTCGGCTGTCGGGATCAAATAAAGATCATCCACTTCGCAATGATACATCTGTCCTTCCTTGTCAGGCAACTGGCCCGTACCATAACCGGAAGCAGCATTCACAACTGTCGGCGGCATAATTTCCGTATAACCGGATTTACGGGCTTCATCCAGGAAGAAGTTAATCAGCGCACGCTGCAACTGTGCACCTTGTCCTTTGTAAACCGGAAAACCGGCACCTGTGATCTTCACACCCAAGTCAAAATCGATCAGGTCATATTTCTTTGCCAATTCCCAATGAGGCAGTGCGTCTTTCGGCAGTTCAGTTTCCATACCGCCCATCTTTTCCACCTTATTGTCGTCAGCTCCCACACCTTCAGGAACTTCATCGTAAGGAACATTCGGGATTGTATAGAGCAAGTTCTGCATATCTTCGGCCGCCTGATCCATCTCAGCCTGGATAGCTTTATTGGCTTCCTTGATCTCGGCAACACGTTGCTTGGCAGTTTCGGCCTCCTCTTTTTTACCTTCTTTCATCAGCATACCGATGGTTTTCGAAGTCTGGTTCACCTCTGCCAGGTTTTTATCTAATTGATTTTGCGCACCACGTCTTTTATCGTTCAATTCGATCACTTTTGCGATGCTTTCCTGTGCACCTTTAAAGTGTTTCTTTTCCAGACCACGAATCACCCGGTCTGTCTCTTCCGTAATTACTTTAAGCGTCAACATACTTTAATGATGTTTTTTTATTTGAGTTGCAAAGATAAGCAAGATTTATGATTTATCATCGACGCATAAATCATAATTCATAATTCATAAATCACAAATTCTTCACCCGCCCGCCTGTAAGCCATGACCGGACATAATAAGGTTCACTCAGGCTGCTGACAATCACGCCACTCGAAGTGCTGGTATGAATAAACTTTCCGTTTTTCAGATAAATACCAACATGATTGGGCACTTTCTTCCTTCCCTTGCCTGTCCGAAAAAAGACCAGATCGCCTTCCTTCAGGCTGGCACGATTGACTTTCTTGCAATTGTGCTTCAGCATATCGGCCGACGAACGTGCTAACTGCTTTCCATACACTTCACGAAATACGATCGCCACAAAACCGGAACAGTCCACACCTTTCTTTGTCAACCCTCCCATCCGGTGAGGGACACCTAACCATTTGGCTCCTTCATTGTACAAAAATATATTATCATCCGGAGTCAGACGAACACCATAGAGGCGAGAAAGTTCTTTCGGTCCCTTGAAATCTGCCGGCAAGGCTACACGCTGTTTCTTGCTGCCACACGACGTAAGCGTCAAAACAAACAACAGTATCCAAAAGAAAAACAGGTTATATTTTTTATGAATCATAACGATTTTGCATGTTAAGAATATGTTCTACAAATATAGTATATTCCTACGATAATTCTTACCCTCTCCATCAATCCCAACAGGAGGTAGAGACTTCTTCCTCACACGCATATCCAAACGCCAAGTCTTCATCATCATAGCCAAAGGCGAATAAAGAACAAACTATTCGGATGCCTCCAACATTTGTACAAAGTATGTCAAAACTTCTTAACTAAAAAAGCGGTACCCCCTTTCGGAGATACCGCTTTCCTTATCTTAAAAATGTCTTCCTTATGCTTCTGCTACCACTTCTTTTACAGAAACGAAAGAACGGTTTTCTTTGCCTCTACGGAAAGTTACTACGCCATCAACCAATGCATACAACGTATGATCTTTACCGATACCTACGTTTTCACCCGGATGATGAACTGTTCCTCTCTGACGAACGATGATGTTGCCAGCTTTAGCAACTTCGCCACCGAAAAGCTTAACACCTAATCTCTTACTTTGTGATTCACGGCCGTTCTTAGAACTACCCACACCTTTCTTATGTGCCATTTCTTCTTTTCTCCTTTAAACGTTAAGCAACAATTTCTTTTACACTCACTTCAGTGAACTGCTGACGGTGACCGTTCAGTTTACGATAACCTTTTCTTCTCTTCTTGTGGAAGATCAGCACTTTATCACCTTTTACCAGCGGAGACAGTACTTCGCATACTACCTTTGCGCCTTCTACGGTAGGAACACCTACTTTAACTTCACCATTGTTGTCAACCAACAATACTTTTTCAAATTCCACAACAGCACCGCTTTCTGCGTTCTGAATGTGATGAACGAACAACTTCTTTCCTTCTTCAGCCTTGAACTGCTGTCCGTTAATTTCTACGATTACGTACATCTGTCTTTTATATTTAAACAGGTTATGTCCCGGAGGTGGATACACTTCTAAGCATCACTTGTTTACCTCCTGCAGAATTCAGAGCGCAAAATTACGGTTTCTTGACGTATCATCCAAATCTTTTTGAAACTATTTTCCAAAATGATAGCTTCCCGAACCGATCTCGATTTCCATATATCCTTCTGTTGCCGAAACTCTACGCACGCCCGGCAAATGGCCGACCGTCACATTATATTTCTTCGGAATCCGGACGATTGCCGACGTATTACCCGGCAACGTGATATCCCAGCTAAAGTCGCCCCCCTTCTTGGTCCATGCACTCTTGATCTCTCCGTACACCGAACCGTAAGAAGCGGAAACTTCGTCAAGGCCATCAGGGAAAACAGGCTCCATCACCAACTTTTTGAAACCGACTGCATCAGGAGCGCATTTGATACCGGCCAGGTCTTCATAGTACCAGATCAGCAGGTCGCCGAGCAACATCACATGGTTGGCGGAGTTCATGGCCGGATTAGCCGTATCACCGTTCCAAAGTTCCCAAATAGTTGTCGCACCGTTCTTGATCATATATCCCCAACTCGGATACGTCTCGTTCGTCAATATCTTATAGGCCATATCGACACGCCCGTACTCAGTCAGTCCGCGCATCAGGTGCTGGATTCCCAAGACTCCGGTACTTACATGCCCGTTAAAATCCCCCTCCGTCTTTTTCATGATATTACTGAAAACCTTCCCTTCATACCCTTCCGGCACAAGTCCGAGGCGCAACGAAAGGATGTTAGCTGTAACCGTATTATTACCATATTCCGCTGTTTCCTCATTAAAAAATCTGGCATTATAAGCCGCCTTCATTTTAGCTGCCAGAGATTCATAGCCGGGGATATCCACATCCTGTCCGCAGATACGGGCAAAACCGATCATCTTATTCAGCAAATCATAATAGACAGTCGTACTGAGAATAGCACCGTCTGTCTTGCGGGAAGGATCTTTGGAATGGATCAGTTCCTGCGATTCGGGAGGCATACACCAGTCGCCATACTGGTCTTTCGTCATGATATAGTCCTTCATGGTCACTTCTTCCATATGCGCCATCCAGCGTTTCATGGCAGGATAATGGGCACGAATCGCACTGTCGTCACCGAACTGGCGATACAGCATATCCGCCACATAGAAGAAAGCAGACGGCCAGGTTACATCATCAGCATAGATCGTCCAGTAATTCGGGGAGACATCCGAGATGCTTCCTTCCGGGCTCATAGAATCCTCAATATCCTGCAACCATTTATTATACAACTGGGCATTATTGAAAATAAAGGCTTCGCCATAAGCACCCGTCGCACGGTCGCCCAACCAACCGAGACGCTCGTCACGCTGCGGGCAATCGGTCGGCATTCCACGATAGTTGCCTCGGATGCCCCAATACGCATTCTTGTGTATCTGGTTGACCAGCGGATGGGAGGTTTCAAAACGTCCGGTTGTCGCCATCTCGTCATAAATCACATGTCCGGTAAACGCAGACAGTTCCGGTTTATAATCGAGCCCCGAAACTTCCACAAAACGGAAACCATGATACACAAAGCGGGGCTGCCAACTGAAATCACCGTCTTTAGCCGGAGTATAAACATCAGTCACCTGTGCGGTACGCAGGTTTGCCAGATAGAGCGAACCGTCTTTCTGCAACAATTCGGCAAACTTCATCGAAACAGGTTTGTCTTTCTTCCCCTTCAAGTCAACAGAGAGCCAACCGACCATGTTCTGTCCCATATCCAGGATATACTTTCCATCGGGACGTTCAAAAATGGCAACAGGTTTCAACGTTTCTTGTACGCGGATATTCGGATTCTGCTGCGCAGTCAGTTTACCCGTAGGAGCTTCCATCACATCGGGAGTCTTCCATGCACCATCATTGAAACCATTCGTGTTCCAACCTTCCATCTCGAGGCGGGCATCATATTCTTCACCATCAAACTCGTTATTTGCGATAATCGGGCCTTTCGAAGTGATTTTCCAAGACGTATCACTGGCGACCGTCTCCTGCGACCCGTCTGTATATTCGATCTGGAGTTGTGCAAGCAAACGGGGCAAACCGAATGTTTTCATTCCCGGGTTACGCATAGAGAAGAAACGGCCATTCCCCAAAATCACCCCCAACGTATTCTTGTCGGGAGCCATCAAAGCTGTTACATCATATACATTATAATATATACGTTTATAATACAGGGACGGCATCGGGGCAAACACATCCTCGCTTACTTTCTTTCCGTTCAGGTAAGCCTCATACGAGCCAAGGCCGGAAATATACAAGACAGCCCTTGCCACTGCCTTATCCGCCGTAAACTCTTTACGCAGATATCGAGCGGCCAAACGTGTTTTATTGTTTCCACCGGCCACACCTATCTCCTCTCCCGGATTGGAAAGGGAATTTTCACCAATCCAAGTCGCTTTCCATTCCGAACCATCGAGCAACGCCATCGACCATCTGCCGGCATCACTCCAAGGAGTATCACCCTGATTAGTCGTCAATTTCACACGCCAATAGTAAGGTTTCCCCGATTCCAGCGCTTTTCCGGCATACGGAACCAGTACCGATTCGTCCGAACGGACCACTCCCGAATCCCACCAAAGCCCGTCACCGGACTCCAACTGTTCAGGAGAAGCGGCCACCTGTATCTGATAGGCAGTCTGTTTCAAATCCGGCTTGCCGGAAGCTATCTGCCAGGAAAAACGGGGTTGCACCACATTGATTCCCAATGGATTTTCTTTCATCTCCAACCGGAGGTTCTTCACTTCGACAGTCGAATCGGACGAACATCCCGTCCATCCCAAGACCAAAGCGACCAGAAGCAATAAAGCTGTCTTTTTCATATCGTTGCGATTTAATCTGTTAATAGCATGACTTTGTTTTCAAAGGAAACGATTTCTTCACAGACTCCGTTTCTAAAAATGATTTTATATCTTATGATTTTGATAAAAAAGAGCCGGAAGCGGCCTTGCGATCGTTTGCCCGGCCGACCAAAAGGAAGAGTCGGTTCGATTCCCATCCGTTTCCAATCCGATGCAAGTGTAATTTGTTTTCGACAACGTCGAAAATATATACGACAACGTCAAGAATTTATACGACAATGTCGAAAACATACACGACAATGCAGAAAGCAAATTACACTTGCATCAAATCAGAAAGACATCAGGTTGCATTCCTAAAGCAAATTAAGTACTTTTGCCTGTAATTAACGACTAAAAGAAAGAGCGATATGAATTATTACGAACTTACATTCACATACACCTCTCCTGTCGAGACTTCCATCATCAATGACGTATTGGCAGCCGAACTGGGAGAAATCGGTTTTGAAAGTTTTGCCGAAAACGAAAACGGGTTACAAGGGTATATTTCCGACCAACTATATAATGTAAAGGGATTGCAGGAGAAACTTGCCGAATTTCCGTTGGAAAACGTGGAAATCCATTTTACTGAAACAATGGTGGAAAGCAAGGACTGGAACGAAGAATGGGAAAAGAACTATTTCAAACCGATTCGCATCGGCAAGGATTGTATCATCCGTGCTTCATTCCACGAACATGAGCCGGGTTATACCTATAACATCATCATCGATCCGAAGATGGCATTCGGGACCGGCAACCATGAGACAACCTTCTTGATGATCAGCGAAATGCTCAAACTGGACCTCATCGGCAAAGAGTTGCTCGATATGGGTTGCGGAACAGCCGTACTGGCCATCCTCGCCCGTATGAAAGGAGCCGGACGTGTGGTGGGCATCGACATCGACGAATGGGCCTACAACAATGCGCTCGAAAACATCCGCCTTAACAATACGAACGATATCATGGTCGCCCTGGGAGGGGCCGAACAGATCCCGGCATTCGGAACATTCGACATCGTATTCGCAAACATCAACCGGAATATTCTGCTGAATGACATCCGCCATTACAACGAGTGTATGAAACCCGGAGCCTTCCTTTACATGAGCGGCTTTTATGTAGAAGACATTCCTGCCATTGAAGAGGAGTGCAAACGTAACGGATTAGCATTGTTGTCGCACACAGAGAAGAATAATTGGGCAGCGGTGAAAGTCCAAAAACAATAACATTAATTAACCCTAAAAGTTAAGGCCAAAATAAACCATCATTCAAGTATATTCGTTATCTTAGTAGCAACATTATAAAAAGAAAGAGTTATGAAAAACGTAGATTCTAAATTATTACTGGGATTAGTAGTTGGTGCAGCCGTTGGCGCCGCAGTTGGTTATCTGGCAGCAACAGATAAAAGGGAACAACTATTGGACGAATTGAATGGTGTAGTTGGTAAAGTAAAAGAAGGCTTCAATTCTGCTCTTGCCAAATATAAAGAAGGAAAAGCTGAAATTGCAAAAACTACAGAAGAAATCGTAGCAGAATAATTTTGTATGGAGAAAGACTCAGGTGAAATCTTCCGGGAGCTGAAAAAAGATCTTTCGGCTTACGTGGAGTTGAAGCTCGAACTCCTAAAATTAAACACATATGAGAGAACGGGAAAGGTTATTGCCGTTCTTTCATATGGTGTTATTTTACTATTTCTGGCTTTCTTTGCGATTCTGTTCATTTTCCTCGCATTAGGTTTTTTCCTGGGGGATCTGTTCGGTTCGGCTGGTTCGGGATTCGGCGTGGTAGCCGTACTCTATCTGCTGCTGATCGGCATTATTATTATGAACAAAGACAGAATCAGCAATAAAGTATTAAACGTTGTGATCTCCGCATTGACAACAAATGATGATAAAACAAACGCGACAGACAATGAACAATCCGCAACAGACACCACTGGAGAAACTGATTTCTGACCGTCGCCGCATCCAACAGGAATGCACGATACAGGAGCGGAAATTGAATGCCGACTTCTCCTACATACAAGAGAATGCCGGAACGTTGTTACTTTCAGGTGTCTCCGCACTCCTATTCCCCAACACAAAAGCCAAATCCAAAGGGACAGAAAGCAACCGGCCCGCACAGACACCGGAAGTGCCATCCATGTCATTAGGCTTTGCCGATTATCTTTCTGTGGCACAAGGATTATTACCCGTCGCATGGGATGTCGCACGCCCATTATTGACTGCCTGGGGCATCCAGAAAGTCCAGACATGGATAATTAAGAAACTTTTCAAGAAAAAGAAATAAGCCTCAACAATTAATTTATGTTAGAGGGCATATTTTTCTCGTTCTAATTCCTGTACAATAAAAAAAATGACTAACTTTGCAGTCGTTAAAAACAAGGTGCGACGAATGTATTTTTTCCTTGCAGTTGTTCAGTTAAATTGGAGATAAATAATATTTTTAATAAACCCATAAAAGTTTTATTACAATGATTAAAGTAGGTATTAACGGTTTCGGCCGTATCGGACGTATGGTGTTCCGTGCTGCAGTTAAGAACTTCGGCAATGACATTCAGATTGTAGGTATCAATGACCTGTTGGATGCTGATTATTTGGCATATATGCTGAAATATGATTCAGTACACGGCCGTTTCGACGGAACTGTAGAAGTAGAAGGCAACAATTTAGTTGTAAACGGTAACAAAATCCGTCTGACTGCTGAAATGGATCCTGCTAACCTGAAATGGAACGAAGTTGGTGCTGAAGTTGTTGTTGAATCAACAGGTTTCTTCTTGACAGACGAAACAGCTCGCAAACATATCCAGGCTGGTGCTAAGAAAGTTATCATGTCTGCTCCTTCTAAGGACGCTACTCCTATGTTCGTTTATGGTGTTAACCACACAACTTACGCAGGTCAGGACATCATCTCTAACGCTTCTTGTACTACAAACTGCTTGGCTCCTATTGCTAAAGTATTGAACGACAAGTTCGGTATCGTTAAAGGTTTGATGACTACAGTTCACGCTGCTACTGCTACTCAGAAGACAGTAGACGGTCCTTCTAAGAAAGACTGGAGAGGTGGTCGCGGTATCCTTGAAAACATCATCCCGTCTTCAACAGGTGCTGCTAAGGCTGTAGGTAAAGTTCTGCCGGTATTGAACGGTAAACTGACTGGTATGGCTTTCCGCGTTCCGACTTCTGACGTTTCTGTTGTTGACCTGACAGTAGTTCTGGAAAAGGCTGCTACAATGGACGACATCAAGGCTGCTATGAAGGAAGCTTCTGAAGGCGAATTGAAAGGTGTACTGGGTTACACAGAAGATGCAGTTGTTTCAACTGACTTCCGTGGTTGCTCTAACACTTCTATCTTCGATGCTAAGGCTGGTATCTCTTTGGATGACAACTTCGCTAAGATCGTTTCTTGGTATGACAACGAATGGGGTTATTCAAACAAAGTTTGTGAAATGGCTCGCGTTATCGCTGGTAAGTAATCAGAAACAAACATATATGAAAGAAGCTGTACCTGAAAAGGTGCAGCTTTTTTTATGTCAGCTATTCCATAATCCTCCAGCTCCATATGGTAGTTGACAAATAATCATGTACCTTTGCATCTATGGATGCCTATCAACTTATCACTGTTTTAGGGCCGACAGCATCCGGCAAAACAACATTTGCCGCTGCACTCGCCGCCCAGCTGGACACGGAGATCATCAGCGCCGATTCCAGACAGATCTACCGTTCGATGGATATCGGGACCGGAAAGGACCTGGCCGATTATACGGTAAATGGAAAAAAGATTCCTTACCACCTGATTGACATCTGCGATCCGGGATACAAATATAACGTATTCGAATACCAGCATGATTTCTTCCGGGTGTATGAAGCAATCCGGAAAAAGGGAAAACTGCCGATTTTATGCGGCGGTACAGGCATGTATATAGAAGCTGTTCTGAAAGGATACAGACTCTTGGATGTCCCTCAGAACCCGGAATTGCGCGAGTCTTTGAAAGACAAGTCACTCCCGGAACTGGAGCAGATACTTGCCGGCTACAAGGTCCTTCATAACAAGACAGATGTAGATACCGCCCAACGGGCTATCCGGGCAATCGAAATCGAAGAATATTATAAGAACGAAGCGCCGGATGCCAATGAATATGATCCGATCGATAGCCTGATCATCGGTATAGACATAGACCGGGAGCTACGGCGCGAAAAGATTTCCCGCCGTCTGCATGCCCGCCTGGATGAAGGGATGGTCGACGAGGTACGGAAGATCATCGATTCGGGAGTTAAACCGGAAGATCTGATCTATTACGGGCTGGAATATAAATATCTGACATTATATATAATAGGCGGACTGTCTTACGAAGATATGGTTTCCCAGTTGGAGATCGCTATCCACCAGTTTGCCAAACGGCAAATGACCTGGTTTCGGGGTATGGAGCGCCGGGGAAGCACCATCCATTGGATAGATGCAACATTGCCGACAGAGGAAAAGATAGAGAAGGCATTAGAGTTATTGAAACGATAAGGATTGTCGTCCCGTAGGGGCAGGGCTCTGCTCTACCCATTGAATCCGGGCAAGACGGATGCTATTTTTCATTGGAGGTGTGTCAAAACTATCCTGTTCCCGCGCTTGACGCGGGATCGCATTAGAGCCAGTCATATAAACATCTGATTGATAAGGTTTGCTCTTTTGCGGCCCCGCGTCAAGCGCGGGGACAAAGGGATTTTGACACCCCCCTCGACGGGTCGCCATTATCAATCCACACCGATAAATCATCATTTATGACTCGAAACTGGCAAATTTTGAAACAAAACAATATATAATAATTATGGTAACAGTTAAGGATTTAAAAGATAAAGACAACTTCTTTCTGATGGCAGGCCCCTGTGTGATAGAGGGGGAAGATATGGCATTGCGTATTGCGGAGAAGGTAGTCGGCATTACGAATAAGTTAAATATACCGTATGTATTCAAAGGCTCATACCGGAAGGCCAACCGTTCGCGACTAGATTCCTTCACAGGCATAGGCGATGAAAAAGCGTTGAAAATACTCCGCAAGGTAGGTGAGACGTTCGGCATCCCGACTGTAACCGATATTCACGAAACGACTGAAGCCGCAATGGCTGCCGAATATGTGGATGTTCTACAAATCCCAGCTTTCCTCTGCCGGCAAACAGATCTGCTGGTCGCCGCCGCCAAAACAGGGAAGATCGTCAATATCAAAAAGGGACAGTTTCTCTCGCCGGGAGCCATGCAGTTTGCCGTACAAAAAGTAGCTGACGCCGGAAATGACAACGTCATGATTACGGAAAGAGGCACTACATTCGGATATACGGATCTGGTTGTTGATTATCGGGGTATTCCTCAAATGCAGCAGTTCGGCTATCCTGTTATCATGGATGTGACCCACTCCCTGCAACAACCTAACCAAACATCAGGCGTAACAGGCGGACTCCCTGCTCTGATCGAAACAATAGCTAAAGCAGCCATTGCCGTCGGAACCGACGGACTATTCATCGAAACCCATCCGGAGCCTTCTAAAGCCAAATCCGATGGCGCGAACATGCTACAACTGGATTTATTGGAAGAGATGCTGACAAAATTGGTGAGGATACGGGAAGCAGTCAGGAGCAATTGACAATTGAGAATTGACAATTTTTTGTTTTTACTCTTTAATTGTCAATTCTCAATTCAATTATATCACCCCATCTTACTTATTTTTCTGAGCTTGTCCTCGTCTATCAACTTGATCTTCCGACCGTCGATTGCGATAATACGCTCAGCAACAAATGTAGACAATGTACGGATTGCATTAGATGTCGTCATATTCGAAAGATTAGCTAAATCTTCTCGAGAGAGATAAATACTCAATGTCGCCCCATCTTCCTCCAAACCGTAACTGTCTTTCAGGAATAACAAGGATTCTGCCAAACGACCCCGGATATGTTTCTGAGTAAGGTTGACTGTACGCTCGTCTGCAATTCCTAAATCGAGAGAAAGCTGGCGGATAAAAAACATGGCAAGATGCGGATTGCTCATCAAAAGATTCCGGACAATCGTCATCGGAATCATGCATACCGTCGAAGCTTCAAAAGCGGATGCATTCGTCAGGTAATTCTCCTGAGCAAAATTTGCCCGGTAGCCAAAATACTGCACCGGTTTAATCATTCGAATGATCTGGCTTCTTCCGCCAACACCTTCTTTAAAGATTTTAACCTTGCCTTTTAATAAGCACATCATGTCTCTCGGTTCGTCGCCCTCGCAATATATCAACTCATTACGTTTGAAATGCTGGATCGTCGAATTATTACGGAGAACATCCCGCTCCTTTTCGGTCAGGACCCTCCAGACTTCTGCCAAACTGGCCGATAGATCGACCTCTTCTTTCTGTTGTTTAACCACGACTGCTATATAACATACTTATGAAGCACAAATGTAATACTTTTCTTTTAAAAGCTGAATAAGTTTAATACGATAAATGAATAAAAATTCGATTTTATTCGTTACGTTTGTAAAGAAAGAGACGATAATTTGTTGAAAAAGTATTCTTATATAATCATTCTGCTTTTTATCGCAGTAAATGCCTTAGCTAACCTTGACGGTAGTTATGGAAACCTTTTATTGCTGGGCCGGTCTCCCAAAACGGAATCATCCCAGCAAGGGGATTCTATTATGAGGAAGGTAATCGAGCAGGCCGACAAATACAAAACAGTCGTTTCCCGTTACGAGGCCGAAATCTATATCAAAGGCAAAACGGAAATCCTCAAACAAAACATCCTGATGCGTTTCGCCCATCATCTTTTCCCGGTAGACAGGAAGAACAAGGATATGATCTTCGAGATGGTCAGCCACTCCAAGTTCAACGCCCCGAACAACTACCTGCACAGCTTCGAAGCGATAAACGGGAACAGTATCCCCAACGGCGCAAAACAGCAGGAAGTATTGACATTCCTGAACCTGAATGTTTATTCGCCGACCATCTACAACGAAGGGATCATCATGCCGGTAGCCCATGAAGCATTCAAATATTACAACTTCAACTTGGAAAGTGTCGAAATAACCGATAACCTGAAAATCTATAAGATACGTTTCATGCCCAAGCTATGGAGCCAGAAGCTCATTTGCGGAGACTTGTACATCACCGACAAAGACTGGCACATCGACAAGATCGACGTAAACGGGCGTTTCTCCTTTGCCGAATTCAACCTGGTCATGACATTCGGACGGGATTACCGCCATTTCATCCTGCCGCAAAAGGCAGACCTCTTTCTCCGGTACCATGTGCTGGGAAATGCCATCGCCAGTTACTATCATACATCATTCAAATACGAAGCCGTCGAATGGGTTGAAGAAGACAATGAAGACAACAAACACCATTCCCTCGACCTGACCGGATATTACCAGCTATCATCCGATACGATCCCGATCATCAGTGACAGCAGCTATTGGAAAAACAAAAGAGATATCCCGCTGACTCAGGAAGAAGAGAAAAAGTACGAAAAGACAATCATCAAGACTACTCAGGCCAACGACACAAGTAACATTCAGAAATACCTGAAAATAACAGAACGCCTGACCAACACCATCAATCTGGATTATAAGACAACCCGTCTGAAATATTCCGGCATCTTGAATCCCTTCCAGTTGGGCTATTCAGGACGGAACGGCATTACCTACAGGCAACAACTACGTTTCAGCAAGACCTTCAAGAAGGACCGCCAGCTACGTTTCCGGCCTGAGATCGGTTTCGTGTTCAAACGAAAAGAGTTATTCTTCAAGTTCGGAGGAGATTGGGAATACCTTCCGGAGAAACAAGGTGCCCTAAGCCTCAGCCTCGGAAACACCAACCAAGGATATTCCTCCAAGATCATGAACGAAATCAACGAACAACTGAAAGACTCCACTTTCAACTTCGAAAACCTGGACCTGGAATACTTCAAGCACTATTACATAGAGCTCAAGAACCAGATCGAACTGTTCAACGGTTTCCAGATGACCACCGGAATCTCCTACCACCGCCGCATCCCCACCCGCAAAAGCGCAATAGATCCGGGAGACGGCGTTACGGAGATCATTAACGAAAACTATCACGATTTCATTCCTACGATCGGTTTTTCCTATACTCCCAGACAATACTACTGGATGGACGGCTATCGTAAAGAGTACCTCTACTCCTACTACCCGACCGTCTCCATCGAGTTCGGGCGAGCCATACCGGGCGTATGGAAAAGCAGCGGCAATTACGGACGTATGGAAGCCGATATCCACCAAAGCATTTACCTGGGCCTGTCACGCCGGTTCAACTACCATATTAGCGGAGGGCTTTATACAGCCCAGAAATCGACCTATTTTGCCGACTACAGGTATTTCACGCGGCACAACTTCCCCGAATCATGGGGAGGTGACGATTTCGGGGGTGTCTTTCATCAGCTAAGGAGCGTGTGGTTCAACGCATCCGACAAATATGTCCAGGCGCATGTCATGTACGAAAGCCCGTTCATGCTCTTCCAGCTATTCAAGCCGGAGGCTACCAAACACATCATCTCCGAACGTTTTTACCTCAGCCAGTTATGGATGCCGGTCAAACCCAGTTACACAGAAATCGGATACGGTTTCGGTAACCATATCTTCAACGTTGCCGCCTTCATCGGGTTCGACAAATTGAAATATGACGGGATCGGATTCAAATTTGCGTTCGAACTCTTCCAGTAAGTTCAGAATTGCGGACGGACAATCATAATACCGCAGTTACGTTTGATACCCTGCACATACTCCTGCAAAGGTTCTTCGTTCACAATCACTTGCTTCTTCGTGGTCGAGGCATGGATAAAAGTGAGTTTATCCCCTTCCCGGCAGATAATGCCAACGTGCGAGATATCCAGTCCTTTCACAGTCGTGACGAAACAGACGATATCGCCATTCTTGATTTGACCGGCGTGCGCATTGATTTCATCCTGCGGAATATAGTAATGCGGACGGGCATTGATTTCCTTTTCCTTCGCCGCTATTATCGCGATGCGCTCCGGGTTGCCTTTCAGCTGCTTGTAGCTATCGGGATGTGTGGACATAAAGGACAGGTCGAGTTTAAGCGGTTGTCCCCCGATTTCTTTCGTGACATCCTTCAGATACCCTCTCTTTTCGTTTTCATACATCCAGTCGGTCGTATAATGGAGGCGATCCGTATAATCGAGTGTCACGTTGCCGGAATCCCGGTAACGCATATTTTTTAAGACAGAAGCATATCCTTCATATCCGGGATGTTGCCTGACAGACCAGGCTAAAGCAACTGTATTCTCAACCAAAGTCATGCAATCCAAGCCATGCAAGTTTATTACCAGGCTTTCGGGTTCTTCCTCCAATGTCCCAGCCACATAAGGAGTCCCCAAGAAAAAACGGGCAGTTTCCATCATCAGGTCACCTGTCGGAAAAGTCGCTTTCTCCTTCACAACCTCACAATAGCGTTCGTAAATCACCTTCTCCTCCCGGGCTTTCCCGGACAGAGAAAGAAAGGCTAAAAAGAGCAAACAAAATAACGTCCGTTTCATCTCTTGATCTAATTTCAATCCTTCTTTGTCGCTAACAAGTCTTCCAGCTTCACCAACTCGTCACGGAACTGCGCAGCTTCGATAAAGTCCAGCTTCTTGGCCGCCTCCATCATCTGCTTCTTCGTCCGTTCGATCGCCTTTTCAAGCTGTTTACGATTCATATACTGAACTACCGGGTCTGCAACCAGGCTGGGTTCCGGTTCCACATAAGCATACGGCTCACCGGTAACCGGCTGTTGTTTCTCCGCTACCAAGGAAACACTGTTTTTGATAACCTGCTTAGGTGTAATGCCATGTTTCTCGTTATAAGCGAGCTGTTTTTCACGTCTGCGTGCCGTTTCGTCCATCGTCAGGCGCATACTGTCCGTTATCTTGTCGGCATAAAATATCACCTTCCCATTCACGTTTCGGGCAGCACGTCCGGCTGTCTGCGTCAGCGAACGGTGCGAGCGCAGGAAACCCTCCTTATCGGCATCCAAGATAGCGACCAAAGAGACTTCCGGCAAGTCGAGCCCTTCACGCAGCAGGTTGACACCGATCAGCACGTCGAACAACCCTTTCCGCAAATCATCCATAATCTGAATGCGTTCCAACGTATCGACATCGCTATGGATATAGTTACAACGGACTCCCATGCGTGTCAGATAAGTAGTCAGTTCCTCCGCCATGCGCTTCGTCAATGTCGTCACCAAAACACGTTCATCCACAGCGGAGCGCTGCGTGATCTCCTCCATCAGATCGTCGATCTGGTTAAGCGTCGGACGCACCTCGATAACCGGGTCAAGCAAGCCTGTCGGACGGATCACCTGATCCACCACGATCCCTTCGCTCTTCTCCAACTCGTAGTCGGCAGGCGTCGCACTCACGTAAATCGCCAACGGAGTCAGCGACTCGAACTCGTCGAACATCAACGGGCGGTTATCCATCGCCGCCGGCAGACGGAAACCGTACTCCACCAGATTTTTCTTACGGGAATAATCGCCTCCATACATCGCCCGTATCTGCGGGATCGTCACGTGGCTCTCGTCGACCACCAACAGAAAATCTTTCGGGAAATAATCGAGCAGACAGAAAGGCCGTTCACCCGCCTGACGACCGTCGAAATAACGGGAATAGTTCTCAATTCCAGAACAATGTCCTAACTCGCGTATCATTTCCAAGTCGAACGTAACACGCTCATACAAACGTTTCGCCTCATAAGGCTTGCCGATCTCCCGCAGGAAATTCACCTGCGTCCCCAGGTCGACATCGATCTGCCCGATAGCGGTATTGATACGTTCCTGGGTAGTCACGAAGAGGTTGGTCGGGTAGATGTTCAGTTCATCCTGCTCGTCTATTTCCTGCCCGGTCTGCGGGTCGAACGAAGATATACGGTCTACTTCGTCGTCCCAGAACTCGATACGGTAGGCTGCCCCATCAAAAGTTTCGATAGCCGGAAAAATATCGACCGTATCGCCGTTTACACGAAAACAGCCCCTATTAAACTCTATCTTATTATTGACATAAAGGGCATCCACAAAGCGACGCAACAGTTTATCCCGGTCTATCCGCATCCCCTTCTCCAGATGCACCACCTTCTCGGCAAAGGCAGTCGGGTCCGCCATACCATACAGACAGGAGACAGACGAAACGACAATGACATCCTTCCGTCCCGACAGAAGCGAAGCGGTTGCACGCAAACGAAGTTTATCGATCTCGTCATTGATCTGCAAGTCCTTTTCTATATAGGTATCCGTCGTCGGAAGATAAGCCTCCGGCTGGTAGTAATCGTAATAAGAGACAAAATACTCGACGGCATTGTTCGGAAAAAATGCCTTGAACTCGCTGTATAACTGTGCAGCGAGCGTTTTGTTATGACTCAAAATCAAGGTCGGTTTCCGCACTTCCTTGATCACGTTGGCGATAGTGAACGTCTTTCCGGACCCAGTCACCCCTAACAAGGTCTGGAAAGGCACACCACTCTTTATTCCATCGGACAGAGCCGCAATCGCTTCCGGCTGGTCGCCCGTCGGACTAAATGGGGAAGATAGTTCAAAGTTCATTCTTTATTTTATAGGTTATACAGTTATGCATTCAGGAAAATCCGATCCTTCGCAAAACGTCCGCTTTACCGGAGCAACTCATCCAACGGGAGATAACCAAACTGCATCTCGTCGTTCATGCTCAACAGCAAACGTTTGTTGTGGTCGTCATAGCAAAGCCTGACCACTGGACGACCGACATCGAGCGTCTTCAGATAATTGCCTTCCAAATCGAATACCAGCAACAGAGAAGCCGTAAATCCGTCTTTCTCCTGACGATGTTTCCCGGAATAAGCCGTCACGATCTTGTCACCGCAAAATACGCCGTCAATATGCCGATAAACATCATTCCACTCGCCATGCCGCCACTCCGGGCCATAAACATTGTATTTCAGATTTCCATCCAAGTCGCAGATCGTCAGCAAGTCGTCCCGCGAATAGACATCCACATAGATACCATGCTCCGTCGAGACGATGCAATCCGCTCGTTTCTTTTTAATCTCCGGATGTTCGTAGGGCATCAGACGGACCTTCCCAGTCTGCATATTCCAACATCCGACAGCCGTCTTGAAATCATTTGTCCCGATCGGGACGACCGTCCCACCGATACAAAGCGTGTCGGAAACATAAACGACATCGCTTGGTACGCGGTCTTCTGGGAAGGAGCATTTGACCTCAGGTATATAGTCAGGATCAGCCAGCAGGCTATCCAAGACATAGGTGTACAACTTCATCCGAGCATTATCAGGAAAGTAAAAACACCCCTTTCGTTCATTCATAATCAACACTCCGGGATTGGCAATCTCTCCCGGCCCCTGCCCTTTGTTTACCGTACTCAAAACAGGCTTATAGGTAAACCGATCGAACAGGTGCACGATCTTATCAATCGCCGTCCAGCTATACTCGACGACAATTAAATAATCGCCCAGCACATACAGCAAGTTGTTATTACCGACCAGCACATCTCCGGTCCCGATCTCCACCACCTTGTCCTTCACATCGACCACCTTGTCCCGGCTTTTCTGATATTTTTCCTGTACCGGCGGTTGCGTACAAGACAAGCCCAGCACCATCAAGCCCAAAATCACCCCGCTCCATCGAGTCATTCCGCCTCTCCTTTCACTATTTAGATTGTTTCGGTATAACCATCCAGAGGATCAGGTAAGCGATCACCCCGGAAAACATCGTAAAGATGCTCAATAATATATATCCGATGCGCACTAACGTAGGGTCCCAGCCGAAATAATCGGCGATACCCGCACAAACACCTGCTATCATCCCGTTATTCGAACGGTAAAGTCTTTTAGGTTCTTCCATTATTCTTTCGTTTTTTATTGTTTATCCTTTATTTATGTTACAAATATACTTATAATACTCGATAACTATACAATACATAGCTGTTAGGTTCCGAAAGGGAAAAACGAATCCGCCCATCCTTTCCGGCTATGCTGCGGAATGCTTTTCCAGCACCGAGAACCGGAGTAAATTCAACTTGTTCGCCCGGTTCGAAGAACGTATCCATATCAAATGACTCCTCCTCGTTAGACTCCCTGAACAACAGGAAATATCCTTTCCTGTCCTTCACAGACTGGAAACCACACCATGACTTGCCCGAAGGTTCGTCCCCCACTGGGAAGACATATCCGGTATGGAAATCATGCTGTACCGTTTTATATTTCTGGATCACTCCACCCGTCGGAAATGCCTCATCCGGCAAGTTAGACGCTTCAAACCAGGCCAATGGCTGGGCTGCCATCGTTATTGCAAACAAATAATCGAATGAATAAGTTGACGGAGCGAATTTATCACCGGCATATTTCTCCTTGTTACGCCATTTGTTCAGAAACTCGATCTGCAGCGACTGGGGAGCTACATAGCGCGACAGCATCCACAAGTTACGCAGCGACCAGTACGGATAATAGTTGCCCCAATCCGTATAACGATTTTCCAAAAAGATGTTTCCATATTCATTAAAGAAGAAATATCCTCCCCTCCGTCCGGCTGTCGCATCCAGGTTTAAGACAGCTTTCCATCCAGTCGCTTCCATCACTCGGTTATAGAGACTGCGCAGACGGCTTTCCGCCAATTTGTTATCAAAAAAAGTACCGTCAATCTTGAAAGTACGGATACCATATTTTTCATACAAAGCGATCAACGCATCGGCATCTTTCTGCCAATCGGCATAATCGTGCTGTATGCTGGGATTAAACCAAAGACACACTTCGATCCCCAACTCCTTACCACGCTTCACGATAGGCGCCAGGCCATTCGGGAAACGGTCCGGATCGGGTGTCCAGTAATCCGGGTTATCCCAGATATTCTTAAAACTGCCACCATAAGCCGAGTTCGCGCTACGTCCGGCCTGCCATCCGTCATCGATCTGGAAATGAGTGACACCCAACTTGGCTGCCAGTTCCAATTCCTTCAGACAAAAAGCCTCGTTCACACGCGTGTCCTGTCCTCTGTCTCCCCAGGTATTCAGCATCACCATCTCGTCGCGGTCTTCGAGGAACGGGCGGATACGCATCTGGTAATTACGAAGCGCCATCCGTTTCTGTTTCTCACCCGAACGAAATGTTCCGGTCACATAGCTATAAGCCTTTGTCCACTCGTCAGTCTTTATATCCGCACTGTCGACACCCAAACCGACCATTCGGAAAGTACCCTCGCTCACCAGATAATCACCTCCCGGATAGTAGAGTTGTACATTTGACGTAGGTGCCTCTTTCAACATGAAAAAGCCAGCTTCCTTCTCCGTATTCTCTGCAAAGAGCAGATTGCCACGATAGAGACAATCCCGGTAAGAAAGCGCATGAACAGGACGAACCAGCGTATTGAAACGGTCGGTGACGTCAAAGAACTCCACCGCCTCCAGCTGCCAGTGCTTTCCTTCCAGCATAAGCTGTTCCATCACCGGGACATTTCCGCCCTGCGAATTTTGCGTCAGTTTTTCTATATTCTGCAAGTCGGCAGGATTATCCAATGCCTTTATCCATTTCTGCGAAGCCTGTCCTTTCAGATACAATTCGCAAGCGATGGCAGGACAGTCAGGATAGATCTTGAGAATTTTCCTCACCTGCAAATTGCCGGCTTTATACTCCACCGTAGCACGAAGATGGTGTGTATATTGCAAAGAAGCAGGTACTTCCTCTATCCGGATAGAAGCTTCGCTCCCCTCCTTTTCCTCTCCGGGAAGGGAAAGGTCCGGCTGGTTGTTCCGAAGCTGCCAGGCTAAGCCATTTCCCTTGTCTTCCAGTTTACAAGTAATCAGATTACCGTTATTCCAAAGCCAGCTACGCTTGATCTGATTGTTTTCGATCGTCAGCGTATCTTGTTTCAACTCTATCTTACAATCTCCCGCCGCCTTCCTATATGGTTGAACAGCAGAGACCGGAGCGGTCAAAATTAATGAGAACAGGGTTGCCCCTAACAACTGTTTTTTCATATTGATATTGAAATATTATAAATGATTTCCTTACAGGTAGGCAGCCACCTTATTGCGGTCCGTTTCGACTGTCTCAAACTCGGAAGAAACGATACTGCTGCCCATCGGGACATTCTCGTTCCGGTATTCCATTTTGCTGTAGACGATGCTGCGGGCGGATGTATGGAACTCCTTTGCCCCTGTTTCCGCTTCGATACGGGAGATGTTATTTTCCCGAACTCCGCATCCCGGCATGATTATGATGCGTCCTGCTGCACGTTTCACCAGTTCGGCAATGAGAGGAATCCCTTTCACGGCATCAGACTGCTGGCCGGAAGTCAGGATACGGTCGCAGCCCAGCTCGATCAACTGTTCCAATGCGGCAAAGGGATCGCGGCAGACATCAAAAGCCCGGTGACAGGTGACAGACAGCGGCTTGGCTGCCTCGATCAGACGGCGCATCAAAGGGACGTCGATATCCCCGTCTTTCGTCAGGCAACCAAAGACTACGCCGTGCACCTTCAACTGCTTGCACAGTTCGATATCCAGCAACATCGACTGAACCTCTGCCGGTGCATAAAGGAAGTCGCCTCCACGCGGACGGATAATCACATTTATATCGATAGACGAAGTGAGTGCCTGCGCCGTCCGGATCTCCCCATAGCTGGGTGTCGTTCCCCCTTCCGGAATTCCGGCACAAAGTTCCACACGTTTAGCTCCTCCGGCTTCTGCTTCCACACAGCTTTGTGCGGAGTTGGCACAAATTTCGATAATACGAGTCGGTTTCATACGATTTTTACCTTTATTGTTTCTACTATATACAAAGATAAAACTATTATGCGAAACTTCCCTATATTCCCAGGAGAGAGATGCCGAATTGCATGGGCATCCATCTCAAAACGGATGCCTGTCAATGCGGAAACGGATGCCTGTCGAACTTCAAACGAATACCAACCTGAATAAAACCTTTCGCCTCCAACCTGAACAAGACACAAAAAACCTGCCAAGTCTGCCAAGTCTGCCGGGCCTTCTTAAAAAAGAGACATTTTACAAAGGATGTGTAACAAAAGTAAACAAACAATTATAGATCAATATATTACTATATAGAACAAAAGGAGAAGATAAAACTTAAGGTCACAAAACAAGGTTCTTCCACGGACATTTATCTGTTACTTTTGGCTTGATCCAAAAGTAACCAAAAGATCAAGGCTTAACCGTCTGGGCTACTCCGGGCAAAGGCTACGCTGTCGCCTGCGAAACTCGCTTCGCTCAGACAGCGCAGTCTCCTGCCGCTCCGCCTTTACCCTCCGCTTGACGCCCATCCGCTTAGGCCTTTCATAGAAAGCTACGCTTTCTCTTAGGATGGACGATACCGACAGTTCTTTTGTAGAAAGTACGTCAAAATCCCCTTGTTCCGAAACACCCTCACAAGTGCGAGGACAAGCACGGAGGCAAACACAGGGACAAGCCCGTTCCCGCACTTGATGCGGGATCGCAGAGAAGCAGGCGGTATCGGCCATCCCCAAAGAGCCGTCAGGCTCTATCTCCGGCCTAAGCTGGTGAGCGTTAAGCGTAGTGACCGCAGTGAGCGTCCGGAGCGTCTGCTGTTTGAGCGAAGCGAGTTTCGGACGCGACAGCGAACGGAGGGAACGGAGTAGCGAAGCAGCTTAAGCCTTGATCTTTTGGTTACTTTTGGATCAAGCCAAAAGTAACAAATAAATGTCCGTGAAAAATTATTTTTCCACCCTCAAACTAAACAAAAATAAAGGGGAATAATAATAACGTAATAATAATCAAAACATTACAAACAAACCATTCTATATCCCCTCCAGGAAAAAGGTCTAGGCAGATTTAGCAGACTTGGCAGACATTCTGCTTTTTTACTCCTATGAAAGCAGGGATATAAAAAGTAGCCTACAACTCTGTAAGTGCTTTCCAAAGGGAATCCACAGGCACAGGAGCGACAATGCTGACCGGTTGTTTCGATACGGGATGGATGAATTCGGCACTGCGGGAATGCAGGCTGATGCCACCGTCCGGATTAGAACGGGGAAAGCCGTATTTCAAGTCACCTTTGATAGGACAGCCCATCTTGGCAAGCTGGCAACGGATTTGATGATGACGACCTGTTTTCAGATCTACAGCCAACAGATAATAGTTTTCCGAGCGGGCAATCACCTTATAACGCAGGATCGCTTTCTTGGCATTCGGACGCTCCGTATCATAAGCATAGCTTTTGTTTTGCTTTTCGTTACGTACCAGCCAATTAACAAGTTCTCCCTCTTCTGACGGCGGACAATTCTTCACGATTGCCCAATAGGTCTTCTTTACCTCGCCAACCCGGAACATCTCGTTCAGACGGGCGAGCGCCTTGCTCGTTTTGGCAAATAACACGACACCGCTGACCGGGCGGTCCAAGCGATGCGTAACACCGACAAACACGTTTCCGGGTTTACAATACTTCTCTTTCAGCCATGCCTTCAGCATGTCCGAAAGAGGAGTATCACCGGTTTTATCTCCTTGAACAATCTCGCGGCAAGTCTTATTCACCGCAATGATATGATTGTCTTCGTAAATAACCTCCATGATTTCAAATTTATGATTTATGATTTATGGATTTATGATTTTGCAAAACAAACGTCACCTACATAAATCATAAATTATAAATCATAAATCTCTTTACATATTCATACCGCCATCAACCTGAATCACCTGGCCTGAGACATAAGAAGACATATCGGAAGCCAGGAATGTAGCGATATTGGCCACATCTTCAGGCGTACCGCCACGACGCAAAGGAATTTTCTTTGCCCATTCTGCCTTTACTTCTTCCGGCAGACCGGCTGTCATATCTGTTATGATAAAGCCCGGAGCAATTGCATTGGCACGGATACCGCGTGAACCCAATTCCTGCGCGATAGACTTAGCCAGACCGATCATACCGGCTTTGGATGCCGAATAGTTGCTCTGGCCGGCATTACCGTGTACACCTACGACAGAAGCCATATTGATGATGCTGCCCGAACGCTGTTTCATCATCACCGGAGTACAAGCGTGGATGAAGTTGAAAGCAGATTTCAGATTGACGCCGATGACAGCATCCCACTGGCCTTCGCTCATACGCATCATCAGACCGTCTTTCGTGATGCCCGCATTGTTTACGAGGATATCCACACGACCGAAATCTTTTACGACTTCAGCTACGACATTGTGTGTTTCTTCAAAATTAGCAGCGTTTGAAGCATAGCCTTTTGCTTTTACACCCAATGCCTCGATTTCCTTCTGGGTAGCCAGACCGTTTTCGTCGATCACCAAATCCGTGAATGCGATGTTTGCACCTTCTGCGGCAAACTTCAATGCGATCGCCTTACCAATACCGCGTGCGGCACCGGTAACGATTGCCACTTTACCTTCTAATAATTTCATATTAATTCCGTTTTAAATTCAACACTTAATCAAGCAAGCACCCGTAGAATAGCCACCGCCGAACACGGTAATGGCAACCAGGTCGCCGTTCTTGAAACTATGATCATTCTGGGCATATACCAACGCTGAGCTTACCGAACCGGTATTTCCCAATTCTTCAATATTATGCAGGAACTTCTCTTCCGGCAGATTGAGCTGTTTAGCGATATTGGACATGATACGCATATTGGCCTGGTGGCCGATGAAATATGTTAGGTTGTCCAGCGTATAGCCATTTTTTTCCAGCAGATAGAGCACGTTCTTCGGCATATAGGTACAAGCCTGGATAAACACGTCACGTCCTTCCGGCATCATGATACCGCCGTCGCGCGGACGAAGGTGAACCGCATCCGGAGCCTTGCCCAGGTAACCGAGTCCTTGTGTATAGACATCCACGATCTCGGAATCCTTTTCCGAAACGCGTTCCTTCGAGATGAAAAAGGCTGCAGCCGCATCGCCCCAGAGGTGGCCGGCTTTCGGGTCCGTCTCATTATAGTAAGCCGAGTTCTTGTCAGCGGAAAGGACCAGCGCTTTCGTTGCTTTTCCCATAGCAAAATATCCTTCCACAACTTCCAATGCATTCAGGAAGGAAGAGCAGGCGGAAGAAAGATAGAGCGCTTTCGCATTTTCAATATTGAATTCGTGCTGGGCAAGATGAGCCGCAGTCGCTACCGTATCGTACGGAGAATAAGAGGCAGAAACAATCAAATCCACATCCGTAATATCATACGGTAATTTAGGTAGGGCGTTGCGAACAGCTTCCATACTCATCGTATTGATATTTTCCTCCGCTTTTGCCTTAGACCGGGAACGAATCCCTGTGCGCTGTTCAATCCACTCGCTGGTTAGCCCGTTTAACTCTAAAAAATGTTGGTTATCGACCCGTTCTTCAGGTACATAAAACCCTGTTGCATTAATAAACATTCCTCAGTATTGTGTTACTTTATCTTTATACCATTGAATATCAAATTCATTACATTATCTCTCCGTTTAATCCGCTGGCTGATATTATCCCCCATGATTCCACGTATATACGGAACTTCCAACCCCTTCAGGGCATGATGAAGAACGACCGCCGTAATCTCGGTATCGGGCATCGCAAAAATTCCTTCCTTCACTCCGGCTTCCAGAATTCCCTGTATCAATTCCGTCTCACGGATATCGAAGCTCTTCCTGATCTTCTCCACCCGCCAGATATCACGGAAAAAATTAGCTTTCAATGTCCCGTTACGAAACACCAACGCCTTGATAGCATCCAATCTTGCATACAAAAACGTCATCAACTTCTCGTCTGCCGGCAAGTCTTTCGCAGCCACATCCTGAAGCATCTTGTATAGTTGGTCCAGCTCGGACTCGACTACTGCCAGATAAATCTCGTTCTTACTTTTAAAGTACGTGTAAAGCGTACGCCTTCCCTTTTTGGATGCCTGTGCAATATCGTTCATTGTCGTATTATCCACCCCCATGCGGGCAAACAATTGTCTGGCCACATCCACCAACATCTCACGTGTTTTAGAAACTGTCATCGGCATTTGTATTGCACATTTTGATTAAAACTGTGCGCAAAAGTACCGGAAAAAATAATAACTACCAAAAACATACTTACATTTTATCCAAACGAACCTTTATAATAGAGATATGAACCAATCATTCTCTAAAAAGGGCAGAACTTCTCTCAAATATCATTTTGCTATCCTTACACAGGTATTATAGCGCACGAAGAAACGTTAAAAAATATTACCCGCCATACTAATTTCCAAAATATGCCCTATTAATCCGATTTTGGCGGGGTAGTAGTGACATTTTGTTCAAACAAGAATCTTCCGACAAGAAGGGGCGCAGCTTAAAGAGATAAAGAAAACTGCTGAAAAATTTGTTTTATTAAAAATAAGTCGTACCTTTGCACTCGCAATCCAGAATGATTGCCACTATATCGCGGAGTGGAGCAGTGGTAGCTCGTTGGGCTCATAACCCAAAGGTCGTAAGTTCGAGTCTTGCCTCCGCAACTCAGTAAGCCTTCGGTTTTTCAGGATCGGAGGTTTTTTATTTTTACTTCCTCTAAAATTTATTAGTTCTATTTAAACCCGGCATGAACTCTCCGGCACATTTGTTGTTATTCTATATATGTATTAAAATCAGAAAAAGAAGCAGACTTAATAACATATATAAATATGGCCTATATAGATTATTACAAAATTCTGGGGGTAGACAAAGGCGCTTCGCAGGACGACGTCAAAAAGGCGTACAAAAAGCTTGCGCGAAAATACCATCCCGACTTGAACCCGAATGATCCGGACGCTCACCGCAAGTTTCAGGAAATAAATGAAGCCAATGAGGTACTCAGCGACCCGGAGAAACGGAAGAAATATGACCAGTACGGAGAAAACTGGAAACACGCTGACGAATTCGAAGCCCAACAACAGCAATATCGCCAATACCAGAATGGACAAGGCGGAGGAGCCTACTGGAGCAGCTCCGGTGACGGCAGCGAATTCTCCGACTTCTTCGAACAGATGTTCGGAGGCATGGGCAGCAGAGGCGGACGCAGCCACGGTTTCCGCGGACAGGACTACACGACAGAGTTGCAGGTCTCTTTGGCAGACGCTGCCCAAACACACAAGCAGATCATCACCGTAAACGGTAAGAACCTGCGTATCACCATCCCGGCCGGTATCGCCGACGGGCAGACCATCAAGCTGAGAGGACAGGGAGGACCGGGTGTAAACGGCGGACCGGCAGGTGATTTGTATATCACCTTCCACATCCCGGAAGACAGCCGGTTCAAACGGGTGGGTGATGATTTGTACGTCACCGCTCCTTTGAACCTGTACACCGCCATTCTCGGTGGCGAACAGATCATCGAGACAATGGACAGCAAAGTCAAACTCAAGGTCAAACCGGGAACCCAGAACAACACGAAGGTACGGTTGAAAGGAAAAGGATTCCCCATTTATAAGGAAGAAGGGAAGTTCGGTGACATGATAGTGACCTACTCCATCGACATCCCGACCAACTTGACGGACAAACAAAAAGAATTGTTCCGCGAAATACAAAGTCTTAATTAAAAAACGAGATTGTTATGCAAACAGATTTAATCATAGTCAGTGAATACTGCCGGATATGCCATATCGAACCATCGTTTCTCTACCTGCTACAGAAAGGTGGCCTGATAGAGATAGACACAGTAGAAGGAGAAAGCTACCTGCCTGCCTCCCAATTGTATGATGTAGAACGATATACGCGTATGTATTACGACCTATCCATCAATATCGAGGGGATCGATGCCATCCACCATTTGCTGGGCCGGGTGGAATCCCTGCAACAGGAAGTTAATCGGTTGAAAAGCAAATTAAGGCTATACGAAACAGAAAATCATGATTCGATTGAAGATTTATAAGCTGTCAAAATGCTGTTTCTTAAAGCTTGAGAACCGGGGTACAAGAATATTCAACAAACTATTTGTAAATAAATTTGGATTATAAGAATATTTTTGTACCTTTGCACTCGCAATCCAGAATGATTGCCACTATATCGCGGAGTGGAGCAGTGGTAGCTCGTTGGGCTCATAACCCAAAGGTCGTAAGTTCGAGTCTTGCCTCCGCAACCAGTAAAAGAGAATCAAGCAATTGGTTCTCTTTTTTATTTATCTTTACCGCCAAATAAAAAGAGAGATGAGTCAGATAGAATTGATCCTAAGCCGCCACGGCGAGACGGAAGAAAACAAATTACATATTATGCAAGGCCAGCTCCCCGGCCACCTGTCGGAACTGGGCAAACAACAGGCCGAAGCACTGGCTGAAATGTTGGACAAGGAAGAGCTGGACGTGATCGTGTGCAGTGACCTCGCACGCAGCTATGACACAGCAATGGCCGTCGCCCGGCGGAAAGGGTTGCAACCGGTGGTGACTCCCCTTCTTCGTGAAATGGATTGGGGTGTATATACTGGGAAGGTAGCGGATGAAATGGATTTTACGACACTGCCGGAAAGCGTGGAGACCATAGATGCCCTGTATAAAAGAGCGGGAGATTTTGTCAACTTCCTGAAAAAGGAGTTTCCGGGAAAACGGATTCTGGCGATCGGGCATGGAGGCTTCAACCGTGCTATCATCGCGCAGTTGGAAAAACTGACCCCAGAAAAGATACTGAGTTTACCAATCATGAAGAATACGGCATGCATGCGTTTCACGCTGCCGTAATCTTCTGACGGTTTATTTTCAGGCAATCGGCTTTATATCTGGGGATGGACGACACAGAAAGTACCCGATGATTTGCTGACAAGCTTGTCATCACAATAAATCTCGCATTCGCAAAAGTGAAGATGGCTTCCAGGCTTCACAACATAGCCTTTAGCAATCAATTCCTTCCCCCATGCCGCCCGCAAAAAGGAAATTTTAAGTTCGGCGGTCAGCACGTCGCGGTCCAGAGGCAGCATCGTATAGGCAGCAAAACCGGCAATCGTGTCGGCAAGGGCTGCCAAAACACCTCCGTGAATAACGCCGCTATATTGCCGTTGCTCATCATGCAAGGGCATGCGGGCTTCCACCCTTCCCTCTTCCACCACCGTAAAGTCAATACCCAGGTGATTGACATACGGATTCGTATTCACACGGCTTATCAGCCGTTCCTTCACTTCCTGATCCATATCATACGGTTATTTAAATCATTAGCGGATGGTGATCGTACAATCTTCCAGGCTGTCGATAATGGCGAGGCTTTCCACACGTACATCCGCATCATTCAGCACATCGCGTCCCTTCTGGAAGGCTTTTTCGATGATAAAACCCATTCCTTCCAGCTTGGCTCCGGATTGTTTTACCAGATCGAGCACTCCCATTGCGGCATTACCATACGCCAGGAAGTCGTCGATAAAGAGGATACGGTCGTCAGCTGTCAGAAAGTTATTGCTGATACACACCGTGTAATCTCGATCTTTTGTAAACGAATGGACAACGGTAGACAACATATTCTCCATCGTCTTCGGCTGTTTTTTCTTGATAAAGACGACAGGCAGATGCATGATATATCCCACCATGATCGCCGGGGCGATACCGCTTGCTTCTATCGTCACAATCTTATTGATATCCGCATCCCGGAAACGGTAAATAAATTCTTCAGCCACTTTATAAAGCAGCATGGGGTCCATCTGATGGTTGATAAAGCTGTCAACTTTTAGAATCCCTCCCGGAAAACATCTGCCATCCTGCAGAATACGCTGTTTAAGTAATTCCATTTTTATTCTGTTTTATCTTCTTTGACTCGTATCAATACATTCGCAAAAATAGCGGCAAGCCCCCCGGTCGTGATCCCGGAAGAAAAAATGCCCTTTATAGCTTCCGGTGCCGTATTCAGGATATCCGGCATCAGTTCCACCCCCAAGCCGAGCGAGAGGCTGACCGCCAAGACCAAAGTAGCCTTCCGGTTGATTTCCTGCGAAGCGATAATCCGTATGCCGGCAGCCGCAACCGTACCGAACATCAATAAGGTCGCCCCACCCAACACCGGGTCCGGCATCAAGGAAAAGACAACGCCAACAACCGGGAACAGTCCTAACAATACCAACATACCGGCGATATAATATCCGACATACCGGCTGGCAACTCCCGTCAGCTGGATAATACCGTTATTCTGCGCAAAGATCGAATTGGGGAAAGAGTTGAAAATCCCGGCAATAAAGGAGTTCACCCCATCCGCCAGCACACCGCCCGAAACACGCTTCAGGTAGCCCTCCCCTTCTATCGACTTACCTGAAATCATCGAGTTGGCCGTCACATCGCCAGTAGCCTCAATCGCCGTAATCAGGTACACCAAACCAATAGCGACAAAAGCGGAGAAATTCAGGTCCAGCCCATATTTGAAGGGCATCGGGATATTAAATCCCATCAGGCTTTGCGAAGAAGCCGCCGCCATATCGACCATACCGAGAAAGTAAGCCAGCGCATAACCGATGCACAACCCTAACACGATCGAACTCATACGGAGATACTTGTTCTTGCAACGATTAAAGAACAAGACACTCAGCAACACTGTCGCCGCCACCCCTATATTCCGGATACTCCCGAACGTCCCGTTATCCATCGCACCATAGCCACCGCCACATGAAACGATTCCGACCTTGATCAGGCTAAGTCCGATCAGCAGCACCACGATACCCGATACTAGCGGAGTAATGATAGAACGCATATACTTGAATGTCCGGCTAATCACCATCTCGATCGGAGCCGCCGCAATACACGCCCCGAATATAAGAGGCAGTCCTCCCGCCAGTCCAGCCGTTATGATCGGACCGATGAAAGAGAAACTCGTTCCCTGGATACAAAGCAACTTCGCCCCTACCGGGCCAATTCGGCGACACTGTATGAATGTCGAGATACCGGATGCAAAAAGTGCCATCGAAACCAGGAAACCGGTCGTTTCGAGATCCAGCTTCAAGGCTCCGGCAATAATCAACGGAGGTGTAATGATCGCCACAAAGATCGCCAGCAAATGTTGCAAAGCGGCAAACAGGGCTTCTTTAAAAGGAGGACGGTCGTCTATACCATAAATCAGATCGGTCTTTTCGACCGGTTCAATCATTTCTTCCAACTCTTCCGGGTTCAGTTTCATATCTTTACTATTCGTCTATTATAAATTCAATTCTTTTAATGTTTCCCCTTTCGCATTCAACACACGAAGAGTCATCTCTTTCCCAAGGTTGAAGATGATATCCGTAAGGATCGGACGATGGTCGGAAGCGGCCGGTTCCTCCCATACAAGGGAGGAGATACGGGTAAAGGCAACCGTATCTTTCGCATAGGCTGCAATGTAATCAAGCGTTTCATCGGGTTTATCAGCAGGGAAAGTCGGCTTCTCCATATCCGTCAAGATCACAAAATCGTTCTTCAACTGCCGGATAAACTCCGAATCGGGATGCGCATTCATATCACCGGCAATAAAAAAAGGCTTGTTTGCCGAAGCCGCCACCTGCTGGATGACCGGCAAGGAAAGCATCCGGTCTTCCTCCGTCAACGAGAGGTGCGTACAGCAGTATATATACTTTTCAAATTCGACGACAAGCAGTGCACGGGCTTCCTCCCTTCCAGGCAAAGACAGGTAACGATAGCCGAGAGGCTTCTCCTTGCTCAACATGCCGATACCGTATTTCCCTCCGTCATAATCAATTGCCGGGGCGTAAATATGATGCATCAGGGTGAGTCCGGCTATTTCCCGCAAAACATCTTTTCCTCCGCTACGGCCTGTCACACTGTCGAGCTCCTGTACGGCCACGACATCGGGGCAAACTTTATTGATCACTTCCGCCGTACGCCGGAAATCGGTCATATCGTCCATTCCTCTGCCGTTACGGATGTTATAACTCATGATACGCAACGTGTTATTTTCGCGTTCGCTCCTCTCCTTCGAGTAGACTTTCCCCAGAGGCAACAACATCATCAATGCTGCCGCCAGCCAAACCGCTTGTTTCATTTTATCGCTCTATTTACAAATTTGACGCAAAAGTAGTTATTTTCATTTGGAACACCATACATAATCCACGTTACCCGCCGGCACACCAGCAGCAGGAAGCTGGAAAAATTTCCGTTCCCCTGGCAGGAAACGGGAGTTCCCTCAGCGGGAAACGGATGTTTCCCCGGCAGGGAACGCAAATTTCCCTATAAGGGAACGGTAGGCAGCCCTACGGCTTTTTTACTCAGAACAGGGCGTCCAACGTCCGTATCATAGCGTCAATATCCTCTTCCGTCGTATCCCACGAAGTGACAAGCCGTGCTTCGTTGGCTTCTTCATTCCACATATAGAAGAAATATTTCTCTTGCAACTTCTTTAACGGTTCCGTGGGGATGGTAAAGAAAAGCTGGTTGGATTCTATTTTCTGGGTAAACCGTATCTGCGGATACTTTTTCAACGCTTCAGCCAAACGATAAGCACTATGATTAGCTCTTCTTGCGTTTTCCAGCCACAGGTCATTTTCAAGATAAGGGATAAACTGACAGGAAAGATAACGCAGCTTGGAAGCCAATTGAGCAGATTGCTTTCTGAAATACTGCAAATTTTCGGTTATTTCCGGACGGAAAGAGACGACTGCCTCTCCCATCATCATCCCATTTTTGGTTCCCCCGAAACTGAGGATATCCACCCCGGCATCAACGGTTATCTCTCGCATCGAACAATTCAGATAAGCGCAGGCATTCGCCAAACGTGCACCGTCCATATGCAGATACATGTCATAAGAATGTAACAAATCGGCAATCGCCTTGACCTCCTCGATCGTATAAATCGTCCCCAACTCGGAAACTTGTGAAATATAGACAGCTTTCGGCTGTGAATGATGGCAGACACCGAAATTATGCAGCCGAGGTTTGATCAATTCCGGTGTCAGTTTTCCGTCCGGAGTCGGAATCGTCACGACAGCGCAGCCGGTCATACGGGCAGGAGCACCACACTCGTCCACATTAATATGAGCTGTTTCAGCACACAAAATACTATTAAACGGACGTGTCACTGCCTGCAAAGCTACAGCGTTCGCCCCCGTTCCGTTAAAAACAAAAAAAGGCGATGCCATTTCGCCAAACACTTCTCTTATTTTCGCTGTAGCTGCTGCTGTCCAGGGATCGTCACCATATCCTACTGCATGATTATCGTTCGCCTTTATCACAGCATCCATCACCAAAGGATGAACGCTCGAATTATTATCACTTGCAAAACTTCTCATTTCCGTTTAGAATTTTGCGCCAAAAGTAATAAAAATAAACGGGAGCACCTCTTGGATACCCCCGTTTATTTTTTCACATATTTATTTTAAACTTCACCTCAACTCCGATGAAAATCTTTCAAGACTTTCTGTAATTCCTGACGAGCGAAGAAGATACGACTCTTAACCGTCCCCAGAGGAACACAGAGCTTTTCTGCAATCTCATTATACTTGTAACCACTCAAAAACATGGAGAACGGAACCTTCAGTTCATCGTTCAGACTATTTATCGCTTTTGTTATTTCTTTGATCTGATAAGCACCGTCAGGAGAATCAAAACCTGAATCATTCACTACATCCAGATTATACAGGTCGACACCTTGGTCAACGACAGTCTGTGTACGAACGATTTTATGGTAATTATTTATGAAGATATTACGCATCACAGTTAAGACCCATCCTTTGAAATTAATATTATCTACAAACTTTTCCTGATTGTCCAAAACTTTCAGCGTTGTGTCTTGCATCAAATCCTGGGCGTCATCCCGATTTGCGGTGAGCATTAATGCAAAATTCATCATGTTTTCTTGCATGCTCAATAATTTTTTCTGAAATTGCAACGCATTCATATTACTTATTTTTTTATTTGTTTAATACCGGTTTGGCATTATCCTTCAGCATTGAAGGACATTACAAATGTAGGAATAATATTTTAATTACAATGCGGTTTGATGATTATTAATATTAAAAATCGTAACTTAATACATTTATAACAAACAGCTTTGAAAATGAGCAGTATTTACAAGTTTTCAAGCAACTAAAATACAAAATTCACAACATGTATGTTACAAATTCGTACAACATGTAAAAGAGATGGAGAATAATATAAAATGAAGAAAAATTTAGGACTTTTTTTAGCTATCATATTGGTCCAGATAGCCCCATTTATATCAGCGGCAGACACCTTGCACCCGTTAGTATATAAAATCGATATAAAAAAGGAGATAAGCAATACCACGCGCCTGTATCTTAGAGGTGGTCTGGCGGAAGCCAATGCCTTGGGGGCAGATGCCGTCCTGATCCATATGAACACATACGGCGGCCAAGTGGATGCGGCAGACTCGATGCGTACGGCCATTTTGTACAATTCCATCCCAGTCTATGTCTTTATCGACAACAATGCCGCTTCTGCCGGAGCGCTCATTTCCATCGCATGCAAGAAAATTTATATGCGGAAAGGCGCAAACATCGGGGCAGCCACTGTCGTGAACCAAACAGGGGCAGCCATGCCGGACAAATACCAGTCCTATATGCGCTCCATGATGCGTTCGACAGCCGAAGCGCACGGACAGGATACAATCATTCAAAAAAACGATACTTTATACAAATGGAAACGAGATCCGTTGATAGCTGAAGCGATGGTAGACGAACGGGTGGCTATTCCCAACCTGATAGACACAGGAAAAGTCCTTACTTTCACAGCGCAGGAAGCTCAAAAGTGGGGATATTGCGACGGCATAGCCGAAAATCCGGATGAAGTAATCACGCAATATTTGGGATATAAAGACTACGAAATGAGAAGTTATACACCCAGTTGGCAAGATGATTTAAAAGGATTTTTAATGAACCCTATTTTTCAGTCTATTCTGATCATTATTATCATCGGCGGTATTTACTTTGAAATGCAAACACCAGGGCTAGGTTTCCCCTCTGCGGCCGCCCTACTGGCAGCAGTCCTCTACTTTGCACCACTCTATATAGACGGACTGGCGGCAAATTGGGAAATTCTGATCTTCATCATCGGCATTCTATTGCTCGCAGTAGAAATCTTCATCATTCCGGGATTCGGGGTTGCCGGAATAAGCGGTATCGTATTGGTTATCGGCGGCCTGGTCATGGGCTTACTGAATAACGATAATTTCGATTTCGAAGGAGTCAGCGGAAAAGAGATCGGGGAAGCGACATTGACGGTCCTGGTCGGATTAGTGGCCGGCTTCGGCCTGATGATCTGGCTGTCCAATAAGATCGGACACCGGGGAATGTTCCGGAAAGTCGCGCTGAATACGGATTTGAAAGATGCTATATCATCTCCTGACCTATCTTCACTGGTAGGGAAAGAGGGAATAGCTGCCACCGTATTGCGCCCTTCCGGGAAAGTTTCGGTCGACGGAGAATTTTATGACGGGGTTTCCGAATCAGGTTTTATAGAGAAAGGGGACAAGGTCAAAGTGGTCCGTTTCGAGAATGCACAAGTGTATGTAGAAAATCTTTAACACATTGTAAGGCGGCCATAAAGGTCGCCTCTATGCAGGGATACGCTGATATAAGATATGTTTGTCGATTACGATATATTGCAGGGCGTTCATGGCCAGGAGGTCACTTAGGATATTCTTTGCGGTGTAATAATTGATCCGTCCGATCCGGCAAAACTGGCTGACATTGATATGGGGATGATCATCCAGATAAGCAAACAAACGCTCCACAGGTTTGCTTATCTTCAATAAAGTCCCGTCCCGTTTATGCTTTTTCTGCCAGGCAAGCACCAACACTTCATTGGCCAATATATTTTCATCGGCAACCCTTATATAGGCTTTAAACTTGTTATCCTTATCAGGAGCCGTATGCGGTTTATCCGGACTGGGGGCGATATATACTTCAAGAACCGTCTTGCCGTTCACCTCCCAGCGGGTCGCCTCAAAGGGGACTTCCGGGCGGGTATACATCCTGGAGGCTGCTTCAATCATATAATATTCTTCTTCGCTTCGGACACCAGAGATATTCCCATTATCTTTCACACCGATCAAAAGGCGTCCCCCGTCAGTATTGGCAAAAGCACTCAGCGTACGCGCAATCTTCTTACTGTCGCTCACTTCGAATTTAAAATCAAGTTGTTGGTGTTCTCCTTGCTCTATCAACGCTTCTATCGGATGTATCTTCTTCATTTTGGCAATTTTTTAGACCGGCAAAATTAAAATAAATACATAACTTTGCCAACGGAAAAACAACGAAAGCATGTCTCAAATACCATCTCTTATATCGGATCTTGCTGTCATATTGATTTCAGCGGGATTGGTTACCTTGCTTTTCAAAAAATTAAAGCAACCGGTCGTACTCGGATATATCGTAGCCGGACTTCTTGCCGGCCCTTCCATCACACAAATACCGACTGTCACGAATGTAGAAAGCATCCGCATCTGGGCGGATATAGGCGTGATCTTCCTTCTATTCGCTTTAGGGCTTGATTTTAGTTTCAAAAAGCTGATGAAAGTCGGCGGAACAGCAGTGATCGGGGCTATTACCATCGTGATAGGCATGATGACACTTGGCTATACTACCGGATTGTCATTAGGTTGGGGACATATGAACAGTCTTTTCCTCGGAGGAATGCTTTCCATGTCGTCTACAACGATTATCTTCAAAGCGTTCGACGACATGGGACTGCGCAACCAGCGGTTTGCCGGAGTGGTTTTCGGAATCCTTGTTGTCGAAGACCTGTTTGCCGTTTTACTGATGGTTTTACTGTCTACATTGGCAGTCAGCAAACACGTGGAAGGAATGGAGTTGCTCAACAGCGTGGTCAAACTGGGAGTTTTTCTGCTGTTCTGTTTCGTTATCGGCATTTATCTGATTCCCTCTTTTCTGAAAAAAGCCAGGACTTTCCTGAATGACGAGACCTTGTTGATCGTCAGTCTGGGACTATGCCTCGGAATGGTCATCATTGCCACGAAAGCCGGTTTTTCTTCAGCCTTGGGAGCTTTCGTTATGGGATCTATCCTGGCAGAAACGATCGACGCAGAACATATCGAACATATTATCAAACCTGTAAAAGATCTTTTCGGGGCCATATTCTTTGTCTCAGTCGGAATGTTAATCGATCCGGCATTACTGTGGGAATACAAAATTCCGATTCTAATCCTTACACTGGTCGTAATGGCCGGACAAATACTATTTGCCAGTTTTGGGGTATTGCTTTCCGGCCAACCGGTCAAGATAGCCATACAATCCGGTTTCTCTCTCGCTCAAATAGGTGAATTCGCTTTTATCATTGCATCGTTAGGACTGTCATTAGGGGTAACCGATAATTTCCTCTATCCTATTGTCGTGGCGGTTTCAGTTGTTACGACTTTCTTTACACCTTATATGATTCGTATGGCAGAACCGGCATGCCGGGCTGCCGATCAGGTCATACCGAAGTCATGGATGAAATTTCTCGAACGCTATTCTTCCGGCTCCAATACCATACACCAGAAAAGCGCCTGGAATAAACTGTTGAAGGCACTGGTCCGTATAGTCGGCACTTATACAGCCGTTACCCTTGTCCTGATCTTTATCTGGCTTCAGTTCATAGCACCTTTTATCATGAAGGAACTTCCGGGCATACGGGGAGCGGGGATCTCACTCGTTCTGATCCTTCTATTAATAGCCCCCATGTTGCGTGCGATCATGATGAAGAAAAACCACTCAGCCGAGTTCCAACAATTATGGCTGGATAGCAAGTACAATCGGGGGCCATTGGTTTCATTGATCATTTTACGTATTATATTATGTATCGGCCTGGTCATGCTGCCCGTCGCCCGTTTGCTGAATGCCGCAGTCGGTATCGTACTGGCGATCGCAGCAACTGTCATAGTTATTGTCATTTTATCCAAACGGTTGAAAAGACAATCCATCCTGATGGAACGGCATTTCTTCAGTAACCTCTCCGCACGCGAATTGGAAAACGAACGGAAAGCACCGATCAACCAACGTTTTGCCAACCACCTGTTGGAACGTGACTTGCATTTAGCCGATTTTGAAGTGAAGCAGAACTCTCCCAGCATGGGAAAGACCTTAAAAGAACTCAACTTCCGACAGAAATGTAATGTAAACATCGTGACAATTATTCGAGGAGAACAACGGATTAATATACCCGGAGGAGAAGAACGCCTCTATCCATTTGACAAATTGGTAGTAGTCGGTGCGGATGACGATCTTGAACATTTCCGTCAATATATAGTCGAACGATATAAAAAAGCCCAAACCAATAAGGAGCAGACGACACATGAAGTCAATATGGAGCAATTCACTATCGCCGAAGGCTCCCATCTGATCGGGCGTACCATTCTGGAATCCGGCATACGGGACAAGTCCGCCTGCCTGGTCATCGGTATCGAACGAGGAACCTCTTCCATCAAAAATCCATCTCCTTCGACCGTTTTTGAAGAGGGTGATATTGTATGGATTGTTGGAGAACATGAGAAGGTTCTGCTGTTGAGCGAGGGGAAAACGGTAAATAATTGACAATGGACAATTTTATGAATCATACATTATAAATTATACATTATACATCATGAAGTTTATAGGAATAATTCCCGCACGCTACGCCTCTACCCGCTTTCCGGGGAAACCACTTGCCGATATGGCAGGCAAACCGATGATTCAACGGGTATACGAACAAGTCCAAAATGTGCTTGATGCAGTCTGCGTAGCTACGGACGACGACCGTATAGAAGCTGCCGTCCAAGCTTTCGGCGGCCATGTCGTTATGACATCCGACCAACACAAAAGCGGTACAGACCGTTGTTATGAAGCGTATTGTAAAATAGGAGACGGATATGACGTGGTTGTTAACATACAAGGTGACGAACCTTTCATCCAACCGGAACAGATCGAAATACTAAAAGCATGTTTCATCGATGACAGTATCCAAATCGCCACCTTGGTAAAACCCTTTCGACCGGATGATGATTTCGAAACGACCTTATTCAACGCCAATTCACCGAAAGTGGTCTTGAACAAGAACAATGAAGCCATGTACTTCAGCCGTTCGATTATACCTTATATGAGGGGCAGGAAATATACCGAATGGCTTCCGAACCATACCTATTACAAGCATATCGGACTATATGCTTACCGCGCCGACACACTCAAGGAGATCACTCATTTACCCCAATCTCCCCTGGAACTGACTGAAAGCTTAGAACAACTGCGCTGGCTGGAAAACGGCTACAAGATCAAAGTAGGAATTACCCAGCAGGAAACAATCGGTATCGACACACCGGAGGATATGGAAAAGGCACTGGCTTTCTTGAAAAACACGAGCATCAACTGACAAATGAATCGGTATCCGCATAAAAAGGAATGCCGGTTGCTTTGGAGAGCAATCGGCATTCCTTTTATCACATCAGATTTGACTTCTTAACGGCGACGGTTATTCTCCCGCTGCTGTTTCTGTCTTTCCAACTGAGCCTGTTGAGCTTTCTGAGCTTCTTCCAGGCGCTTCATGAAACCGGACTTCTTCATCGGCTTCTTTTTGTTTTCTTCCAACTTGGCCAGCAACTTATCTTCGTCAATCGTATAACGGAAGATGATAGTTTGCAAGATCGTGATCAATGTAGAGATGAAGTAATAGTAAGTCAAACCGGATGCATACTGGTTGAAGAATACCAGCATCATCAGCGGCATCATATACATCATCGCTTTCATCCCCGGCATCTGCTGCTGTCCGGTATTCGTCTGTTCCATATTGAACTTCGTATATATAATGTTCGTTACGGTCATCAACAAACAGAACAAACTGATATGGTTACCGAAGTACGGCGTAATAATAGGAATATATGTATTCCAACTTACAATCGCATCATAAGTAGACAAGTCGTGCGCCCAAAGGAAACTCTGATGACGCAATTCGATTGCTGACGGGAAGAACATGAACAGAGCGACCAGGATCGGCATCTGCAACAACATCGGAACACATCCTGCCATCGGACTTGCTCCGGCGCGACTATACAGTTCCATTGTCGCACGCTGGCGTTCTACAGCCTTATCCTGTCCCGGATATTTAGCATTGAGCTCTTCCACCTGCGGACGTAATACGCGCATCTTGGCCGATGACATATAAGACTTATACGTCAACGGGAACAGGATCAATTTTACGATAACCGTCAACAGGAAGATCAGCAAGCCGTAGCTATGAATAAATTGTCCGAGGAAATTAAACAACGGAATGACGAAATACTGGTTCACCCAACGGAAAATACCCCATCCCAGCGGAACGATCTTTTCCAGATCCAGTTGATCGGCTTTCTCTACATCATCATCGTAAGATTTCAACAGGGAGAACTGATTGGGACCAAAATAGAAACGCATATCCGTCGCTTCATTCCCCTTCAAATCGAAAGGTACGGACGTTGTTGTCTTATACTCCTTCAGAAAAGAACCGTCTTCGGGCAGCATCTTCGAATCGATAGTCGTCGACTCGAATCCTTCGTTTCCGGCGATCAGGATAGAAGAAAAATACATGTCTTTATAAGCGACCCATTTCAACCGGTTAGACAATTGTTTGCTGTCGTTCTTGGTTTCGCTCAGGTACTCCACATCGTCGGCCATAAATTTATAGTACACTGTTGCATAACGGTCTTCAAACTTACGTCCCTTTTCCTGCTGGGTTATTTTTTGTTGCCATAACAAGTCCAATGCAGTCGTACCCGGTGACAGTACACCATTCAGGCCAGTTCCCTTAATGGAGAACTGCAACATATAATCGTCCGGTTTCAAACTATAGATAAAATCCAGATGACTGCCTTCTCCTGTATTCAGACGCATGGTGATGCTGTTCTGATCATTTCCTTTTACAGGGGTAAAATACAAATCACCGGTATTTACCACGCGATTATCAGCCGTAATCAAAGTAAAATCGAACTTCGAGTCCTTTTCATCGAAAAGCACTAAAGGTTCACCTTTATAATTATCGTACTTTTTCAGGCGGACATATCCGACACGTCCTCCCTTATTAGCCAAACGGACTTCAACCAGCTCGTTTTCCAAGACAGTGGAACCCTCCTCTCCAACCATTGCATCGGCGAAAACACCAAACGTGTTCTGTAAACGGGCAAGCCGTACGGAATCGGGCAAGCCAGCCAGTTCGTCGTCCGCTTTTGCTTCTCTATTCAACTCTTTCTGCTGTTCCAGCTGCTTTGCGTATTCTATCTGGGCGATCGAATCCTGCATCCGGCGCTGTGCTTCTATCTGTTCCGGTGTAGGCTGGTTCAACCAAGTAAATACAATTAAGACAACTCCAATAAGCAGGAAACCTATTATCGTGTTTTTATCCATCTATAATTTTTATTTTTTATTTTCAACTGCAGCTTTTACAAAGCTAACGAAAAGAGGATTAGGATTAACGACCGTGCTGTTATATTCCGGATGGAACTGAACACCCACAAACCATTTCAATGCAGGAATCTCTACCACTTCAACCAAGTTCGATTCCGGATTTTCACCTACGCACATCATGCCGGCAGCTTCGAACTTATCGCGATATTCGCTGTTGAACTCGAAACGATGGCGATGACGTTCCTGGATGTGTGTCTGTCCATACGCTTCATAAGCCTTAGACCCCTCCTTCAAGATACAGTCGTATGCCCCCAGACGCATAGAACCACCCATATTGGTTACGTTTTTCTGCTCTTCCATCAGGTCGATCACTTTATATGGGGTATTGGGTTCCATTTCCGTCGAGTTGGCTTCCGTCAGCCCCATTACGTTGCGGGCAAATTCGATCACCATGCACTGCATACCCAAACAGATACCCAGGCAAGGGACATCGTTTTCACGAGCATATTTCAATGCGGCAAATTTCCCTTCAATACCACGCTGCCCGAATCCCGGAGCGATCAGGATTCCATCCATATCTTTCAACAATTCGGCTGCATTGCCGTCATTCAGTTTTTCGGAATGGAACAAATGCAAATCCAGCTTACGATCATTATAAATAGCAGCCTGCAGCAGAGATTCGTCGATTGACTTATAAGCATCCTGTAGTTCGACATATTTACCGACCAAGCCGATCTTTACTGTTTCAGTAGCATCCACCTTACGTTGCAAGAACTGATGCCAAGGCTTCATCTCAGGTGTCGGTCCGACTTCCAGCCCGACTTTACGCAGGATCACTTCGTCCATCTTCTGACGCTGCAATACCAACGGAACTTCGTAAATCGTCGGAACGTCGACTGACTGTATAACGGCATCCTGCGCTACATTACAGAAGAGAGCCACTTTACTTAACAAATTGGCACTCAACTCATGCTCGGTACGCAATACCAGAACATCCGGCTGAATCCCCAACTCCTGCAGTTGTTTTACGGAATGCTGTGTCGGTTTGGTCTTGTATTCTTTTGCAGCCGCGATATAAGGCACATAAGTAAGATGTACACATATACAATTCTTTCCCAGTTCCCATTTCAACTGACGCACGCTTTCGATAAATGGAAGAGATTCGATATCACCGACCGTACCGCCGATTTCAGTGATCACGAAATCAAATTTGTATTTATTTCCCAGCAATTTCACATTGCGCTTGATCTCGTCCGTGATATGAGGCACCACCTGCACAGTCTTTCCCAGGTAATCCCCTTTACGCTCTTTGCTAATAACGCTCTGATAGATGCGCCCTGTAGTGATGTTATTTGCGCGGGTTGTCTGAACATTCAGAAAACGCTCGTAGTGTCCGAGGTCCAAATCCGCTTCATGTCCGTCTACGGTAACATAGCATTCCCCATGTTCGTACGGGTTCAGCGTACCCGGATCGATATTGATATAGGGATCAAATTTCTGAATGGTAACCTTGTAACCTCTTGCCTGAAGTAGTTTACCCAATGATGCGGCAATAATTCCCTTACCTAATGAAGAGACCACGCCGCCCGTAACGAAGATGTACTTTGTATCTGCCACGATAGTAATATTTTAATTATCTTTTAATTGCACACTCGCATTTCAAAACTGCAAAGTTACATAATTTCATTCATATAACAAGGGGGAGAGAAAAAACATCTTTTGTCTTTTTGACAGCAAAAGGAGGTAAATTCTCTCCATATAGATATGTGAAAAAATATTACCCGCTATAGTAATTCCATTTTCATGGGGTAGAAAATAGTTTTTCACTGTAGGGCAGTAACATTTTGTCAATCGAAAAGGAGACGGGTATTCTTCATTTTTCTTTCCAGTCCAAAGAAAAAAGTGTATCTTCGTTGTTATATATAAAGAAAGAATAAAATAGACATAAGATGAAAAGTTTAAATGGATCAGTCCTGCGCTGCATATTTGCAATCGTATTGGGACTTGTATTGGTTCTTTGGCCGGAAGCGGCCGTTACTTATTTGGTAATAACAATCGGGATTTGTTTTATCATACCGGGATTATTCTCGCTCTTGAATTATTTCACCCGCGAAAAAGTAGAAGGAGAGCCAAGCCCGATGTTTCCGATCGACGGAGCGGGCAGTATCCTGTTCGGAGCATGGTTAGTGATCATGCCGCAGTTTTTCGTTAGCATACTAATGTATATTTTAGGAGCTTTACTGGTTCTTGCAGGTGCACAACAACTGATTTCGCTGGTTTCCGCCCGCAAATGGAGTACCGTACCCTATGGTTTTTACATCCTACCGTCCCTGATTTTGATAACAGGAGTTATGATCCTCGCCTACCCGTTCGGAGCAGCCGCCAACACATTTGTGATTTTCGGAGTCGCTTGCCTGGTCTATGGTATTTCCGAACTGATCAACTGGTATAAGTTCAGTAAAAGATAAAAGAAAACGGAGTACCGCCCGTTTCAGGACTTACGGTACTCCATCGGAGAAATCCCCATATGTTTCTTAAAGAATTTTCCAAAAGTCGACTGGTCGGAAAAATGAAGTATATCCGCCACCTGCTGGACAGTTGCCTGAGGAGCTTTCAAAAGAATTTTCGCCTCGACGATCAGGGCATCGTCTATCCACTTATTAGCAGATTTACCTGTCAATTCCTTCAGTATCAATGATAGATACTGCGGTGTGATAAACAACTTTTCAGCATAGAAAGTAACTACATGCTGTTCCTTGCAATGTTCAAACAACAATTGCAGAAACTGTTCGAACAATTCTTCCTTGCGGGAAAGAGTCGGCCGGATCAAACGGTCTTTCTTGCTTAACATTATATTTCCCAACTCCAGCAGGAAGCCGATAAAGGCGTTCTGCACCAGTTCTTTCTGATAAAAATGAGTACGTTCCCTCATCTTATCCCGTATAATCTGCATATTTCCGGCCAGTTTTACTGCTTCTTCCGGTTCCAGCTCCGTGCAAGGATTCTTCCGAACCTCCATATAGTTAGCGATTGCCTGAGTCCGGTTACCCCCACCAGGATTACAATCGTCCAGAAACTCTTTGGATGCAATCAGCAAGCGACCTTTAAAATCTTTACTGATTTTGTCAAGCTGGAGAGCATGCGTAGGCATGATCGTTATAAAACTATTCGGTTTGACAGTGTAAGAAACATAATCCAGATGGATTTCAAGCGTCCCTTCAAAAGTCAGCACCATCAAAAGTGCGTTCAACCGCATCGGAGCAAAACGCTCAGGCGAGTCGGGATCTCCGATATCCATACCTCCGTCCAGATCCGCAATCGAAAAAATATCCTGAAAACTATCACGGAAAATAATACTCTTATTCAACTCCGCCAATTCTATTAAAGGAAGTTTTTCCATCTTTACATATTTACTAATCGTGTACTTGCAAAGGTAAACATTTTTTCAACAAACAGAAATATGTTTCATTTTTTACCAATGAATAACGGTTTTTTAGGAATAAAGAAGGCTTCATTTATTCGTTTTCGACTAATTCCGTAACAGAATAAACCTTTTTAGTTTTCCAAATTAGACAGACCTTTGCAACATCTGATCGTATAAAAAGTAATCATTAAAATCGATGATCATAAAAGAACAAATAATGTTAACGGCATTCGACTTATTTTCGGAACACGGGATCAAGAATGTCAGTATGGATGATATCGCTCATAACGCGAGTATATCCAAACGGACTCTTTATGAACTTTTCGAAGATAAGGAGACTCTACTAACAGAATGTATAAACCTGAGTTATACCAAAATGAAGCTATCCATGAAGCAACTTGAATCCGAGCCGATAACAGCTCTTGAAATTGCCTTGCTTTTTTATGAAGAGCTTATGAGGCGACCTCGCTGGTTTAACCGGAAGTTCTATGATGATCTGAAACGTTATCCGAAAGCATTGCAAAAAACAGAAGAAGAAAAATCCCGATTTTTGAAAAAATGTATAAAACTACTGTCAAGAGGGGCAAAAGAAGGTGTTTTTCAACCGAATATTAACTTCGAAATTGTAGCTTTGCTGGCGAAAGAGCAGGCGAAGATGATCCGTCCGTCCAAAGCCCTCTCCAACCATTCCGTGGCCGAAGTGTTCAATACGATTCTTTATACCTTCCTCCGGGGAATCTCTACTGAAAAAGGTATTGCCATTTTAGACCGTTATTTATTGAAATATACACAGAAGCAATTAGATTGAACAAACGATTTTATTAAAAATCAAATTTACTTATTCTAAATGAGACAAATCTTAATTACTAAAAAGATGATGTGGGTAGTGATAATGTTACTCCCCTCTCTGGCCTTTACCTCCGCAAAAGCTCAGGACACACTCGTTCTCGATATAGGAAAAGCTCTTGAGATCGCGCTGAGCGAAAACCCTACTGTAAAAGTGGCTAATAAGGAAATCCAGAAGAAAAAATATGCACAGAAAGGTTCATATGCCGCTCTATTTCCCCAAGTCAGTTTTGCAGCCGACTACAACCGGACCTTGAAAAAACAAGTGATGTATATGGACGGCTTCGACATGGGAAGTACCGAAATACCAGGCATGGAAGACATGCCGAATATGGATGAAGGGATTGAAGTGGGACGTGATAATAACTGGAACCTCGGTTTCAACGCCTCGATGCCGATTGTCAACGCTGCTCTTTGGAAAAGCCTGAGTATCTCGGCTGTCGATGTGGAATTGGCAATCGAACAGGCACGTTCTTCCAAAATTGCGATGGTCAACCAGGTAAAGAAAGGGTATTACGGCGTGCTTCTTGCTAACGATTCATACCGCGTATTTAAGGAAAGCTATGACAACGCGATGGAAAATTACCTGGATATCAAGCGTAAGTTTGAACAGGGAACTGTCGCCGAATATGACCTGATACGCGCCAATGTTACCGTAAAGAATAGCGAGCCCAATATGTTGCAGGCAGAAAACGCACTGGTTCTCGCCAAATGGCAATTAAAAGCTTTATTAGGCATAGACCTGGACATAAACATCGAATGTGAAGGACAATTGACCGATTTTGAAAAAGATTTATTCGGCGATTTTCTTTCGACAGACACGACATTGGCTAATAATACAGATTTGAAACAAATGGATTTACAAGCCAAGCAACTGGAAAAGACACTGACCATGCAAAAGTTCGATTATTTGCCGACGCTGTCGCTCACCGGTTTGTATCAGTGGACAGCCATGAACAACGACTTCAAGTTCAAAGACTATATGTGGAACCCCTACTCTATGGTCGGTGTCTCACTTTCCATTCCGATCTTCTCCGGCGGTAGTAAGTTCTATAAGATCAAACAAACAAGAAATTCGATCGAACAATTGAGCCTGCAAAGAGAGGATACACAGCGAAACCTGCAACTGGCAATCAAGCAATATATAGATAATATGAATACCTGCGTCAAACGCTTCGACGCCTCACAGAAGGGAGTGGAACAAGCCGAACGGGGGTATATGATCTCACAGAAACGCTATGACACAGGTGCCGGGACTCTGCTCGAGATGAACGATTCGGAATTAGCGTTGACACAGGCCAAACTGAATTTCAACCAGGCTATTTACGATTATATGGTAGCAAAGGCTGACCTGGAAAAGGTGTTAGGCCAGCAAGAATTTTAAGGAATAAAAAGTAGACATTGAATAAAAATATCACAAAATGGAAACAAATAAAAGACAACACTTCATATCACTCCTCATTCTACCTTTACTGTTATCCTGTTCAGGCGAAAAGAAAGATTCGACACAAACAGAAACTGTCAGCAACAAAGCTATTGTGAGAGTAGAGACTGTATCTGCACAAGACGTAGAGCAGATCAGTGAATTTACAGCAACAGTCGAGGCCAACATCTCGAATAACATCGCCCCGCAAACCCCGGTACGCATAGAGAAGTTGTTTGCAGAAGTCGGCGATCATGTAAAAGCAGGCCAACTCCTGGTCAAGATGGATGAGACCAACCTCAAACAGACCAAAATACAATTGGACAACCAGGAGCTGGAGTTCAAACGTATCGACGAACTGTACAAAGTAGGCGGTGCTTCCAAATCAGCCTGGGATGCACAGAAAACACAGTTGGACATAAGCCGTGCGACCTACAAGAATTTACAAGAAAACACACAGTTACTGAGTCCGATCACCGGTATCGTCACCGCCCGCAATTATGATAGCGGAGATATGTATAGCGGAGGCTTGCCTATCTTCACCGTTGAACAGATCCGTCCGGTCAAACTGCTGATCAACGTATCCGAAAGCCTCTTCACAAAAGTAAAAAAGGGGAAAGATGTCGACATCCGGTTGGATGTATACGGAGACGAAGTATTCAAAGGGAAAGTCAGCCTGGTTTACCCGACTATCGATCCGAATACACGCACATTCCCTGTCGAAATCAAAATCGACAACAATGACGAGCGTGTCCGTCCGGGAATGTTCGCCCGCGTGACGATCGGTTTCGGGACACAAAACCATGTGGTCGCTCCGGATCTCGCCATCGTAAAACAGTCCGGTGCAGGAGACCGCTATATATATGTATACAAAGACGGTAAAGTTTCCTACGAGAAAGTAGAGTTAGGACGCCGTATGGGGAATAAATATGAAGTCATTTCGGGGGTAAACAGCGGCGACCAGGTAGTAGTATCCGGTCAAAGCCGACTGAATAACGGAATGGAAGTAGAAATCGAAAAGTAAGAGACAAACACTATGAGCTTATATGCAACAGCGGTAAAAAAGCCGGTTACGACTGCCCTTGTCTTTGTGGCAATCGTGATCTTCGGTCTTTTTTCATTAACCAGATTATCAGTAGACTTGCTGCCGGAGATCGAGACAAACACGATCATGGTCATGACCTCCTATGCCGGCGCCAGTGCTGCGGATATCGAAATGAACGTCTCCAAACCACTGGAGAACGTATTGAACAGCGTCAGCGACCTGAAACACATCACGTCACAGTCGCGTGAAAACATCTCGATCATCACACTCGAATTCGACTATGGTACGGATATCGACGTGGCAACCAATGACGTGCGTGACAAACTGGACGTTGCCGAGCCAATGCTACCGGATGATGTGGATAATCCTATTATCTTCAAATTCGGAACGAACGATATTCCGATTATCATCCTGTCGGTTACGGCGGAAGAGAGTACAAACGCCCTATACAAGATTCTGGACGACAAGGTATCGAACCCACTTGCACGCATCAGTGGTGTAGGAGCGGTTTCCATTTCCGGTACGCCGACACGTGAAATACAAGTCTATTGCGATCCGTACAAACTGGAAGCATACGGAGTTTCAATCGAAGGAATATCCGCAATTATCGCACAGGAGAACCGGAACACCCCGGGCGGTAGCGTGGATATCGGTTCCAACGCTTATGCGCTCCGCGTACAAGGTGAATTTACGGATGCACATCAAATGGACGATCTTGTAATCGGTCATAAGGATAATAAAACGATCTACCTACGTGATGTCGCCCGCATTGAAGACAGCATCGAAGAGCGTGCCCAGGAGACTTACAATAACGGAAAAAAAGGCGGTATGATCGTTATCCAAAAACAATCAGGGGCCAACTCGGTGAACATAGCCAAAAAGGTTCACCAGAAACTGCCGGAAATCCAGAAAAGTCTCCCTTCGGATGTCAAGTTGGGGGTCATCATGGATACTTCCACTAATATCTTGAATACGATCGACAGCCTGAAAGAAACCATTTTCATCACCTTCGTTATCGTTATGTTAGTGGTGTTCGTGTTCCTCGGACGATGGAGAGCAACGTTTATCATTATCCTGACCATTCCGATCTCACTGATAGCTTCATTCGCTTACTTGCTTGCCTCCGGCAATACACTGAATATTATCTCGCTAAGTTCACTCTCCATTGCTATCGGTATGGTTGTGGATGATGCGATCGTGGTGCTGGAAAACATTACAACTCATATTGAAAGAGGTAGTGCCCCGAAACAGGCGGCCGTACATGCGACAAACGAAGTGGCTATTTCCGTAATCGCCTCAACCCTGACCATGTTGGCTGTATTCCTGCCCCTGACGATGGTGACGGGTATGGCGGGTATCCTGTTCAAACAGTTAGGTTGGATCGTTAGTATCATCATGATTGTTTCAACGGTCGGAGCTTTGACACTGACTCCGATGTTGAGTTCGCAACTACTCAAGCAAAATCCTAAAAAAGGCCGCTTGTACACCTTGTTCTTCACGCCGATCGAAAAGGCATTGGATGCGCTGGATCGTGGCTATTCCAATTTCCTTTATTGGGCGGTACGCCATCGGAAAACGGTTATATTCGGCGCAACTTTGATCTTTGCGGGAAGTATGTTATTAGTTCCGACTATCAAGACGGAATTTTTCCCGACTCAGGATAATGCGCAGATCAGTGTTCACATTGAGTTGCCGGTCGGAACCCGCCAGGACATCACCCGTAAACTGGCGCTTGAAATCGACGAACTGTTTCGACAGAAATATCCGGAAATAAAAACCAGCAACTTTACCGAGGGACAAGCCGATTCCGATAATACCTGGGCTCAATTGAGCAATAACGGGACACATATTATCGATTATTACATCAATATGTCAAGTGTCGGCGATCGTGAACGCGGTATGGTTGAAATCTGTGAAGAGATGCGTAAGGATTTAGCTAAATACCCGGAGATCAAAACCTTTAAGGTTATCGAAGGTGGACAGGAAGAAGGCATGGGCGGACAAAACGCTGTCGACGTCGAGATTTATGGTTTCGACTTCGGCCGGACCGATGCCGTAGCCGCCGAGCTGGCCGAAAGGATGCGTAAGGTAAAAGGTTGTTCACAGGTCAACATCAGCCGTGAGGATTACATACCCGAATATCAAGTTGATTTCGACCGGGAAAAACTGGCGATCAACGGATTGAATATCACAACGGCTGCTATGGCTTTGCGTAACCGCATCAACGGCTCTACCGCCTCCAAATATCGCGAAGACGGTGACGAGTATGATATAAAAGTACGCTACGCCCCTGAATTCCGCCAGTCGGTTGAAGACATCGAGAATATCCTGGTGTATAATAGTGCCGGTCAGGGAATCCGTATCCGCGACCTGGGTAAAGTAGTAGAACGAATGACACCTCCGACCATTGAACGCAAAGACCGCGAACGCGTTATTACCGTATCGGCAGTAGTCGGAAAAGGTGCAGCCATGAGCGATATCGTAACAGCCGCCCGGAATCAATTGAAGGAGATGGATATACCTTCGGATGTCAGCTGGCAGTTAGGAGGAACGTACGAAGACCAGATGGACACCTTCTTCGACCTGACAATCCTGATGATCCTGATCATCATTTTGGTATTTATCGTAATGGCCGCTCAGTTCGAATCACTGACAGACCCGTTCGTAATCATGTTCTCCATCCCCTTCGCCTTCACCGGCATAATCTTAGGGCTGGCAATCACGCAGACTCCATTGGGCGTTATGGCATTGATCGGCCTGATTATGCTGATGGGTATCGTTGTTAAAAACGGTATCGTACTGATCGACTACACGATCCTTTGCAGGGAAAGAGGAATGGGAATCCTGACCGCAGTAGTGACAGCCGGAAAATCCCGCCTTCGCCCGGTATTGATGACCACCCTGACGACCGTATTGGGTATGATCCCGATGGCAGTCGGAACAGGCGAAGGTTCGGAAATGTGGCGTTCGATGGGTATGACGGTTGCATGGGGACTTTCGGTGTCAACATTGATCACCCTGGTAATCGTACCGGTCGTATACTGTGTATTTGCCGGAAACGGAGTCCGGCGCAGACATCGCAAGATGGCAAGAAATGGAATATCTTCTAAAAAAGAATAAATAATAATTAGGAATAAGTTAATATGAAAGCTATATTTGTATCATTTAATCAAGCATATTACGAAATGATCCTGAATGCGATGGACCGGAACAACATCCGGGGCTTCACATACTGGGACGAAGTACAAGGACGTGGAAGTAAGACCGGCGAGCCGCACTATGGGAGTCACGCTTGGCCGACACTGAATTCGGCAATCCTGGCAATGGTCGATGACGAAAAAGTCGACCATTTCCTGGAGATACTTCATCAGATGGATCAGAAGACGGAAGCACAAGGGTTACGTGCTTTCGTCTGGAACATCGAAAAAACAATTTAAGAATATAATGAACGATCTTTTTAACATTCTCATTTTCAGTAAAGACTATAATCAGGGAGCGATCATCCAGGACTATATAAAAGCTACCGGATACAACTCACAAGTATTCGATCAGGAAAAGGCGGCATATGAGGGTCTCCTTTCCGGAAATTTCACATTCTGTATTATCGACCACGATATAGACACGAATGAAACACGGACATTGGCTGCCATGATCAAAAGTTCGGAAAATATCATACCAGTCGTTTTCCTATGCGAACATCCGACGAGAGAAGAAATAGCACTACTGTTTTCATTCCATGCGGACGATGTGATACGCAAACCTATTGACGCTGATATCTTACAGGCTCGGATTAAGGCGATACAAAGCCGTTACCGACCTCAGCACAAGAAGGAGGCCAGGGTCTATCTTTTCGGGAAATTCAAATTCGACTTGCCCAAACAGCTCTTGTCCATAGAAGGCAAAACGACCAAGCTGACGACCAAAGAGGCTGATTTGCTCACATTGTTGTGCCAACACGCAAACAATATGGTAGAGAGGATACACGCCCTGCAAGTCATATGGAAAAGCGATAACTATTTCAGTGCCCGTAGCATGGATGTTTATATCACCAAATTACGCAAATTATTGCAGGATGATCCTACTATCAAAATTATAAACATTCACGGAAGAGGTTATAAATTATCAACGCGCGAAGATGACAATTGAACATTTCACCTTATTTCTAATCGTAATGGCAGCTATCGCCGCCATTGTTTTCATAGCCCTTTACTTCGTTGAAGCCGGTTATGGAATGTTGTTCGATAAAAAATGGGGATTTCCGATACCGAACAAGATCGCTTGGATTTGTATGGAAGCTCCGGTTTTTATCGTCATGTTTTTGTTATGGAACGGATCGGAACGGCAGTTCGAGGCAGTACCGTTCCTGATATTTTTATTCTTCGAACTGCATTATTTCCAACGGTCTTTTATTTTTCCATTGCTGATAAAAGGCAAAAGCAAAATGCCGGCAGGCATCATGCTTATGGGAATCACCTTTAACCTCTTGAACGGCTATATGCAGGGAGAATGGATTTTCCATCTGGCACCGCAGGATATGTATACGGAAAGTTGGTTGTACAGCCCTCAATTTATCACCGGGACCATCTTATTTTTCACCGGCATGGCAATTAATATCCAATCGGACCATATTGTCCGCCATCTCAGAAAGCCTGGCGACACGAATCATTATCTACCCCAAAAAGGCCTGTTCCGATATGTGACATCAGCTAACTACTTCGGGGAGATTGTGGAATGGTGCGGATTTGCAATCCTGACCTGGAGCGCAAGCGGGGCTGTTTTCGCTTGGTGGACATTTGCAAACCTTGTACCTCGCGCAAATACCATCTACCATAAATACAAAGCGATGTTTGGCAACGAACTGGAAAACCGGAAACGGGTTATTCCTTTTATATATTGAATGACTAACTCATATGGATATGGAAAAAGAATCTGTACTGTTCACTCCCGGTAAAATCGGGCCGTTGACCCTGAGAAACCGGACGATACGGGCAGCTGCATTTGAAAGCATGTGCCCGGGAAACGCGCCTTCCGACATGTTGTACGATTACCATAAATCGGTTGCCGTCGGCGGGATCGGTATGACGACTTTGGCCTATGCGGCTGTTACGCAAAGTGGACTTTCTTTCGAGCGTCAGCTCTGGATGCGCCCGGATATCATCCCCGGATTAAAACGTATCACTGATGCCATCCACAAAGAAGGAGCGGCCGCCTCCGTACAACTCGGACATTGCGGGAACATGTCCCACAAAAATATCTGCGGATGCAGGCCTATCTCCGCATCCGGCGGTTTCAATATCTATTCCCCCACTCTTGTCCGGGGAATGAAACCTTCCGAAATCACAGCGATGGCAAAAGCGTTCGGACAAGCAGTTCATCTGGCACGCGAAGCCGGAATGGATGCTGTGGAAATACACGCCGGTCACGGTTATCTGATCAGCCAGTTCCTTTCTCCTTATACCAACCACCGGAAAGATGAATATGGCGGCAGCTTGCAAAACCGGATGCGTTTTATGAAAATGTGCATGGACGAAGTGATGAAAGCAGCCGGACAGGATATGGCAGTACTGGTAAAGATGAATATGCGCGACGGCTTCAAAGGAGGAATGGAGCTGGATGAGACACTCGAGGTAGCCCGTACCTTGCAGGACGAATGTGGAGCACATGCTTTGATACTTAGCGGTGGCTTCGTCAGCCGTGCTCCGATGTACGTGATGCGGGGGTCCATGCCGATTCATACGATGACGCATTATATGCCTTTCGGTTGGTTGCCGCTTGGAGTCAAAATGGCCGGACGGTTCATGATCCCGTCTGAACCATTCAAAGAGGCTTACTTCCTGGAAGATGCACTGAAGTTCAGGGCAGCGTTGAAAATGCCGCTTGTCTATGTAGGCGGTCTGACCTCACGCGAGAAGATAGACGAAGTCTTGAACGACGGTTTCGAATTCGTGAGTATGGCGCGGGCCTTGCTCAACGATCCGTCATTCGTAAACAAGATGAAGGAAGACGAACATGCCCGTTGCGACTGCGGACATAGCAACTATTGTATCGCTCGCATGTACTCCATCGAAATGGCATGCCATAAACATATTCAGAACTTGCCTAAAAGCATTATTAAAGAAATAGAGAAATTAGAATACAAGTAATGGAAAAAGGATTAGCCATCATAACCGGTGCCGACGGAGGCATGGGACAAGTAATCACGGCAGCCCTCGCAAAAGAAGGCTATCCGGTGATTATGGCTTGCCTCGATCCGAAAAAAGCCGTCCCCGTATGCACCCGGATCCAGCAAGAAACCGGTAACACTCAGATCGAAGTGCGGGAAATCAATCTCGCTTCCCTCTCATCCGTAAACAATTTCACCGGTCAATTATTAAAAGAAGGACGTCCCGTCAGCCTCCTGATGAACAATGCCGGAATCCTGACGACTCCGGTACGCAAAACTGAAGATGGGTTGGAAACAATCGTAAGCGTCAATTATGTGGCACCCTACATGCTCACCCGCCAGTTATTACCCCTGATGCAACCGGGATGCCGCATTGTAAACACAGTATCCTGCACGTATGCTATCGGCCGGATCGAACCAGACTTCTTTGAAAAAGGGAAGAACGGACGCTTTTTCCGCATTCCGGTCTATGGGAATACCAAGCTGGCCTTGCTTCTGTTCACACAGGAACTTGCCAAGCGGATTCAGGACAAGGGCATCACCATAAATGCATCAGACCCAGGAATTGTTAGTACAAACATGATCACGATGCAAGCCTGGTTCGACCCGCTTACCGACATCCTGTTCCGCCCCTTTATCAAAACACCGGCCCAAGGTGCGGCAACCGCCATCCACCTGGCTCTTTCGAATGAGGCGAAAGATAAAAACGGTTGTTGTTATGCCAATTGTAAAAAGAGGAATGTGCCGGAACGCATCCGGCATCATACACAGCAAAAACAACTTTGGGACGATACGGAAATCTTGCTCCGGCAAAAAGGAATCCGGTTCTGAACCGGCATGCACTTTTAGTTTCATACCGATGAAACTCCTATTCCATGCCTATGAAACTACCGTTCCATGCCGAGGGAATTTCAGTTTCATGCCTATGAAACTGAAAATTCATGCAGACAAGATTTTGCAGATATAAATATAAATCGTACCTTTGCACCGCTTTTAACCCCCGTACGTGTGATGGGAAATTAGAAAGCATAAACATCTAATTTTGAGTAACACAAAAATTAAAACAAAATGAAGACATTTCAATTAGAAGGAAAGTCAAGAGAAGTAGCCGCTACTTCTGCAGACCAGAAGAGAGCTTTGAAGGCTATGCGTAAAAACAACGAAATTCCTGCTGTACTGTACGGCGGCGAAAAAGTATCTCATTTCACTATCACGAAAGACAGCGTCCGTAACTTGGTTTACAGCCCTGAAATCTTTGTTGTAGAATTGGCTATCGACGGCAAGAAGACAATGGCTATCGTTAAAGATATCCAGTTCCAACCTGTAACCGACGCTATCCTGCACATGGACTTTTTGGAAGTATCAGATAACAAGCCGGTAGTAATGGAAGTTCCGGTTGTTCTGGAAGGTCACGCCGAAGGTGTTAAAGCCGGTGGTAAATTGAACTTGCAGATGAGAAAGCTGAAAGTAAAAGCCCTTTACACAGCAATTCCTGAGAAATTGTTTATCAATGTCGATCACCTGGGATTAGGCAAGACTATGCAGGTTGGCGCATTACACTTCGAAGGTCTTGAACTGATGAACGCTAAGAACGCTGTTGTTTGCGCCGTTCAGTTGACTCGTGCCGCTCGTGGTGCTCAGGCTAAGGCATAATAAAATTATTATTCCTAAATAATGTAAGGGGAGAATATTCAGCAGAGTATTCTTCCCTTTGTTATTACTAAAAACAACATGACAATGAAATATCTGATAACAGGACTTGGAAATATCGGCTCCGAATATTTAGGGACCCGTCATAACATCGGATTCCGCGTTGTAAATGCATTGGCTGAAGATGCCGGCATCCCTTTCACAGAAGAACGTTATGGTGCAATCGCACGGATGCGTGTCAAGAACTGTGAGCTGATCGTACTGAAGCCTAACACATTCATGAACCTGAGCGGCAATGCTGTCCGCTACTGGTTACAGAAAGAAAATATTCCGGTAGAGAATCTGTTAGTCGTAGTGGACGATCTGGCACTCCCGTTCGGGACACTCCGCCTGAAGCCGAAAGGCAGTGATGCAGGACACAACGGATTGAAAAACATCCAACAGCTGTTAGGCACACAAGAATACAGCCGCCTTCGTTTCGGTATCGGCAGTGATTTCCCGCGTGGAGGACAAATCAACTATGTACTTGGCAAGTTTCCTCCGGAAGAACTCCAGGAGATGCCGGATAAGATGAAACGGGCGGTAGAAATCATCAAAAGCTTCTGCCTGGCCGGTATACAGAATACGATGAATCAATTTAATAATAAATAAATTGACAATTAAATCCATGAACGAAGTCCGTATAGACAAATGGATGTGGGCCACCCGCATATTCAAGACACGTACCATAGCAGCCGAGGCTTGCAAGAAAAACAGGGTGATGATAAACGGAGTCAATGTAAAACCTTCCCGTATGATCAAAGTCGGAGAAGTGATTCAGGTACGCAAGCCACCTATCACCTTTTCCTTCAAGGTACTCGATTTAACAGAACGTCGTATGGGAGCAAAACTGGTACCCGATTATCTGGAAAACGTCACAACTCCCGACCAATACGAAATATTGGAAATGAACCGCATATCCGGATTCGTAGACCGTGCACGTGGTTTAGGCCGTCCGACCAAAAAAGACCGTCGCGAACTGGAACAGTTTACCGATCCAGGGATGATGAACGATGGATTCGATTTCGAGTTTGACTTCGAGGACCCGGAAGACGAAGACTAAGCCCGTTTTTCACAGCAAGGGTTGTAGCTCCTTTTCAAAGATCTGTCTGCTGATTATACGATAATGCGGCGAATAGGATTCTTCGAAAACCTTGCTGTGATGTCCCACATATTCTCCCCGGTCCAGACGGTCTTCTATTTCTTTGCAATCGGCATCGTAATCCGGCAAAGAAAGTTCCATAGAACGGATAATAGACTCAATCCGCTGCCATTCTTTTTGCCAATCGGCAACTGTAACAGGTCGGACACCATTCACACTCCGGACAAACGCATCAAAGAATGTATTATAAGAGATTCGGCCGTTCTTGATGACCGAGAGGTTTACCCGAAGAAAGTTACCTTCCCACCCAGTCGGCTCCGCGATCTCTCCGGTACACTCCGTATAAGAGGCCAGTTCGCGATGCAAATAGTTACCGGCAGCCGTCGTATCGCTGATGATATGTCCGGGACCGAATTTATCCTGAAAGAAATTTTTGTATAAGTCTTTCAAGGTTGACTTCGGATAGTTTTGCATCTGCCGGGAAACAGCTTCACGCACCGCTTTTTCGAAATCCTTCTTTTCTGTCGCCAAAAGACAGAGACAGAAAAGAAGGAACAAAGTCAGAAAACCGTACTTCCGCATCGTTTATTTGATTACTTCTTTTAGTTTTTTATGCAAATCCTCGCCAGTAATGTTTTTAGCGACAATCACTCCATCCGGATCTAACAGGACATTGGCCGGAATACCACGAACCCCGTAAAGAGCCGGAATTTCCGAATCCCAATATTTCAAATCGGAAAGATGTGTCCAGGCCAGATTATCGTCGGTAATTGCTTTCAGCCACTTACTTTTATCCTTATCCAGAGAAATCCCCACAATCGTGAAGTTTTTATCTTTATATTCATTAAACGCCTTTACTACATTCGGATTCTCGCGACGACAAGGAGGACACCAGGAAGCCCAGAAATCCAACAGCACATATTTACCTCTGAAATCAGAAAGCGAAACAGATACTCCCGCTGTATCAGGTAATGAAAATTCAGGAGCCACCTTCCCTATCTGCACATTTTCCAGCTGCTTGATAATACCATCCAAATCTTTTACATACGGACAACCGGCCAGTTCGGGAGAAATCTTGGCACGAGTTGCTTTCAGTTCATCCAGCGGCAATTGGTAAGTGAAATAACGATACAGGTAAAAAGCGGCGGCAGGCGAAGCCGGGTACTTAGTGATCAGACTGTCTATGTCATACCCTTCTTCAAAAACCTTTTCGGCATTCTCCTGAAAGATCGTATTGACAGGAGAGTTCCGGACCGTAATCGTTTCGCCGTCATTACTTATCCGCACATCCATATTCGTATTTTCGACAAAGAACTGAACCGGATAATTCATGTCTTCTGTTGCCAGACCAAACAATAAAGGCTGATCCACTTCTCCCTTAAAAGTAAACTTTCCCTCTTTTAATTCTGCCGTATCGATATCAAAAAACATCTTATTCCGGAAGGACTTAAGATAAACTTTCCCATCCGTTCTGCCAGTCACTTCTCCATTTATTACATAACCTTTCGGTGTTTCCTGGCAACTCACCAACGTCAAGGCCACCAGGACTGTCGCTACTAATCGTTTCATTTCTATCTGTTTTGTTTATTATTTATCTCAGGGTGATGATATCGCCCTTTTTTCAGCGTTCCCTTCCCATATTCGATCGCACGAACCGGACAGCGATGAATGCAAGCGACACACTGCACACAGGTATTCGCCCAAACAGGCTTCCCTCCCTGCAGACTGATCGTTCCGGTCGGACAAATCCGTTCACATAACCCACAGGAAATACAGGCATCCGTTACCCGGAAAGAATTACTTCCGATGGCCAGATGTGCGAAAAGAGGATAAATCCAGTAACTTTTCAAACCGGGCATACTCCCTGTTTGATACAAAGTATTCTGCTGATGTTCCCGGATTACTCTGATAATCTCAGCGACACGTGCCGGGGCATCTTGCAATTTCCGTTCCTCTACATCTTTACCGTCTACATCGAAACCAGGCAGCAAGATATAATTATTCGGCATAATAACAGAGTATGCTGCCGTAAGTGATATAGCTCTTTTTCCTAACGCTTTCCCGATCAGCCGATCCGTATATCCACATTCATCTCCACAGGTAGAAACAGAATAGACCGGTTGCCCGGTATATCCGGTTAAAGTCAGACGGGAGATAAAGCGGATAACAAGCACCGCCGGTCCCCAGGAATGCACGGGATAGACAAACAAAATCTTTTCATCCGGACGAACCGGATAAATCAAGTCTTTTTCTTCCTTATGCAATTCATCTGCAATTGAGATCAACGGTTCTCCCAACGTTTCACTCAACGTCTTTGCCACCCAAAGGGAGTTCCCTGTTCCGGTAAAGTAAAATATCATATTCCTATTCGTTATTTGAAGCACAAAAGTAGGTATAATTCAAGAAAATGACAAAAAGGGAAGGCTTGTCTAAGAAATTCTCTTAGCGCTGCTCTACATTCCCCCCTGATTCATTTGGAACACGACTTTTTTATATCTTAATTTGCATTACCATAAAAAACACACAATATGAAACGAGCTTTACTTATCTGGGCAGCGATGGCTTGCATGGCTGTTCATTCGGTTCCGGCACAGGACGCTACGGTAAATAAAATCATCGAAATCGGTCAAACGGATAATCAGGTGATGGATCATTTAGATATACTCACCAACCGCATCGGCGGCCGCGTGATCGGCTCGAACGCATACGACAATGCAGTCGATTGGGTGTCTTCCAAGTTTAAGGAATGGGGATTGGAAGTTGAACTGCAAGAGGCCGGTACGCTACCGGTCGGCTTCAACCGGGGGCCGTGGTTCGGCAAGCTATTAGGAGAGAACGGGATGGAACTACACTTCGTCACTCCCTCCTACACTGCCGGGACAAAGGGGGTTCAACGTGGACACGTCTTACAAGAACCGCTTACCCAAAGCGAATTCGACCGTATAAAAGGACAACTCAAAGGGGCTTGGGTGCTGATTAACGGAAAGAATGTCGGCTGGCCGGTCGACCGTTCCGCTAAAGGCGATTCCATACGCGCCACCATCATTGCCGAAAACAATGAAACGGCCCAAAAGAACTACCAGATCATGGAGGATAACTGGCGCAACAATACCGACAACCCGCTGCTGCCATTGAAAGAGGATGTCCCGGCCTTGTTCTACAAACAGATGTGCGAAGCCGGTGTATTAGGCTTTATCCAGTCGGCGACAGTTCCGCTCAGAGCGCTCTATGACAGGACAATCATGAACGACCCGACTTTCACCTTCGACAATCTGCCGGACGTCTGCGACATCAAGTTGGACGAGCACCAATATGCGACCATCAAGCAGATGGTAAAGGAACGCCGTACCTTCTTCCTTGAATTCGATATCCGCAACCATTTCCGTATGGGGCCGGTGAAATACTATAATGTGATCGGTAAAATCAAAGGCACCCAATACCCGGACGAGTATGTGATGGCAAGCGGCCATCTGGATGCGTTCGACGTGGCGACGGGTGGTGTGGACTGCGGTTCCGGCATCACTCCGGTGATGGAAGCGGCCCGCATGATCATGAAATCCGGTGCGAAGCCTAAACGGACGATGTTATTCTGTGCTTTTGCTGGCGAAGAATTCGGATTGTTAGGTTCTACAGCCTGGGTGAAAGCCAATAAAGATAAGTTAGATAAAATCTCCAACTTGTTCAACCGCGACGGAGGCCCGACACCTCCCGTCGGACTCAATGTTCCGAAAGCGATGTATCAGGACTTCGTGAAGATATGCGCGCCCGTCAAGAAGATCCGCCTCGACTATCCGTTCGAAGTGAAAGAAGCCGGCCCGTTCACTAAACCTGCCAAACCTGCCGGTACGGATGCATCCGTTTTTGCTGTCGAAGCAGTCCCGGCCATCGCCTTCAACGAAAAGGACATCAAAGGATACAACTTCAACTACGGTGAGATCTGGCACACCGAACGCGACACTTACAGCAAAAGCATCCCGGAATATCAGGAGCATGCCGCCACCGTAATCGCGATCGTGACGTTAGGAGTGGCCAACCTGGATCATTTGCTGTCGAGGGAAGGCTTGTACAAATAGTTACTTTCGCTTAATCCGAAAGTAACCGATATTTTTTGTACCTTTGCACACTCATAAGCAAATTAATAGGTATAGAAGATATGATAACGGTTAACAATCTGGACGTACAGTTCGGAAAACGTATCCTGTTCCAGGATGTCAATATGAAGTTTACACCGGGCAATTGCTACGGTATCATCGGAGCTAATGGCGCCGGCAAATCAACATTCCTCCGTGTTATCAGCAAGCAGCTGGACCCTACACGAGGAACGGTATCTTTAGGACCGGGTGAACGTCTTTCCGTATTGAGCCAGGACCACTTCGCATTCGACGAATATACCGTAATGGACACGGTGTTGATGGGACACACCACCCTTTGGGAGGTGATGAGCGAGAAAAACGCCTTGTATGCAAAGCCTGATTTCAGCGATGCCGACGGTATCCGCGTATCGGAACTGGAAGAAAAATTCGCCGAAATGGAAGGCTGGAATGCCGAAAGCGATGCGGCTGCCCTATTGAGTGGCTTGGGTATCACGGAAGAATTCCACTACACGCTGATGAAGGACATGAGCGGTAAGCAAAAAGTACGTGTCCTGCTGGCACGCGCCCTCTTCGGACAACCCGACAACCTGTTGCTGGACGAGCCTACCAACGACCTCGACCTTGAAACCGTTATGTGGCTTGAAAACTATCTGGCAAACTTCGAGCACACAGTGTTGGTTGTCAGCCACGACCGCCACTTCCTCGACTCTGTTTGTACCCATACGGTAGATATCGACTTCGGCAAACTGCAAATGTTCGCCGGAAACTACAGCTTCTGGTACGAATCCAGCCAGTTAGCACTTCGCCAGCAGCAGAACCAGAATAAGAAAGCGGAAGAGAAGAAGAAAGAATTGGAAGAGTTCATCCGTCGTTTCAGTGCCAACGTAGCGAAGTCCAAACAGACGACCAGTCGCAAAAAGATGTTGGAGAAACTAAACATCGAAGAAATCAAGCCGTCTTCACGACGCTATCCGGGTATCCTGTTCACGCCCAACCGCGAACCGGGCAACCAGATATTGGAAGTAAAGGGGCTGACAAAGTCCATCGACGGCAAAGTCCTGTTCCAGGATTTGAACTTCAATGTGGAAAAAGACGACAAGATCGTATTCATCAGTCACGACCCGCGTGCGATGACCGCCCTTTTCCAGATCATCAACGGAGAAGAAAAGGCCGATGCCGGAACGTATCAGTGGGGACAAACCATCACGACGACCTATCTGCCACTCGACAACTCCAAATATTTCAATTCGGATTACAACCTGATCGATTGGCTGAGTCAGTTCTCACCCGACACCAACGAAGTCTTCCTGAAAGGCTTCCTCGGACGTATGCTGTTTTCCGGCGAAGAGCTGTTGAAAAAAGTAGGGGTACTTTCCGGAGGTGAAAAGATGCGTTGTATGATCTCCCGCATGATGTTGACAGATGCCAACTGCATCATCCTCGACACGCCGACCAACCACCTGGACTTGGAATCCATCCAGGCATTCAACAACACGTTACAGTCATTCAAAGGAAACGTCTTGTTCTCCAGCCATGACCACGAGTTCATTCAAACGGTTGCCAACCGCATCATCGAGCTGACTCCGAATGGTATCATCGATCGTATAATGGAATACGACGATTATATTACTGATCCGAAGGTTGCCGAGCTGAGAGAAAAGCTTTATAAATAATGTAATGAAGAAAAGAATTCTCTTCCTCCTTGCCCTATTTTTCATCTGGTTGCCACTTTTGGCGGTCCAGAAGCCAGTGTTTCTGCTGTACCACCATGCCTTAGCGAGCGGATGCTCGCTAAGCGATTACCTTAAGGTAATTACACACGGGTTGCTGTTGGACTGTACGATGGCCGGCTATCTGACGGCATTGCCTTTGCTGATGACACTCGTTTCGATATGGTTGCCGGGGACTTTTTATAAGAAGCTGCTAAAAGGATATTTCGGGATCATGGCGGTATTGATCGCGGCGATCTTCTCTGTAGATGTGGCTTTATACGGCTATTGGGGGTTCAGGCTGGATGCAACTCTTTTCTTCTATCTTCAATCGCCCAAAGATGCAATGGCAAGCGTACCGCTGGGACAGTTCTTTGCTCAATTGGGGATGTTCGTCGTATATGCTTCCGGGATATATTGGGTGTTGAAGAAGTGTATCGTTCCACTCTTCCCTGAAACACAGGTACGGAAACGACTGAGCGGCAGTCTTGTCGTCCTATTATCGGGAGGAATACTCTTTATTCCAATACGGGGAGGCGTAACAACTTCGACGGCCAACGTTGGAATGGTGTATTTCAGCCAGAACCAGTTCCTCAACCATTCGGCCATCAATCCTTGTTTCAGCCTGATCGCTTCGCTTAGCAAGCAACAGGATTTTGCGGCACAGTTCAATTTCTTCCCGGAAGAGGAAAGGAAGGAAGTAATGGAAACCTTGTCCTCGTCCCCCCGTACCGGGTACGGAAACGAGGAAGACTCCATGAAACCGCAGACCCTTCTCAATACCTCTCGGCCGAATATATTGATTATCCTGATGGAAAGTTTCTCGGCAAACGCGGTCGGAGCTGTCGGTGGAGATTCCGTCATTACGCCTAACCTGAACCGGTTAAGTCGGGAAGGAGTGCTTTTTACGAATATGTATGCCAATTCATTCCGAACAGACAGAGGAATCGTTTCAGTGTTAAACGGGTACCTGGCACAGCCTACCACTTCCATTATGAAGTATCCGGCAAAAAGTCAAACGCTCCCCTCTATCGCCAAGAGCCTGACAAACGAAGGATATATTGCCAATATGCTTTATGGCGGAGACATCAACTTCACCAATATGCAGAGTTATTTCTTCGGCTCCGGTTATAGCCGGATCACGGCAGACCGTGATTTTCCGATCACCAGCCGCCTGAGTAAATGGGGAGCGAACGACGATATTACATTCCGCAACCTGTACGAAGACATCAAAAGCCGGGACAACCAAGTCCCCTGGCTGACTACTTTCCTGACATTAAGTAGCCATGAGCCGTTTGAAGTTCCTTATCACCGATTGGATGAAATGGGACTATATCCGAACTCGGTTGCTTTCACGGACAGTTGTATCGGCCACTTCATAGAAAAATTGAAAGAGCTGCCTGTGTGGAAGAATACGCTGGTTATTTTCGTTTCCGACCACGGATATCCTTATCCGAAAGATGTGACGGGCTATGAGCCCCGCCGCTATCATATCCCGATGCTCTGGATCGGCGGTGCGGTGAAAGAACCCGTCGTGATTGACAAACTTGCCAACCAGACGGATCTTGCCGCCACTTTGTTGAACCAGTTAGGGATCGATCACGACGCTTTTACTTTCAGCCGGAACATCCTAAGTCCCGATTACCCGGAATATGCTTTCTATACTTATTCCAACGGGTTCGGATTTATTGACAGTACAGGTATCTCCGTCTATGACAACGAAGGGAAAAAAACTCTGATCGAAACACCCCGCGAAGGCAGTGACCTACGACTTCGCAAAGGAAAGGCACTCCTTCAAACCTTGTATGACGATTTAGGGAACCGATAACCTTCCCTGTCGGAAGGTGTGTCAATTACTCCTCTTGCTTCTCTTCCGTCAACAGTCTGCCATCATCATCCCAGGTACGCCAAATACCGATCTTCTTTCCTTTGGTATAGAACATCTCGAAACGGAGGACGCCTTTGTCGTTCCATACCCGCCAAGGGCCGTCCTTCTGCCCCTCTTTATAGGAAGCGATACCGGTCAGTTGTCCAGCTTCGTTATACGTGCGCCACTCTCCATGGAAAATACCGTGATAGTAAGAACGGACTTCCGCGATCTTACCGTCGGGATAATAAATCACATACGTTCCTTCGGGGCGACCGTCTTTGAGGAAAAGTTCCATCTTCAACATACCGTCGTCATAAAACTCGGTATAACGGCCAGTGTAAGGAGTCGTTTGAGACTCGTCCGTATAATACTGGCCTTCGCTAAGGAACAAGTCCTGCGCCTGGATCGCCAGGGCAGAACTTGCCAATAATGTCGATGTCAATAATAATCTCTTTATCATCTTTTTTTAATATTCAGTGTTCTGCGGGTCCCAGTTTGTCCAACCGGCTGTCCAATCGTTCGTACCGTCAAAAGCCCCTTTGTAGGTTACTTTCTCGAAGAAGTTGTTGTTCAGGACTTCGTCGATAAATTCAGCTCCCTGTACAGCAGAAGCGATGACGGAAGAATAGTCACCGTCTTTTGAGATAATCTCGTTGGTCGTTGCCAAAGTCGTATTGTTGCCAGCTCGGTTGAAGAAATTCTCGCTTACTTTTTCATCATCATAGAAATTCTTCCACATACCGGCGAAAATGACGTTCTTCACAGCGATACCGTCGTTTGCCGTACCTTTCTTATCCGTTGCACGAAGTCCGTAAGGCCATCCTGTGAATACGGAATTGTAGACGTTCAGGCTCGAATTACGGCGCAGGTGCATAGCAGCCTGGAATTTACCACCCTTGGCACCATTGGCGGCATCGGCAGTCTTTGCCTCTACCTCTGCCTGTGTCATATCAGATACTTTTCCATAGAACGGACCGATCAAGGTTACATTTGAGAAGATCGGCTTCGTCAGCGGAGTGTTGGAGGAGCCGCTTGCATCATTATCGGATTCGAAGCCGTTAGAGTCGGAAGTATCAGCGATATCCTTGTCACGTACGCTCAACAGGAACTGCAAGTTACCGGTATAGCCATAATCGGTGTCAAAATCATCGTCCCAGCCTTTGTAAGCCACCAAGTGCTTGGCATTGACCGTCCCACCGAACCATTCATACGAATCGTCATTGGAATAAGACACCTGTACGAACTCCACTTCCGTACCGCTACCTACCCCTCCGAATGTCAAACCGTTGATCTCCTTGTCCGGCTCCAAAGGATAACCGGCAAATTCGATGCGGACATATTTTAGCTTACCGGAACTCTCACCGTTAAATTCATCGGAGGTCGTATTACCATATTCCGTTCCGGGTCCACCTTCTATAACCGGTCTTTTTGTCTGGTTCACACGGGCGTTGCCACAGATAATCAAACCACCCCAGTCACCAGTCACACGCTTGCCCGGCTCTTTATCGGAAGTAAAGACGATCGGTTTGTCGACTGTACCTTCAGCCATGATCTTTGCACCCGGTTCTATAATCAAAGAGGCGGCCTTTTCACCGGAAGAGACGGACACACCTTTGATAACCGTTCCGGCTTCGATTGTCAACGTAGCCCCCGGCTTTACATAAACAAAGCCTTTCAGATAGTTCTTATCAGCAGCATTCAGCGTAAGATCGGAAGTAATTTCACCTTCAAGGATCACCTCTTTGGAAGAGGGGGCACTATTGGAAACAGTCACGGCGCAAGTAGCCGTCTTCTCACCATCCTTAGTCGTAGCAGTGATCGTGGCAGTACCCTCGGCAACCCCAGTCACCTTACCGGCATCTACCGTTGCCACCTTTTCATCAGAGGAACTCCATGTTATCGTTTTGTCCGTTGCATCTTCCGGAGTAATCGTGGCGGACAATGTCACCGACTCGCCCACCTTGACAGTTGCAGTCGCAGGACTTACGGCAACAGCCGACACGGCTATGGTGCCAACGGGCTTGTCGTCTTCGCTACAAGACACCGTTCCAAACATAACGGCCAATGCACATACAGAGGCCCAACCTTTCAATAGAAATCTGTTCATAATAATCACATTTTGTTTGTAATAGAGATATATTCCAATTCACTTTAAAACTTGAGGGAGACACCGACGTTAATATCCACTCCTGGACGGTAGCTGCGCACCAACTGTTCCCGTTCACGCTTGCCCCCGTTCTCATCCGCCAGCTTCACGAACTGCTTGTATTCGATTTTAGAATTCAGCATATCCTGGATTCCCGCTTTGATCTCGACCACCTTGCCTATCTTCTTCGAGAAGGTCAGGTCCAGAGAGTTACGAGGCATCTCGTATATGTCGGGAATATCTTCATTCTGGTTCTGCATCGGAACACCGACCGATTCGATACGCTTCCCTATACGGTTATAAAGAAGCGAGGCTGAGATTCCTTTGTCGTCGTGCTGATAAAACAGGCCGGCATTCACCAAGTAAGGAGATTGTCCCGCCAACGGCCGGTCACGTTCGGGTGCTCCTTCCTCAAAGCGGACACGGCTATGAATATAGGCGGCATTGCAAACCAAGCTCAACCCTCTCAGTCCGATGAAGTCGAGGCTTTTCTTCACATCCAACTCAATACCGAACGTCTCGGCATTCTTCGCATTGTGGTAGGTATATTGCAGACCGGAACCCGCCTCGTTATAGGTTTCCTCGATCGGGTCCTTGAACCGCTTGTAAAAAGCCCCGACCGTTATCATCTCGCCGGATGCCGGATAGAACTCATAACGCACATCCAAGTTGTCCGCATACGCATTTTTCAATCCGGTATTACCGACGATATTCGCATCTCGTTCGAAGTTGAAATACACATACGGCACCACCTCGCGGAACTCCGGCCGGTTGACCGAGCGACCGTAAGCGGCACGCACAAGATGTTTCGCAGACAGGTTGTAGGAGACATTGACGGAAGGAAAGAAATCGGCCGTCCGGTTATCCAAATGGACAGGAGTCGTACCGTCCGAACTGTAGCCATCCATTTTCAGGTTATAGTATTCCATGCGGACACCGATATTTGCATTCAACGCCTCCCCATAGTTCAGTTTGGCAGAAACATAAGCAGCTCCCAGGATATTTTCGGAAGTATAAGAGTCGCTGTTCGTCGTCGTCTCACGCATCCATATCCGGTCTGCCGAAATGTTTTCATCACTGAACAATCCCGTATAATCCCAGTCAGCATACCGGTCATACCCTTTTCCCAAGAGGTTGTAGCCAAACCGGCGGGCATCGAACGCACGGCTCTTGTATTCTCCATAGACACCACCGTTAAGAACAGGGGCGAACTTGTCGGAGACAGTGAACTTATGTTCATAATTGGCGGCAAGCGAGACACTATGGTCTTTCAGATCCTGATAATAACGCATCGGGTCGGAGACGTAATAGTTCGGCAAGTCCGTCTTCGCCTCGTCAAGGATGGAGTTCACGATCTTACGGTCCGGCTCCCGATAAGACGCAAAGGCATAGCCCGCGGTCCAGTCCACTTTGCCAGTATTCTCCTGCAACGTATGCGTACCGCCGAGCTGTCCTGAGTAGGTAGTACGTCCGGTATAAAGGGATTCCCATTTGCGGATCGCCTTGTCGGAATAGTAGTTCATTCCTTCCCGTTGTGTCAAGGCGGAAACACCACGCTGGCTGAAGAAGTTACGGAACTCGTACTTATGGTTACCTTTCATAAACGACCAGTTGAACAAGGCTCCCAACTTGGAAATATTCTTATAGCGGACATCGTTGTACTCAAAACGTGGACGTGAGGCATCGTTCGCCACATCGTAGGCGATATAGTTGTTATTCACCGTCTCCGAATAGTCGTACCCCGTACTCCAATTCACATTCGTGATATTCCCGATTCTCCAGTCGCCTACATCGTACGAACGGTGCGAAGTGAGCGATATCTTTTGGTCCGGGACGGCCGTGAACCGATTGATTCCCCACCGCTGGTTGATCCGGCGTGTGAAGGCTGCGGCTTCCTCTGTCGAATAATCCCCTAAATGAGAAGGGAAAGAAGAGGGCAGACTCCGCAGTCCGGCTCCAAAACCGAGATAATCTTTCCAGTTCCCGTCTGTCAGCTGGAAACTCCGGAAAGTGGCATTCGTATTGAATCCCATCTGGTAAGAGACGTTGAAAGTATTCCCGTCCGGTATATTTTTGGTCATCACTTGTACGAAACCACCGGAGAAATCGGCCGGCAGTTCAGCAGACGGACTTTTGTAGACCATCATATTGTCAATCAGCGAAGAAGGAAGTACATCGAACGAGAACGCCCGGCTGTCCGTCTCGCTCGAAGGAGTAGTCGCCTTGTTCAGCCAGACATTATTATATCGTTGCGCCAGCCCTCGGACCACCACAAACCGGTCATCCACAATCGTAAGCCCCGGAATACGGCGCAACACCTCGGCGGCATCGCTATCCTGTGTCTTGCCGATCTGCTGGGCTGAAATGCCGCTTACGACCGGCAGGCTGTTTCGTAGCGTATTGATAATGGCGGTTTCCGTCCCTAACTTCCGCTGTGCTACAACCACCACGTTCTGAAGTTGCAGGTCGGCATCCGACAGTTCGATCCTCAGCACTGATTCCTGGTGTGCTTTCACCACGACGTCTCGGATAGTTTCCGATTTATAAGAGACATAAGAAGCGACGACCGTATATTTTCCCGGTTTGACATTCTCTATACGGAAGTTCCCCTCCACATCGGCAATCGCTCCCACCGTAGTCCCTTCGATCACGACCGAAGCACCGATCAGCGCATCTTTAAATTTAGCATCCGACACCGTTCCGCAGATAACACCCGTCTGCGCCCAGGCAGACAGCGAAAGAAAACTTCCTAACAACAAAAGAAAGAACCTCTTCACATATCCTGTTTCACACTTGTTTCCCATTCCTTACTACTTGTTACATTTATTTGCCGGCAAAAGTAGAAGGGGCGTATTGCAGGAAGATGTAAACAGGATTACATTGTAAAAACGATTATTACAATCCGTTTACAACTAAATATTTGTTACATTTGTGCCACATATCATTAATATGGACACGAATTATTTAATATATGAAGGACATTAAAATCTATCCGAAAGATTGGTTGCAGTTGCACCCTTATAAGCAGTCAGATCCGACTGACCTCTATTATACTAATATTGCAAACCGTATTTACGGAATGTTGGAAGAGACGAATCTCGCCTATTCTTTCGAGAAGAACGAGGTGAAGCAGATCAGCATACGTATGGCCGCCTATTTCGAAGACGTGATTTCCGGCCTGAATATTTGGCGCTCGTTCATTACGGAGCACAAAGCCCTGTACGGCAAATACCTGCCGTTCTACACGCCTGATGATCATTATTATGATGACGAAGTCAACTACGAAGACATCCGGTTCCTACTCTGGCATTACACACAGCAGTACCACGGCCTTGCCAACAGTACGTTCGTCGGTCCCGACAATGCGGCAAACGGCGAGACAGCCAGCCTGATCTATCAGATGTTCTGCGAAGAATGGACAACTGCCCCGGAGAACGAACGGATGCAACAGCTTTTTGCTCCGGAAACCCGCTATGAGGATAAAGACAAATACTTGAATTTGCTCTATTGGTTCCATTACCAATCTTACCTATTTACCGATTCACTACAGGAACTGACGGATACAGTCAAGGAATATTGGGAACAGGCGAAAGAACAGAACGAGCAGTACATCATGGCCATCCATAAGGCTTTGGCACATATTTCCAAAAGTGCATTCCTGGCCTATACCTCCCCCAAATGGCTTTCGTTGATCCTTCCGGCAGACCATCCGGATCACAGCCTGTTCGTTAAAGAAGGTGAAGAGGCACAAGCGTTCACAGAACCAATGTCCGAAGAGAGCAAGAAAAAGCTGGCCGAGCATTTCGAAAAATTTACGGCAGCAGCAGATGGCAAAGCGCTCCTTTATTTCCAAAACAAGCAGGAATTCTTAGATTTCCTGACGAAGGCCGGTATCGAGATGGAAGGGGTGGAAGGCGATACTGCCTCCCGGAAATTTGCCGTTTATGCCACTCCGACAGAAGGTCTGCAAGTCCTGACCTCCGGCGTCAAGTATATCAAAGACGAAAACAATCCTTTCTACGATCAGAAAGAGGCGGAAGACCAAGGTATATCCTTCTTCATGATCCGGCAATGCAGACCGTATCTGCTGAGAATATTGGAAGAAAAAGGCATGTTAGCCGATGCACAGGCGAAGAGCCTGCTCGGCGAGGAACGCAGCAAGGCGATCGTTCATGAGAACTGGGAGTTCTTGATGCGGTATTTCCTTCGGGAATATTGATTGTTACTTTTGGCTTGATCCAAAAGTAACCAAAAGATCAAGGCTTAAGTTGCTTCGCTACTCCGTTCCCTCCGTTCGCTGTCGCGTCTGAAACTCGCTTCGCTCAAACAGCAGACACTCCGGACGATCACTGCGATCACTGCGCTTGACGCTCACCAGCTTAGGCCGGAAATAGAGCCTGACGACTCTTTGGAGATGGCCGATACCGCCTGCCTCTTTGTGATCCCGCATCAAGTGCGGGAACGGGCTTGTCCCCGTGCCCCGCACAGGGCCGCAAAAGAACAGTCGGCATCGGCCATCCTAAGAGAAAGCGCAGCTTTCTAAGAGAGGCCTAAGCGGAGGGGCGTCAAGCAGAGGGCAAAGGCGGAGCGTCCGGAGTCTGCGCTGTCTGAGCGAAGCGAGTTTCGCAGGCGACAGCGGAGTCTTTGGCCGAAGTAGCCCAGACGGTTAAGCCTTGAACTTTTGGTTACTTTTCTTTCAAGAGAAAAGTAACAATCAATATCGGTCAGCCGGATACCGAATCCCCAACTGCCTGCGTACCTCATCGATGATTTCCAGTGTGATCAGGGAATGTTCGTGACTGTTAATTCCAGACTGGCGTTTGCGGGACAGAACCAGATCGATAAACTCTGCCACCTCATAATAATATTCATCCTTGTCCGTCACGGCACTTATATCCTGATGTTCGGCAGAGGGACCTTTACCGGAAGCAGCTGCCAGACGAGGCGTATATTTCACCTCTCCGATTATATTGATCCGGTCGAGTGTTATGTTTCCCTCTTCCCCCTGTATCTCCGTGGGCAGGGAAGAATTAGCTATCTTAGAATAGAGGACGGTCGCATTCATCCCTTCGTATTCGAAATTGACAGCTCCCTGTCCATCCGCTCCGGACGAAAGGACAATCCCGGAAGCATCGATCTTTTTTGGGCGTCCGAACAAAACGACCATCGGATAAACGGTATAAATCCCGATATCCATCATCGCCCCGTTCGACAGTTCCGGTCTGAAGGCATTCAGTACGACTCCTTCCTTAAACTTATCATAACGGGAAGAATACTGGCAATAGCAGGAAAAATAACGCCGTATCGTTCCCAAGCGTCCTAAGTTCTCCAGCACAGACCGGAAATTCGGGGTAAGGGTCGGTTTCATTGCCTCCATCAGCGTAACATCATATTCCTCCGAGGCAGCGACCATCTCCCTCACTTCCCGTGCATTCGAAGCGAAAGGTTTCTCACAGAGCACATGCTTTCCATGTTTCATACACAAAATACTCTGCTCCGCATGAAGGAAATTAGGCGATGCGATATACACGGCATCGATCAACGGACTTTCCGCCATCTCTTCCAGAGAGGTGAAAGTATAAGGTATCTGATGTTTGACGGCAAAGGCATCTGCCGTTTCCTGCTTGCGGGAATAAACAGCAACCAATTCAAAACGGTTGTCCTGCCGCGCCCCAGCAATCACCCAGTCGGTTATAAAATTAGTTCCGACTACTCCAAAACGTACTTTTCCGGTATATTTTTCCATATATTCCATTTCTTGTCAACATAATATTAATGTATCTCCCTCTATCGAAAGTTCGGGAACCTTGTCCGTAATACTCAAAGTCAGGCAATAGGGAACAGCCTCCTCGAGGTGGTTCGCTTTCAGACGTCCCATATGATCCGTCGTCTCCAGATAAGCAAACAGATCCTCCTTGTTACTCGTCCACATATCACGGGCAATCACGGCAGCATCACTGCCCATTTCATACAGGCCGGTATTCAGTAACACATCCGTCAAAGCTCCGCCAAAAAGCGTATCTTCTATATTCACCTTATCCTGCCATCCGGAACAGAGCACGACCACATCCCGCTTATGACGGACACAGTAACCGGCCACCGCCTGCAAATTAATGAAAGCTCCCGTTATCACCCGGAAAGCGGCTCTGGCGATCGTGATCGCACGCGTGCCGTTGGTCGTGGTGAACACAATATCTTTCCCAAACACCTTTTCCGACGTATAATCGAACGGGGAATTCCCGAAATCGGCAAACTCACATCGCTTCACATTCCGTTCCGCTCCGACCAGCCAGCCTTTTGCCTTATATGCCTCGGCCTCTTCGACAGTTGCGACCGGGCGAATGCTACTAACTCCATTACTAAAAGCGGCGGCCATCGTCGTCGTCGCACGAAACACATCCACGACCACCACGATAGCTTCCGGATTATGATAGACCGGATATAATACCGGTGAAAAACAAACATCTATTTTCATATCAAACGATTATTATCCCTACAAAAATACGGGAGATTTTAAACATTTCCCCTATCAGCTTGTTCTTTTATTACATTTTTGAATAAACGTTTTAAACTAAGTCGTATGAAAAGAATTGTATCTATGATGGTGATCTTCACCCTTCTGTTGGGTGGCATGACCCATGTGCAGGCTCAAACAAGTAAAGCCGCAGAAAAAGCTGAAAAAAAGCAGGAAAGAAAAGAGAAAAAAGAAGAAAGGTTAGCTAAAGACGCCGTCATGGGCGAAGAAGCATTCAACAATGCCATGCAAGCTATCACAAACCAGTCGTTCGTACTCGAAGCCAACTCCGTACAACCGTTGAACGGACGTGTTTACTATGTAAACTCAAACACAAACTTCGTTTCATTGAACGACGGACAGGCTATGGTTCAGATCGCCTCCAACTCTCCTTACCCCGGTCCTAACGGATTAGGTGGTATCACCGTACAAGGTTCAGCATCCAATGTACAGGTTAAACAGGAAAACAACGGGAACGTGTATCTCTCCATGAGCGTACAGGGTATCTTTATCTCTGCAACCGTAAACCTGGTACTATACAGCGGAACCAACAATGCAATGGTTACCGTCGACCCGAACTTCTCAGGAAACGACCTGACAATGAACGGAACATTGCTTCCTTATTCTGACTCCAACGTTTTCCAAGGAACCACTTACTAATTCATATTATATATATTAAACAACGAAGAAGGGCGGCCCGATGATCGAGTCGCCCTCTCTTTTTTATGACAGTCCGGGTTACTTATCGAACCGGAACATATTGTACGAATGCTTCCATCGCTTCATAAGAAGCAAGACCTAACTGATGATACAGTTCGGCAGTAGCACGGTTACGGTCTTCGGCACGCTGCCAGAACAAGCGTTCGTCGTCTCCGAGGAACGGTGCGCTTTCAGCCTGCGACTGGTGTTTCAGGATCGCATTTCTCTTGTGCCGCAATTCTTCGGGAGAGATAGGAACAGCCATTTCCACATGGTCCATTTCCCATTCAGCCCAAGCTCCGCGATACATCCAGATACGGCAGTTCTTCAACCATTCTTCATCTTTCAGTTCGTCGATAGCCGCCAGAACAGCATTCAAACATACACGATGAGTGCCATGCGGGTCGGCAAGATCACCAGCAACAAACATCTCATCAGGCTTCACATCCGTCAACAACTTCTTCACGATGGCAATATCCGCTTCGCTCAGGTCGTTCTTCTTCACCAACCCTGTTTCATAGAAAGGCAGGTCGAGGAAGTGGATATGGTCGTCACTCTTGATTCCGCTGTAACGGGCACCTGCACGGGCTTCTTCCCGACGGATCGTACCTTTCATAAAGAGTACATCGCGTTTTTCAGCTTCACCTTCCACCTTTTCATAACGGAGGAAATGGATGATTTCTTCAGCTTTCTTCTTAACCGTTTCGTCTTCGGTATATTTGGCACAAACGTCACGCAGATATTCGCAATAGCGGATTACTTCTTCATCCCCTACGGCAATATTGCCGGAAGTTTCGTAAGCGACATGCACATCGTGATGCTGTTCACACAAACGGTGGAATGTACCGCCCATTGAGATTACATCGTCATCTGGATGCGGACTGAAGATAATGACTTTCTTCGGATACGGGGTTGCACGTTCGGGACGGTTTGAATCGTCCGCATTCGGCTTGCCTCCCGGCCATCCGGTAATCGTGTGCTGGATATCGTTGAATACTCTGATATTCACATTATAGGCCGAACCGTACAGGGCAAGCAGCTCACCCAGGCCGTTTTCGCTATAATCCTTGTTTGTCAGTTTCAAGATCGGTTTGCCCGTCAACTGGCACAACCAAACGATTGCGCGACGGATCAATTTGTTATCCCACTCGCAATTGGTAACCAGCCAGGGATGGCTGATACGTGTCAGATCATACGCGGCAGACAAATCGACTACGACTTTCGCATTCGTATGATTCTGGAGGTAAGAAGAGGGAACAGCGTCGCTCACTTTGCCTTCCACCGTTTTTGCAATGATCTTCGCCTTATCTTCACCCCACGCCATCAGGATCACATTACGGGCTTTCATCATGGTAGCGATCCCCATTGTGATAACACCCGCGGGCACATTGTCCAGTGACGGGAATGTACGGGAAGCTTCTTTACGGGCTGCCCCTTCCAACAGAACCAGACGGGTACGCGAACTCAAAGTCGAACCTACGCCATTGAACATAATGTTGCTCGCATGTCCCACGCCTAATAGGATATAATCCAAACCGCCTGCCTTCTGGATGTTTTCTTCGTACATCCGGCAGAAATCGATGATGGCATCCTTCGGCATACATCCGTCGGGAGCATAAATATTCTCAGGAGCAATATCAATATGGTCCAGCAAAGCCTCTTTCAACTGCGCTACGTTGCCGGCGGAAGGGGAGACAAGCGGGAAGAATTCATATTCGACAAAGACAACTACGTTGCGGAAGCTCAGTTGCTCTTCCTTATGCATACGGATCAATTCTTTATATACACTCAACGGAGAACGGCCTCCGGGAATAGCCATCACAAAATTTTCACCGATTTCCTGTTTCTTGCGAATCTGGTCCGCTATCTCCTTAGCGATAGCAAACGAACCTTCATCAGCCGATTCATAGATGTTTGTCGGAATCTTTTCCAGACGGGTTAAAACTGAATGCTCAAAAGCATTCTCCGGACGATAGTACCGCTGCGGTATTCGCGTCAGGGTAATCTGCGAACTAAGGTCTGTTTTCATGTTTAATTCTTGATTTAGTATATTATCATAACTTGAATCACAAATATAACAATAAATAAACGAATTTAGCTTTACCAGACCATTAAAAAAATCAATACGGTTATAGGCAATATAGATAATACAAGGTTTGGAAGATATGAACCGTAAATGATGGTTTACCGGTGTGAATTTATATGGCAACGTAGGGGCGGGGTTCTACTCCGCCCAATAAAAATAACGCCCGTCTGCCCGGGTTCAATGGGCAGAGCAGAGCCCTGCCCCTACGGAATGACAATTATTTTGCATAATCATGCCATCCAGGTTTCACATCGATAAATCTGCATTTACGGTTCATATTTCTTTAAAACAGCGTATTGGCAGCTGGAACCAGATGTCCCATCGACCAAACGGCACGGACAGCCAGATTGCGGTCCAGGATGATGATATCGGCATCTTTTCCACGCTGCAACGTACCTGTACGGTCGGATACCCCCATCAGGCGTGCCGGAGTTTCGGAAGCCATGCGGACAGCATCGGCCAACGGGATATTGGCTTTTTGAACCATCGTACGAACCAGCACATCCATCGTGGCAATACTCCCGGCAAGCGAAGAATGGTCGGCCAACTTGCAGACGCCATCCTCAATGATAATACGTGAACCTTCAGCCGGTTTCACATCGCTCGCGGCATAAGACAGCGCATCGGTTACCAGGCACGTGCGTTCCACCCCTTTCAGCTTATACACCAGACGAAGGATCGTAGAAGGCAAATGTTTACCGTCGGCAATCACTTCCACCGTCATATTGTCCATCAGGAAAACACTTTCCACCGTTCCTTCGTATTTATACTCACGACGCTTGTGGAAACCGGGCATTGCATTGTAGAACTGGGCAGCATGAGTAAAACCAGCCGCATAAGCCTCTTTGATATCCCCGAATTCAGCTTCCGTATGTGTAATGGCTGCCAGGATATCTTTCGACCTGAGATAACGGGCGAAATCATGCGCACCCGGCAATTCAGGACTGGCATCCCAACGCTTAATACAGTTCGTGCTTTCCAGAATAGACCTGTATTCTTCCTCGTCCGGATCTTTCACATCGTATAAGTTACCGGCCATCTTCGTATTCAAATACGGTCCCTCCACATGAAGTCCCAACACAGGACCATCCTTTTCCGCCATAAGCTTCTCACAGATAGAGACAGCTTTGCATATCAATTCTTTAGGAGAAGATGACAAAGTGGGGAAAAGAGTTGTCGCACCATGCTTCATATGAGCAGCTATCGCGCTATGGAAGGCTTCTTCTGTGCATTCCTTAAAATCGTGACCTCCACCACCGTGCACGTTCATGGCTACGAAACCGGGGACGATGTACATCCCCTTGGCATCAACCACTTTGGCCCCGATAACAGCCAAGTCACTATTTGTCACTTCCAAAATCTTCCCGTCGCTAATCAATACGGAGCCGTCCTTCAACCATCCCTGAGGGGTAAGAATCTGGCCATTTATTATTTGTGTCAGCATGTTATTCTTCGATTTTCCTTAAAACAGTTTATTCGTTCCTTCCACTAATTTACCCATCGCCCAAACAGCACGGACATTCAAGTCCTTATCCAGAATCTGGATATCCGCATCCTTACCTCGTTGCAAAGAACCCTTACGGTCGTAAACGCCCATGATGCGCGCCGGGGTTTCGGAAGCCATGCGAACGGCATCTTCCAAGGGAATCTCTGCTTTCTGGACGACCGTACGGATCAAGCGGTCCATAGTCGCAACGCTACCAGCAAGAGCAGAACGGTCAGCCAGCTTGCAAACGCCGTCTTCGATGATTACACGCGGGTCGAACGCCGTCTGGCTGTCACTTGCGGCACAAGCCAACGCATCGGTGATCAGACAAGTCCGTTCCACACCTTTGATCTTATAAACCAGACGGAGAATCGTAGGAGGCACATGGATACCGTCAGCCACCACCTCGACCGTCATGTCGTCGATCAGATAAATACTCTCAACTGTACCTTCATATTTATATTCGCGACGTTTGTGGAAACCGGGCATTGCGTTGTAGAAGTGTGTGGCATGCGTATATCCAGCTTCATAAGCAGTCTGGATATCTTCGTATTCGGCTTGCGTATGACCGACAGATGCCAATACACCCTTCGATGTGATATATTTACCGAACTGCATGGCACCCGGCAATTCAGGAGCGGCATCCCAACGCTTGATACAATGGGTTTCTTCCAACAGAGGGATGTATTCTTCCGGATCCGGATTCTTGATATTTTCCGGCAACTGGCCGCCGGCCATCTTCATATTGAAGTAATGTCCTTCCAGATGAAGTCCCAAGACAGGACTGTCTTTTTCCGCCATCAACTTCTCAGTCGTTGCAGCTGCTTCGCGAATCATCGGGATGGTCGAAGACGACAGTGTCGGGAAAATACTGGTCGTACCATGTTGCATATGGGCGGCAATTGCAACACGGAAGGCCTCTTCGGAACCTTCCATAAAATCACGGCCTCCACCACCGTGAACATGAATTTCTACTCCGCCCGGCACGATATACATACCTTTAGCGTCTATCAAAGTGGCTCCTACCACTGCCAGATCGCAGTTAGTCACTTCCAAAATCTTATTATCGCTTATCAGAACAGAACCGTCTTTCAACCAGCCCTGTGGGGTAAGGATCTTGCCATTTATAATCTGAGTTAACATAGCGCAAGAATTAAGTTTGTGTTTTTTAGTTTTTAAGTAGACAAAGGTAGAAAGATTTTCTAAAGAGAGTTAAAAATCAAGCGTTAATATTTACTTTTAAACCATCAACCGCCATGCTTCTATTGTCAGACAGCCCCATCATTGCCCTTTTGCCCTTGGCCGAAAAGACTTTTGCCCTTGGTCAAAAACCTTTTCGACAATTGTCAAAAGCCTTTTCGACCAAGGGCAAAAGGTAAAAGAATGGTAGTAACATCCATAAATACCTGTATCGATATTCATTAATTCGGATTATAGTATCCTTATTTTCAGCTTGAAATACAGTTGCGAATTTCGTATCTGCCAAGAATTGGCCGCTAACTGTTAGCAGCATTCAGTTCTTCCAGTTCCATCGTCTGTTCCGCCCAAAGATCCATCGTGTCGGAAAGGTTCTTCTTCAAATCTGAATATTCGGTGTATAAGGAAACATCTGCCGCCCCTTTCGGAGTGGCCAGCTTGGCCTCGATAGCTGCAATAGAGCTTTCGAGCTCCGTGATTTTCTTTTCGGATTCGGCTATCGCTTTTTCAACCTTCTTGATTGCTTTGCTTTGTTCCTTGCGGGCTTCATAAGAGAGCTTGTTTCGAGTCGGTTCCGAAACGGTTCCTTCCATAGAGACTGTAACCTGGGTGGAACGTTCCAATTCACGCAAACTATCCATTTTTTTATGTTCCAGGAAATCATAAATACCACCCAAATGCTCGATAACCCGTTTATTTCCGAATTCATAGACCTTATCTACCAGTCCATCCAGGAATTCACGGTCATGCGAAACGACGATAACCGTACCATCGAACTCTTTCAAAGCATCTTTCAGCACATCCTTCGAACGCATGTCCAAATGGTTGGTCGGCTCATCAAGAATCAACAGGTTCACCGGTTCCAGCAACAGGCGGATCATGGCCAGACGGGTCTTTTCTCCACCGGACAACACCTTCACTTTCTTGTCCGATGCTTCTCCACCGAACATGAAAGCTCCCAGTATATCCCGTATCTTCAGACGGATATCCCCCTGCGCAACGTAATCGATCGTATCGAAAACGGTCATATTCTCATCCAACAGCTGTGCCTGGTTCTGTGCAAAATAGCCGATCTTCACATTATGCCCCAACTGAAGCTTTCCAGTAAAGTCGGTGATCTCTCCCATTATGCATTTGACCAATGTGGACTTACCTTCGCCATTCTTGCCGACAAAAGCGACTTTATCTCCACGGTTAATGGTAAAAGTGGCATGTTCGAAAATCAGATGGTCGCCATAGCGCTTGGCTACATCTTCCGCTATTACAGGATAGGAACCGGAACGGGGGGCCGGAGGGAATTTCAGGCTCAACATAGCCGTATCCACTTCGTCCACTTCGATGCGTTCGATCTTTTCCAATTGTTTGATACGGGATTGCACCTGCACGGATTTAGTCGCCTTATAACGGAAACGCTCGATGAAAGCCTCCGTATCGGCCAATTTCTTCTGCTGGTTTTCAAAGGCACGAAGCTGTTGTTCGCGGCGCTCTTTACGCAACTCCACATATTCGGAATATTTTACCTTATAATCATAAATCTTCCCAAGTTCTATCTCTATCGTACGGAAAGTCGTGTTATCGATAAACGCCCGGTCATGTGAAACCAGGATCACCGCATTAGCACGTGTTGCTATGAAGTTTTCAAGCCATTGGATGGACTCGATATCCAAATGGTTGGTCGGCTCGTCCAGCAACAGAACATCCGGCTTGCGGAGCAGAAGCTTGGCAAGCTCGATACGCATACGCCATCCCCCACTGAACTCAGAGGTCGGCCGGTCGAAATCTTCCCGGCTAAATCCCAGACCGATCAATGTCCGCTCCAATTCGGCATGATAATTGTTTCCACCCATCATCTGGAAATGTTCCGTCAGATGCGTGACACGGTCTATGAGGTTTTGATACGATTCCGTTTCGTAGTCGGTCCGCTCAGCCAGTTGCTGGTTCAGTCGTTCTATCTCTTTTTCCATCTCATGGATATGCTCGAAGGCATGTTCCGCCTCTTCGCGCACCGTCTGAGTATCCGCCAGTTTCATCTGCTGGGGAAGATAGCCGATCGTCGTCTCCTTCGGTACACTGATCGAACCGGATGTAGGCGACTGCAATCCGGAAAAGATTTTCAGCATCGTCGATTTTCCCGCACCGTTCTTGCCCACCAGTGCAATACGATCCTTCTTATTTACCACAAACGAAACATCATCAAAAAGCGTAAACCCGCCAAACTCAACTGTAAGTCCTTCAACAGAAATCATATTTTTTCTCTTTTATGGTTGCAAAGATACAATTTATCCATAAAAAAAGCCTCGACTTTATACCGAGGCTTTTTTTATCAAAGATCCTGTGCCGTCCTTATCTCGTTTTTCATCAAACGTTCATGCAGGCCGTTTGTGATTTCGGCCCAGCCTTCTTCTATCCAAAGGGGATCTTTGCAGCAGGTCTGTTCCCATTCGCTCAATTGCTCCATGAGTTCTTGTGCTTTTTCCGGTTCGGATGATAAAAGGTCGTGCATTTCTTCCACATCCTGATCCATATTATACAGGACGGAATCGACTCCGCGAGTAATGATCAACTTGTACGAACCGGAGCGGACGGCCCGCGTATCCATCTTTCGCCAGAATAAGGCTTCATGCGGATTGCCGGATTTTTCCCCGGAAAGATACGGCAACAGGGAGACGCCGTCAACCGGTTTATGCAACCCTTCTTCCGGAATATCCAACGCATCCACTACCGTGGCAAAAATATCCAGCGAAGAAGTCAGCCCTGTGAAACGCTGATCCCGTTTGAAACGATCTCCCCAAACAACAAAAAACGGTACCCGCTGTCCGCCTTCAAACTTATTTCCCTTAAACCCTTTCAACGGAAGGTTTGACGACTGGTTTGTCGTGGAACCGCCATTGTCGCTCAAAAAGAATATGATCGTATCATCGAACTTGCCCGCCGCTTTCAGCTCATCCACGATTTTACCGACACCACGATCCAACGCATACATCATAGCCGCATACTTCTGACGGGGCTGTCCTTCGAAACGCGCCAAGTCTTCTTCCGCCGCTTCATTGGGAGAATGAGGAGCAGTAAAGGACATGTACAACATAAAAGGCTGCTCGCTTTCCGCAACAAACTGCCGAGCCTTAGAAGCCAGCTCATCAGTAAAGTAACCATCAAAAGACAATTTCTGCCCGTTATACTGATATTGTTGCAGGTTCCCATCCTTATCACTGGTTTCAGGATCATAGAAATAAGAGCGATGGCCGGCCAAAAGCCCATAGAACGTATCGAAGCCTTTCGCATTCGGACGCTGGGAAGGTTCGGATCCCAAATGCCATTTTCCGATGCAGCCCGTACGATAGCCATACCGTTTCAACAAAGCCGGAAGCAATTCTTCATCGTCAGGAATGCCGTCTCCCGGCTTATCCAGGTTACATTCATATCCATAGCGTTGTCCGTAGCGGCCCGTCAGCATCATGGAGCGTGAAGGACTGCTCACTGTCGCCGCTACATGAGCATCCGTAAAGATACGCCCTTCGGCTGCCAGGCGGTCTATGTTAGGTGTCTGGATATCTGCCGACCCCATAAATCCAAAATCCGCATATCCGGCATCGTCGGCGAGCAGAATCAGGATGTTCGGCTTCCGCACCTCTTCTTTCTGGTCGGAGGAACAAGCTGTCAATCCAACAATTGTCCCCAAGGAGACCACTAACAAATGATCGATTTTCATCCTATATTTTCCTTATCCGTCCTTTACTTTTCCTTTCTCTCAATAGGCGACGGGACTTTCTTTGCATACTTATCCCGGTCGCAGACAATCTTTCCATCCACATATTCCAGCTCGGCAATCTGGATAGAGGCACGATGATAGTTCCAAGTGTTTTCTTCCACTTCGATACCGTCCATCTTGTATGTTCGTCCCGGGTGGGTGAAGTAGAAGATAAAAGCACGGTCACCAATCACAACGACATCACAATGCCTTCCCTGGTCGAAATCGTCCGGACGGAGACCTGGCTTATTCAGGATCGTCGAATTATAGGTCCAGTTTGTCGCATCATCCGATTCATAACAATGCAAACCGACATATCCTAAATTGCATTCATCGATGATGTTCCAGTATTTATTTTTCCAATAAAAGACAACCGGCCCTTCGTGCGGGACATCGTCAATCTCGCATTTGCCGGTTACCTTCCAAGTTGTCAGATCCTTACTCACCCCTGTATTCGTTTTGGAGTCAGGAGTTTTATACCACATCTTCCATGTCCCGTCCGGCATCTGGAACGCCGAAGCATCAATACAGCCATGAGTACCCTCTATTTCCTCCACCAGGTCCCAATTCATCAGGTCCTTGCTCTTATAAAAGACAAGCCGGGCATCGCCTCCCCAAAAAGGATGGATACCGGGGATAAAGGTCACGATCATGTAATAAGTGTCCTCATGCTTGAACACATCGGGAGCCCAGAAGGTGCTCTGTCCCTGCATGGGTTCCGGCAGGTTCGCCGTTCCGACATAATACCAGTTTTTACCGTTGTTCTTGGTAGCCGCGATCCCGACTTTACTACCATAGACACAGGCCACTTCCTGTAAGTTAGGGACATTGGCACGGCGTTGTGTATAGAACATCCACCATTCCTGCCGCTCCTCATTCCATTCGAGCGTCGGGTCGGTAGGACCGTCATGGATCGGACAACGAAACAAAGGAGCCGGCGCATGTTCAATGTCGAACGGCTTGTCCTGTGCAAAAAGGCTTGTCCCGTAAAACAGGACTGCCAACATAAATAAGATTCTTTTCATGCTATTCTGATTAGACTATTATACAATTATTTATTAATAGAGCGAGATTTCCCCCAGGCCGGCACGTCCTTCGGAAACATTCTCGATTGTCAGGCGGACATATTTCACTTCCCGGTCGACCGTCATCGGTTTGAACTCCCACCCCGTACATTCGCGTTCATACAGGAGTTCCCACCGTTCTCCATCCTCAGAAGTCTCCACTTTATGCTTATAAGAAGAACTGTCTTTCTGAAAAAGGATACGGCTGGCAGCCACGTACGTCGGACGGTCCAGTGCCAAAGTGACCACCTGAGGCAACCGGTCTTCTCCGGCAATCCACCAGGTATGATCGTCATTGTCGATTATATTGGAAGCCGGATACCCGTCCTGGCTGCTTCCAACCTGAACCGAAGCTATTTTCAGGCGAGATTTCTCCAAAATACGCTTCTGCCAGGAAGAAGGTTTCACCACGACATTGTCTTCTTCCTTTCCGGTAAACAGGGCATGCTTTCCATCGGGCAGATACTTTCCTTCAAACGGTTTCGTACTGATTTCCGCTTCACCGGAAGATAAACCCTCTGCTGTCGCTCTCACCGTAATCTTACCAGCTTTCTTCGTCGTGCGGACAAATACGAAACCAACACCTCCTTCTACCTTCTGAGGATTGATACCGATACGGCTGATCGTATCTCCGACCAATACCCCTTCGCCTGACACCTGAATCCGGATTTCCTGTCCGGAGTTGTAAACCAAAGAACCATTCTTATCACAGACCTTAAAGTAGACAGGGATCATATCCGAACCGTCGGCAACAGGGACAATACCATCCGTCTTGATATCCACAACCAGACGATCAGCTTGTTCCGGAGTGCTCACATTGTGGGTCGCAACAACCTTTCCACCCACCAACGCTTCCGCTTTTAATGTCCCGGCTTCATATTCCCCGGCATTAAAAACGAATACAGGACTGCCTCCCTTCTCAACAACCGAACGATACAGCGGAGTCCGTTCTGCCCGCGTCTGAGTTCCGATCAGTTTTCCATTACGGTACAGACGAACCTCGTCGCAGTTGGAGAATACTGTCAAATCCGTCGTTGACGAGGCGAAATCACCCGAAGCATTATAAGAAGCGATAAAGACCATCGGTCCTTCATACAATCCCAGTTGCGAAACCGCCTTGTCCCGCATACTCTGTAACATGAAATAGCTGAATTTCGGATACCGGTTGATATCCACCACACCGCTATACATCGTTTCATCCTGGCTACCCCGCGCATAGTCATTGTAGCTCCAAACGAAATGTCCGCCCATATGCGGATTGGCATCCAACATACACCAGTCAAAATAGCCTTTACCGTTCAATTGCTCGATACGGCTACGGCACTGGCGCATCTGCTCCTGCTCGCTTTCTTTCAGGCTGACCCGCGGCTTTTCGCCCACGCCATCTCCCCATTCACGGGTAAACAACGGCTTGATCGCTATAAAATCTTCCGGATAATTACTCATCACATCTCCGTCTTTCGGAAATTTGGAAACCTGTTTATAAAAGACATCATAATAAGGCTCCATCTCCGCATGTCCGAAATAATCGCCTGCCGTATACATCTGGTCGCCCGGATATTCGGCATGAGACAGTTCGAAAATCTCTTTTGCCAAAGAGACCGGATAACGGGATTCGTTCAAAGCCGTTTCCCAAAGAACGACAGATGGATGATTCCGGTCACGACGGATCATCTGGCGTCCGATTTCATACAGACGTTTAATAAAGGTGGAATCCGGATTATAGAACTGCCATCCGGGAATACACTCCACCACTAACAGTCCATACTCGTCACATGCTTCCAAGAAAGCCGGGTCATTCGGATAATGGGCGGCGCGAACCGCATTATAACCTCCCCGTTTCAGGTCGATCACATCCCGAACCTGCATCGAGTTGGAGGCTGCATCCCCGACATTGGCAAAAGCCTGGTGGCGGTTAGCTCCACGCATATACAATTTTTCCCCATTGATAAAGAACCCGTCCTCGGCCGTGTACCGGATAGTACGAATACCGATTTTCCGGGTGGTTTCATCGAGGACTTTATTTTCCGATAATAACTGTGTATGCAAGGTGTAGAGATTAGGCGTATAAGGATGCCATAATGCAGGTCGATCGACAATGAGATCCTGCTCCACCGTCCCGTCCGATTGCTTTTGCAAGGTTACTGGTGTTTCAGCCTCTGCAACGACATGGCCAACAGAATCGACCAGTTGCGAGATAACGGACAATGTTTGATCTTTATCCGTCAAATTCCGAATATGGGTCGCAAGATGTGTCCTCGCCTTGTCTTTCGTTACTTCAGGAAATGTCACAAACTGACCTCCGCCGGCAACAATATTTTCCTGTAACGGGTCGGTGATATATACTTTGTCAGTAATCACCATCCGGACATCCCGATAAATTCCGCTATAATAATAGAAGTCCATCTTGTCCTGCGGCTTTCCCGGAGGTGTCAGTGGATCCGGTTCGGCAGAGACCCGGATAGCCAGCACATTATTACCGTTCCAATCAATACGGTCCGTAAGGTCTGCGACAAATCCCATATAACCGCCATGATGTTCCGTCACTTTTTGACCGTTCAGATAAACATCGCAATTCGTCATCACTCCTTCAAAGGAGACGACGACCCGTTTATCCTTATATTTTGCAGGCAGTTTGAAATAACGGCGATACCAACCGACCCCGTCATAAATGGAGTTCCCGCCACAATGTTTCGTTTCCAGTTGCATGATATGAGGCAAGGCAACAGGCATCCATCCGGAATCATCCAAATCCGCCCGTCTCCCCTCTTCCACATCCCCCCGATAAAAAGCCCAATCGGTATTCATATCCAGGATTTCCCGGCCGGAAGAAGAAGGGGAACAAGAACTTAGTCCTATATACAAGAAAAAGAACAAGAAAAAATTAATTCGTTTCACATCAATAAAGATCATTAAATTTTATACTACTTCGTAAATTTAATTTACAAAAAATCAAGAACTCTGTAAAATCAGGACAACAAAGGGATTCTATCCCTCCTCTTTTTATAAATCCACAAGGCCAAGAGCTTTCAACTTTCATTTAAATGTAATCATTAACACTTGGGGTATTACTACTTTCTTTTTACTATCTTAAAATGCATATCACAAAAATCCATAAAACGTTCCCAATCATAATCTGTTACATCATGCTCTCCTGCACGTATATGATAGCCAACATCTGTCATGATTGGCTGATGAATATCAGGCATTATATTTGTTCCTAATCCGGAAAGACCATAAAGTTCATAAACTGGCCCTGCATGATAGACCGATAAAAACTCACCTTTAGGGTCTGCCCAAAGATCACCCACAGCACTGGCAACATACACATGCCGAGGTGCAATCAGGGCTAACAACTCATGCTGATCAAAAGGTAATTTATCCTCGTTATCAGCATATTGTTCAAAAGCAGGACAAAACCAATGAGGAAAAATTTTAACTATTCGAGCTATATTTTCACCATACACTCTCTTGGAAAGAGCAGCTCCACCACAACCTGAGTCATTAGATATGACAACTTTAAAACGGGTATCCTGAGCACCTGCCCATAGCGCAGCTTTCCCTTGTCGAGAATGCCCCATTATAGCAATCTTTTCAAGATCAACCCAATCCTGTGTTTCTAAATAATCAACAATACGACTGGAACCCCACGCCCAAACTCCAATAGCTTTCCACTCATCTAATGCAGTTGAATTAGGATCATATGTTGGAAACAGAGAAGAAACACTGTGCTTTATCAACCCAAGTTTATCCGGAAAAATATCATGGTAGCACATCGTAGCAACAGCATATCCTCTATCAATAATTTTATCATAACACCAACGATTCATTTGGTTTCCACGCTGCCAATCTGGATGGTCAGGAGCTTTCACTAAAGAAAATGAAGGTGAATAAAGTACAGTTGTATCAAGTGTTGTACTATGGTTTCCTTTAAAATTATATCCAACAAAAACAGGAACTTTTCCTTTCCGCTTATTTGGAATATACACTAATAATATTGCTTCTACAACATTTTTTCCATTCGTAAACTTAAAACGAACCTGCTTACTGGTAGCTCTTCCTCCCATATCATTGGGATTCTCTGTTAATTTTTCATATGTAACAGCAATTGTTTCTTTTGGAGTTCGACCGTATTCTTGAGAATAAAAATACTCTAACACTTCAGGGCGTCTTTTTTTCTCCCACTCAGCAACAGTCGTAACTTTACTCCCATCATTACAAGTTAAAACATCTGGTAAGACGTAATTCGGAACTTTTGATTCATCATAACTTATACCTTCTATTATAGCTTGTCCTTTAACAATACAAGCTATTAATAAGAGACTTAGAATTAATATATAGGTTCTCATATCATGTCTTTTTATATTGATCTACAATAAAAATAATTGTAATTCACTAGTTAAGCCTTTAAACAAATAAAAAATCCACTTCAAAAAGTCTTAAATATCGATTTCTTGTTTATTCTTCATGGAAGAATAAAGATACGATTTTCAGACTTTTTGAAGTGGATTTTACTTAATTAGAAATTAAAAAATTAATAACCGTCATTTTGTTCCAAGTTAGGATTTGCATCCCGTGCCTTCTGTGGAATAGGCAAATAACGATTCGTTACTTTAAAACTACGATTTTCAATAAACTCGTCTGTTCCAGTAATCGTTGCACGAGTATAAGGATCAGTACCATTATAGTCCACCGTACCAACAATACGAGTCAACTTTCCGTTCAAGACTTTTTCTGCGATCATTTTACCGCTTTCGTCTTTCCAACGTAAAATATCGGCACGTCTTAATCCTTCACCAGCAAATTCTATTGTACGTTCACGGCGAATCAACTCACGCAATGTCGCTTGTGTGCCATATTTACTCCGATCCACAGCTTTATGTCCTGCACGTAAACGAACTTGATCCAACAAATCATAAACAATAGCCGACGGACCGTTCAACTCGTTCTCTGCTTCTGCATAAGTTAAAAGGACTTCTGCATAGCGGAAAATAATCGGGCAAGCATTTGTGTTCCACATATCGGAATACTGAGATTTAGGTCCCAAATACTTATACCAAGTCAAAGCTGTTTTAGATGCATTATCAGCTCCACCCGGAAAATCTTTGTTATCCTCTCCGTTAATCTGCTTATCCAACGTATTAAATATTCTTCCATTCCAATCTTGTCCAGGAAAAATAACCGTCATTGCCATTCGTGGATCTCGATGAGCAAAAGGATGAGCGGGATCATAATAAGTTCCAGCTTCTTCCTTTGTCAAACCGTTATCCATTTCATACATATCTATCAGTTTTTGTGTCGGAACAATAGAAGACCATCCTGCATCTGCATTATTATACATCTGACCGATAACTCCAAAAGTTTTCAAGTTCTCAATACGTTGAACCGATGCTATAATCTCTTTTGATCCTTGACCAGCAACTGTAAACAGATTGGAATAATTAGAATCCAACTCATATTGTCCCAAGTCCATAATAGCTTGAGCAGTAGCCTTTGCACGATCATAATCACCATAATACAAAGCAGAACGCATCTTTATTGCTAAAGCTGTCCCTTTAGCAATATAACCTCTTGAAGAAGGAGCATCTTTCAACAAAGGAATAGCAGCATCCAATTCATCATAAACGAATTTTTTTACTTCTTCCTCTGTATTACGTGGAACCTGAGCTTCTTCTGCTGTTTCATAATTGCTAATAATAGGAATTCCACCATACCACCAGTTCTTATCAAAATATTGGTAAGCACGGATTGTTCGAACCTGAGCAATCATATCGTTTTTCTTCGCATCATCTTCAAATTCGATATTTTCGATATTTTCCAAAAAAGTATTACAACGGCGAATTATATCGAATTTATACATATCGTAAACCGAGGCAGCAGCACTCATACTACCATTTCCAATCGTTTTCCACTCCTCCCATTCGAAATTGTTATAGCCGATATCCGAACCACAATCCAAATATACAAGTTGCGTCGGGTCTGCCCAACCATCATAACAACCAACCAAAAATTTTTGTGCGTCATCTTCCGTTTTCCATGTTGTAGAAGGAGAAAGCGCATCATGCGGAACTGTATCCAAAAAATCAGAACAGGAAGTTACACCCATCAATGACATTCCTGTCAACATATATAAAAATAATCGTTTCATCTTAATTTACCTTAAGTCATTAATATTGTTTAGAATGTCAAGTTCACACCAAACGAATGAACTTGCGATAACGGGTAGTTAGAACCACGTTCTCCTTGACCAGAAGTAGGCGGAGTTTCCGGATCAAAATTGACGAGCATATTATGGATAGTAAACAGATTTTCAGCCGAATAATATACACGCAAATTCTGTACACCTAATTTTTTCAACCAAGACTGTTGGAATGTATAACCAAACTGCAAATTTTTCATACGCAAGTAACTTGTGTTCTGCAAGAAGAAATCTGTCGTATAGTTTAGACTTGGAGACTTTGTATCGTAAGCAATACGAGGCATCTTTGCATCCTGATTGTCAGGAGTCCAAGCATCCAACCAAACAGATGCCGGATGAGAATCATCACCTTTGAAATATCCAATACCGTCATTTGTCAAATAAATATGTCCACCGGCAGCTCCCGTAAACAGCATTGAAAGATCAAAGCCTTTCCAACCAACATTCAAATTCAAGCCATAAGCCCATGAAGGATCAGCCGAACCACAAAAATCACGGTCTGCTTCCGTAATCTTACCATCACCATTTACGTCCTGAACAATTACATCCCCTCCTTTAAATTCTGCAGTTCCAAAAGGATAACCGGACTGTCCTGAATATTTATCCATCCATGCTTTAGCTTCTGCATCAGAACTGAAGAAACCGTCTGTACGATACATGTAATAAGAGTTCACACGTTCTCCAACTGCTCTGTACATATTACCATTGTTCGGATCTGCCATGGAAGGAACTCCACCTAAATCCAACAATTTATTTTTATTGTAAGAGAAATTAGCTGTTGCACCGAATGACCAGTCACCCCATTTATTGTTATAGCTTAGAATAACTTCGACACCACGATTCAGCATTTCACCCACATTATCTTTATACGGTTCCAAAGCGAATTCTTTCGGAACAGAAACATCCATGATAATACCAGTTGTTTTTCTGTCGTAATAATCTACTGTTAAATTAATCTTATTATTGATCGTTGCATCTAAACCCAATCCCCATGTACGAGCTTTTTCCCAAGAGATTGTCTGCAGTTTATAATATTTCTGATAAAAACCAGAATTTAAAGATCCACCAAATGGATAGGTAGCATCCAATTGATAAGTATTCATCCAAGGATAATAATCGTCTAATGCATCCTGATTACCCAATAATCCCCATGAACCACGAACCTTCAAATTATTCAACCAATCTTTCGTGTTTTCCATGAACCCTTCTTCACTCATACGCCAAGCAGCAGAGAAGGATGGGAAATATCCCCAACGATTACCATCAGCAAAACGGGAAGATGCATCTGCACGAATATTGGCCTCTAATAAATATTTACCAGCATAATCGTAATTAACACGACCAAACCAAGAAATCATAGCCAATTCACGACGATATCCCTCATTTTTCTGAGTTGATGCATCACCTGCATTCATATCATCCAAATCGTTATTCGGGAAATTTTTACGCTCCATATCATTTCTATAAAAGCTATATTTTTCAGTATGCCAACCGGCTAAAGCCTTTAAGCCATGATCTCCGAATTGTTTATCGTAGTTTAATAAAGCATCAAACGTCGCACGATGCCAACCTTCAAATCTCTCATTCAATTGACTCTGTTGAGAGGGGAAAGTCGCATTATACATATAATCTTTCTGGAATGCACGTCTATGCATCTGATCATTAACATAAGCACCAGTCACAGTAGCCTTCAAACCATCGATAATTTCATAGTCAAGTGCCAATGAACCTGAAAAGTTCTGAGTTTTCGTATCTATTTTCTGGTCCATATCCAACCAAGCAATCGGACTACCGTCACTGATAGTTCCCCAAGTTCCATCATCATAGCGGGCAACTATCCAAGGAGCCATACGATTCAACTGACGAATAATCTGGTCCGAATCTGTACCTCCAAAATAACTGGGGTTAGGATCTGAATAATCATTCTTGATATAGGCCAAATTCAAACGGGCCGTTAACTTCGACGTCAACTTTACATCCAAATTCGTACGTCCGCTAAATTGCTGCCTATCAGAATTCCTCAAGATACCCTCTTGAGATAAATAACCGACAGATCCCATATATTTGACATCTTCCGTACCACCACTTACATTTACGTTATGGGAATGCTGAACCGCAGTCCGATACCCCAAATCATACCAATCAGTATTCGGATAAAGAGGATCTGTTCCATCTTTGAATTTTTGCAAAACATCATCTCCAAAACGGGGGGTCATTCCCTGATCAATCATCGCCTGATTCAGACGAGTTGCATAATCATAAGAACTCATACGATCAACCATCATTGTCGGACTAGAAAAACCTACATTCGCATTATAAGAGATACGAGCTTTACCAGTTTTACCACGTTTGGTTGTAATCAAAATGACACCATTGGATGCTTTTGATCCATAAATGGCAGCAGAAGCAGCATCTTTCAACACAGAAATACTTTCAATGTCATTAGGATCGACTTCGTTCATCGTACTCGTTTCAATACCATCCACCAAAATATACGGGTCAGCAGTATTCAACGTTCCAACACCACGTACACGAATCGTTGCGCCATCTTGTCCTGGTCGGCCTTGGCCAGCTGTAATCGTCACCCCTGGCATAGTTCCTTGTAAAGCTGTAGACACATTCTGCACAGGACGACTTTCCAACATTTTGCTATCAACTTGGGCTACAGCCCCAGTCATATTTACCTTCTTTTGTGTACCATACCCTACAACCACAACCTCTTCTAGCTTTTGGGTATCCTCCACCAGATTTACAGCTAAAGTAGCTTGTCCTGTGTACTTGATTTCTTGTGTGATATAGCCAATAAAAGAGACTTGAATAACATCACCGTTATTCACTTCCAAAACAAAATTGCCATCCAGGTCGGTAACTGTACCATTTGTAGTACCTTTTACTACTACTGATGCACCAGCAACTGGGCCTAATACATCATTAACTGTTCCCTTCAAACTTTTCTGTTGCTGAGAAATGCCAACTTTGGGAGTTGCCGTCATATCCGATGCATACGTTGTTCCAGCAGAACAAAATGCAGCAAACAGCAGCAGGAAGCTAACAGGTCTTGCGATTTTCAACATACTAAAATAGTTTTTTGTTTAATAATAATAGTCACTATATGAATAAGATCCAAGGAGGTGATAAACACCTGACTTATAGACTTTATACATTCATGGTATGATTTCTAACATATATCATAAATTCGCCATATAAATGAAGACATAGTTCTTGTAGGACTACGTCCTTTGACATGGCAAATGTAATACATTTATTTATTATCATGCATGTTTTTTTTAGAAAAAATTAGCAAGAATACTCTTGAATGTATTTTAATGCCGTTTTTATACATCGAGACAAATATATTAAAATATTTTACTAATACAAACAATATTAATCGTCATTTTCTTCTACTACTTCTATATTCCGCCCTAAATCCTTTGAAAATTCGACAATATGATAGTATTGTACAAGATGTATGAATCTACGGTTTGTTTCATACATGTTCCGAAGTTCTCAAATATTTTAATCAAGTACACATCTTGAAATGTTAATTAACAACTAAGTGTATTCGAGTGTTATTTTCTAAGCCTATCAAATTTTCCGGCTTTTTTCTTTATACTTATTGTATATATCTAATATCTATAGAATAGACTCTAATCAATAATTTAATTTGTTATATGATTGCCCGCTTTTCCCCACAAGCGCCTCCAAATATGCAAACAACTAATAACCAGAATAATAACACAAAACTATCTACATATTAAAGCAATCCTATTTATTGGCTGATAATTGTATACTGTCCGGTTGATAATCATAGACCACACGACTTACTAACATCAATATACCAACCACCGAGAAAATCAAATTTACTCCCAAGAGATTTTGCTATGGACTGGCTGATAAATTCTGATGTTCCAGTACAAATTCGTATAACTTAATCATAGTCCTACAAGAACTTCATACAAAAATCCCTCCTTTTTGCTTATACATCTTTATATTTTTTACAATAAGTCTTAGTCCTACAAGAACTACGTATATGCAAGCATAAACTTTGGCTCTAATTACTAAAAAATAAGCAAGTAAGTGTGAGCTGTAGAAGAAAACAGGTCCTCTTAAAGCCTATTATATCTAACTATTATTAAACAAAAAACAATTAGTATGTTGAAAATCGCAAGACCAGTCAGTTTTTTGCTGTTGTCTGTTACCCTTTGTTCATCAGGGGTGATATTTGCTGCCAACGAAACTGCTACTCCCAAAGTTGGTATTTCTCAGCAACAGGCAAGTTTGAAAGGTGTCGTTGAAGACGAACTCGGCCCGGTAGCCGGAGCCTCGGTCGTTGTAAAAGGTACGACTAACGGTACCGTCACCGACATGGATGGAAACTTTACCCTGGAAGTAAAAAAGGGGGATGTAATCGTTATCTCATTTATTGGTTATCTTACTCAAGAGATTAAATACAATGGAGAACAAACGATCAAAGTCAATCTGAAAGAAGACACTCAAAAATTGGAGGAAGTAGTCGTGATCGGCTATGGTACTCAAAAGAAAGTAAACCTCACCGGTGCTGTTGCATCTGTCGGCTCCGAAGAATTGAAAGAGCGCGTCAATACAGATGTGTTGGCTTCCGTTCAAGGGCAGGTACCGGGTGTAACCATTATCAACCGTCAAGGTTCCATCTCCATCAACATGCGTGGTCGCGGAAATTTGGGGACTTCTTCTCCATTGTTTGTCATTGACGGAGCTATCGCCGATGCAACTCTTTTTTCAAGCTTGGACCCAACATCCATCGAAAGCGTTTCTTTCTTGAAAGATGCCGCTTCTTCGGCAATTTACGGTTCACGTGCCGCTTACGGTGTCGTATTAGTAAAAACCAAAGATGGTAAGGAAGGCGACGTAAAAGTAACGTACGATGGAACAGTCTCTATGAAAATTGCAACCTATACACCGAAAGTGTTAAGTTCGGAGTGGTATGCCCGTCTGAGCAATGAAGCTGCATTTAACGAAAATCCAAATGCGGAAATGCCTTACACGGACGAAGAAATCGAGTTGTTCCGCAACGGCAGCAACCCGGACATGTATCCTAATACCAATTGGTATGACCTCGTACTCGACGATCTCGCTGTCATGACCAAGCATTCGGTCAGCGTTAGTGGTGGAAACAAAGTGAAGTATTACACTTCATTGGGCTATATGTACGACGATAAATTTACACCGGGTGCATCTTCCAACCGCTATAACATGATGACGAATCTATCATCCGACATCACTTCCTGGCTGTCATGGCGTTCAAATTTCAAATACATCCAGAATACAAACAACACCGAAAGCGGTGGTATCGGTTATACGGAATTACTAACCGTTCCTTCTACATATGTAGCTCGCCAAAGCAACGGTGAATGGGGTAGTTATGAAGGAGGTAATCCAGCAGCACTGGTAAACATGCAACGCAACCCATTGCGCCGTCTTGAAGAAGGAGGATGGAACAACAACAAGTCTCAGAACACCCTGATCGATCTCGCTCTCGACATCAAACCCGTAAAAGGACTGACATTGACCGGACAGATGATCTACAAAGCGTATGACTACAAAGGCAAAACATACGAAGCCAATAGAAACAAGATCAAAGACTTCGTCACAGGCAAAGAACTGAACGGAACAGATGTGACGGCATCTAAGATGACTTATGACTGGAATGAAAACACCCGTCTGACTTATAACGGTTTGGCAAACTATAACTGGAGCAACGACAATCATAATATAAGCGCATTAGGCGGTGTCTCCTATGAGCATTACAAATACCAGCAACAGAAATCATGGCGTCGTAACTTCCCGACAAACGGTATGACTGGTATCAATGGCGGTTCGAGCGCACCAAGCGACATGAATACGGAAGGCGACGTTTACGAAGACAAACTGATGTCATATTTCGCACGTTTGAACTACTCGTTCCAAGATCGCTATCTGTTAGAAGCCAACTTCCGTGCCGATGCCTCATCTCGTTTCCACAAAGACAATCGCTGGGGATTCTTCCCTTCCTTCTCTGCCGGATGGCGTATCAACCAGGAAGGCTTTATGCAAGATGCAAACTGGATCGACAACCTAAAGTTACGCGCATCCTGGGGACAGCTTGGTAATATTAATAACGTAGGCCAGTATGACTATTTCGCCACTTATGTTCAGGGAGGTAACTACAACTTCGAAAACACAATCGTCAGCGGTATCCGGGAAGGTAAACCTGCCAACACCGGCTTAGGCTGGGAAACCGTGACAATCACCAATGTCGGCGTCGATTTCGACATCCTCAACGGACTTTTCAGTTTTACAGGTGAGTTTTACGACAAACAAACCAAAGATATCCTGCTGTCTTACCCAAGCCCAGCCGAAGTAGGTATCAATAAAGATTATAAGGTTTCGCAGAACATCGGTAAGGTAAGCAACAAGGGATTGGAATTCAACGTATCCCACAACAATAACATCGGTGACTTCTCTTACACGGTAGGATTCAACTTGTCCAAAAACTGGAACAAAGTGAAAGATTTAGGCGCGAACGATCCGATGATCGAAGATCCTTGGATCAAAAAAGTAGGTTATGCAATCGGTACATTCTATGGTTTCCGCACAGACGGTTTATTGACACAGGAAGATATCGACAACGGTAACTACATCACAGATGGTATTACTCCGCAAGCCGGAGATATCAAATACGTCGATTTGGACGGAGATGGACAGTTGACAGACAAGGACCGAGATTATCTGGCTTGCGACGTGCCCGACATCACATACGGTGTCAACCTGAACCTGCGTTACAAAGGGTTCGAATTAAGCATGTTCGGACAAGGTGTCACCGGAACGATGGTTCGTTTCTATCAAGAACAGGCATGGGCATTCTCTGACAATGCCAGCCCGCGTGAATTCCACTTGAAACGCTGGACTGTAGACAATCCGGACCCGAATGCAGCTTACCCACGTATCTATCCACGTACAAGTACGCATTCGACATTCAACAACAAATTCTCCGATTTCTGGCTGTTCGACTCCGACTATTTCCGTATCAAAAACATCACATTCGGATATAATTTCAACAAGAGCCAGATTCAGCATTTAGGAGTAGACGCGTTGAAGCTGTATGTCTCTGCCGAGAATCCATTCACGATCCGTGCCGACAAGAGAATGGAAGACTTCGATCCGGAAACTCCTTCGGGACGTGGTACAGACACCCGCGGTTCTTCTTCCATATCACTCGGTGTAAACTTAACATTCTAAATAAAAAGCAAAATGAAAACAGTTAATAAAATATTCAAACATACATTCCTTTGCATGGCTCTGGGAGCAACTGTTTGCAGTTGCGATTTGGATGTTGAGCCTACTTCCAGCATTGCAACGGAAACATTTTGGACATCAGAAAAAGATGCCTGGTATAATCTGAACGCCGTTTACTCAGCAAGCATCCCCGGTGCGGCAGTCCATAGCGATTCCTATACGAATGACGCTTACTGTCAGTATGCCTGGGAATCAAGCGGTTCCATCTACCTGCAAAACGGTCTGAGTGCCTTGTATGATGAAGGTTACAACTTCGAGACCGTACGCAAACAAAATATATTCTTGCAGGAAGTGGAAAATGTTCCGATGGACGAAAACCTGAAAGAGCGGTTTAAAGCCGAAGTTCGTGCTATGCGCGCATGGACTTATTTGAACCTGACCCTCACATTCGGAAAAGTACCTTTGATCACCGATGTCCCGTCTTATGACTCACCCAACATTCCACGCGATGAAGTAAGCAAGGTGCGAGAATTCATTATTAATGAACTGACAGCCGCGGCCGCTATACTTCCTGAAAAATATGCAGGTGGCTATCCAAATGAAAAAGGACGCATGACGAAATACGCAGCTCTGGCCGTAAAAGCAAGGGCAGCTCTTTATTTCGGAGATTATGCAACGGCCGAAGCTACCGCCAAAGAGATCATGGACAAAGGAGGCTTCTCTCTTTTCAAAGTAAACGAGCTGACTGAAGCCCAAAAGAAAGAAGCGGAAGAAATGGAACTATATATCGACTTTGATAAATATGGTATCGACCGTGACGCTTTCATAAAAGGTATCTTCAGCTACGAGACTTTGTGGCACACGGAAAACGGGAATCCGGATAATCCGGAATATGTAATGACCCGTCAATACACAGCCTCAAGCTGGGATTATCAGGACATGACGCGCTATACAAGCATTCGCCCCAACCAGTTGGGTGGTTGGTCTTCCGTAACCCCGACACAGAACTTGGTCGATGCTTACTGGACGGTAGAAGGCAAGACACCGACTACTCCAAGCATAGAAAAACGTAAAGAGGCATACAGTAAAATCAAAAAAGATCTGGATGATTATAAAGCTCCGGAAGGAGAAGCCAAATTCATATCTTTCGCATCCAATTTGATCAACAGTGGCAAACTGAAAGACTATGAATATATGCAGGAATTCCGTAATCGAGACAGCCGTCTATATGCCTCTGTTTTATTCCCATTCAAGGGCTGGTATGAGACCAATTACGGCACGGACTTCATCTATGAATGGATTAAAAACGGGAACAACGAGTCTAAGACCGGTTTTAATTTCCGTAAAATGTCACCACTGGAAAATGACGCAAACAATGATGGACAGGCAACCGGTGACTATCCTTGCATCCGTTATGCAGAAATCCTGTTAATCTTCGCCGAAGCACATACGCAAACAACCGGTTTTGACGGACAAACCCAGGCAGCCTTAAACCAGCTTCGCGAACGTTGTGGTATGCCCGATGTTCCGACAAGCCTCGGCAAAGAAGAAGGATTGAATCTGATTAAGACTGAACGCCGCATCGAATTGGCTGGCGAAGGTATGCGCAGCGACGACCTGAGCCGTTACGGAGATGCCTACTGGAATGCTCAATTAAATAATGTTCCTATCACTATGCCTGACGGAGAAAAAGTTCTTACGATGAAATGGGACAGTCGTATGAGTTTAAGACCCATTCCTCAAACGGCTATCGACCTGAATCCGCTATTGGCTACGGACCAGAACCCAGGTTATTGACAGTTGACATTATCTATTAAATAAAAAAGAGAGACTTCTGAAGTTTTTTGAAGAATTCATTCGAAAAGTTTCAGGAGTCTTTCTTCTTTCAAACAGTCTCTTCGCTTAATAAAAGACGTATATAAAGTTACCTATAGATAATTATAAGTTCTCCATTAATAGCTATTATCGCATAAATTGTTATCTTCGTCCCCAAATTAACTACAAATACTAAATATTCATGAAGAAAAAAAGTGTAACTTTATTGGTGACGGCAACGCTCGCCAGCAGTGTATTATTCTCATCATGTATTGGATCATTTGGGTTGTCCAATAAGCTGTTGGATTGGAACAGAAACATTGACAGCAAGTTTGTAAACGAACTGGTTTTCATCGCATTCTGGATTGTTCCGGTTTACGAAATCTCTGCATTAGCCGACATATTGGTATTGAACTCAATTGAATTCTGGAGCGGAAGCAACCCTGTTGCAGATACCGGTACGGTAAAAACAATCGAAACAAAAGACGGCACGTATGCTATCGAAACAAAGAAAGACGGCTACCACATCCAGAAAGAAGGAGAAGAAAAAGCGGTCGACCTAGTTTTCAATGAAACAGATAAAAGCTGGAGTGTAGAAGCAGACGGTGAATCGACCAAGCTGTTGAAGTTCACAGGTGACGACGAAGTTGTCATGTACCTTCCTGACGGCAAAGAAATGAATGTGGAACTGAACCAGGCAGGCGTACTTGCTTTCAAACAGGTAGCCGAAGGGTATTCTTTCTACGCAGCAAGATAAAACAGTTGAGAGTTGAAAGTTAAAGAAATACTCTTTTCACTTTCAACTCTCAACTTTCAACTGACTAAGTCTAATCTAAATTAAAAATGCATATGAAACACATGATCAAACAAACGATGCTCACAGGAGCATTGAGTTGCTTCCTTCTGGGCACCGCTTTGGCTGACAATGCGACAAACCAGCCAGAGAAGCCTTATTGGCAGGACATTCAGGTCGTTGCCGTTAATAAAGAGGCACCCCGCTCCTCTTTTATGACTTATGGAGACCGTGCTACAGCTCTCTCTTCCCAGTATGAAAAAAGTCCTTTCTATTCATTGCTGAACGGCACATGGAAATTCTATTTTGTAGATTCGTACAAAGACCTTCCTGCCAATATCACAGATCCTTCTGTCAGCACTTCCGATTGGGACGATATCACCGTTCCGGGAAACTGGGAAGTTCAGGGACATGGTACCGCCATCTATACAAATCACGGATATGAGTTCAAACCGCGTAACCCGCAACCTCCGCTGTTGCCGGAAACGAATCCGGTAGGTGTTTACCGCCGCGATTTCGAGATTCCTGCCGGTTGGGACGGACGTGACGTATATCTGCACATCGCCGGAGCTAAATCAGGTTTATATGTTTATGTAAACGGCAAGGAAGTCGGCTATAGCGAAGATTCCAAAAACCCGGCCGAATTCCTGATCAACAAATACCTGCAGCCGGGCAAGAATGTGCTGACACTGAAAATCTTCCGTTGGAGCACAGGTTCCTATCTAGAATGCCAAGACTTCTGGCGTCTGAGCGGCATCGAACGCGACGTCTATCTATGGTCACAGCCCAAGATCGCCGTCAATGATTACCGCATTGTCTCCACGCTCGACGACACCTACAAAAACGGTATCTTCAGCTTGGCAATGGATATCAAGAACCATTCCGACAAGGTTAAGAACATCGACGTCACATACGAATTATTAGATGCAAAAGGCAACGTGGCTGCAACAGCCGAAAACAAACTGTGGGTAAGTCCGAACACGATTGCAACAACTTCGTTCGAAAAGACACTGAACAATGTAGAAACCTGGAACGCGGAACATCCAAACCTCTACAAACTGTTGATGACAATCAAGGAAGACGGCAAGGTGACGGAAGTAATCCCGCAGAACGTCGGTTTCCGCCGCATCGAAATCAAAGAGATCGATCAGATCGCCGGCAACGGCAAACCGTACACCGTCCTGCTGTTCAACGGCCAGCCGATCAAATTCAAAGGAGTAAACATCCACGAACACAACCCGCTGACCGGACACTACGTGACAGAAGAGCTAATGCGTAAGGACTTCGAAATCATGAAGAAGAACAACATCAACTCCGTCCGTCTGTGCCACTATCCGCAGGACCGCAGATTCTACGAGCTTTGTGACGAATACGGATTGTATGTTTACGACGAAGCTAATATCGAATCACACGGCATGTACTACAATCTGCGCAAAGGTGGAACATTAGGCAACAATCCGGAATGGTTGAAACCGCACATGGACCGTACGGTCAACATGTACGAACGCAACAAAAACCATCCGTCTGTGACAATCTGGTCATTAGGTAACGAAGCCGGAAACGGTTACAACTTCTACCAGACTTACCTGTATGTAAAGAATAAAGACAAAAATCTGATGAACCGTCCGGTCAACTACGAACGTGCTCTTTGGGAATGGAATAGCGATATGTATGTACCGCAATACCCAAGTGCCGGATGGCTGGAAGAAATCGGCGCACAGGGTAGCGACCGTCCGATTGCACCGTCCGAATATGCCCATGCGATGGGTAACTCAACCGGTAACCTGTGGGGACAATGGCAAGCCATCTACAAATATCCGAACCTGCAAGGCGGTTGGATCTGGGACTGGGTAGACCAGGGTATCCTTACCAAAGATGAAAACGGAAAAGAGTTTTACGCCTATGGTGGTGACTTCGGCAAAGATATGCCGAGCGACGGCAACTTCCTTTGCAACGGTTTGGTCAATCCGGATCGCACCCCCCATCCGGGAATGGCAGAAGTGAAGTTCACGCATCAGAACGTCGGCTTCGAAGCAGTCGATGCGGCAAACGGTGTGTTCAAAATCACCAACCGCTTCTACTTCACGAATCTGAAGGACTATATGTTTACTTATACCATAAAAGCAAACAACAAGATCATCAAGAGCAACAAGATGTCACTCGACCTGGCTCCGCAGGCTTCACAGGAAATCACGGTTCCCGTAGCCGGCCTGAAACCGCAAGCAGGTGTGGATTATTTAGTTGACTTCGTCGTTACGACCGTAAAGGCAGAAGGTCTTGTTCCTGCCGGTCACGATATCGCACTGGGCCAGTTCCGTCTGCCTGTCAAAGCCGACAAGACGGCTTACAAGGCCGGTGGTCCTAAACTGACTGTATCGGAAGAAGGAGACAACGTGAAAGTGACTTCCTCGAAAGTAAACTTCGTATTCGACAAGAAAGCCGGTGTCGTCACCTCTTACAAGGTGGGCAACACGGAATACTTCAATGAAGGTTTCGGTATCCAACCGAATTTCTGGCGTGCCCCGAATGATAATGATTACGGAAGCGGTGACCCACAGCGTCTGGAAATCTGGGAAATCTCAAGCCGCAACTTCAACGTGACAAGCACTTCCGCTGAAATCGTAGACGGCAATGCTATCGTGAAGGCTGACTATAAACTGCCGGCCGGCAACCAGTTCATCATCACTTATAAAATCTATCCCGATGGCACCATGAACGTAGCTACACTTTTCACTCCAGCTCATTTGGATGGGAAAAAGATCGAGATATCGGAAGCGACTGCAACCGCCACCTTCTCTCCGGGCCGCGAGAACATGAGCGAACGCGACAAGATGGTCGTTCCGCGTATCGGTGTACGCTTCCGTCTGCCGGCAACGATGAACCAACTGGAATATTTCGGTCGTGGTCCATTGGAAAACTATTGGGACCGCAAAGCCGGTTACATGATCGGACAGTATAAGAGCACGGCAGAAGAACAGTATTTCCCCTATGTCCGCCCACAGGAAAACGGTCACCACTGCGACACCCGCTGGATCTCTTTAGGCGGTAAAGGCAAGAACCTTTTGATCGTTGCAGACGACGAGATGGAATTCAACGCTATGCGTAACTCCGTCGAAGACTTCGATGCCGGCAAGGCGACCAACCGTCCGTACCAGTGGAACAACTTCACACCTGAAGAGATTGCCAACCGTCCGGAAATCGGACCGTACGACAAACCTCGCCAGACACATATCAACGACATCGCACCGCGTAACTTCGTTGAAGTATGTGTAGACCTAAAACAACAGGGATTGGCCGGCTACGACAGTTGGTATTCACGTCCGGAACCGGAATACACTTTACCGGCAGACCGGGAATACAAGTGGGGCTTCACTCTGATCCCTGGTGCTAATGCCAACAGCGCACAGAAGAAAGCGGGTTACAGCTACAAATAAGTAGTCCGTCCCACAATAACAACTAAAAAAGCGGTTGCCTCATTTCCAGACAACCGCTTTTTTTGTGCAAGTATCCGATTAGGCTTCACCTTTCCTTGAGACCTTTTGGTTATTATTAGGCGGAGGGGTGAAGGCAATCTCGATATCTACCTTCACCCTAAAAAATTTACTTTCACCCCGTCCCTCCCAGATACACCAATTCCGGTCTCTTATACAAAGCGGTATAGTACCTCCCATACCCGACTCACCCGCAGATGAAGACAACCGTAGCAGGTGAAGGTACTTTTAGTATTTACCTTCACCCATTAACAATCTTATAATCAAACCAGTGCATACAAAAGTGAAGGCAAATTCCTGATTATGGCGGAAAAATAAAAAAGCCGGACTTTATTCAGCCCGGCCTTCCATAAACTTATTCAATGATTATCGATTCTACTTAGCATAACTTACCGCACGAGTCTCACGAATTACCGTAATCTTCACCTGGCCCGGATAAGTCATTTCATCCTGGATCTTCTTTGCGATTTCGTTTGACAGGTTTTCGGTATCCTTATCGTCGATCTTGTCAGCTCCGACAATTACGCGGAGTTCACGACCGGCCTGGATAGCATATGTCTTCACTACACCCGGATAAGAAAGAGCCAACTGTTCCAAATCATTCAAACGCTTGATATAAGCCTCAACGATCTCACGACGGGCTCCCGGACGTGCACCTGAAATAGCATCACAAACCTGTACGATCGGAGCAAGCAGTGTCTGCATTTCCACTTCGTCGTGGTGAGCACCTACGGCATTGCAGATATCCGGTTTTTCTTTATATTTCTCGCAAAGTTTCATGCCTAAGATTGCGTGCGGCAATTCCGGCTCGTCATCAGGCACCTTACCTATATCATGCAACAGTCCGGCGCGTTTTGCCTTTTTCGGGTTCAATCCCAGTTCAGAAGCCATCACTGCACATAAGTTCGCCGTTTCGCGTGCGTGCTGCAGTAAGTTCTGGCCATAAGAAGAACGATATTTCATCTTACCGATCATACGGATCAGTTCAGGATGCAAGCCATGAACACCGAGGTCGATAACGGTACGTTTACCGGTTTCCACCACTTCGTCTTCAACCTGCTTTCTCACTTTCGTAACTACTTCTTCAATACGTGCCGGGTGAATACGTCCGTCTTGTACCAACTGGTGCAAAGCCAGACGAGCTATTTCACGACGAACCGGATCAAAGCCGGACAACACGATTGCTTCAGGCGTATCGTCAACCACGATCTCGATACCGGTTGCCGCTTCCAACGCCCGGATGTTACGGCCTTCGCGACCGATGATACGGCCTTTTATTTCGTCTGATTCGATATGGAAGACTGTAATCGAATTCTCGATTGCCGTTTCGGTAGCCACACGCTGGATGGACTGGATAACGATTTTCTTCGCTTCCTTATTGGCCGTCATCTTCGCTTCCTCCATGATTTCGTTGATATAGGAAGTGGCTTCGGACTTAGCCTCGTCTTTCAGGGATTCGATCAAACGTTCTTTCGCTTCTTCGGCAGAAAGTCCGGAAAGGGTTTCCAGATGTTCGATTTCACGCTGGTGAAGTTTATCCAGATCCTGCTTCTTCTTTTCTACCAGTTCCAGTTGGGCGGCCAGGTTCTCCTTTACGGCATCCACTTCACTATTTTTGCGTTGCAAGTCTTCCTGGCGTTGGTTCAAGCCCAACTCGCGTTGTTTCAACTTAGCCTCTACGGACTGTATCTTTGAATTACGTGCGGACACCTGTTTCTCCAGATCCGCTTTCAAATGAAGGAACTTCTCTTTTACTTCGAGCAATTTCTTCTGCTTCATTACTTCCGACTCCTTTTCAGCCTCGCGTATCACAGCGTCATACCTTGACTTCATAAGGACTCTCATCACAAACCACACGAGCAAACCTCCGACAACGAAGGTTACAAGTGCTATGATTATAGTCATACCCATTTTACTTATAGTTTAAATTCAGTTATATTATTATACAAAAAAAGCACTGCCTTACATGGAATCCCCATGCAAAGTAGTGCGGAAACGCATCTTCTTTATTCTTACAACTATTTATCCTTCAGGTAACTTTCCAATTTATCGGTCAGTTCCTGTATCTTTTCAGTAAAGGGACTTGTGTCATTTTTATCCTCCAACATCAAATTTTCCACTGATAGTTGGAAGGTCACCATGGCTAACAAATCTTTTACATCCACTTCGGAATATTTCTTCCGGTACTGGTCCATTTTCATCCTGATTTGCCGGACAGCCTCACGGGCTACCTGCTCTTCGCTCCGGTTGATCCTGATACCATAACTTTTACCGGCTATCTCTACATGTATAAGAAATTTATCGTCCATCGCCTCTATTCGTTTAATAGTGCAATGCACTTGTCTACTTCCCGCACTAACTTCGATAACCTCATCCTGGCACTTTTCATTTCTCCCTCATTGACAGAAACAACCCGTGCAGTCAGCATGTTATCACATTTGGCATTCAACTCTTCGATCGTCTTCATTGCTTGTTGAAGTTCTCCTTCCTTCTGTACCAAAAAATCTTCAAGCTCGTTGATTTTCTGCTTTTGCCTATCGCAAAGCTCCATCAAATCACGAACCCTAACATCAAATACAGCCAACAATCTTTTATGATCTTCGGTCATTTCACACCAAATTCTACACAAAAGTAAACTATAGAATTGAATAAAACAACGAATCGGTTTGTTTTTTTGACAGAAAACGTCCGGATACACAAAAGGCCGTTCAAACTAAAATCCGAACAGCCCTCCTTCTAATAGATTCAGCTACGCTATATTTATACTAACGCAACATACCATTCACCCTCGACGTCTTCGAAAGCCAATTTGCCTTCTTTCGCTAACCAACCAAAAGCAGCATACATATCTTTTTCCGCTTTAATCTTAGTCGCTTTCTTTACTGCCTTAACACTCATCTTACCGCCTTCATTTAATGCGTTCCAAACAAGGCCGGCGTTTGTTCCAATCAATTCGATCATGTTTCTTTTTGTTTTGTTAATTCGTTAACGGGGGCAAATTTATAGATTAATCGATTAAAACAAAAGGATATAGATGTTTTTTAGCATAAAAACAGGTGCTTTTTATACTTTGTAAGCATAATTAACATTGCTATAGCACAATTATAGTGTTATTTTCCGCCTATCCTCAGCTGTAATAAGTTCCACCTCCATGTTTATAGCTGAAACATATTTGCTTAATAGGTCTGCCGCATACTTTCCTGCCGATTCCAGACCATCCAATCCGGAATAACCATTTATAATCATTAACAGGCGGGTGGTATCCAGCCCTATTTTTGTCCGTTCCTCATCGCTGGTCGGAGTTCCGACCCCGCCGACCGCATCCCGATAGACTGGCAAACCTGCAATATTCAGTTCTCCACGCCCGATTCCATGATAAACTTCACCTTCCCTACCGACTCCCAGCACCAGACTTCCACCGGCAATCTTATCTGCATCGAAGCCACCAATGGAATATCCGCTACGGATAGAAACCAAATTGATGAGATCAACCAACGTATCGACCTTATAAAGGGGTAATTCACGAAGAATACGCCGCCGCAACGCTTCAGAAGAAGGACGATAACGATTCGGATCTTTTCCCAGACGCTTATAAGCCTGGCGGGTAGCCTGTATAGGGAGCCATTTGTTGATTTGTTCCAGTTTAACTGTTTCCCGGACTACCTTTTCTTCGTCCGCTATCTCCTGCCAAAGCCGTTCATCCGGTTCCGAATTGCAAACATCACAAGACAGGACCAAAACATGTAAATCCGGACAGGCGGTAGCTACTTCTTCTGAAATTGAAATGTGTAACATAGGGAAAATTTATGATTTATAAAACTATAGATTGTTATTTACCATCTATTTAACAATGATACCGGACAAGATACGCCCGCTCTTGATTCCCAAACGGCGGGCGGAGAAGAAATCGTCGGGATGGGTGTAAGTGCAGATGCCGGCTAGTTCGATATGTCCGGTTGAGAGGCCTTCGGACAATAGTTGCAGTCGGTTAGCCTCCCATAAATCGATATGAGCTTTTCCTGTATCGACATTGCGCTTCAAAATACGCGGCATTTCAAAACCGACTTCCCGAAAGGCGTCGACAACCTCCTCGCCGACTTCAAAGGCATCGGGACCGATGGAAGGAGCGATACCGGCTTTCATGAGACAAGGATCGGCTCCATATTCATCAATAAGGAAGCGAACGGTTTTCGCGACGATCCGCTGTACGGTTCCCCGCCAACCGGCATGAATGGCGGCCACCGTCTTTACATCGGGAGCATACAGCAGGACAGGGACACAATCAGCTGTTGAGACGGCAATGCAAACTCCCGGCACATTCGTCACCAGAGCATCTACACCGTGCATATAAAGCTGCTGTTCTTCCAATGGAAGGGAAAGAAAAAAAGGCTCGATCGAACGAATCTCCGCCCCGTGAACCTGGAAAGGCACGAAAATACGTTCGGAAGGAATTCCGAGCACATCTGAAAGAAGTTTCCGGTTCGCCCGGACAGCTTCCGGATTGTCCCCGCTGTATTCGCCGGGGTTAAAGGAAGCATATGCACCTTCGCTCACACCTCCTTGGCGGGTTGTCACAAAATGAGAGATGTTGCAATCCTCGCTTAATGCGGGAAATTGCAACATCTTCACTTTTTCATTTGGAAATATCGTCATCTTCTGCGTCATCCCAATCTTCATATTCTTCATACTCTTCATCGTCGTCGGGATCATCTTCCTCAAGAGGAATAACAAAATCATCATCAAGCGAAAGTGCGCTTACATCGATGTTCTTATGTACAATACACTCTACCTCATGGAACGTTTCCTTGTTCAGTTCCTTCCATAACAGGTCTTTCAATTCGGTGATCCCCATTCCGGTAACGGAAGAAATAAATACATAAGGAACGCCTTCCGGCAGATCTTCGGACAATGCCTCGATCAACTCCTCATCCAGCATATCGCTCTTGGTAATAGCCAGAACACGACTTTTACCCTGCAAATCCGGATTATACTTGACCAGTTCGCCCAAAAGAATTTCGTATTCCTTCTTGATATCATCCGCATCGGCCGGCACCATAAACAGGAGTAACGAATTGCGTTCGATATGGCGCAAGAAGCGTAATCCCAACCCTTTACCTTCACTGGCACCTTCGATAATGCCAGGGATATCGGCCATAACGAACGAACGGTTGTCACGATAGCTTACTATCCCCAGATTCGGTTCGAGCGTCGTGAACGGATAATTGGCAATCTTCGGTTTGGCAGCCGAAACAACCGACAACAACGTCGACTTTCCTGCATTCGGGAAACCGACCAGACCGACATCGGCCAGCAGTTTCAATTGCAAGATCACCATACGTTCCTGCGCCGGTTCGCCGGGTTGTGCATAACGGGGAGCCTGATTGGTCGACGTCTTGAAGTGGCAGTTACCCAATCCTCCACGCCCGCCTTTCAATAACATTACCTGCTGACCGTCCTCGGTCACATCACAGATAAACTCACCCGTATCGGCATCATACACGACTGTTCCGCAAGGGACTTCTATCACACGATCTTCACCGTCTTTCCCAAAACTGCGTTTAGCACCGCCGCCTTCACCATTTGTCGCCATGATATGACGTTCATACTTCAGATGAAGAAGCGTCCAGTAATTCCGGTTTCCACGAAGATACACATGGCCTCCTCGCCCTCCATCGCCTCCGTCGGGACCTCCTTTCGGAATGTATTTCTCGCGGCGAAAGTGAGAAGACCCTCTCCCGCCCTTACCTGAGCGGCAATAGATCTTTACATAATCTACAAAGTTTGATTCAGCCACTTTTACTTTTTAATTTATGATTTATGATTTATGATTTATGATTCATAGCGACAAAGGATATAAATCACAAATCATAAATCATAAATCCCATTCATAAATCTATTACAAATTATTTACCGCTTCTTTGATACGTCCGAAAATTTCTTCGATTGTCCCCATACCTTTGATGGCAACATGTTTACCTTCACCGATATAGTAATCAGCCAAAGGAGCAGTCTGTTTGTGATAAACATCCAGTCTTGACTTGATTGTTTCCAGATTATCATCCGAACGGCCTGAGACCTTACCACGTTCCAACAGACGGTTGATCAGTTCTTCTTCTTCTACCTGAAGGTTCAGCATAACGGATACATCGGTTCCACGTTTGTTCAACATTTCTTTCAGTGCTTTTGCCTGCGGGATCGTACGGGGGAAACCGTCGAAGATGACACCTTTGGAGTTCACCTTGCTGTCCAAAACCTTAGCCAGCATGTCAACAATCAACTCATCCGGAACCAGTTGTCCTTTTTCGATATAATCTTTAGCAATCTTACCCAGCTCTGTCTCGTTCTTCATTTCAGAACGCAAAACATCACCTGTAGAGATATGGTCCAAACCATATTCTTTAATAATCAATTCGCTCTGTGTTCCCTTTCCTGAACCGGGAGCACCAAAAATAACAATGTTCAACATAAAAAGTAAACTTTTTAAATTGACAATTGACAATTGGCAATTGACAATTACTCGCCAACTATCCAACCATCCATCGCCTCTTATTATACATTAATCTAATAAATTTCCTCCTCTTCCCAAATTATCAATTATCTTATAGATATCCCGATAGCCCCGTCCCTGTTCATCATAATCCAGTCCGTAACCGACAATAAAGTCACTCGGAATCCGGATGCCGATATAATCAGGTTTCAGATCGCACTTCAACGAATCAGGCTTGAACAGCATAGTCGCCAACTTAACATCGGCCGCCCCGTCCTTGCGAAGCTTATCCATAACATACTGCATCGTAAAGCCGGTATCGATGATATCCTCGATCAAGATCAAAGTCCTCCCTTTCACATCGGCCTGTACTGGCATAATCTCACGAACTACACCGGTCGTACTGGTCCCCTTGTAGGATGAATAGCGGGCAAAAGTGATTTCATACGGCTCGTTCAACTGGCGCATCAACTCCGCAGTGAACATGAAAGCTCCGTTCAGAATCCCTACGAATAACGGATGTGTGCCTTCCACATCGGCACGAATACGTTCCGCCACTTTTGCTATCGCTTCTTTTATCTCCTCTTCCGGGATAAAGAGTTCAAATTCTTTGTCTTTTAATCGGATTCTATCCATATTCCGTCTGATTTTCGAGGGGACAAATGTACAACTTTTTCGGGTAAGCACAAACAATGTGATCGATCAGGAGTCCTTTAATTTGTAAAATATAAAGACCGGATTGCTTTCTTCCCCTAAGTTTTTCAATTGTTCAGGGATTAAAATCGAACGGATATTCTTATAATAATCAAGCTCTGCCGATGTTATGACCTGTACCAGGTCATTCCCTGTCATATTTCCCCAGACCGGGAATCCCTGGTAGCTTCTTGTCCCTAAAAGACCATGCTGCAAAGTCGTAGCCGCCAATTCCTTGAGTGAAGCAGGTTGTTCGCATTTTTCCACCAACGCTTCACCGGTGTTCTTATCTACCGAAGCGACATAATGCCCGTCGTTATTCCTCAGGCGGAAATAATATCGACGGGGTGTTTCAAAGAGATCGGAAACAAAGTAATCTTTGCCATTTCCAAAGTTTTTCAGGCTATTAAAATTCGTCACATCGAGCGAATTGATCATTTCCTCATCCGAGTTACGCAAACTCAGGACACAAGCGGGCGAAATCTTATCGTCCGACAGCCTGAACACGGTATCGTTACTACCGGTTTTGAACAACACAGATTGCTGCCGACCGGAATAGCCTGCTGCGATCCGAACCGTCAAACCTGACTTATCACTTGAAACCAAAGGAGATGAAAAATCATTCTTCATCGTAATCGTATCTCCCTTTTCCGTAAAAAGACCGATACCGAAACTACCGTTCTGGAAAGGTACATAAGGCATAGATACGGCCGCCAAGTGTCCCTGACCGAGCTTATACTGGAAAATAATCTGATAATCATGAGTGAAATGCTGCACAGGTTCGCCGTCCAACGTATAGACCTCTACCCGATCCGTACTGAATAAATAGAGACGATCGTTCTTTTCATCCGCCTGCATACTGGCAACGAAACCGCTAAACTCTCCAGGTCCCTGCCCGAACGGAATCAATGTCTTTATAAAATGCCCCTGCCTGTCGAACAAAACAATCCGCTGCTCCTTTACCGGGAGAACATAAATATATTTATCCGTAACGGCATAATTCGCTACCCCATCTATTAAAGATGCATCATCGGAAGTTACTTCTAACGGAACATAATCAACGCTTTCTATTTCATCACTCAATTTCAAACTCTTCGGATTCTCGAGCCCAGCCCTTATATCCGCTACCGGACAGTTCGAAGGATCGGATTTCGGTGAACTGCAAGCTATCAGCAAAAAAAGTACCCAACTTAAATTTAGTCTCTTCATTATCTTATTTTATTAATGTTTCCATTCATTTTCTACTTTCTGTCAAAATATTGCCATCTATCATACGGATCAGCCGGCCTGCCATCCGGGCATTTTCCTCGGAGTGGGTAACCATCACGACGGTCGTCCCTTTACGATTCAGCTCCGTTAGAAGATTCATCACGTCATTGCCATTGACGGAATCCAGATTTCCGGTCGGCTCGTCCGCCAGGACGATATGCGGATTCGTGACGATGGCACGGGCAATCGCCACACGTTGTTGCTGACCGCCGGATAATTGTTGCGGGAAATGTTCCGAGCGGTGAGCGATCTGCATCCGGTCGAGAGCCGCATTCACCCTTTCCACCCGTTCCTTGACCGAAACACCTGCATACAGCAAAGGAGGTTCCACATTCTCAAAGACCGTCAATTCGTCTATCAGGTTAAAACTCTGAAAAACAAAACCGATATTTCCGTTCCGCAAGTCCGTACGGCTATTTTCCGTATATTGGGAAACTTCCTGTCCGAGAAACCACAGCTCGCCGTCCGTCGGGTTATCCAACAGTCCCAAGAGATTCAGCAAAGTCGATTTTCCACAACCGGAAGGCCCCATGATTGCCAGGAACTCCCCTTCGTTTATTTCCAGATTAATGCCATTCAAGGCTGTCGTCTCCACACTTTCCGTACGGAACACTTTTGTCAGACTAATTGCTTTTATCATAATCATCTGTTTTTATTCCATGCTTGTCATTTCATTCACTCATAGCGCAATGATGTCACCGGATTGCGGGAGGCGGCACGCCCAACCTGGACAATGACCGTCAACATCGTAATCAGCAAGATGACACAGCCAGCCAGCGGAAACAACCACCAACTGATCGTTGTCTGATAAGCAAAGTTACTTATCCAGCGAAGCATCAGAAGATAGCTCAACGGGCAGGCGATAAAAATGCGATCCCAACCCCAACCATATATTCCCGGCAGAACATCCACACAATCCGTCGGGAATGTGCTCCGTTCACCTTTCTGATACCGATCTCTTTCGTACGTTGCACCGTCGACAAAGCGACCAGACCGAACACTCCCATCATAGCGACAATGATAGCCAGTATCGTAAAGACCAGAAACATCTGGCCAAGCTGCCGTTCATGAACATAATTCAGATTCAAGGCATCTGAGAAAAAATGATATGTAAAGACGTTATCCGGGCGCATCTTCTCATACTCCTCTTTCAGAAACTTCAATGTCTCAGCCTTATTCTCAGGAGAAATCTTTATATATAATGTATTTAACAGCCGGCGGGAATAATACAGATAAGCCGGTTTAACTTTCTCACGCAACGGCTGGAAGTTAAAATCTTTCACGATACCAACAATCCGCGATGCCTCTCCGTACCACCCTTTATTCTGCAGAAGCATACCGACCGGATCTTCCACATTCATCATCTTCCAGGCGGTTTCATTAATTACAATCGGTAACTCTTTCTCATAGGCGCCATCCATATAGGCTTTTTTATCTGTTCCAAACGACATTCCTTTTAACAGAGTCAAGCCCAATGTTCCCATAAAATCGCCATCACCGGCCACTCCGACCATTTTCAGCGAATCGACTTGTCCGGCCTCATTCGTCCAACTGAACGAATTCTCCTCCGTACGATGTCCCTGAAGATAATCCGAAAGTTCCACTCCTCCGGTCACAGACCTGACATTCGGATTCTTCAATACTTCCTGCTTATAATCATCAATCCCATAACCGCCCATATACGACATAAAGTCGAAAAGGCCGCAATCAGCAACCACCATATCTTCCTTGTCCAGGCCCAAATCTGCATTTTGCAGATAATGAAGTTGTTTGAATACGACAGAAGTACAAATGACCATCGCTATAGCGATGACAAACTGTACACATACCAGGCCTTTGACCAACGTGCCTTTTTTCCCGGTCGAAGATCCTCCCTTAAAAGATTGCAGCGGATTAAACTGCGACATATAAAAAGCAGGAAACGCTCCTGCCAGGCAGCCGACTCCGATAATTCCGAACAGGACAAACAATACGGTCTGCCAATTGGCCGTCAACACAATATCTTTTTCTACAAACCGGTTGAAAAGCGGTAGCAGCAATTCCGTCAACGCCAATGCCAATATAAGCGACAGGAACGCCTGTACCAGACTCTCCGACAAAAACTGCATCACCAGAACCTTCCGTTTGGCTCCAGTCACTTTCCGGACGCCGATTTCCTTAAATCGCTGGGAAGCACGTGCCGTAGACAAGGTTGTGAAATTGAATGCCCCCATAAAAACGATCAGAACCGCCAAAACCGTAAACAGATAAATTTGCGACATATTCCCATGATTGCCGACTTCCGGATCTTTAAACGACGTCTGTAGATGAATATCTTTCAGCGGTTGGAACTCCAAACGCATCCCCTTATCCCTATGGTTCAGCCAGACACGGCTCATCTTCCTCCAGTCTGTTTCGGATAAAACCGTACCTTTTCGTAACTGGATATAGACACTTGTTCCCTCGACAAAATCCCAATTCATCGGTTCGTAATAAGCCTGTTCGCTCAACAGGACCTCAAACGTTATATGGCTTTTACGCGGGACTTTCAGGACTGCCGCCACTTTATAACGAAAAGTCTGCCCGAAAAACTGACAGGTAACTTCTCTCCCGACAGCCGAAGTCCTACCAAACAATTTCTTTGCCGTCGACTCCGCCAGCACGATTTGTTGCGGATCTTTCTTTATCAGACCAGGATCGCCGGCGATAACCGGAAAACTGAATACATCGAAAAAGGTAGTATCGACATACTTATAGGTCGCTTCAATCAAATCAGTGCCCGAATGCAAGTTCAAAGTTCCGAAATTCAACATAAAAGTCGCATTCTCCACCTGCGGAAACTCTTCCCGGAATGCCTTGCTCAACGGTGCTACCGTATAGACAGACTCCTTTACTTGTCCGCCCCCCTCCTGCTCTACCGCAACCAGGCGATAGATCGAATCCCGGTTAATTTGAAAATCTTCAAAGGTCAACTCATCCACAATCCAAAGATAGATCAGGAAAGCAGCCGTCATCCCCAGCACAAACCCCAACATATTAATAGACGAAAACAAAAAGCTCCGTTTGATTAACCGGAGTGCGACTTTTACATAGTGTTTAAACATATCTCTTTTTTATGAATCATTTAAAACAAAGCAAAGACCATGCCAATTTCGGAATTCACTTATTTACAACCCTATATATACTCTCCCCTTTAAACAGATTGTCCGTTCCCGTACACCTTACGTGCAAAAACGCACAGATATGATCCTCCATCACCAGACAAAATAAAATTCCATTTCAACAAATGACGAACAGATTCCGATGGAACCAGCTTTCCTATGCAGTATATGCATATATAAATGCTAATGTAATTTGTTTCCGACATTGCCGAAGATATTTTCGACATTGTCGAATATTTACACGGCATTGTCGAATATGTTCTCGACAACGCCGAAAACAAAATACACTTGCATAAAATCAGAATTAGTAGCTGATCAACAATAAGATAGGCTCAATAGAAAACATCGTGCAATGTAGTAGTAAAAAACAAAGCATTCAACCTCACCACAATTACACATAAAATTAGTCTATCTCAGAACTTTTCATTAATTTCGCACCAATATTTTAAATGAATGTAAAAAGATGCGACTATGATAAAGAGGTCTGTTTTAGCGTTATTTATTGTATTGTTATTTAGTAGTAATCGGGGAGGAGCACAGGAAGTTAATATAATCAGCGGGAATCAGTTGAACCAGCCGGTTCAGACTGCTGTCCCCGATACATTCCCTTTATTAGATTTGGAAGAAACGGAACTGGATAAAATCCCTGACCTCAGGGCACAGTTCGAAAAACTCAATAGCAGCTACTCCTCTCCCGCTACACCGAGTGAAAACTTGCTCCGCTTTTTAAAAAAAGACGAGATAGAATTATCGCCGGAAGCACAATATTGGGTAAATTGGGTACGCGACCCGTCTACTATCATCAGCCCGTGGGCCACCTTACGGGATACGACCATCGTCAACCCGCTGTTCACACCGATCTTGTTCAAGGGAGGACTTATCCCGAAAGACCTGCAATTGTATGATAAGGACTTTATTGCGAAACAACGTCCCAATTTTCCATTGTTCGAACCGGATACCACTTTATTCCAAGACGAAACATTAAAGAACAAGTTACAGAATACCGCATATAATTATGTACGTGTAAACTACCCGGAATATTTTCGCTATTCGGAACGCGACCTGCCAACCGATGTCGTTAAAACACATGTTATCAAGAAAGCGACATATGAACCGGAACTAATCAAAATAGAAAGCGACCCGAACGCTTTCAGCGACGTGGACACTCCGGTCAAGTTCATCCCGGAACGCCGTTATTGGATTTCTCATTTCGAAAGCGCCATTCAGTTTGCACAGAATTATATTTCTCCGAACTGGCACAAGGGGGGTGTAAGCACTTTAAATCTGACCAACCGCCAATATTTCGTGTACAATTATAACAAAGACAAAGTTCAGTTTACAAATGAATTGGAATGGAAAACGAATGTCTATACGGCTCCCAAGGATACGTTGCGCGATTATAAGATCGGTGATGACGTGTTGCGTCTTCACAGTAATATCGGTTACAAAGCATTCAATAAATGGTTCTATACCTTCGATGCGACTTTCCAAACACAGTTGTTCAGCAATTATGCGGAAAACACAAATAATAAACTCGCCGGTTTCTTATCGCCCTTCAACATCAACCTCGGTATCGGTATGAAATACGACTTGAATAAAACATTCCCCAACAGACGCCATAAAAAACTGACCCTGTCTGCCAACTTGGCTCCGCTTTCATATACATTCATGTACAGTACGGACAAGGACATAGATTTGGGACGTCACGGTTTCAAAAAGAATGAAGCTACAGATAAATACAACTACAAGCTCAGCCAGTTCGGTTCCACGATCAATGCAACCATGACATTCCAATTCAACCGGAATGTAAGCTGGTATTCACGTTTTTATTATTTTACCAGCTACGACCGCATGTTGGGTGAATTTGAAAACCGCCTGACAATGGCCATCAGCCGCTTCTTCTCTACAACCATATCATTGAACCTCCGGTATGATGATGCCGTGGAAAAGAAAGAAGATTTCGACAGTTATCTTCAGATCAACGAGCTGTTAAGCTTCGGGTTTAATTACAAATGGTAAGACAAAGTCGATTATTTCCATAATAAACTTTGTTAATCGTGACATAATTTCCAAATAATACGTACTTTTGCCTCGGTTTTGCAATGTCGAGATTACAAATATGAGCGAAAGTATCAATCACAATGGGGTTATAGAGAAGATCGACGGCGGTACGGTCTATGTCAGGATCATCCAACAATCGGCTTGCTCCGGATGCCATGCGAAAAGTATGTGTACGGCATCCGAGAGTAAAGAGAAGATCATCGAGGTTCCGGACAACTCTGGAAAATTCCATATAAATGAAGAAGTCCAGTTATGCGGACAAAGTTCACTGGGGCTGCAGGCCGTACTTCTTGCATTTGTATTTCCGCTTATAATAGTTTTTGCGGCTATTGTAACAGGTACAAGTATGCAATGGGAAGAAACCACAAGCGGGTTAACCGGATTACTGCTCTTAGTTCCTTATTATTGCATATTATACTTTTTACGCGACCAACTAAAAAGGCGATTCATTTTTACTTTGAAAAAACTTAATTGACAAACATATCATGATTTTAATTGCCGTTATTTCATTAGGAGCGATTGGAGCCATCGGCGCAGTTTTTCTATACGCCGCCTCCAAGAAGTTTGAAGTATACGAAGATCCTCGTATCGCACAAGTTCAGGAGGTATTGCCTGGAGCCAATTGCGGAGGTTGTGGATATCCCGGATGCGGTGGTTTTGCTGCGGCTTGTGTAAAGGCCGACACATTGGACGGCCTGTTATGTCCCGTAGGCGGAGCACCGGTAATGGGTAAAGTAGCCACCATCCTCGGAAAAGAAGCAGCCAGCGCAGAACCGATGGTAGCCGTTGTCCGCTGCAACGGAACCTGTGCCGCCCGTCCGCGTACCAACCAATACGACGGTGTGCAGAGTTGTGCGATTGCTTCTACCCTGTATGGCGGAGAGACCGGCTGTTCATTCGGTTGCTTAGGTTATGGCGACTGTGTGGCAGCATGTAACTTCGACGCCATCCACATCAACCTTGAGACAGGACTTCCGGAAGTGGACGAAGACAAATGTACTTCATGCGGAGCTTGCGTAAAAGCTTGCCCGAAAAACATCATCGAACTGCGTAAGAAAGGCCCCAAATCACGCCGTATCTTCGTCAGCTGTGTAAACAAAGACAAAGGCGGAGTAGCCAAGAAAGCATGTGCCAATGCTTGTATCGGTTGTGGCAAATGTGCAAAGGAATGCCCGTTCGAAGCCATTACAGTAGAAAACAACGTGGCCTACATCGATTACACAAAATGCCGCTTATGCCGCAAGTGCGTAGCCGTATGTCCGACCGGTGCTATTCACGAATTGAATTTCCCGCCACGTAAAGAGGCAGCTCCGGCTGTGGACGCCGACAAAGTAAAACCGAAGGTAGCACCGAAACCGGCAGCACCGAAGGCCGAAGTTCTTAAAACAGAAACTCCTAAAGTTGAAACAAAAGAAGAAACAAATCAAAAATAAAATCTAATAGTATGCTAAGGACATTTCGAATCGGAGGTATACATCCGCCCGAAAATAAATTGTCTGCCGGTAAGAAAATTACCGCGTTAGCTGCTCCTAAGCAGGTAATCATACCGCTCAGTCAGCACATCGGGGCTCCGGCCCAGGCAGTGGTAAAGAAGGGTGATCTGGTTAAAGTCGGAACACTTGTCGCCAAGGCAGGAGGTTTCGTTTCCGCCAACATCCACTCGTCGGTATCCGGTAAAGTAAACAAAATAGATAACGCTCTCGACTCAAGCGGCTACAAGCGTCCTGCCATCTACATCGATGTGGAAGGAGATGAATGGGAAGAAACGATCGACCGCAGTGATGCATTGGTAAAAGACTGTACGTTATCCTCTAAAGAGATCGTCGACAAGATTGCAGCAGCCGGTATCGTAGGTCTGGGGGGTGCTACTTTCCCGACACAAGTGAAACTGATGCCACCTCCCGGAAGCAAAGCAGAGATCATCATCATCAATGCTGTCGAATGTGAACCTTATCTGACCTCCGACCATTCCCTGATGATGGAAAAAGGTGAACAGATCCTGGTAGGCGTCACGTTACTGATGAAAGCCGTCAATGTAAACAAAGCCATTATCGGTATCGAAAACAATAAACCCGATGCAATCGCCCACCTGACGAAGCTGGCAGCCGCTTATCCCGGAATCGAGATCATGCCACTGAAGGTGCAATATCCGCAAGGGGGTGAAAAGCAGTTGATCGACGCTGTGATCCGTCGTCAGGTAAAGAGCGGCGCCCTGCCCATCTCGGCCGGAGCCGTCGTACAGAACGTTGGAACCGCTTACGCCGTCTACGAAGCCGTCCAGAAGAACAAACCGTTGTTCGAGCGCGTCGTGACCGTAACAGGAAAGGCCGTTGCCAACCCGTCGAACTTCCTGGTCCGTATGGGTACGCCCATCAACACACTGATCGAGGCAGCCGGTGGTATTCCCGAAAACACGGGTAAGATTATCGGTGGCGGCCCGATGATGGGTAAAGCGTTGGTAAGCGCTGAAGTTCCGGTAACCAAGGGTAGTTCCGGCGTATTGCTCCTGACAAAAGAAGAATCCGTCCGCAAGCCGATGCAGGACTGTATCCGTTGCGCCAAGTGTGTGAACGTCTGCCCGATGGGGCTGAATCCGGCCTTCTTGATGAAGTTCACCGTCTATAAAGACTGGGAAAAAGCCGAGGCCAACTACATTCAGGACTGCATCGAATGTGGTTCCTGTAGCTATACTTGTCCTGCCAACCGCCCGCTGTTGGATCAGATCCGATTGGGTAAAGGCAAAGTTATGGGTATTATTCGTGCAAGAAAGTCATAAAACAAGAGCAATATGGAAAACAAATTATACGTGTCTCCCTCGCCCCACATTCATGGCGGCGACAGCATAAGCAAAAATATGTACGGTGTACTGATTGCCCTTGTTCCGGCTTTCCTGGTATCACTCTACTTTTTCGGACTGGGTGCACTGATCGTAACCGTAGTTTCGGTTTTCTTCTGTGTCCTGTTCGAATATCTGATTCAGAAGTTCCTGATGAAAAAGGAACCAACCATTTACGACGGTTCGGCTATCCTGACCGGTGTTTTGCTGGCATTCAACCTGCCGTCCAACCTGCCGATCTGGATCATCGCCATCGGTGCGCTGGCAGCCATCGGTATCGGTAAGATGTCGTTCGGCGGCCTGGGTAACAATATTTTCAACCCGGCACTGACAGGCCGTATCTTCCTGCTGATCTCTTTCCCGGCACAGATGACCACCTGGCCTGTAGCCGGACAGTTAACATCCTATACGGACGCAACAACAGGCGCAACCGTCCTCTCCTTGATGAACGAAGGCGCACTCGACAAGATGCCGACACTCATCGATATGCTGGTCGGTAACATGGGCGGTAGCCTTGGTGAAGTCAGCGCACTGGCACTGCTGTTAGGTATGTTCTATATGTTATGGAAGAAGATTATCACCTGGCACGTTCCGGTATCCATCTTCGCTACGGTATTTGTCTTCACAGGTATCATGCACCTGGTGAATCCGGTTCAATATGCAAGCCCGTTCGTCCATCTGTTATCCGGTGGTATGATGTTGGGAGCCATCTTCATGGCGACCGACTATGTGACTTCGCCGATGAGCAAGAGCGGTATGATTGTCTACGGTGTCGGCATTGGTATCCTGACAACGGTGATCCGTCTGTTCGGTTCTTATCCCGAAGGTATGTCATTTGCCATCTTCATCATGAATGGAGTTACTCCGCTAATCAACAGTTATATGAAACCTAAACATTTCGGAGGAAAATAAGCATGGCAAAACTAAAATCAACATTACCCAATATGTTCCTTTCACTCACGATCATCTGTGTAGTGGCCGGAGCAATATTAGCAGGTGTGAATATGTACACCACCGGTCCGATTGCCGCCACCAAAGCAGCAACTTTGGAAAAAGCAATCAAGGAGGTGACACCCGAATTCAACAACAAACCGACAGAAGAAGCCTATATGGCAGCCACCTCAGATGGCGACTCATTGAAAATCTACCCGGCAAAACAAGACGGCAAATTCGTCGGTGCCGCAGTGGAAAGTAACACAATGAAAGGGTTCGGCGGTGAAATCCGCGTGATTGTCGGTTTTGACATCGAAGGCAAACTGCTGAACTATTCTGTCTTACAACATGCTGAAACCCCGGGATTAGGGGCTAAGATGCAAGAATGGTTCCGCACAGACAAGAATCGCCAGAGCGTATTGGGACGCAAATTATCCGATGGCGAACTGAAAGTAACCAAAGATGGTGGAGACGTCGATGCCATAACAGCATCGACCATTACCAGCCGGGCATTCCTGAACGCTGTGAACCGCGCCTACAGCGCATTCACCGGTGCCGACGGATCGACCGGTGCAACCACATCATCCGATAACACAACTAAAGAAGGAGGAAACGATAATGAGTAATCTGAAAATATTGATGAACGGAATCATCACAGAGAACCCGACATTCGTATTGCTGTTAGGTATGTGTCCGACATTGGGTACAACTTCTTCGGCGATGAATGGTATGAGTATGGGACTTGCCACCATGTTCGTGCTGATCTGTTCCAACATGGCTATATCCGCGCTGAAGAACGTAATCCCCGATATGGTCCGTATCCCTGGATACATTGTCGTGATCGCCACATTCGTAACAGTTGTGCAAATGTGCATGGAAGCATTTGTTCCTGCCTTATACGCAAGTTTGGGATTGTTTATCCCGTTGATCGTCGTAAACTGTATCGTGTTAGGACGTGCCGAAGCGTTCGCCGCTAAGAACGGAGTGGTAGCCTCGGCCTTCGACGGGATCGGGATCGGACTCGGCTTTACGATTGCTTTGACACTGTTAGGAGCTATCCGCGAGCTGTTGGGAACAGGCAAACTGTTTAACCTGACAATTATGCCGGAACAGTTCGGCTCACTGATTTTCGTATTGGCTCCGGGTGCATTCATCGCATTGGGATTCCTGATAGCTATTGTTAATAAACTGCGTAAAGCATAAAACAAGGTAAGATATGGAATATATATTGATATTTATCGCCGCTGTATTTGTCAACAACGTCGTGTTGTCCCAGTTCTTAGGTATATGTCCGTTCCTCGGCGTATCCAAGAAAGTGGATACAGCAATAGGGATGGGAGCAGCCGTTGCATTTGTGCTTATCATTGCGACACTCGTGACTTTCCTCGTACAGAAATATGTGCTGGATGTATTCGGTCTGGGCTTTATGCAGACTATCAGCTTTATCTTGATCATCGCAGCTCTGGTTCAAATGGTGGAAATCATCCTGAAGAAAGTTTCTCCTGCCCTCTATCAGGCATTGGGGGTGTTTCTTCCGCTGATCACGACAAACTGTTGCGTGTTGGGTGTCGCCATCCAGGTCATCCAGAAGCAGTATAATTTATTAGAATCTGTAGTATATGCATTCTCTATTGCTATTGGATTTGCGTTAGCTTTGATTATCTTTGCAGGTGTCAGAGAACAATTAGCAATGACAAATGTTCCCGATGGCATGAAAGGAACCCCGATCGCTCTTATCACAGCTGGTCTGTTGGCGATGGCTTTCATGGGATTTTCAGGGATTGTGTAATTACTAATCTAAATAAACACTAAGATGAAACAGAAGATTTTAGTAGCAGGTGGAACTGGTTACATCGGATCACACACCACAGTAGAACTGCAGAACGCAGGTTATGAAGTAGTCATCATCGACGACCTGTCTAACTCCAATATAGAAGTATTGGACGGTATCGAACGCATCACAGGCATCCGTCCTGAATTCATCCAACTGGATTTGAAAGATAAGGAAGGAACCCGCGAAGCGCTGAAAGCTCATCCGGGAATCAAAGGCATCATCCTGTTCGCCGCCAGCAAAGCAGTAGGCGAATCCGTACAACAGCCATTGAAATACTATCGCAACAACGTAGTGACACTGGTAAACCTGTTGGAACTGATGCCTGAATTCAATATCGAAGGTATTGTATTTTCGTCTTCCTGCACCGTGTACGGACAGCCCGATCCCGAGAATCTGCCTGTAACTGAGAATGCACCGATCAAACCGGCTACTTCTCCGTACGGAAATACAAAGCAGATCAACGAAGAGATCATCCGCGATACTATCCATGCCGGTGCTCCTTTCAAGAGCATCATCCTGCGTTACTTTAACCCGATCGGAGCACATCCGACAGCAGAGATCGGTGAATTGCCTAACGGCGTTCCTCAGAACCTGATCCCGTATCTGACACAGACTGCTATGGGTATCCGTAAAGAGTTGAGTGTATTCGGCGATGACTATGACACGCCTGACGGTTCCTGCATCCGCGACTACATCAATGTCGTAGACTTGGCTAAGGCCCACGTGATCGCGATGGACCGCATGTTGGGCGGCAAGTCTTTGGATAATGTGGAAATCTTCAATCTCGGAACCGGCAACGGTGTTTCCGTATTAGAACTGATCAATACATTCGAAGCTGCTACAGGTGTTAAAGTCCCGCACAAGATCGTAGGTCGCCGCGAAGGTGATATCGAGAAAGTTTGGGCCAACCCCGAACGAGCCAACAAAGTATTGGGTTGGAAAGCGACAGAAACATTGGCCGACACATTGGCTTCTGCTTGGAAATGGCAGGAAAAACTGCGTGAACGCGGTATCATGTAATCGGAATTATTCTCATAATTGATAGAAGAAGAGGGTGCCAAAATTCATTCTAAAACCCATTGGCATCCTCTTTTTCATTTAAAGACTCAGGGGTGGCCATGCAAGCAAAATTGGCACTTGGTTTTTAACTAAAACAGAACATATCAACACATTACAAATATTCTCTTTCTGAAAAGGACAAAAAAGGGGAAAAAAGGCACCACCTGTTTTTTCAGAGCAATACGTTTATGCTCACATTTTCCGACATGAGCATATTGATCCATTATTCTATTACTTCATTATTTTATTGGCACATCATTCCTCGTGGAAGCCTCCCCTGCTTGCCTGATAAATTAACTTTGACGCAAACGATGCGTATTGAACGTTTTTTTAATATTTTCTCCACTCCCGACCTCTCCCATACAGACCAAAAAAGGAGGCTCGGGACCATGCAATGCGAACCTTCGAAAAAAGACAAAAGAGATTACACATAATTTAGCAATCACATGTTTATCAACACCATACATCACAACCATACATTGTATCGGTTGAAAAAACAAGCGGTGCCTTTTTTACCCCTTTATGTCCTTTTCTATATTTAGAGACTCAAAAAAACAATTCACCCCCACAAAAAGCTATAGATTTTCCACTTACAAGCTATAGCTTTCCAAGAAAAAAGCTATAACCTTTTTGAGAACAGGCTATAGCTTTTTTTCAGATAATGCCGATTGTCTTATTCGAGTTTATGGATAACCAAGCCGGAACGCAGTTTCGGTTCGAACCAAGTTGTCTTGGGAGGCATGATATTACCGGTATCGGCAATATCCATCAATTGCTTCATAGTGACAGGATAAAGAGCCAGCGCTACCTTCATCTCACCACTGTCCACACGCCGCTGCAATTCTCCCAGACCACGGATACCGCCTACGAAATCGATACGCTTATCCGAACGAAGATCTTTTATACCCAAAATTTCATCCAAAATCAGGTTGGAAGAGATCGTCACATCCAGGACACCGATCGGATCGTTATCGTTGTATGTGCCTTGTTTGGCCGTCAGTGAGTACCATTTTCCTCCTAAATAGAGCGAAAAGTTATGCAAAGCTGCCGGTTTATAAATATCCGCTCCCTTTTCTTCCACAACGAAGTTCTTCCCTAATCTGATCAGAAATTCATCATCCGACAAGCCGTTCAAGTCTTTCACCACACGGTTATAATCGATAATCGTCAATTGGTTAGCCGGGAAGCAGACAGCCATAAAGTAGTTATACTCCTCATCACCTTTATGAGCTGTATTCTGTTTGGCTTTTTCCGCACCGACCAACGCAGCAGCAGCAGAGCGGTGATGACCGTCAGCTATATACAAGGAAGGCATTTCGCCAAACAATTCCGTAATGCGGGCAATATCCGCCGGCTCGTCAATGATCCAGAACGTATGACCGAAACCATCGTCTTTCGCGACGAAGTCATATTCCGGAGTATGGGAAGTATATTTGGCGACAATCTTGTCCAATTCAGCATTATCGGGATAAGCAAAAAACACCGGTTCGATATTGGCATTATTCACCCGTACATGCTTCATACGGTCCTCCTCCTTGTCACGCCGTGTCAACTCATGTTTCTTAATAATACCATTCATATAATCGGGCACGTATGCACCGACAACCAGACCGTATTGTGTCTTGCCGTTCATTGTCTGGGCATATACATAATAGCATTCTTCCTTATCCTGTACCAACCAGCCTTTTTCCTGGAACATCTGGAAATTGGCAGCAGCTTTCAGATAAACGGCAGGATCATGTTCATCTGTCCCGACCGGAAAATCGATCTCCGGTTTAATGATATGATATAATGATTTTTCATTTCCCTTCGCTTCTTCGCGTGCCTCTTCCGAGTTCAACACATCGTAAGGACGGGATACGACTTGTTCGATCAAATCTTTAGGAGGACGGATTCCTTTGAAAGGTTTTATTTGTGCCATGATATTTATGATTTATGATTTATGATGTAGATTTATTTAGGTTTTACACCCCATGATGATTTATCCGGTGTGGAATCTGAAAACATGGTTATACAAAACAATTATCATCTCGTAGGGGCAGGGCTCTGCTCTGCCCTTGTGATCCGGCAAGGCAAACGTTATTTGTATTGGGCGGAGTAGAACCCCGCCCCTACGGGAGACCATTATTTTATTCCACACTCATAAATCACCGTCTATTACTTATTTACGCGGAATTTTTCGCATCCTTCTTTCAAAAAGCCTTCGATCTGCTTGGCAGCGGCAATACCGGCATTGATATTAGCCTCGGCAGTCTGTGCCCCCATCTTTTTAGGAGTGGAGAAATAGCGGCCGGCAAACTTGGCAGCAAACTCTTCGCCTGCTGCGGGCATAATATCAGTTACATATTTCAAGTCTGCGCGTTCTTCCATCAGCTTGATCAGCTCGGCTTCGTTGATCACCTCCTTACGGGCCGTATTAACCAGCAGACCGTTTTTCGGCATCTTGCCAACCAGAGCGTAACCAATAGAATTCTTTGTTTCGGCGGTTGCCGGGATATGCAAAGAAACGACATCGCAGGTAGCATAAAGTTCTTCCGGTGAAGCTACCGGTTTCACACCATCCGCTTCAATTACCGAAGCTGGGCAAAAAGCATCGAATGCATAGATTTCCATTCCAAAACCTTTTGCGATACGAGCCACATTGCGGCCAACGTTGCCATATGCGTGGATACCCAGTTTCTTTCCTTTCAATTCTGTTCCCGAAGTTCCGTTATAGAAATTGCGGACAGCCATTACCATCATGCCGAAAGCCAATTCGGCAACGGCATTGGAATTCTGCCCGGGGGTATTCATCACACAAACATTATGTGCTGTCGCAGCAGCCAAGTCAACATTATCGTAACCCGCTCCGGCACGGACCACAATCTTCAACTGTTTAGCGGCATCCAGCACTTCTGCATCGATAATGTCACTGCGGATAATGATCGCATCCACATCCTTGACAGCGTCCAGCAGTTTAGCCTTTTCACCGTATTTCTCTAACAGGATCAGTTCGTCACCTGCACCTTCCACTACTTCGCGGATACCTTTCACAGCTATCGCTGCGAAAGGTTTATCTGTTGCTACTAATATCTTTGCCATAATCAATGCTGTTTTTCAAAATCTTTCATACATGCAACCAAAGCTTCAACACTACTCTTTGGCATTGCGTTGTACAGAGAAGCCCGGAAACCACCGACAGAACGGTGTCCCTTGATACCGACCATACCTGCAGCCGCAGCAAATTTGCTGAATTCGTCTTCCAGGTCTTTATATTCGTCATTCATCACGAAACATACATTCATGATAGAACGGTCTTCAGCCGCGACAGTCCCTCTAAACAGCTTGTTACGATCGATTTCATCATACAGGATAGCGGCATTTTCCATATCCTTCTTTTCCATAGCGGCAACACCGCCTTGTTCCTTATACCATTTCAATGTCTGCAAAGCGGCATAGATAGGCAGTACGGGAGGAGTGTTAAACATAGAATCTTTGTCAATATGAGTCTTATAGTTCAACATTGTCGGAATCGGCCGCTCCACATGTCCCAAAGCATCTACACGTACAATAGCCAATGTCACACCGGCAGGAGCCAAATTTTTCTGTGCTCCGGCATAGATGATGTCATATTTGGACACATCGATCGGACGGGAGAAAATATCGGACGACATATCGGCAACCAAACGCTGTTTCACATCCGGATCCTTGCGAGTTTCCGTTCCGTAAATCGTATTATTGGTCGTAAAGTGAAAATAGTCCGCATCGTCGGCAATCGTATAATCCTTCGGAATATATGTATAGTTCTTATCCTTAGAAGATGCTACGACCTCAACTTCTCCGAACAATTTAGCTTCCTTGATAGCTTTGGACGACCATGTACCGGTATCTAAATAAGAAGCTTTCTTATTCAAGAGATTGTAAGGCACCATACAGAACTGCATGCTTGCACCTCCACCCAGGAAAACAACCTCATAACCGGCAGGAACATCCAGCAATTCTTTGATCAGCGCACGCGCCTCATCGTTCACAGCAATGAATTCTTTACTTCTGTGGGAGATTTCAAGAAGAGATAAACCCATACCCGCAAAATTCTCTACCGCAGCAGCCGTATTTTTAATTGTATACTCGCTCAAGATAGAGGGACCTGCATAAAAATTGTGCTTCTTCATACCAATGTCTTTTTAATGTTAAATATAATTTAAGTAACTAATTTCCCAAAAACAGGCGGCTAATGTACAAATAAATTGACAATTTACAATTAATTATTGACAATTATTACCAAAACGCTACAACAGCCACCTTTATCCATAACATTTACCTCCCAATTGGCAACTATCAATTATCAATTGTCAATTCTAATACCGGTCCCCCCACAAACGTCTCATTTGTTCAATTAGTTTATGTTCGGACGGATTTTCCTGTCCTTTCCACAGCCGTTCGTTCAAAATCTCCTTTGGAAGGAACTCTTGCTTGACAAAATGATTTTCATAATCGTGTGCATATTTGTAGTCTTTTCCGTAATTCAGTTCCGCCATCAACTTTGTCGGTGCATTTCGCAGATGAAGGGGAACAGGCAGGTTTCCTGTACGGTTCACCAACTCCAACGCATCATTAATCGCCATATAAGCCGAATTACTTTTAGGACTGCATGCCAGATAAACGGTTGTTTCCGCCAAAATGATCCGTCCTTCAGGCCAACCGATTTTCTTCAAGGCATCAAAACAGGCATTTGCCAACAATAGAGCATTCGGATTCGCTAATCCGATATCTTCCGAGGCTGAAATAACCAAACGACGGGCTATAAATTCCGGATCTTCACCACCGGCAACCATACGAGCCAGCCAATAGATAGCAGCATCCGGATCACTTCCGCGAATGGATTTGATGAAAGCGGATATAATATCATAATGCATCTCTCCTCCTTTATCATACGCCGCCGGATTTTCCTGCAAGCGCTCTACCACCTTTTCATCTGTTATTTCAATCTTTTCATTCCCTTCTTCTGCTGCCACTACGAGTTCTAAGATATTCAGCAATTTTCGTGCATCACCACCGGAATAACGCAACATGGCATCCGTTTCGGTCAACACGATATTCATATCCTTCAATACGATATCTTCCGTAACTGCCTTATTCAACAAAGTCAACAGATCAGCTTTCTCCAATGACTTCAAAACATATACCTGACAACGGGAAAGCAACGGACGGATAACTTCGAACGAGGGATTCTCCGTTGTGGCTCCGATTAAGGTTACCACACCAGTCTCTACTGCATTGAGCAAGGAATCCTGCTGCGACTTGCTAAAGCGATGTATTTCGTCAATAAACAGGATCGGTGAAACGGTATTGAAAAAGCGATTACCTTTTGCCTTTTCTATTACCTCTCGCACATCTTTTACTCCTGAACTAATTGCGCTTAACGTATAGAACGGAGCTTCCAGCTTATTTGAAATAATCTGCGCCAGCGTAGTCTTTCCTACTCCCGGAGGTCCCCACAATATAAAAGAGGGGACACGACCCGCATCAATCATCTTTCTAAGAACAGCCCCCGGACCTACCAGGTGTTTCTGCCCGATATAATCGTCCAACGTTTTCGGACGTAATCTCTCTGCTAACGGTTGACTCATCATGTAGGCAAAAGTCGTATATTTTATTTACTTTTCAAAGTATAAACACCGTAAAAATTCGAGCCTGTTTTAATGTTTGACAGCAGAAAATATAAAAAAAAGTAAGCAAACATAGCTACATACACCTATTGGTACTATAAAATTATACCATTTTGTCATATTTACAACTTCTGGACACTAAATGAAATCATAAAAGATCAGGCTGTATTAAACACCCGTTCAATGCAGCCTGCCCTCCTGTATCCATCGTTTCATTTTATTTCAATGTGATATTTTCCAGGTCACGTATAACAGTCATATCCATAATATCACTATAGATTTCCGTTGTCCGTACGCTTTTATGCCCTAATAGCTTTTGGACTGTCGTGATATTCGCCCCATTATATAACAATAGGGTCGCATTGGTATGGCGTGCCATGTGGAAAGACAGCCTTTTATCTATTTCCGCCAGCCGGCAAATCCTTTTCAATTGTTTATTCACATTCGAGTTTGCCGAAACAGAAACTCCAAACAGCGTTCTTGAATAACGCTTGCGATAGCGTTCATAGACTGCAAGAGCTTTTCCGTCGAACAGCAGGAACAAAGGAAGCCGGACGTTCACATCCGTCTTGACCGATGAATAGACCAGCCATAACTTATCATCGATCAGATGAAAATTATCCGGTCGTATATTTACAATATCGGAAAAGCGAAGCCCTGTATAACAACTGAAAAGAAACATATCGAGCGTCCGTCTGAGCGTCCGTTGCAATTTAGGAGCGACTTTCTCCAACCTCCCCAATTCTTCCGGTGTCAGATGACCACGCTTGCTCTCCATATATTTAATCTTATATTTGCGAAAAGGATATTTCTGCAATTCAAACAAATCCTTATTAATCGCCAGGTTAACATATCTTTTCAGATGCTTCATATGCTTGGCAATCGTATTTCGGTGATACTTTTGCTCAAGAAGAAAATGTTCAAAATCACACAGGAAATTAAAGGTGAGATCGTCAAAAGAGACTTGTGGCTGATACTGGCACAAAACCTGCAAAGTGGATAAGTGGTTTTTCAATGTGGACAGTCTTAAATTACTATGATCGATCTCATTTTTCATAAAAGAGACAAAAGAGGTAGAAACAGACTCAAAATCTCCTCTCTCTCTCAAATACCTCAAAGAGAACGGACGTCCGCTCTGGACCATATCTAATTCGATCCGTTCCAAATAAGTAATATAATCCTCAATGTACTGATTGAGCTCATCCATATTAGGATGGTTCCTCACAGCTTTCCTCTTGCTATCCCACTGCGTGGGCTTAACATAGATTTTTGTTGAGAAATACTTCTTTTGCCTATTCAAGTAAGCCTCTACCTGAATCAAAGCCTTTCCTTCTGCATTCAACCGCTTTTTCCGATTGAACACCAGATTGTAAATAACTTTTTCCATGATATACATTATTTTCTGAATGAGAACACGAAGGAACAATAATAAGTTCTTTGTTTCGTATGAGACAAACTAAAAGTTTGTTATATTTCGTGTTTCAATAGACGAACAGCTATCCGCAAAACGATCCTGCAAAAGCCCGGACAGAGACAAAAAAAGAGACGTGTTCAAAAAAAACACGCCTCTTTAGCCCTTTTCCGGATGTAAACCTTATTTCTTTTATAAGGTAGGTTGTGGAGCAGCCGGATTATTATCTGTATCAGAAATGCCTGTATTGGTTTCCATTTCACATTGTGGGATACGATAGATCATTATTTGGGATTCCGGCTCCAAATTAAACTGTACGGAAGCATGATAATTCGTATTTTTACGTACAACCGGCTTCTTTAAGCGCAGAAGATCGAACAACGAATGACCTTCACCCCAAAGTTCCATACGACGCTGCAGCCAGACCTCATCTTGAAATTGCTGTGGCGAAGTTGCTTTGCTAACAAAAGAAGGATCGCGATATGCTTGCACAAAGTTTTCCAATGTAGACTTACCTGCCGCCAGATTTCCACTCATTGCTTCAGCCTCCGCTTTAATCAAATACATTTCTTCCACACGCATCAACGGCCAATCCGAAGCATTAGTTGTGTTCCCAAACACACTCTGATAAGCACCAAATTTAGTGTTTACATATGGTTCAAGACCAAAATACTCAACAATAGAATAACCTTCTATCTTTTCGTTGTCTATCAACGAAGATGTGTTATCCGGAGACAAAAACCATTGTTTACGAATATCTGTATCCGGGATCTGGTCATATAAAGCCGTATTTACTTTTCTGTATCCGTCAGGCACGCCTGAAGTATATCCATTCCCCGTAAAAGAACATAAATGAGAAGGCCAATTTATGATACCTGTTTGTACAACATCGTTATCCGGAGTAATCATGACACCCCATAACCAAGAATTTGCAGTAGCTGAATTAAATGTCGGAGTAGATACTTCTGCCAATGATTGCGGAGTTCCGCCGGCAATAGCTCTTTCTGCATCTTTTGCAGCATCAGCCCATTTCTGCATCAACAGATTGGCACGGGCACGCAAGCCATATACGACCGCTTCATCTAATTGGTCCTTATTCGCTCCATTATCAAAACCGGCCAACAATTCTGCAGCTTGATTCAAATCGCTCATAATCTGATCATATACCTGCTGAACTGTAGCACGAGGATTATTTTGCATTTCTTCGTCAGACATCTTTTCTGTTACAATAGGAACCGCCAAAGCATTCTCATGACCTGCATATGTAAACTGATAAATCTGAACCAGATTCAAATAGTCGTATGCACGAGCAGCCAAGGCTTGACCACGATAAGTTTTCAAAGAAGCGTCTTCTGTGGCAGGATCAATCAAGCTCAATACGTTATTGGCTGCCTTCAGATGATTATAAAAAGTTTTCCAGATCAGCTCATCCATAGAACTGTCATAAACACGGTCAGAATAGTTTTGGGAAGTGTTAAACCAATTATATCCTGTCACTAATGCAACAAGGTCCTGTCCTCCTGACTCCAACGCCATAGAGACAGCTGGGACTCCATAATCATTATGAGAAGTAGATGCATCATCGGAGATCGTTCCGAAAGCATTCAATTTAGCAGCCATAGCATTTACCTCAGCCGTGATCAAGTTAGGTCTGTCTTTGATCGTTTCTTCTTTCTGCCCGTCAGAGACATATTGGCCTTCAGGATATTTATCCAAATCGCAAGATGCCAGTATAAGAGTGGCGGTTGCGAACATTATATATTTGTTTGTTAATTTCATATTCAAAAACAATTTAATGGATTAGAAATTCAATGATATACCACCTGAGATCGTACGGATCGGTGAATAAACATTATCAGAAGCGACATAACCTTGACGTGGATCCAGCCCTTTACGAGCAGTCAACAATGCAACATTATCTGCAACAAAGTACAAACGGACGCCTTCAATCTGTAACTTGCGAGTCAAGTTTTTCGGCAGAGTATAACCCAACGTGATATTTTGCAGACTCAGATAATCAGAGCTTGTCAAAAAGCGGTCAGACAATCTGTTTGTGTACTTATCAGTTATATTCATACGAGGAATGTTTGTATTCTTGTTTTCAGAAGTCCATACATTCAGCATATCTTTATGCAAAGCACTACCTGTAGCAGCAGGGCTCATCAATTCCTGGTATGTGTAGTCCAAAACACGTCCCCCCACCTGGTAAGCGAATGAGATTGACAAATCAAAACCATAAGCAGTAAAACTTGTACCGAATCCTCCATATATTTTGGGAAGAATATCTCCTGTTGCAAAACGATTTTCTGTAGCAGTAGAATAAGACGTTGTAACAGTGTTACCATCAGCATCCGGTTTCAATAAAGCCCACTGGCTTTCCCCTGTTTCAGGATTTACACCGGCATACTTCGGTAAATAAAGCTGATACATAGATTCTCCTTCACGATAGATACGACTACCATCAATCATCTGGCCATTCAGTTCAGGCGCCAGTTCCAACACTTTATTTTTGAAGTGAGTCAAGTTCAAATTTACACTCCATGAAAAATCTTTTGTTTCAATAATATTCGAATTCAAATCGATTTCAACGCCACGATTCACCATAGAACCGACATTTTCCGGGAAACGAGAATATCCCATTGAGGCTGCAACTGGTTTGAAATAAAGCATATCCGTAGTCTTACGAGAGAAGTATTCTGCAGAACCACTCAGCTTACCTCCCCACAACGTAAAGTCAAAACCGGTATTGAAGCTATGAGAAGTTTCCCATGTAATATCTTTATTCCCTTTATAATATAGAGATGTTGAGAAATCTCCATTACTGTTTGCCAAAGTAAACTGATCTTGATATGGATAATAGTTGCGATATAACCCACCTTGATACATCAAATTGTCATTACCCTGCAAACCATAACTGATTTTAAACTTCAACATATTAATCCAACTTTGATTTTCCAGAAAAGCTTCTTTATTCAATAACCAACCTGCACCAATAGACCAAAAGTTACCCCAACGATTATCCGGATGGAAACAAGAAGAAGCATCACGACGATAAGAAGCTGAACCGAAATATTTTCCGTCATAATCATACTGAACACGGAACAACCAACCTTCAGTTGCATAATCTTTTGAATAAGATGAGTTATATTGATTTGAAATACCATTATCCAATTCCGGAACATTCGGATTATACAGTTTTTCACGCTGGCCATATAAATATTGGTATTTATAGTTATAACTTTCATGGCCTGCTAAAACATCCAGATTGTGTACATCATTAAACGTTTTATTGTATGTCAATAAATACTGTTGATTTACACTAAATGTACGTTGGGTTGAAACGGAAATCAAACCACCGACACCTGTCGTTTCCGAATATTGCCCATAAAACGGATTCACCATATCAGTATTACGAACATTATTGGCATCCACTCCAATATTCACCTTAGCCTTAATACCACCCCAGATATCAACATCCGCAAACCATTTGCCACTAACTACGTCTCCGGAATATTTCATTTTGTCCAACATGTAGCTGGCCAGTGGATTAGCATTAGGGATAGTATTACGAGATCCATTCGTATCTTGTCCTTTCTTTCCATAATCATAACGTTGGAAGCCACGGTTATCGGTCATTATATTTCCCTGCGTATCACGGATATACATCGGATATATCGCTCCCATAATATTAGAAGCATAGAATATGTTCGCATTTGAAGATCCCCCTTCTGTATCCTGTTCACGGCTATCATAGTGAGTAAATGAAACATTAGCTCCCATCTTCAACCATGATTTCACTTGATAATCAGCTTTCAAACGAGCAGAATAACGTTGGAAACCTGAATTAGGGACAATACCTTGATCATCCAGATAGCCAGCGGACATATAATAATTCATTTTGTCAGAAGCACCGCTAACACTTAAATTATATTCCTGACGAACATTATTTTCGAAAATTTCATCAGACCAATTATCCGGAGTATAATAATAAGTTCCATCGGAATAACCAAGTGTAGCTTTAGGATTCAATTTTCCATCCATACCAATCAACTGTTCTCCTGTCGGCACAGAATAGACCTGATATCCTAAATAAGTACCGGAAAGTAAAGCTTGATTAGCATATGCATTAGCATTTACCAGATCACCAGCTGCAGCATAGCCTTTCAAGTCTGCATTATAAATAGAAGAATAATTCAGTTCATAGAATTTCGCAGGGTCATTAATTGTTTCATAATTAGGTACTCCACGTTTATTTACCCCCCATTTTGCATCAAAGCTGACACGAGCTTCACCACTTTTACCTTTTTTAGTCGTAATCAAAATAACACCATTAGCACCACGGGCACCATACAACGCATTAGAAGCAGCATCTTTCAACACAGTCATAGATTCGATATCAGAAGTACTAATCGCCGAAATCTCACCGTCATAGGGAACACCGTCAACTACATATAAAGGTTTATTGCTGGCAGAAATAGATCCGATACCACGAATCCGGACTTCAGCATCTTTACCAGGCTGTCCGCTATTACTCGTTGTCTGTACACCAGCAACCTGTCCAGTCAAAGCATTTGTAACATTTGAGGTTTGACGAGATGTGATTTTCTCGCTTTTAATTGTTGCAGCAGATCCAGTGAAAGCACTTTTCTTTGCTGTACCATAAGCAACAACCATCACTTCATCAAGCATCTGATTGTCACCTTCCAACACCACATTTACTTTCGGCTTAACTCCAACTTCCTGAGCCTTCATACCCACGAAGGAAACTACCAGAGTCTTTGCAGAACTCACTCAATATATAATATATTTATTATCAATATATTAATCCATAGTTATTTTCTAATCATCATCCATTTATGAGAGAGAACATTCTAAATACCAAATAGTTTTATTTATCTAATATACAGTATATTAATATGCTTAATGTGAAAAATATCCACACTTGTAATACCTCTCAAATAGTGCCACAGTTCTACCGGCTTACTCCTGATTTTTTGATATAGATTAAACTATCTTATTGGATTCTGATACACATTTTTAAGCCAATACTCAAAAGCTGGATCTTGGATTTCTATTGTATTGCCAGGCAATATATCGATCAAGTCTTTTTCAAGTGTCGCTTTTTTCAGGTTTTTAATGTTTGCTGAAGTTCCCAGTTGATATTGTTTCAAAATGTCTTTAGAAGAAAAATTAACCACTCCATCAGCAACTGCTATCAAAAAGCTAATTTGACGGGAAGTTAAAGTATCTATTATATTGGTAAATAGCAGGCTCAATTGTCCGATTAAGCTGCTGAACGCCTCATTGACAATAGCCTCTGAGCAATCCTTTGAAGTACGCAGCCAAGTTTGCTGGCTTAATTGCTGAGTATAATACGGGTGATTTTTCATTTTATCGGCAATCATACCTGATAGTTCATCCGATATTTGCTTTCCGGTATCAACAAACCGTTGGGATATAAATGCAGCCCAGTCTTTTCGTTCTATTTTTTGTAAGAATAAGATATCGCCAAATTTATAAAAAGGCATACTGTAATCATTGAAAATACTCAGTAACATATGACGTTTACTCCCGTACAAACAATAGCAGACAGATGTATGCGTCTGCCAATGGGCACGAAGTTTACGTTGAAATGCAAGTGAATCCTCATATTCGTTGATATTTTGAAATTCATCGATACAGACAATTATCTTTTTACCCTTATCTTTAGCAATTTGTTGTGGCAAATCTAATATTTCATCATAAGATAACCGGTTATCTTTAAAACTGATACCAAAAGACAATTCATAGTTTTGACTACCCTCAGAAAGAGAAACGGTAGGTGCCATTCGGCTCAAGTATTTTTTTACTCCTGCTACGAATTCCTCCCAAGCAGAAGTAGATATCCGCATTAAGGCATTAGCATAAGCTGTATAAAATTGTTCTTCCGTCCTACAATTAAAAATATCGACCTGACAGACCAGTATATCCTTACTCTCTTCGGATAAAAGTCTGGCACATTTATTTACCAAAGACGTTTTACCCCAGCGGCGTGGAGATATAATAATGGTATTAATGAGATTCTTGAAGTTTTGCGTTAACAAAGCAACCTCGTCTTCCCTATCAGTAAAATTTAAGTCATCGGCAATACGCCCGTAAACAAATGGAGCCTCCATAAGATAATCTTTTTATATATAAACAAATGTAGCAACAATAGTTGGAAGACACAAATATGAAACCGATTAATTTGAAATCAATCTATTTCAAATTAACCAGTTTCATACATATCGACTAAAATAATATTGAAAAAGGAGGTACTGATAATACATAATAGTCACAAAAGAAAATAGGCTGTCATTTTTACATAACAGCCTATTTATCATTTGAATATTATCCTTTTAGAAGTACCCTTCATTCTGTTTGATGTTAGGATTAACATCTATTTCAGACTGTGGTATTGCCAAAATTGTACGATAATCCTGATAACTCGGAGATATAAGATCTGTATTGTTCAGGAAATGATATCCCCCCTTACGAGTTACCGTAATTCCCAAACGCATGATATCATGAAAACGATGACCTTCCATCACTAATTCCTTGCGTCTTTCTTTCAAGACCAATGCTTCGGTAGCAGTCACATCTGAAGCAGAAGGAATAGCACGTTTAATAATTGCATTCAAATATTTGTTTGCACTTGCCTGATCTGCAGAAGGTTTTTTTAATGCAGCCTCAGCAGCAATCAAATAAATATCTGATAGACGAATTACACGGATATTGTTTACAGCCGTTTTACCATTGATGCCTGGATATTTATTCATATAAGTACGTCCCTTGACCGATGTCTCACTCAACAAATTACGACGGATGTCATCCGGATTCTCATTGATAAGATCTTCAAACTCTTTCGTATTGGAAACTGCCGCATATCCTTCAGGATCGACCACATATCCAAACATTTCACGATCACCTGCATCCAAATCTGAGATTTCCAAATCAAATACAGATTCTGAAGAGTATCTTCCTGACCATGCTGCAACATAATCCTCTGTTTTCAGCAAAGAATACGGAGAATTATTAATTACATCCTCAGCATAAGAAAAAGCTTTATCCCAATCTCTTTTATATAGATTGACACGTGCCAGTAACCCTTTTACTGCCCAACTATTGAAACGTCCGTCTTTTACTTCTGTCCCGATACATTTTAAAGCTTCTTCCAAGTCGTTGATAACCATTTCATATCCTTCTGCTACAGTGGAACGACCAGGAAGGTCGTCTGCACTCAAAACATCCTTTACCAGTACGACACCCGGAGTCGCTCCATTTTCCACAAAATAAGGCTTTCCGTATGTAATCAAGAGATTAAAATGGCATAAAGCCCGAAGGGCCAAAGCCTCTCCTTTTGCATTATTGAGCTCGTCTCCTGTAGGAAGGGCTCCTGTTTCAATTGCATTCAGCAATACATTCGCACGATTGATAACAGCATACGGATAACTCCACAAGTTTTCCGGAGAGTTATTCTGACGGTGTGTGAAACGATAATAAGTATCGGTTCTTAAACCACCGGAAGAAATTGTCTGTACATCTTCACCCCCCACTTCAGCACGTGATACAAAATCACAACCATAATAGCTGGCACTTTTTAAACTGTAGTATGTACCATTTAGTGCTGTTTCTACATCTTGTAAAGTCGTGATAGCATCTGTACTGACCAATGAATCTGAAGGGAAAGTTTCCAGATATCCATCACAAGATGTAAATGTTACTGAAGCGATTGCTACAGCAGCAAACATAGATTTTATATTTAGTCTATTCATCATTGTTATTATTTATAGTAAAACGAATTCCGGATTACAATCCGATTTCAATACCAAATGTTACTGATTTCAAGTTCGGCAACGCCCAAGTAGCCACACCATTGACCGGCTGTTCCGGATCAATATTCTTATAAGCAGCCCATGTCAGCAGGTTATTACCAGATGCGAAGATTCTGACATTTCTCATTCCGGCAGCCTGCATCCATTTTGACGGTAAATTATAAGATAATGTCACGGTCTTCAGACGAAGATGATTCGAACTTTTCATGTGACGGGAACTTCCGTAACGAGCATATTGGTAACTATTGACACGTCTCGGGACATCTGTGATGTCACCAGGCTTTTGCCATCTGTCCAGCTGCTGGATACCGATGGACTGATATGCGGTTTCACCATCTGTATCTGTGTATAGCAACGCGGGATCATCCATGATATGTCCACCTAAAGAGAACGAGAACAAAGCACTTAAATCCAAGCCTTTCCAAGAAAGGTTATTTCTCCATCCTCCGGTTACTTTAGGATCCGGTTTTCCGATAATAACACGTTGAGCTTGTGATGGATCTTTTGTCAATTCACGATTAATAGTTCCATCTTCGTTTTCAGTGTTCAATACCCACTGTTCTTCACCGGTTTGAGGATCAACACCAGCCCATTCACGGCTCCACCAAGAATAGTAAGACTCGCCTTCTCTTAAGATGGAAGTTCCGTCAATAATGTCTTTTCCTCCATATAGTTTACTAATCTTGTTTTTGTTATGAGACAAAACAATACCTGTAGACCATTTTACGGCTGTTTCATTGAATACATCATAGTTGATGTCCAATTCTATACCGCGGTTATTCATAGCTCCTACGTTTTTCAATGTGTTTTTGAAACCGGTAGTCATGGAAACCGGAACATCCTGCAACAAGTCTTTTGTTTCACGATTATAGAAATCGAATGCGACACTTAAACGTCCGAACAATCTGGCATCGAAACCGATATTGAAGTTCTCATTCTTTTCCCATCCCAGATCAGGATTAGGGATAGTCGTAGGAGCAGATCCCGGTTGATCCTGATAGTTATAACCATAACCGAACAAACTTAAATGAGAATAAAATTTAGAGGGTAAAGTACCATTTATACCATAAGAAACTCTCAGCTTCAAGTCATCGACATAAGTCAAGTCTTTCATGAAAGCTTCCTGGCTCAATCTCCAAGCACCTGAAACAGACCAGAAATTACCCCAACGTTTGTTTGCTCCTAATCTTGAGCTACCGTCACGACGATAGTTAGCTGAAACATAATACTTGTTGTCATAATCATAATTGATACGGGAAAGTAAAGACAACAGATGATCTTCCTTGTATCCGGATGCAGCCGTCATTGGTTCCGAAGTATTTTCAAGTTCCGGCAGTTTATCGTGCGGATAGTTGGCTCCGACAGCCTGGACATATTGTTCTTTTCTGTCATCGACATCCCAACCGACCAAAACATCCAAATTATGCTTGTCAGCAAATGTATTGGTATAATTCAACACTGTAGATGAATATATATTATGGTGTTGATACGGATATTTAATCATCAAACCTTTGTAAGCCTCACCGTTATTAGAATTCATTGGCCAGTAAGTCGTAGACTGATTGTCAATAAAATCATAACTGATTGTTTCTTTGATTGTCAGGCCTTCGATTATTTTGTAAGACGCCCAAAGAGAATTCGTACTTCTCAATACTTCGGAAGTATTTTTGTCCATCCCTTGGTCTTTTAAAGGGTTGGGTACATTTAACTGATCCAATGGGAAACCTTCGTAGAATGAGCCGTCCTCATTATAGATAGGAAGGTTGGGGATTGCATACCAGTTTTTAACGAAATAGGCATTGGCATAAGCTGTCCCTTCTGAAGCCATTTCGGATTTTTGTTTTGAGAATGAGATGTTCGCCCCCATCTGCATTTTTCCGTCTTTTGACCTGTGGGTTATGTTAGCTCTACCGGTAAAACCTTCCATACCGGTCGTGTTGATCATACCATCTTCTGTTTTGTAGTTTAATGAAGCAAAGAAACTTGTCTGTTCACTACCTCCTTGTGCTGAAAATTCATAATTCTGGTTGAATGCTGTTTTCTTGAACAATGCATCTTCCCAGTTTGAATAGCGATCTCTCAGAGGGGCAAAAGTATCCGCACCATCTTGTGCATAAGCTCTTGCTTCTTCTTCTGACATATCTTTATACAGAATACCTTCATTGTAATATGCTTCATAGGTAAGTTCGTGCTGTTGTTCTCCTGAAACAGTTTCTCTGTTTTTAACAGCCCAATCAGAAAAACCCCAGTTCGCTTTAAAATTGATCTGTGTTTTGCCTTCTTTACCTCTTTTCGTTGTAATAAGAATTACACCATTTGCAGCACGTGAACCATACAAAGAAGCAGCCGCAGCATCTTTCAAAACTGTAATATTTTCAATATCGCTTGGATTGATTGAAGACATAATATTGAAAGCTTTTGAGTCATTGCTTACCCCAGATACAGCAATATCTCCGGAAACAACAGGTACACCATCAATTACATAAAGAGGTTCATTTGTTGCGTTCATAGAACCTGTACCACGAATACGGATACTTAAACCCGCACCAGGCTGTCCACTGCTCGAATTTACGGTCAGACCTGTTGTTGCGCCTTGCAAGGCCTGTTCAAAAGATGTAACAGGTACATCTTTTAATATTTTCTCTGCATTCACCGATGTAGCAGCTCCGGTAAATGAAGACTTTTTAGCTGTACCATAAGCTACAATCATTACTTCATCAAGCATTTGATTATCAGAAGACAATACTACGTGTAATGTCGGCTTGACCCCAACTTCCTGAGCCTTCATACCCACGAAGGAAACAACCAGAGTCTTTGCAGAACTCACTCAATACATAATCATCTTATTATCAATATATTATACTATATTTATTTTTAAATCATCATCCATTTATAAGAGATGACGTTCTAAATGCCCAATAAGCATATTTATTTAATATACAACACATTAAGGTATTTAGTGTAAATAATAGCTACATCCGTAATACTCCCAAATAGCGCTGAAGTTCTACCGATTTCTTTCTGATCTTTTTGATCTAGATTAAACTATTTTGCAGGATTCCGATACACATTTTTAAGCCAATACTCACTACATTTATTTTAAAATATAGCTGCTTCTTTATCTATAAAACTCTATTTACTTACAATGTGTAAGTAAATAAAAAGAGCCGAGTTCTGACTAATAGAACCCGGCTCTCAAAAAATATTATTCTGTCTTTTTATGGAAGAGTAATAAGAATAGAACCACCTTCGCCTGTGTAATCAAATCCACCTTGTAAAGCTTCTATATAATAGTAAGGAGCTAACTGAAATGTTTTGTCATCAAGCTGTTTATTATTTACCAAACTGATTCCTGCAAAATCACTTGGATGGTGAGCATAGATTGCATTTGAAGCATTCCCATCATAGTTGATTCCAATAAAGAATTTATTATAATAAATGATGCCATCCTTAATCCAAAATTCAATATAGTCACACGAAGTTGCGGCTACAGCATTTCCCCATTCACCGTCATCATTTTTCAAACCTTGTTCATAAGGTTTCATTACACGATAACGATCAAAGCCATCCGCTTTTTGAATTTCCACATTATAAGGCTTTTCTGTAAAAGCTAAAACATCTGCAAATGTACCAGTCCCCAAAGATACCCAGTTATAGTCTTTATTAACCGTAACTGAAACAGTATTACTACCACTTATAGGTTCATTTGTATTATCCAATGTTAATGTGACATTCAATTCTTTGCCAATTTCCAAAGGAGATACATTCACAGTGATTTTTGTCATATTTTCACCTGCTGCAAAAGTATAGCCAGAAACGGTACAACCGCTCAATGGTTCGTCATCTACCATAGCAGTCAATGCAACAGTTCCACTTAATTCACCACCAGCATTTGCACGTACAATGTCTACAGTAAAAGTCGGATCAACCGGTGAAACTGTAATGTTGGCTAAAGAAGCATTTATAAAGGCCGCCCCATCTGTAGCATCTGTATATATAGCACATTCTTGTTCACTATCACAGGCAGTAAAGCTCAGTGTAATTAATAGAAGAGCTATCAATGTTGATATTTTTGAAATATATTTCATCGCTTTAATCTTTTAATCAGTGAATAAATTTTATTTAGTATCACCTACCGGATTTTGGTCTTTTGTCGGATCCATATTAACATTTCCATCAAACTCAGTTTGGGGAATTGTCAATACCCACATATAGCTTTCCGGGTCATTTGCATTGCGATTAACAAGCAAAGCATCAGTTGGCCAACCCATTTCTGCAGTTCGTTTGAATCCCTGTTTCAAACGGCGAATGTCATAAATACGCCCAAATTCACCCCAAAGTTCAATTCTGCGTTGTGTAATAATTTCTTCCAATAGCGAACCTGTATAATCGGTAGTCAATTTTCCCATAGATGTACCGGATTTTTGAGCACAGTTGTAAGATGCGTCACGCTTACTCATCAAATCCATTAAGTATTCACGTGCACCGGCGTCATTTCCTAAACGGCATTCAGCCTCCGCTGCAATAAGATACATCTCTTCAATACGCATCCAGACATAGTCTCCCATCCAAGTTTGGATATCGGAAAACTTAAATTTTTCCTGTTGATAACCACCATCTTTATTGTTGGCATCTTTGGGATTCCACCATACCAGACGTTCGTCTTCCGTACCTATTTTTCCATACAGTTCCTTGCTGATCTGCTTACGGGCTGTTGCTCCATATTTATCGGCTGTGGCATCCATGTGTGAAAACAAGCTTGCATACATACCGCTTTGATCAGAAATGATTTCAGCTCCCCACATGACATTAGATGCGCTCGTACTGTTCAGACCTTTAAATTCTGAAACTTTTGCAATCGTGCATTTACTTGTCGCAATTGCATCTTCTGACGCTTTTTTAGCTGTAGCCCAATCTTCCATCACTAATGCGATACGAGCTTGTAAGCCCAAAGCCGTGGTATAGTCAATATGTGAAATATGTTTACGAGTTGTACCGTTCAATTTTTCGACTGCTTTGTTGATGTCACTCACAATCTGATCGTATGTCTCTTGTACCGTAGAACGTGGTTTACCTTCCGTTCCGGCAACTGTCGGCTCGATATAGATCGGACAACAAGGTTCAGCCTCATGCCCTTTATAAGTCCGGGCAAAGCTCTGCGCCAACATAAAATAAGAATAAGCACGTATTGCGTAAGCTTGCCCCATAATGTAGTTTACTTCCGCTTCTGTACCAGCCATAGTCTCTTCTGCTGCAAGTATATAATTTGCATTAGATATCCAAGTATAATAGCAATTCCATAAATCATATGGACGCCAAGTAGTAGTGGTATATCTACTTTTTACGTTATACAAACAATCGTACCAAAACCAACCGCTACCAGCTGCGGACATGATCATGTCTTCTCCCATAACATCAGCCATCAGATTGTAAGCACTGATACCGAAGCACTGATGCGTGTTTCCTGTTGGAGACCATGCTGAATACATGGAACGATAAAGACCGTTCAGGGGAACTAAAGCCGCATTTGCATTTGCCAATAGTCCACTCCCGGACATTGAATCGGTCGGATTGGTATCAAGAGAACTTTCCAAGCAAGACGACAGAGTCGTACAAGCCACCAAACCGGCAATCATATATTTAAATATCTTTTTCATCTTGTTTCTTATAAAATAATGTTTCTATTTTAGAAATTAATTTCTACACCAAAAGAATAAGTCTTATTAGGAGCATATGAATAATCCGTTTCACCTTTGAAACTATATTGAGGATCCATACCTTGCAAATGTGAGAATAATGCCAAATTATCAATAGAGCCAAATACACGGACATTACCCAATTTTGCTTTTCTCATCCAGTCCTTAGGCAAAGAATAACCTAATGTGATATTTTTGATTGCAAAATAAGATGCATCAACTAAAAAGCGATCTGTTGTTGTATAAGAACCATTGATTTCCACACGAGGAACATCTGTGATATCTCCTGGTTTCTGCCAACGGCGCAACTGGTGTTTGTTCCATGTATTTGTCGCATATTGAGCATTCATAGAGCCCATATACAGGCCATCATATATCTTACCACCAATAGAATAAGAAGTCAAGATTGATAAATCAAAACCTTTGTAAGAAAAATCAGTACCAATACTTCCGTAGAGATCTGGAATACGACTTCCCAAATAATATTTGCTGGTTGATGCTTTCGAATAGTCGTCACTAATACGTTCATTGATGATATTTCCATTCTCATCCTTGTCGTACACCCAATAAAGCTGAGCTCCTGTTGCCGGATCTACTCCTGCAGATTTAGCCATATAGAATGTATTGATAGGCATACCTTCTTTGATACTATAAACACCTTTAATAATTTCAGGTGCTGTATTAGTCAGTTTCAAAACTTTATTTTTTACAGTAGATCCCATCAAACTTATATTCCAAGTGAAATCGTCTGTTTTAATAGCCGTACCTCTTACTTCAAATTCAAAACCTGAGTTTCTCATATCCCCGACATTAGCATTGTAGCCATTGAATCCTGTAGAGGTTGCCATCGGATAGCTTAACAACATATCGACTGTCTTACGATTGTAATATTCTGCATTGACAGATAAACGACTTCCAAAGAATGTAGCTTCTACACCGACATTCAAATTTCCATTCTTCTCCCAAGACACAACCTGATTTTCCAAAGAAGAAACCATACCTCCGATCTGATTTGAATTCGGCCATCCCAGATCATACAAACTTTGCCACAAATAATAGTTGCTCGTCTCATCCGAATTTAAGATATTATCGTTACCTTGTTGTCCATAACTTAATTTCAAAGACAGGTTGTCGACCCACTTAACATCTTCCATAAATGCCTCTTTAGAAATACGCCAGTTTCCACCTATAGACCAGAATGTACCCCAACGATGGTCTTTATGAAAGCGAGAAGATCCGTCAGTACGCAATGATGCTGAGAAATAATATTTTTCATCATAATTATAGTTGAAACGTCCTAACCACGATTCGATACGATATTTGTCCGTATAAGAATCGGCTGCATACAAAGTTGTTCCTGGACGAAGTTCAAGGATACCGTCTACCAGATTTGTCTTACCTGCTTGTAAATATTCATAACTATAAGCATAAAACTCATGTCCGGCCAGAACATCAAAAGAATGTAATCCGAAAGAACGGTTCCATGACAACAGTTGGTTAAAAGTATAACTCTGCATACGTGTATTATACTTGGTCAGCAAACCACCTGCTGTAGCTTGGTTACCGTGATACATATTCATATAACTCATCCGTGCCTGATTACGGTAATCAAGACCGAAATTCACATTCAGTTTAATTCCCTTGAAAATTCCGAAGTTATCTTTATCCGAACCAAAAGTCACGCCAGTACGAAGACTCGCTACATCATTCTTTTTATTCGACTTGTCATCAGTCAAACCGCCAACCGGATTGTAATCTGTATAACTTCCCGGACGCCCATTTTCACCATAGTCCAACTGAGGTCTACCATCTTCACCTAATACATTCTTTCCATCCAACCCTTTCATATAGACAGGGAATAATGGTGAAACAAACTGAGCAGAATACCATACATTTGATGTGGAAGATCCGTCATAATCACTATAATCCTGTACAGAATTAGATAAGGAAGCATTTACATTGGCCTTAAACCAATCTGTTACATTGGAATTAACGTTTACACGAGCATTGTAACGTTGGAAACCTGTATTGATAAGAATACCGTCTTCATTCAGATAACCAAGAGAAAACATATATTTTGTTTTTTCAGAACCTCCATTTACAGATAATTGGTGTTCTTGTCTGAATGCATTATCTCGTTGAACTGCATCCATCCATCGTTCATCCCAGGCAGAAACAGCATCAGCTTGTACCATTCCTGTTTCAGGATTGATCAAATTGTCCCATGTATAATTCTTAAATGGGTTATATAGTTCACCTCCTAAATTGGCACTTAGACCAGCTCTTGCCATCTGTTGTGCTTGTTCCCATGAATAGCCAGAGTTGAAAGCATAACCGTTACGAAGAGCTTCATAAGTTAATTGCACAAATTCTTTCTGATCGACCATGTCATACGGCTGGATAGCACGTGAGGCCCATCCTACAGTAGAACGCCATGTTACTTGAGCTTTTCCTTCTTTACCCTGTTTAGTTGTGATCATAACGACACCGTTCGCACCACGCGCACCGTACAAAGCACCAGCAGAAGCGTCCTTCAATACAGTCATAGACTCAATATCAGACGGATTGATAGAACTTAAAGAACCATCGAACGGAATACCATCGACAACGTACAAAGGGTCTTGTGATGCATTAATTGAACCATAACCACGGATTACAATGGAAGCATCTTCACCAGGCTGTCCGGATCCTGAAGTTGTCAACAGACCTGTAGCCTGCCCTTCTAACCCTTTTGTTAAGTTCGTAATAGGACGAAGTTCTAACTTTTCATTATTAATCGTAGAAGCCGATCCCGTAAAAGAACTTTTTTTCGCGGTTCCATAAGCGACGACCATTACTTCATCAAGCATCTGGTTGTCAGATTCCAAAACAATTTTCAAATCAGATTTCACTCCAACTTCCTGAGCCTTCATACCCACGAAGGAAACAACCAGAGTCTTTGCAGAACTTGGTACATCCAGAGAAAATGCACCGTTAAAATCTGTTACTGTACCTATAGTCGTACCTTTAACAACTATAGATGCACCAATGATGGGCTCGTTGTCTTCCGCCGAAATAACAGTACCTGTTACTTTCGTCGTCTGAGCGTTGGCCATCCCAATACCTAATAATAGGCAGAATAAAAGGAAAGTTAACCTTTTCATAGACACACTTTTTTTGTTTAACTTATAAATAACTAATTTGCACTATCTGTTTTTATACGTACAAGCAATGTATAAATATTCCTAAGAGTGGGCAAATGTAATAATAAATTTATTATAACAACTAAAAACTAATAGGATTTTACAAAAATGGGGATGATAATTAACAAAAGATCATGCAAAATCGATATTTTGTATTGATTTTGCATGAAATTTCTTTTAATTCCGCCCCTTTAAAATTTCCTATTTTTAACCCTTCGTTTTTGAGTCATTTCAAGGGGGCAAAAAACAGTTTAGGACCACCAGGGTAGAAAATTCCGAAAACCTGATGAAGGGGTGTAGAATTTGAAGCTATTGGGAGAATGAGAATTCAGCATCAGGTTTGCCTCTGTAAAGCTATGCCTTAGTGACCGTAATGCATAGCTTTATCCATCGTAACCAATAGGGTTTCGGATCGAATGCTAACCTATAATGAGTTTACTCGTTTTTGTTCTTTGACAATTTGCCATTTTTCTATGACAAAGCATGATATTTTGCCATGTTAAAAAATATTACCCGCTATACTAATTCCAAATATGTGGGGTACTAATTCGATTTTGGCGGGCGAGTAGTGACATTTTGATAAAATCAAATTCCTCCCAATACAATATTAGCGTCAATATTCAATTTTTTGCTTATCTCACGCACAACTTTCAAAGTTGGTTCCCATCTTTTAAGGGAAGAAGTACTTCTACGCGTTTTACTGCCCATTCGTATTGGACTTGATTTTCAATATATAATTCAAAATAATATTCTAATATTAATAATAATAAAATCGAAGTTTGGGATGGGGAAATTAGTAGAATGATAGTCCCGTTTAAAGGCTTTCTTGAATAGGATGTTACTTGAATTATTAATGCTAATGTATTGTTTGTAAATGAAATACACGTTATTACTGCTTGATGTATCTTGTTCTATATACATAAAGATAATTGAATTGGATAGAAGCGTAAAGTATTGATAATCATTAATTTTTAATGGTATCAAGTTCTGCAAAGACTCTGGTAGTTTCCTTTGTGGGTATGAGAGCCCAGGAAATTGGGGTAAAATCTAACTTAAAAATTTTTATGGAATCTGACAATCAGATGCTTGAAGAAGTAATGGTTGTCGCTTATGGTACTGCTAAAAAATCTGCATTTACAGGATCTGCGGCTGTTCTCAAATCTGAAGAGATCGGTAAAATACAGACATCAAATGCCATGAGTACACTGGCCGGTAAAGCTGCCGGCGTGCAACTGTCTACAGCATCAGGACAGCCTGGTGTTTCTTCACCAAGTATTCGTATTCGTGGTATCAGTTCTATCAATGCCGGCAATACTCCGTTGATCATCCTCGATGGTTCTCCTTTTGACGGAGATATGAACAGTATCAATACGCAGGATATTGAATCAATGACTGTGTTGAAGGACGCAGCTTCAAATGCTCTGTATGGTGCACGTGGTGCCAATGGTGTGATTATGATTACGACAAAACAAGGACAAAAAGGAGATGCGCGTGTGACATTAGATGCCAAATGGGGTGTAAACTCACGTGCAACTAAAACATATAATACGATTAATGATCCTGCACAATACTATGAAGTCTATTACACAGGTTTGAAAAATATGTTTATGGCTAACGGAAACGGTGCAGCACAGGCTCACTATCTGGCTAACCAAAACTTGTGTGCCAACAACAGTTACGGATTGTGGTATAATGTGTTTAATGTACCTGCAGGTCAGGCTATGATCGGTAGTAACGGAAAGTTGAATCCGAACGCTACAATCGGTAATCTTGTCAATTACAACGGACAGGAATATCTTTTGACTCCTGATGATTGGTTGGATGCTGCCTACAAAAACAGTTTGCGTCAAGAGTACAATGTAACAATCTCTTCCGGTAACCAGAAAAGTTCTTTTTATTCTTCTTTCGGTTATTTGAAAAACGAAGGTATTGTAGACAATTCTGATTATACTCGTTTTGTCGGTCGTTTGAAAGCGGATTATCAAGTAAAAGATTGGTTGAAAGTGGGTGCGAATGCCTCTTTCACTCATTACGATATGAATTCTTTCGTAAGTGGTGGCGATGGTGACGGAAGTTCGGTTTCTTCCGGTAATATTTTCGCTGCGGCTACTCAAGTGGCTCCAATCTATCCATTGTTTATCCGCGATAAAAACGGTAATGTACTGATTGATGCAAATGGCAATACGATGTACGATTATGGAGATGGTGGAAATGCTGGTTTGGAACGTCCTGTGTTTGGCAAATCTAATGCTTTGTCAGATGCTATTCTAAACACTTATGCAACAGATGGCAATACGATTAACGGAACTGCTTTTGCAGAAATTTCTTTCCTTAAAGATTTTAAGTTTACAACAACAAACAGTGTTTATGTAGATGAAAGCCGATTGACAACTGTAACAAATCCTTATTACGGTAGTTACGCTTCTTCAAACGGTATTTTAGGAAAAACACATAGTCGGAGATATTCAGTCAACTATCAGCAGTTATTGAACTATGTAAAATCAATCGGATTACATAATATCACAGCGATGATTGGTCACGAATATTATCGGACGCAGTACTTCTATACTTATGGTAGCAAATCCAATATGTTCGACCCAAGCAACCACGAACTGGCCGGTGCCGTGACTGACGGTTCTTCCAATTCATATACAACAGATTATAATACGGAAGGTTATTTTGCCCGTGTACAATATAATTTCGATGAAAAATATTACGCTTCAGCTTCTTATCGTCGAGATGCTTCTTCCCGTTTCCATCCGGATAACCGTTGGGGTAATTTCTGGTCAGCCGGTGCTGCTTGGTTGATTTCAAAAGAAAACTTTTTCCAGAACAGCGATGCTTTGAAATTTATCGATATGTTAAAGATCAAGGCTTCTTATGGTTCACAAGGTAATGACAATATCGCCGACAGTTATGAAACACCCCGCTATACAAATACGTATGATATCGTAAACTCGTCAGGCCACCCGGCATCAGTGCCTAAAGTATTAGGAAATAAAGACATCACATGGGAAACAAACGGAAACTTCAATGCTGGTTTTGATTTTGAAATGTTCAAAAGCCGTTTTAGCGGTACTTTTGAATTCTTTAATCGCAAGACTTCCGATATGCTATTCTCATTCCCATTGCCTCCTTCTTATGGTTATACATCTTATTATGCCAATATCGGTGATATGCGTAACAGAGGCCTCGAATTGGATTTGAAAGGTGTTATTCTCCAAACCAAAGATTTTTATTGGGATGTGAATGTCAATCTGACCCACTACAAAAACAAAGTAAGCTACTTGCCGGATGAACGTAAGACAATGACTACTCCTGAAGGCGTACAAGGTTATTCCAGCGGAAACCATTTCTTCGGTGAAGGTATTCCATTGTATACATTCTATATGCAGAAATATGCAGGTGTCAATGAACAGGGAGAAGCTCTTTATTTTAAAGATGTAAAAGACGATAAAGGTAATATTACACGCGAAAAGACAACTAACTACTCTGAAGCAACCCAGTATCTTTGCGGTTCTTCTCTGCCAGATGTATATGGTGGTTTTGGAACATCTGTAAGCTGGAAAGGATTTGACTTCTCGATTGATTTCGCATACCAGATTGGTGGAAAGGTATACGACGGGGATTATTCTTCTGCTATGAATTCTCCTACAGCCAGCAGTAAAGGACATGTAATCCACGCCGATATATTGAATGCATGGACTCCGGAAAATACAACGTCCAATATTCCTCGTTTCCAATATGGAGATTCTTATACCGCAGCGACATCTGATCGTTTCTTGACAAGCGGTTCTTACCTGAGTCTACAGAACATTAACTTCGGCTATACTTTGCCAACTAGAGTTTGCCGCCCGTTAGGCATCCAAAAATTAAGACTTTATCTGGCTGCCGATAATGTTGCCTTGTGGACAAAACGTCAAGGATTGGATCCACGACAGACTATCTCCGGAGAGGGTACAGCTTCTTACTATGCACCGATTCGTACCGTATCAGGTGGTATAACACTTACATTTTAATTGAAAAAAGAATTAGAAGATGAAAAGTTTAAAGAATATTATATTAGGAATATCTTGTGCTTCGGCTATCGCTTTGACAGGATGTATAGATGAGACTTTGCCGACTCATCAAGCTACGGATGAGCAATTAAGTTCTTCTTCCAAAGCAACGGAGGCACTTCTTTGGGCTATGCCGGCATTTGCCAATAACTATAAAACCGTAGATGGCGGGGATTATGATTATGGATACGCTTCATTGATGCACATCCGTGACGTAATGACAGAAGAAATGGTTGTTTTAGAAAGCAATTACGATCATTATAGTGCTTGGGAACATAACCAATACATTGGTCCGAACTATCTTTCCACTCAGTTCATCTGGACTTATTTCTGGAAATTCGTTCAGACAACCAATAATATGATCGGCGCTATCGATCCGGAAAACGCAAATGAGACACAGCTGGGATATTTAGGGGCCGCTTATGGATATCGTGCATTTATTTATCTGGATATGGCCCGTATGTACGAATTTCTCGAAAATGACGGAACTTCTTCAACCAATGCAAGTGGAAACAATGTTTTGAATCTTACTGTTCCCATTGTAACGGAAGGTGTAACTGAAGAATCCGCTCGTAATAATCCGCGTGTGAAACGTCAGGAAATGTATGAGTTCATCCTTGCCGACCTAAATAAGGCCGAAGAATATATCCCTAATTTCCATCGCTCGACTAAAACATTACCCGATTTGGCCGTTGTATATGGATTGAAAGCCCGATTATATATGTGGATGGAAGATTATGCTAATGCACAGATCTATGCGCGTAAGGCTATTGACGAAAGTGGTGCAACCCCAACTACGCAGGAGCAATGGTTAAATGCCACTTCCGGATTCAATGATATCTCTGTTTCTTCTTGGATGTTCGGTTCTACCATGCAAAAGGAAGACGATGTGGTAAAATCCGGTATCATCAACTGGACTTCTTGGATGTCGAATGAAACGACCTACGGATATGCAGCTGCCGGACCGATGCCTTTAGTAGATGTCAACTTCTATAACAAAATTGCAGATACGGACTTTAGAAAATTATCTTGGAAAGCTCCGGCCGGTAGTGCTTTATCCGGCAAAAATACTTACGTCGATGAAGCTGCAGGAGCTGCTTTACCGGAATATGCCTCTTTGAAATTCCGCCCAGGCTCCGGAAATACGTCCGATTTCAATGTAGGGTCAGCTTGTTCATATCCGATGATGCGTGTAGAGGAAATGTATTTTATCGAAGCAGAAGCAGTCGCTCAGCAAAATCCGGCACAGGGGGTTACTCTGTTGAATGATTTTATGAATAATTATAGAGATCCGCAGTACAAATGTACAAAGTCCAACAAAGACGATATTGTAAAAGAAATCGTATTCCAGAAGCGTGTGGAATTTTGGGGTGAAGGACAGAGTTTCTTCGACATTAAACGTTTGAACATGCCTCAGACTCGCGGTTATGCAGGAACAATGCATCATACAATCAGCCGTTTCAATACGACAACACGTCCTGCCTATATGAACTTCTGTATCGTTAGAAGCGAAGGAAACAATAACACAGCTTTAGTCGGATTCGAGAATCCGGATCCGAGTGATGTATATTCTTCTTGGGCTGAATAATATTAAAAGTATATCAATATGAAAAAGATAAATAAATACATTAGCATGGTTGCATTGGGCGCTTTAACTATGGTGTTCAATGCTTGTACAGACGAATGCGAAAGAGAAGCTTCTCCTGTTCAGACAGATGGGATTACTGCTTATATTGATTTCAATACGCCAACTTCTTTCGCATTCCTACCCGATGACGAACAGTCTTTCGAAATAAAAATCGGCCGTCAATTGACAACAGAAGCAGCAACAGTCCATATTACGGCAGAAGGTGAAAAGTTCAATGTTCCACAAACGGTTGAATTTGCAGCCGGTGAAACTGAAAAAGCCGTAAAAATCACATTCGATATTGCAATCGGGGCTTCAGCATCTGTGAAAATAGGTATTGAGGAAGGTGATACATATATATATGGTTTAACTGAGCAGACCATTAAAGTTGCCAGAGATTACACTTGGGTTTCTGCAGGCTCTTTAACCTTCTCTGATCCGATTTTTACCGGAGCAGAAGGTGAATTAAAGGTAGAAAAAGCAAAAGAAGGTAATAACCTTTATAGAATCATCGAACCGTATTGTGAAGAAGGTGCTGGAATTCATCTTCAATTTACATTGGACGATAATCACAATGCTGTATCTTTATTGCCGGTCGGTTCTCTGTTCGATTTAGGAAATGGATACCAGCTTTACTATGTTCCTGAACAATATCCTAATTACTGCTTCTTTACAAATGAAGGAAATAGCTTTAATTTCGGTTTCTTGTTTACTGACAACGGATCCGACCTGTATGTCGGAAACGGATCTTTTGTTTGGAGTAAAGAATATCCAGGCAAGTAAAATCTGATTATTTATTATATTAAACAAGTGAGGCTGTCTGAAAAATAGACAGCCTCGTTTTTTATGTATCAGAATACAATTACCAAAAAAGCGAATCCGAATATCACCAGTGCTGATACCAATACGACCTTGGCTTATATCATTTCTGACGTCATTAAGAATTATTTTGCAAACCTGACATCGGTCCCCTTATCCTCTTTCGCCTTAATAGCCAGAGCCCGGCCTTGAACTTTTACTTTTCCGGTTATAAATTCCGGGATATTGAAAGATTTCATAAAAGAGGGATAGAAACCGACATCTTTCTGAGGCAGTAGAAACGGCTTGCCTACTTTGCCATCTTCTCCCACATAAGCAATATACGGACGTGTATATAAACCGTCTATCCGCCGGCTGCTGAAAACGAACCAACGACTGTTGCTGCTCCAGGAATGGTAGCTTTCAACATCGTCGCTATTCACTTCCGCCAACGGACGACTCGTGCCAATCTGAAGATCCGTCATATATAAATCGGCATCTTTATGCCAGATCGAAAAGTTTCCATAACCGGACAATGTATATAAAAGGTAACGTCCGTCAGGTGAAACACGCGGGAAAGAAGCACTCATTCCGCCGCTCTTCGCATTGTAAAGCGTATCAACCTGCGTTCCGAAAGTACGTGTCGCCGGATCAAAGGAAATGGAACATAAGTTATATTTGACTTCTGAGTATTCCTGCGGAATAGGGCGGGCCTCCGCTGTACAGAAATAGAGTGTCTTTCCGTCGGGAGAGAAAGTAGGAAATGTTTCAAAAGCATCTTTCGAAAAAATAGTTGAAGCTGTTACGATCTCGTGTTTTTCCACATCGTATACCACAACATCTGAAGCCTCATCATATACCTCCACCCTATTCTTGTCATTCAGATGAAATGCCTGCTTGGTCGTATTCACAGAGAAAGCCACATATTTACCCGAAGGATGCCAGGAAGGGTAAACCAAAGAAGAAATCGTTTCCCTCGTCTTGGTATTCAGTTTTTCTATCTTATCACCATCGACCAGGATCGTTCCCGGAAAAGTCTCACGCATATGGAACAACATCTTATCCGGATTCTGCATGCAAAACGAATGGCAATTCACACAATTGTTTCCACTCATCTTATTTTCAATAATGGGAGTTTGCGTATAACTCTCCAGATCCCGCTGATAGATTCCCATCTTATTCCACAACTCATATCCCGGATCAATCAGACGATAAGCCAGATAAGAGTCTATTTTTTCCGCAGCAACCTGGATGGTAAAAGGAGAATAGGCCACCCACTCATTGCCTTGTTTCACCTGAACCGTCACCTGTATGGAGTTACCAGTAGCCGATTCCAATAATTTCTTCCATTTGGAAGGGGGAATCACAAAGCCACCCTTTTCTCCTTTCACTTCGAATTGTTGCCCTCCAAAAGAAAAAACAGCACACGATCCGGCATCCTGGTCGTTCAAAGCAAAATTCAAGGGAGCTATATTAGGGGGAATTACCACACCGTTATAATCCGGAAAAATGACAGGCATCTCGTCCAATGTACGGCTCACTTTCACCGAGTCGGAACAAGACAACAAAGCAGCCAGCATACACATATATATATTCTTTCTTTCCATGTTCTCACACATCATTTAAACATAAAGTAAAACCAGTAGGTATTTCCGTACGACCGGTTCAACAACCCGGCAATAGCACTGTTATTACGGTTCGCAAGCACCTGCTTTTTATAGTCGGCGAAGCGGGCTACAGTTGTTTCGGAGACATTGAAACGTTTCCAGTAATCCGGTTCTTTTTCAGACATCACAATGACAGCTTCCTGGAAATGCACAGGTAAAACAGGCAAGAACTCCGTCCCATAATATTTCTCCACCATCGCTTTAAACCCCTCTAAATCTTTAGCCAGTAAATACATAGCACCCAAATACTGCAATGCTGCAGAATTGGCCGGTCCCTTTTCCAGGAAAAGCTCCAGGTCCCCCGTCAACCCATTTATCATTGCCAATGAATTCCGATCCGGCAACATCCGCCTGCGGATTCCCAATACAGGATCGCTTTCGACAACTTCGTCATTATAAAGGAATTTGCGCTGTGATTGAGCCCAATCACGATATGCATATGTTCTCTCAAGTATCGAGATATATTTTTCAGCTATGGGATACGTGCCATAAATCAGATTTGTCTGCACCAGTCTTTTCAGCATACGAGGATTGCCATCCTCCATAGCACTCACATAACCTTCAAAAGCCATTTCCTGCGATGATGCGGTTGCTCCCATCGTAAAATAGATATCACTGAGCAGGCAAGATATATTTTCCGATTTATTCCATTGTACAAGCAATCCCTGAGGTCCCCGTTGGTCGAAGTTGAACATTTTGTCCGAAAGTTCCCCCTTATTGGCCAATGCCATATTCAGATGGCACATATATAAAAAGTTAGTCAGTTTCCCTTTACATTCTTCTATTGTCTTGTCCCATTGTTCCGTTCGGGCAAAGTAATCCAGTTTTTTCAACCTCAGCGTCTTTGCATCGCTATATTTGGGCATTCCCCACCACAGGACGGCACCGATCATAGCCAATTGAACGATACAACTGATCCCCGCCCGCCATTTCTTTCCGGACAAGCTATTTTTATTCCGGATAAAGAAAGCGACAAGAAAGACCAGAGGCAGGCAAATCCAAGAATAATAAATGATTTCTTTTGGATGGAGCGTATTGTGGTAATACAGATCCGGCCCGAAAACCCACCGATATTCGCCCATCAAAGAGAAATAAACCGTTCCAACACCTAATAGCAAAACCTCCGCAACCCAGATCAACGAGATATACCATTTAGGCGTCTTCCGCAACCCTTCGAACAGGCAAACCATTCCGGCAAACAAGACGGCAATCGATCCTGCCAACCAGAACAAGACCGTAACCAACACACAGCCTGCCACCAAACGGAAAAGATCATTCCGTATCCTCATATACCCACAGAGCAAAGCCATCATCATCAGGTAGCAAACAGTGCCCTGTACCCTGTAATTGAAGTCGAAATGCATGAATAGCAAAGCCAACATCGGTAGCACATAAAGGATAAAAAGCCCCGAAACAGGCGCGATCCGTTTCACAATACCAGCCGTACAAACCCCGACACCTGTCAATAAGGCCGCAGTAACCAACGCCCCAACATAGGGACGGATAAAAAACTGCACCAGGAATTCCGCCACCAACATGGAAAAGCCACCCGGAAGAAGCAGTTTATTCCTTATATACGCCTCGGTAAACAAAAACAGCTGGCTCTGTTCTATATAATAAAAGTGATACTCGAAACGCGTTTGCAAGAAAGCAAACAAAGCTCCGAAAACGACCAACCAAAAGGCAACAAGTTTGTATTTCATCAGACAAATCCTTAAGCGTGTTTAACTAATTCAAAACGTCTATCCACACAAGACGGCAATTCATGCGGATAGTGTGTGACATAGATCAGCGTCTTTCCCGGACACGAACAAAACTGCTCGATAATGGCAGCCGCCTTCTTCTTATTGCTCACATCCAACCCATGCAACGGTTCATCCAAGATAATCAGGTCCGGATCTTTTACAAACGCACGCGCCAAAAGTGCCAACCGCTGTTCGCCGGACGAAAGCGTAAGGAAAGACCGGTCTTTCAACTCTTCGATACCGAATACACGCATCCAAGCCAAAGCTATCTGTTGTTGCTGCTCCGTACACTTCCTGAACAACCCGACTGAGTCAAAGAAACCGGAACCAACGATACTCAATACCGGTACATTCTCCATATAGAAAAGATGCATTTCCGGGGAAACATATCCGATGCGCTTCTTTATATCCCAGATACTTTCTCCCGACCCACGTTTCCGGTCAAAAAGATAAAGCGTGTTGGCATACGATTGAGGATTATCGGCATAAATCAAGCTCAACAAAGTCGACTTGCCTGCCCCGTTCGGACCGAACAACGCCCACTTCTCCCCATTTTTCACTTCCCAATCCAATTCTTTCAGGATGGTACGGCTACCATATTTGACCGAAACGTGTTCCATCCTGAAAGTAACGAGATGGGTGGAAGGTTCTTTCTGATCCTCAACCGGGAGTGAAAACGACTCGCTCCGAACAGAATCGACTTTTCCTTCGGACGGGAACAAATCAGCAATCAGATCCGTTTGCTTCAGGAATTTCTCCCGACTGTAAATCGGAAGGCACTTACGCTGCTTGACCGGTAAGATATGCGTAATCATTTCAGGTATATCATCCGGATTGGAAAGCAGTAAAACCACCTGCACACCTTTCAATTTCGTCATTTGCTGCAACATCTCCACCAGAACACCTCTCGAAGGAGCATCCAGTCCGATAAAAGGATTATCCAATATCAAGACACGGGGACGTTTCAACAACGTACGAACAATCAAGAACTTTCTCAATTCACCACTGGACAGGAAGATCAGTTTCTTCGGCAAAAACTCTTCTATACCGAACAAAGATAACACATTATGATAATCTTCCGATCCGGCATCTTCATTTAATATATCTTCTATTGTAGGAACCTCGTCCGTTTCAGTCGAATGCCAGCGTTGCTGATAATAAGAATTACGGCAATCAGCCAAAGAGTAAATATCTTTAAACGCTATACTTTTCACCAGATTACTGACATTCCCCTCGTATCCGAAAGTAACTTCGCCTTCCTTCAATGCAAATTTACGTTGCATAACATCGGCAATCAATGTTTTGCCTGCACCATTTGGCCCGATGACAGCCCATTGTTGTCCCTCTTCTATTATCCAGTTGAGAGGTTCTTCAAAACGCAGTTCCGGCAAACGGGTCACGACGTTCCGAATATTCACCATTATTTTCCTATTTTCCATCGCCTTTTTATTACACGAAGCAAAGGTAACAGAAAAGGGGAAACTCTCCCAAGCTCCCCCTTCTATTTTGTACAGGTATATTGTTATATATATTTCTTCGCAAATTAGTTACCAAAAACAGACCTGTACAGTATCCCAACGTTCGTTTCAAAAATACACTTAAACTATTTACACCACAAATATAGTAAATAATTTTACTTATTATCATTTTACAACTCAAATTTGTTGCAAAACATAATATTTACAATAAGTTTAGTAACACATTAAAAGACACGTGTGCCCTTTCCCAAATGAATATCTGAAGCCTGCGTGATAATCACCTGCTTAACCCCGGCATCAATCGCTTGAAACGAATTTTCGAGTTTAGGGATCATTCCCCCTTGAATCACACCTGCTTCCACATACTGCTTAAAAGCCGTACGGTCTATTTCGGGAATCACACTTTCATCATCGTTCTCATCTTTCAAAACCCCTTTCTTCTCAAAGCAGAACATCAAAGTCACTTCAAAATGTTTTGCCAGAGCTTTAGCTGCTTCTCCCGCGATCGTATCGGCATTGGTATTCAACATATGTCCTTGTTTGTCGTGTGTAAGGGGAGCTAATACGGGAACAATATCCTGATGAATCAGGGAGGCCAGCAAATCCGCATTCACCTCTTTCACATCACCGACAAAACCGTAGTCAACCTCTCCTACCGGACGTTTGTCCGACCGCATCAGATTCATATCCGCTCCGGTCAGTCCCAACGCGTTTATGCCTAAGGCCTGAAGGCCGGCGACAATATTCTTATTGACCAGTCCTCCGTAAACCATTGTAACCACTCTCAACATATCTGCATCCGTAATCCGGCGACCGCCCACCATCTTACTCTCGATACCCAACTGTGCAGCAAGTTTGGTAGCGGAACGTCCCCCCCCATGAACCAGCACTTTATATCCTTCCACCTGCGAGAAGTCATTCAGCAGATTGCGGAGTGTTTCTTCTTCTTCCACAATCTTTCCTCCCACCTTTATCAGCGTCAGCTTTTCCATTTCTAATAAATTCTTTTAAATTTTTTGAGCCAAAGGTACTAAAAAATAAAAGATTTGTATACTTTTGCATCATCCAACGCGGTAGTAGCTCAGTTGGTAGAGCATCAGCTTCCCAAGCTGAGGGTCACGAGTTCGAGCCTCGCCTACCGCTCCTAAGAAAACACTCTCTGATTATCAAACTATTAACAGATAATCGGGAGTGTTTTTTCTTTGCAAGAAACAAATCATACACATAGCAAAAAGATACCGCAGATATAAGGTTAGCTTGTTTTCGACATTGTCGTGTATATTTTTGACAATGTCGGGAATATACTCGACAATGCCGAAAACAAAATACATGCACAGAAAAATCCCAGCGGCTCAGCATATATTTACGATTATCCGCCAGGAAAAACAAGATTAGAAGGCTGGGATTCATAAATTATCTGTATGTTTGAAAGCAAAAAGCAATAAACAGACAATGACAATACGGCAGGGAAAGATTCTGATAGTTGACGACAACGAGGATATACTATTCACACTAAAGATGTTACTGCGTCCACGCGTAGAAAGTATCACCACTTGCTCCGATCCGAAAGAAATCAACCGGTTAGTTTCCAGAAATCAATATGACGTCATCCTGCTGGATATGAATTTCACAACGGATGCCGTCAGCGGCAAAGAAGGATTCTACTGGCTGGAACGGATACTGGAAATCGCGCCGGATACAGTCGTTATCCTGATCACCGCTTACTCGGACACAGAAAAAGCCGTACGTGCCATCAAAGCCGGTGCAACCGACTTTATTCCTAAACCTTGGCAGAACGAAAAGATGCTGGCAACCCTATCGTCTGCCCTCGAACTTAGTTTCAGCCGTTCGGAAGTGCGAGCGCTTAAAGCGCAAAAATCAACGCTCACAGCTGCAACAGAGCCGGAAACGGAAGTAATCGGCGAATCGGCTGCCATGCAAAACGTGTTTCGAACGCTTGAAAAGCTAAAAGATACGGACGCCAACATCCTGTTGCAGGGAGAAAACGGGACAGGTAAAGATTTGATCGCCTACACGCTTCACAAGCAATCCGGACGCGGGAAAGAGCCGTTCATCCCGATAGATCTCGGAAGCATCCCACATGAACTGTTCGAAAGCGAACTGTTCGGCCACGAGAAAGGAGCGTTTACGGATGCGGACAAAAATAAATCCGGGCGCATCGAGATCGCATCCGGCGGCACGCTTTTCCTGAACGAGATCGGTAACTTGCCGTTGATGGCCCAATCCAAATTACTGACAGTCATCGAACAGCGCAAAATAAACCGGGTTGGTTCCACACAAGAGATCCCGATCGACATCCGCCTGATCTCAGCCACCAATACAGACTTGCACGCAGCCGTGCAGGAAGGACATTTCCGGCAAGACTTGTTATACCGGATCAATACGATCGAGATCATAATCCCGCCTTTACGTGAACGGGGAAATGATGTGACGCTCCTCGCCCGGCATTTCCTGCAACGCTATTGCCAGAAGTATAAAAAAGAGATAGACGGCTTTTCCGACGAAGCATATCAACTGTTGAAACAGTATAACTGGCCGGGAAACGTGCGTGAACTTCAACATGTGATCGAACGCGCCGTAATCCTTTCCGAAACCCGACAATTGCAATATGACGATTTCATGCTTCGCCTTCCTGTTTACAACTCCCAGGACAAAGAAGGCAAGTTCAACCTGGAAGAACTGGAGAAAAACACGATACAGGAAGTGCTTCGTCATTGCTCCGGAAATATGACACAGGCAGCCAGCCTGCTTGGTATCACACGTACTTCCTTATACCGGAGGTTGGAAAAATACAGCTTATGAAACGTTATACGAAAAAAGCGGCCGGATTGATTTTCCTACTGTTGGCGACCAGCGTGACGTTCGGGCTACTTGTCGCTTTCCAGTTTTATATCTCCGCCATCGTCACGTTTGCCTTGATTTTGTTCGAGGGATATTATCTGTTTCACATGATGGAACGCAGTGACCGCTTGTTCAAACAGTTTATCTGGTCGATTCGCTATTCCGACTTTCTCGCCTCCGGCACTCCTTTACAAAAACAGAATGACAAGATTCCGCAAGACATGGTGAAGGTCATGGAAGAAGCTTTGCAACATTACAAAAAACACCTGCAAGAGAAGGAAAGCCAGCTGCAATATTTCCAGGCTTTGGCAAACCATATCGACCTTTCCGTATTTGTCTACTCCGCCACCGGACAGGTAGAATGGATGAACCAAGCGTTCAAGATACAAACGGGTCTGAACTTTGCCGAAACGATCGACGATCTGGCCACCTATCATCCGGAACTTCCCGCCCGCCTGCGCACTTTGCATCCTGGCGAACTGTCCATCCTGCAAGTCAGGCGGAAAGATGAATATTCGCAGTTGATCCTTTCAGCCATATCATTCGTCGTCCTGGGCAAGCCGCTTACGGTCGTCAGCATGAAAAACATCCGTTCCGTCCTGGAAAACAAAGAGACGGAAGCCTGGCAGAAATTGATCCGGGTTCTGACACACGAGATCATGAACTCCATGACGCCGATCGTTTCCCTATCCGAACTGCTCCGGAACAAGTGCATGGATGAACCGGGAGTCGATACGGAAGACAGGGAAGAGATCAACCAAGCTGTCGAAACGATTTTCCGCAGGAGCAGCGGCTTGGTACGCTTCGTAGAAAGCTACCGGAAAGTTACGGGCATCCCGATGCCTATTCCGGAGATTATACCGGTCAACCATTTCCTAGACAACATCAGCCTCCTGTTCAAGGACCAGAAAGACAAGATCAAGATCATCCCCGCGACGGCACACCTACAAGTTATTGCCGACAAAGGATTGATCGAACAAGTGCTGATCAACCTGGTCAAGAATGCTTTGGACGCAACACGCCATTGTCTGAGGCCACAGATCGAACTGTCTGCCGGCATCAACGAAGAGGGCAAAACCTTTATCCGGGTAAGCGACAACGGGACAGGCATACCGGTTGAAGTTCAGGAACGTATCTTTATCCCATTCTTCACGACCAAACCTTCCGGCTCCGGCATCGGGTTGAGTATTTCCAGGCAGATCATGCACATGCACAAAGGAGATTTGTCCGTTTTATCCGAGAACGGACAAGGCAGTCGGTTCTTCGTTACTTTCGGCTCAATTCAAAAGTAAGCAAAACTTTTCTTTCAAGAGAAAAGTAATATTCCTACATTTGTATGCACAAAGAAACAAAGACAGCAGATAGTTATGATAAAGATATTCTCAACAGACAAAGTCAGAGAGCTCGATAAATATACCATTCAAAACGAACCGATCAGCTCTATCGACTTGGTAGAACGCGCGGCAACCGTATTTACAAGTGAATTTTGCCGCCGCTATTCCAAACAAACCCGCATTATCGTATTTGCCGGACAAGGAAATAACGGAGCCGACGCACTGGCAATTGCCCGTATGCTGACGGATGCCGGTTACCGGGTGGAAACTTATCTGTTCAATCCTACCATGCGTCTTTCCGAAGACTGCGAACTGAATAAGCAACGATTGCTCCACATGGAAAAGATCGAATTCACGGAAGTCGTGGATGATTTTGTCCCGCCCGAACTGGAAGAGCGGGATGTAGTGATAGACGGCTTGTTCGGTTCCAGCTTGAATCGCCCCTTAACCGGAGGTTTTGCTGCAATGGTAAGATATATCAACCAGTCGGATGCGACCATCGTCTCAATTGACATCCCTTCCGGCCTGTTCGGAGAAGATAACCGCAAGAACGATCCGGACTCTATTATCCATGCCGACCTGACGCTGACATTCGGTTTCCCGAAACTGGCGTTCCTGCTCCCTGAAAATGCAGAATTTGTCGGTGAATGGAAAGTACTGGATATTCTGTTACACCCGGAAATAATAGCCAACACTCCGACACAATTCACATTGGTGACAGAAGAGGATATTGCTGCTGTCTTCCAGCCCCGTAACCGTTTTGCCCATAAAGGTACATTCGGACATGCACTGCTGATAGCCGGAAGCCAAGGAAAGATGGGAGCCGCCCTGCTGTCCGCAAAGGCCTGCCTTAGGAGTGGCGCCGGCTTGCTGACTGTTCATATCCCCGGACGTGGCGAACAGATTTTGCAGACTGCTTTTCCGGAAGCGATGGTTGATCTGGACCAACATCAAGATCATTTCAGTTCTGTTTCCGGTATCAAAGCCTACTCTTCTATCGCAATCGGGCCTGGTTTGGGAAAACATCAGGATTCCGCAAAAGCACTGGAACAACTGCTCCAAGTAGTAGAGAAGCCGCTTGTGATCGATGCCGACGGATTGAATCTGATCGCAGCCAATAAAGATTTATTGAAACGTATCCCTCCACGCAGTATCCTGACGCCGCATCCCAAAGAGTTCGACCGGATAGCGGGTGAAAGCATCAATTCATACGAACGGTTGAAAAAAGCTCAGGCTTTCGCTATCGATCATCAACTTTGTGTTGTCCTGAAAGGGGCTTATACGGCAATCTGTACGGCTACCGGGAATGTTTATTTCAACAATTGTGGAAATCCGGGTATGGCTACAGCCGGCAGTGGCGATGTTTTGACAGGTATCATCCTGGCATTGCTTACGCAAGGGTTAGAACCTGAAACGGCTGCTGTCGCAGGTGTTTTCCTCCACGGGACAGCAGGTGACCTGGCTGCCGTCTACCGCTCCGAAGAGAGCATGATCGCCAGTGATATTACGGATATGCTGGGGAAAGCGTTCAAGCAGATAAAATAAAAACACTCCATTTATTTAACTCAATAAAGGAGGTGTGTCGAAACTATCCTGTTCCCGCGCTTGAAGCGGGATCGCATTAAAACCGGCCCTATAAAAATCTGATTGATAAGGCCTGTTCTTTTGCGGCCCCGCATCAAATGCGGGGACAAGGAGATTTTGACACACCGCCTTTGTTATATGATCCGCTAATCTGCTACTGTATCGACAAAAAGATAGGCTTTTATCTCATAAACCGAAGCAAATAAATAAAATGATTAAAACATTTTATTGTAAATAAATCGTTTTTTCCCCGAAAACAAGTATATTCGAATCCATAATTAAAGGAGATAGAAATGAATAAGTTTTTACTACATATAACATCGTTTGTAGTCATTATTTTATTCCTGTTCATGGGTGCTTGCCATAATCACCCACAGGCCCCAATGCTACTCGAAGTGGAGAAAATCATCGAAGAACAACCAGACAGTGCCCTAAGTATCCTGAATAAAATCGAAAATATCAACCAGCTGTCCGAAAAGGATCATGCAACTTATTGCCTGCTCTTAACCCAAGCTCAAGACCTGAATTATATCACACATACTTCAGATTCTTTAATTAAAATTGCGGCGACGTATTTTGAGAAAAGTAACGATAAACAACACTCCATGTTAGCTTACTACTACTTAGGACGTGTAAACTCCGATTTACAAGATGCTCTACAAGCACAAGAATATTATTTAAGGGCTTTGGAGATCGGCGAAGATTCAAAAGATTATACTCTCCTAATTAAAATTTATAACAACTTAGGTACTTTATATGCATACCAGGATATCAACGATATGGCATTACCTATGTATAAAAAGGTCTTGTCATATTTGGAGTTAGAGCCTGATTCGGTAAAAACAGGATTTGCTTTAAGGAATATAGCCCGTGTATTTTCTTCCACTGAACAAACAGATAGTGCACAATATTACTATTTGCAAGCTATCAATTATACAACTCCTCAAAATATATCGTCAATTTTCCTTAGTTTAGGTAATTTAAGCTACGAAAAAGGAGAATATCAGAAAGCAAAAGAATATATTGAAAAAGCGCTAAATTTAGCAGTTAATAAAAAAACCTTAGGACCTGTTTATTTATCAAAAGGCAAATTATTTGCAGCTATAGGAGAGCTTGATTCTGCCAAACATTATTTAACAAAAGGATTAAAAAGTCCCTATATCTATACAAAAGCAGGAAGTTTGCAACGTTTAGCTCAAATAGCATTAAAAGAAAATAAACTTCACGATTATGTTCGATACATCACAAACTACGAACAGGTACGGGATTCTATCACAAAATACTCACACTTTGAAAATATTCGCATGGTTCAAGGCATGTTTAATTATCAACATATAGCTAAAGAAAAAAACAAATTTGAAAAAGAAGCAACTCATAGAATGATATTAGTATATCAGGTCATTATTATCTTCTCCATCATCTTTGCAATGAGCTTCATTACCATCCAAAGGGGACAAAAGAAAAGAAAAAGGCTTGCTGATTTAAGAGAAGAACAGTATAAACGTAGTCAGCAATATATCGAAGACAATGAAAGGCAAATTTTGCAACTGACTGAAAAACTTCATTCCAAGCAAGAAGAAATGAGTGAAGTTGAAAGGCAATTATATGAAGCAAGAAAATTAATGCTCGAAATGGAAAACAGGCAAATCTTCGAAAAACAGGGAACGTTTCTTTTGTTAGAAAAAGACTTCCATAACTCATCTTTATATATCAGAATTCATAGAGAAGATGATATACAACTTGGTTCAAGTGAATGGGAAGAACTACACCAATTAATTGATGCAACATATTCAGATTTCACCAATCGGCTTATAAAACTTTACCCACAAATATCCATAGAAGAAATACATATTTGTTATTTAGTAAAGATGCAACTATCTATAAAAAAGATAGCCTCCATCATGCACATCACGAGTTCAGGAGTATCTCAATGCCGTAGAAGATTATACAAAAAATTCACGGGGGAACCACAAAACACGGAAAAATTCGACAAATTTATATCTGATTTTTAAACAGATACAATTTGTCACATTTTTGTCAACAAAAATACGTACTCCATAATAATGATAAATTTATCTTTGCCCGAAATCTCAATTTTGACTTTTAGTAAAACAAATCTTATTTAATATTATGAAGCATCTAATTTCAACTTTATTTTTAATTGTGTGTGGTATATTTTGTACCCAAGTGGCATTTTGTGATACTATCCCTATAAAAGGAGAATGGAGTATCGAAGACATACGTTCCGTAGTTCCTGCACCTCCAACAGCCTCCATCGAAGGAAATGTATTAACAGTTAACTTTGTAAATCCACTTGCTGATCTGACCGTAAAAGTTACAGACAACAAAACAGGAAAAGTTGTTTATGAAGAATGTATTTCCGCATCTGCTCCGCAGAGCAAGTCTGTAATCTTGAATGCAGAAAATGGCGATTATACATTGTCATTCACTCATGAACTCGGCTATTTAACTGGTGAGTTTGCCATAAAATAACAGGTTGCGTGTAATTCTCCTTTACATGTAAATGTATAAGAACAGTCCCGGGCGGTGATTTAACCAGGCCTAATATCTCGATCTCCTTTTCCGCCGCCTTGGGACCGTTCTTTATATCTTCTCTAATCTATAAATGAGGAAAAGAGGCTTTTCCGGTTGGTTACTAACAAAATATTTCATAGTTTTGTACAATCATTTATTAGAGATTAAACTTAGATTAGAATATGAAGAATTTAATCATTATAGCCAGTCTGCTCCTTAGTTTCCCCATTATGGCTCAGACGAAAGTTGTAAAGAAAAATGCCGTCAAGGCCAATAATTTCGGCATAACTTATTCACTTCCCAAAACATCTTTGGTTGTAGATGCAGAAGTCACGAAAGTAACCTGCAAAGCAGGTCCCTATTATAAATACGCAGAAAAATATTTAGGTGTAAAAGACGCTATCACAGAAGATAATGTCTATTACGAATTAGGAAAGATCGGCTTGATCAACAAAGGTGTACCCGATGCGGACAATACATTTATCGTTGAATTTAAGGCCGGCACAGTCGCTCCATATGCTTATCTGACAGAAGACGGACTGCTATGTTCCATCAACGCCGAATACACACCCAATGAATCCGCACTGGAAGCGGCAAGAAAGAAAAACCAAACTCCGACAAAAGTAACCGACGCCTCTGTTTTTTCAGAAGAGTTACTTATGGCGGGATCTACAGCTAAACAAGCAGAGGTGGCAGCCAAGCAAATCTACCGTATCCGTGAAAGCCGCATGAACATCCTTACGGGTGACGCCGATAACCTGCCGCCCGACGGCGAAGCGATGAAGCTGGTCATCCAGCAATTGGAAGAGCAGGAGAAAGCGCTAACCAACTTGTTCACAGGAATCCGGACAAAGGAAGTCAGTGACTACGAAGTGACAATTGTTCCTTTCGACAACCTTGATAAAGAAGTATTGTTCCGCTTCTCGCCCCAGCTTGGTATCGTGGATGCCGATGATTTGGGCGGAGCTCCTGTATACATGAACTTAAAAGCCATCGACCGCGCTCCTGTTTTAGACCCGAAAGAAGCTGAAAAGAAAGAAAAATCACTGAAAGGCATTATATATAATGTACCGGGTAAAGCCAGCATCGAAATTAGCATGAACAAAAAAACACTTTATAAAGGCGAAGCACAAATTACCCAATTCGGTACACGGGAAGGACTTGCCCCCGTCATGTTTGAAGACAAAAAAGCTCCGGTAAAAGTTTATTTCTACCCGGAAACAGGTGCAATAAAACAAATCATTCAATAATCATCTAACAATTTAATTCTATGTTTGAAGGACAGCCTAAAGGTTTATATGCGTTAGCCTTAGCGAATACCGGCGAGCGTTTTGGTTATTATACCATGCTCGCGATTTTTGTACTTTTTCTAAAAGCAAACTTTGGCCTATCGCCAGGTATGGCAGGAACGATCTACTCTACATTCCTTGCTTTAGTCTATTTTTTACCATTCATCGGCGGTATTTTAGCCGATAAATTCGGTTATGGCAAGATGGTGACAATCGGTATCATCGCCATGTTTGCCGGATATGTTCTGCTCGCATTGCCATTAGGCAGTGGAACATTGGCTTTGGCCTGTATGTTTTCCGCCTTGTTGGTAATCAGTACGGGGACAGGACTATTCAAAGGGAACCTGCAAGTAATGGTCGGTAATCTATACGACTCTCCCGAATATGCATCTAAACGTGATTCCGCATTCAGTATCTTCTATATGGCTATCAATATCGGCGCATTATTTGCTCCTACGGCAGCCGTAAAGATCATGGAATATGCCCAACAAAGTTTAGGTGTAAGTGTAAACGACTCTTATCATTTCGCTTTCGGAGTGGCCTGCGTCTCACTGATCATATCCATGGCTATCTATTATGCCTCCCGTCGCACATTCAAGCATGTGGAAGGGAATATCAAACAAACAAGTGCAGGAAAAGAAACGGCCAAAGTAGAAGAACTCTCTCCGAGCGAAACAAAAGACCGTATCATCGCTCTGTGTTTAGTATTTGCTGTTGTCATCTTTTTCTGGATGGCATTCCATCAAAACGGACTTACCTTGACTTATTTTGCCGATGAGTTCACGGCCAAAAGTTCAACCGGATTGGAGAGTATGATGTTCGACGTATGGAATCTGGTTGCTATAATCTTTATCGTCTATGGTTTATTTTCCTTATTCCAGTCTTCTACAGGAAAAGGAAAAGCGATATCCGGTATCGTCATTTTACTCGCACTTGCATTCTTAGGATACCGATACAGTTCACTCAATGGTTCGGTTCCTGTAGATGCTCCTATTTTCCAACAATTCAACCCATTCTTCGTGGTTGCTTTAACTCCTGTTTCCATGGCCATTTTCGGTGCATTATCCAGAAAGGGCAAGGAACCGTCGGCTCCACGTAAAATCGGCCTCGGCATGCTGGTGGCAGCATGCGGATTCATATTAATGATGTTTTCATCATTCGGCTTACTGACTCCAGCAGCACAATCCGAAGCAATTCAGGCTGGCACTGCCTCTTTCGTTTCCCCCAATTGGTTAATTTCCACCTATTTGGTCCTTACATTCGGTGAGTTATTGCTTTCACCTATGGGTATTTCTTTTGTTTCGAAAGTCGCTCCTCCCAAATACAAAGGTATGATGATGGGAGGCTGGTTTGTTGCAACAGCTATTGGAAACTATTTGACAGCCGTAGCGGCATGGATTTGGGGAGATATGCCTCTATGGATCGTATGGGGGGTATTGGTCGGAGTATGCCTCGTTTCTGCCGTTTTCATTTTCTCAGTCATGAAAAAATTAGAAAAGGTAGCATAAGACAACCATGAGAAAGCAGTATACATATAAACCTGTCGCTCTCCGCTTCAGAAGGTGGAGCCGGAAAAGGTATGCTGCTTTCGTCAGTATACAACGTGCCGTTACGATCGGGCAATTGTCAGCAAATGTATCCGAACGGTTCCAGACCAAAAATGGTTCCGTACATACATCCGTACTCACTTTCGACAAGACAGGAGAAGGGGAAGCCGAAGAAAAGGAAAAGACATATCGTTCTGACAGTTCGGAAAGCATCCCTCTGTCCAGACTGTACCTGCAAGCCTTATGCCCTGTCCTGACTGTAAGCCAGCCTGCAGCATCGTACGCACACATAGTAAAAGATAACATTTCCGAAATCGCGGAAGGTCCCAGCTATAAGCTGAAGGCCTTCCGCGATTTTCGTTTATACAAATACGAAATCACATGATTGAAACACTCAAACAACACGTTCTTTCCGGTGGCATGATCAACGAAGAACAAGCAAGAGAACTGGCTGCTATCCCAAATAAAGAGGCCTTATACGAAGCGGCCCATCAGATCACCCGTCATTTCATGAGGAACAAGTTCGACACTTGCTCCATCATCAATGCCAAAAGCGGGAATTGCAGTGAAGACTGTAAATGGTGTGCACAGTCCGGACATTATAAAACAAATGTGACGCTTTACCCGTTGTTGCCGGCAGAAGAATGTATCCGCCATGCTACGCATAACCATAAGCAAGGAATCAGCCGTTTTGCACTCGTCACCAGCGGTAAGAAGGTTTCAGACAAAGATATGGTGAAGATTACGGAAACCGTACGCCTTATCAAACAAGCCTGCGATATCAAATGTTGCGCCTCGATGGGACTTCTAAGCCGTGAGCAGCTGCAAGCTCTTTACGACAGCGGAACGGAAAATTACCATTGCAATATAGAAACAGCTCCCTCCTATTTCCGCACCCTTTGCACGACCCACACGACGCAGCAGAAGCTCGAAACGATCCGAACGGCACGGGAAATAGGTTTCCGTATCTGTTCAGGCGGGATAATCGGGATGGGCGAAACGGTTGAGCAGCGCATCGAGATGGCTTTGTTACTTCAAAAGGAAGGAATCCTCTCTATCCCGCTGAATCTCCTGCAGCCGATACCCGGCACACCATTGGAAAAGGCACAACCTCTGACGGACGAAGAGTTCCTGACCACGATCGCCCTGTTCCGCTTTATCAATCCGAATGCTTACCTGCGTTTCTCAGGCGGACGAGCCAGGCTGAGTGAAAAGGTACAGCGTAAGGCTCTTTATATTGGTATCAATTCGGCCATCATCGGCGACCTCCTGACAACTATCGGAAGCCGGGTGGCAGAAGACAAAGTCCTTTTCACCTCCGAAGGATATTCATTAACCGAAAACACAGATTGGGAAAGATGACGACAGAAGAATTACTCCATTTTGACCGGGAACACATCTGGCACCCGTACACATCGACTATCGATCCGCTTCCGGTCTATCCGGTCGAACGTGCGGAAGGGGTTACGATCACCCTGAAAGACGGCCGGAAGTTGATCGACGGCATGTCATCGTGGTGGGCAGCCGTACATGGCTACAATCATCCGGTATTGAATGCGGCAGCCAAGGCACAACTGGATAAGATGAGCCACATCATGTTCGGAGGCTTTACCCACGAACCGGCAGTAGAACTGGCAGCCAAGTTACTCCCGCTACTACCTCCCTCCATGGAAAAGATATTCTTTGCCGACAGCGGTTCCGTTGCGGTGGAAGTCGCCATGAAGATGGCAATCCAATATTGGCAGTCGCAAGGGAAACAGGAAAAACATGCTTTTGCGACCATCCGCAGTGGCTATCACGGCGATACCTGGCACGCGATGTCTGTCTGCGATCCGGTAACCGGCATGCATGGAATTTTTGCCGGAAGCCTGCCTATACAATATTTTATCCCCCAGCCTTCCGTCAAATTCGGAGAGAAATGGGACGAAAAGGCGATCGAACCTTTAAAAGACTTGTTAAAAAAACATGCAGGAGAAATCGCCGCCTTGATCCTTGAGCCTATCGTTCAGGGAGCAGGCGGTATGTATTTCTATTCGCCCGCATTCCTGGTCAAGGCACGCGAATTGTGCGACCGATATCAGGTATTGCTGATTTTTGATGAAATCGCAACTGGATTCGGACGGACCGGGCGCCTTTTTGCCTGGGAATGGGCCGGAGTGGAACCTGACATCATGTGCATCGGCAAAGCATTGACGGGAGGTTACATGACACTTTCGGCAACCATCACCAGTACCCCCGTAGCCGATATGATTTGCAGTGGAGAAGCTGGTTGTTTCATGCACGGACCGACCTTCATGGGGAATCCGTTAGCCTGCGCGATCGCATCGGCATCGGTCTCTCTCTTGCTAGAAAGCGGATGGCAAGAAAAGGTAAAGACCATAGAGGCACAACTCCGGGAAGAATTAGCTCCGGCAATATCCTTCCCCTGCGTACAAGAAGTACGTGTACTGGGAGCCATCGGTGTGATTGAGATGAAAGAGCCTGTGAATATGGCAGTCTTGCAAAAACGTTTCGTCGAAGAGGGCATCTGGATACGTCCGTTCGGAAAGTTGGTTTACCTGATGCCTCCCTTTATCATCACTAAGGAGGAGCTATCGAAGCTGACGAAAGGATTGCTCAACACACTCTCCGAAGAAAGCTGAAACGACATACCGATGTCCCTGGCAGCTTCATCGAGATGTCGGCAGGATCTTCACCGAGATGTCGTCGACACCGACATATGGATGTCATAGAAGGGCATCCATTCAATAATATATAAAACACTTATATTCAAAAAAATAATGAAATACTATAACAATAAACTGGAAGAATGGAAGTCTTCCGGCAACCTGCGCAGTCTTCCCGATGTCATCCATCGTGGCAAATGGATCGAAAAAGAAGGGCAGACTATGCTCAACCTATCTTCCAACGACTATCTCGGACTCTCGTCCCGGCAGGATTTGCGGAATGAGTTTATCGGACAGTTGCAGGAAAGCGGCCTGCCGTTCTCCTCCTCTTCTTCCCGGTTACTGACAGGGAATTTCCCGATCTATACCGAACTGGAAGAACTAATGGCCGAACGCTTCGAGCGCGAAGCCGCCCTGCTGTTCAACAGCGGTTATCATGCTAATACCGGAATACTCCCTGCCTTGACAGACAAACAGTCATTCATCCTGGCAGACAAACTGATACATGCGAGTATCATCGATGGTATCCGGTTAAGCGGTGCGCCTTATCAACGCTATCGTCACTGTGATTATGAGCATTTGGAACAACTATTAGTGAAATATGCGCATGAGTATGAGCAGATTATTATCGTTACGGAAAGTATTTTCAGCATGGATGGAGATGTCGCCGACCTCCGCCGCCTGGTGTCCTTAAAGAAAAGCTATCCGAATATATGGTTGTATGTAGACGAAGCGCATGCCATCGGTGTTAGGGGAAAAAACGGTTTGGGGATCGCCGAGGAGCAAGATTGCATCCGTGATATAGACCTCTTGGTCGGTACTTTTGGTAAGGCTTTGGGATCGATGGGAGCCTACCTGATGTGCAGCCGGACAGTCAGAGAATACCTGATCAATACGATGCGGCCTTTGATATTCAGCACAGCCCTTCCGCCTGCCCAAATAGCCTGGACAAAGTTCCTGTTTGAGAAACTTCCCTGCTTTACTGACGAACGACACCGTCTGTCCGTTATCAGCCACCTACTTTCGGAGGCCTTGAAAGGGAAAGGAGGAGAAATATCGGCAAGCCACATCATTCCTTTCATTATCGGAGAAAACGAGGATTGCATCCTGACAAGCCTCAGCCTACAGCGGAAAGGCTTCTACTGCCTCCCTGTCCGCCCTCCTACGATCCCCAAAGGAACGGCACGAATACGTTTCTCATTAACAGCCGACATAACTGAAGAGGAGATAAGATTTATGATTTATGATTTATATCAAAACACATAAATCATGAACATATATAAACAAACAAAAGCAGGCAACAGCAAACTCCTTCTCGTCTTTTCAGGCTGGGCGGCTTCTCCTGAAGTATTCCGGCATCTGGAACCGGAGTCGGATACGGATATCTGGATTTGCTATGACTATCGGGGGATGGAATTTGAAGGAGAAGCCCTTTCCAGATACCCCGAAATTCGACTGATAGCCTGGTCATTAGGAGTATGGGTTGCATCGGTCGTATTTGGTAAGAGGCAAATACCCTTCACCGAGGCTATCGCCGTGGGTGGAACTCTCTACCCTGTCCATGACCAGTGGGGCATCCCGGAAACGATCTTCCGAGGAACATTGGATAACCTGACTGAGGAAGGCATGCACCGCTTCAACCGGAGGATGTGCGGCAAACGGGATCTCCTCGAAGCCTACGAACAGATACCACCTCGTCCACTCACCGACATCCGGGAAGAATTGGACTATCTGTACACAGAAATAAAGAAAACACCATCAGCTTCCCCCTTATTCAGTGGATGGACGCATACCCTCATCCCCTCCGGCGACCGGATCTTTCCTGCCGCGAACCTGCGTGCCTTCTGGCAAGATCGTTGTCCTATAACTGAGATAGAGGCTCCTCACTATCCTTTTTATTTATGGAAACAATGGAACGAAATATGGAAACAATAGAAGCTAAACGCATACATATCCGCTTTACACGCGCCTTGTCCAGCTACGACAATCATGCCGATGCCCAACACCGTATCAGCCGGAAACTCGCTTCTCTCCTCCCTCATCAAGCGGATACCCGTTACAGGAGAGTGCTGGAAATCGGTTGCGGGACGGGAGGATTCACCGGAGCACTGAAACAACAATGCCACATTGACGAATGGATACTGAATGATCTTTGCGAAGACTGCCAGAAAAAGATAGAGCAACTTTTCCCCGGCAATCCTCCCCTCTTCATAGCCGGGGATGCCGAAACACTATCCTTTCCCGGCAAGTACGACCTGATTGCATCCGCCTCTGCTTTCCAGTGGATGAAAGAACCGGAAACGTTTCTCCATAAACTGTCGGGACTGCTGGTGCCGCAAGGGATGCTCCTGTTCAGCACTTTTGTCCCCGGCAATCTGTACGAGATCAAAGAGCTGACAGGAAAAGGACTCGTGTACCCAACTTCCGATACACTTGTAGGATGGTTATCCACAGCCGGCTTCAATTTGCTTCATTACGAAGAGGAGACGATCGTCCTCACCTTTAAAACCCCGCTGGACGTACTGCGACACCTGAAAGCAACAGGCGTCACAGCAACCGGGAATGGCCGTTGGACAAGGGGCCGGCAAGAATCATTCTGCCGGCACTATTCGGAACAGTTCACGACAACCACAGGCCAAGTGACACTCACATATCGCCCGCTTTATATATTAGCAATAAAAAAATAGTAGTAGTATGAAAGGAACAGTCTTATTTATTACAGGAATAGATACCAATATCGGTAAAACTTTTGCCACCGGCATGATCGCATGCGCATTGGCCGGAAAAGGGAAAAAAGTCATCACCCAGAAAATGATTCAAACAGGTTGCGCAGAAGTTTCGGAAGACATCGAAATGCACCGGAAAATACAGGGAATCCCTTTCACCGAAGAGGATAAAACCGGATTAACCTGCCCCTACATCTTTACCTATCCCTGTTCTCCCCATATGGCTGCGGAGAAAGACGGGAAAACAATCGACCTCTCAGTTGTCACCGAAGCAACCCGCCGCCTACAGGAGAAATATGAATACGTCTTGCTGGAAGGGGCGGGCGGATTAATGGTACCGAACGATTTTCATTCGCTCGCTATTGATTATGTAAAAGAGCAAGGCTATCCGGTTATCTTAGTGACATCCGGAAAGTTAGGCAGTATCAACCATACATTATTAAGCCTCTATGCCTGCAAGCAATACAAGATTCCGGTTCAGGCAGTCGTCTACAACCTCTATCCCCCTACAGACGAATTGATAACCGTCAACACACAGGAATACCTCACCCAATATCTGAAAAAAGAATTTCCCGGAACCGCCCTTATCACGCTTCCGGAAGAAGTGGCAGGAGAGGTTGACATAGATATCAGCAGCCTACTCTAAAATTCCTCTACCCCTCCTTTTCAAAACACCGGTGTTTCGCATCCAAAACATCGGTGTTTTGAAATCAAAGCATCGGTGTTTTGAATGGTGTATCAGTTTACGACGAAGTAGTATGAATCAGGTCTGGCACCTCGAACGTCCATCATGCACCGTCACAGCAATGACAAAGCGTCAGATGCCTTTATAAGAACGGGGCTGTGTCAAATATCGGTATTCATGGGACACAGACGACTCAGACGAGCGCAGATTAACTCAGATATTATTTATTATCAATAAAATAAATCTGCGTCAGTCTGCGTGTTCCGCGTCATCTGCGTCCGGTAATATCAATTTGACACAGCCCCGTTTATTCATATATCACTTATTACTTGAAGAAGAACCTGAAAATATCGTTTCCGTTTGCATAAATCAGTAAAGCAAACAGCAGGAACATCCCGGTAACCTGCGCATATTCGAGGAATTTATCACTCGGCTTGCGACGTGCAATCACCTCATAGAGCAAGAACATCACATGTCCGCCGTCCAAGGCCGGGATCGGCAGAATATTCATAAAGGCAAGGATAATAGAAAGGAAAGCCGTTTTCATCCAGAACGAATGCCAATCCCACTGCGCTGGGAACAGGCTGCCGATCGTACCGAAACCACCCAGGCTGGAAGCCCCCTCTTTCGTAAAGACATATTTCATATCGCTGACATAACCTTTCAGCGTATTCACACCCAGCATGACACCAGCAGGGAAAGACTCAAAGAAACCATATTTACGAGTCACCGTCTGGTAGATTTCAAGAGGGGAAACAGAATAAACACCCATTTTCCCGGCCGTATCCGTATGCAGCGTCAATGTTTGCGGAACACCAGCACGGTAAAAACCGACCGAGACATCCTTATCCTTATTTTGTGCAAGCACTTCACCCACTTCATAGAAGGAAGGGGTTAAAAGGCCGTTAATAGACACGATACTGTCTCCCGGCTGCAAACCGGCAACTGCGGCAGGCGATTCGCCACTTTCCGTTTCACCCAATTCGCGCACGACCATCGGGAAACGATAAGAAGCAAACCCTTTCTTATCCCGCATAACACGCTGTGCCATATCTTCAGGGATGGGAATTACCGTTTCAACACCGCCACGCAAAACCGTTACGGTCTGTGCATTGAGTACATGGCGGAAACAGTCTTCTCCGAAACGCTCCAACTCCGTATCGTCTGCTTTCAGCAAGATATCCCCATCCTGAAATCCAACGTTATGGAAAGTCTCACTATAATCCATACCTGCCTTCACATTTTTCAACGGCAGGAAAGTATCGCCCCAAGTGAACAACACCATCGAATAAATAAACAGCGCCAGCAGGAAGTTGAACAACACGCCCGCAACCATGATCATCAACCGTTGTCCGGCTGACTTAGAACGGAACTCGTATGGCTTCGGCGGCTGCGCCATCGCCTCCTTGTCCATACTCTCATCGATCATACCGGAAATCTTGCAATAACCACCCAAAGGAAGCCAGCCGACACCGTATTCCGTATCACTGTTTTTAGGTTTGAATTTAAAAATCGAAAACCACGGGTCAAAGAAAAGATAGAATTTCTCCACCCGGACCTTAAAGATACGAGCAAAAATAAAATGCCCGAACTCGTGGACCAACACCAATATCGATAAGCTCAGAATGAGCTGTAGAGCCTTAACTAAAAATGTCTCCATACTTTGTCAATTTAAATAAGTTTCTCCGCAATTTTTCTCGCCTCCGCATCCGTCGCCACATAATCTTCGTAGGTGGGAACAGGGATGAAGGTGGCTTTCGCCATTGTTTTTTCAATCACGTCGCTCATCTGCAGGAAGCCGATTTCGTCACGCAAGAAAGCTGCCACTACCACTTCGTTGGCCGCATTCAGGATACAAGGCATATTTCCGCCTTTCCGAACCGCATCGAAGGCGAATGCCAAGTTACGAAAACGTTCCATATCCGGCTCCTCGAACGTAAGCGTTGCATATTGGGTGAAATCCAAACGAGGTGCTTTGCTATGCAACCGCTTAGGATAAGAGAAAGCATAGCTTATGGGAAGTTTCATATCGGGAATCCCCAACTGGGCGATCACCGCACCATCTTCGAACTGAACCATCGAATGGATCACCGACTGCGGATGCACCACAACCTGTATCTGTTCCGGTGCAAGCCCGAACAACCACTTCGCCTCGATCATCTCGAACCCCTTGTTCATCATCGACGCCGAATCGATCGTGATCTTTGCCCCCATGCTCCAGTTAGGGTGCTTCAACGCCTGTGCTTTAGTCACGACTGCCAGTTCCTCCATTGTCTTGGTACGGAAGGGGCCACCGGAAGCCGTCAGCAAAATCTTTTCCACCGGGTTCTCCCACTCTCCCGCTAAACACTGGAAAATGGCTGAATGTTCAGAATCGACAGGCAAGATAGGAACTTTGTGTTCGACAGCCAGGGCAGTGATCAGTTCGCCGGCCACCACCAGCGTCTCTTTGTTTGCCAAGGCAATCGCCTTACCGGCTTTGATCGCTGCAATCGTCGGTTTCAGCCCCGCATATCCTACCATTGCCGTCAGCACCATATCGATCGGCTCCGACTGCACGACCTGAGCGATGGCATCCGAGCCTGCCCATACCTTGATGGGAAGATCTTCCAACGCCTCCTTCAGTTCGGGATATTTCTGCTCGTTGGCGATTACCACCACTTCGGGCATATATTTACGTGCCTGGTTGATCAGCAGATCCACCTGATTATTGGCAGTAAGAGCATATACTTCAAAAAGGTCGGGATGTTCGCTGACTACTTCCAGAGCCTGCGTTCCGATAGAACCTGTAGAGCCTAATATGGCCAAGTTTCTTTTCATGCGTATTAAAATGCTATATATTCTTCAGGATTGACCGGACCACCTTTATACCACAACTCGAAATGGAGATGCGGACCGGTCGACAATTTACCCGTATTGCCAACCAAAGCAATGGCCTCACCCGCAACAACGCGGTCGCCCACCTCTTTCAGCAATAACTCGTTATGTTTATAGATAGATAAAAAACCGTTCTTATGCTGCACCTGTATCACATTCCCGGAATTCGGATCGAAGCCGGCAAAAACCACCGTGCCATCCAACGTCGCCAGCACGCTTTCCTTCGGAGCAGCAACCAAGTCGACACCGTAATGCCGGATATTGGCATCATAATGAGAAGAAACCACACCATTTACCGGCTTGTAGAAAAAGACACCGTCGGTAGGAACCGGATTTGGGTCCAGGACAGCCAAGTTATATTTCTCCGCCTCTTCAAAATCTTTTACAAATTTCTTTTCCTCCTTTGTTTGCGGAATCTCATAGTCAGGGTTCACCCGCGCCAGCGAATCGATCTCTCGAATCGAATCGACCGGCATCGTCCCCGACAAGATACCCGCCACATTATTCAGATAAAGAGATTGTATCTGTATCATCCTTTCCAGCGAATCGGCACGTAAGGCATTCTGCATGATTTCCTTACGGACTTCCACATCCAGATAACCCGGCAGGTAGTTACGTATCGGCGTCTTAATAATGATAAAGGCAGTAAAGGCGATCAGCAGGAAAGCAAACACAGCCAGCATCGCAAACGCGGAGAGCTGCGACAACCGGAAAGACCATACTTCTTCCAGCGTTCCTTCATTGAAGAAAGACAGTTTATATTTAAACCTAATCCGGTGCCAGAATGATTTCTTATTTGTTCGTCTTTGCTTTTGTGCCATGTGTATTCGTCAATTTCATAAATCCAGCAGACCTTCCGGGATGGAAACGGTCAGCGTCTTATTTTCATGATCGGCAGACAAGATCAGTTCCTCTGCGGCAGGTAACAACAGCTCTTCGCCATTATGGTCGATCTGCAAAAGGACATTGATAGTCGACTCGTCGACATCGGTAATCTCGCCTATTTCGCCATGATGCTCGTCTATGACCCGATAGCCGATAAAACTGTCCCATGTCATATCTCCCACCAGATCGTCCTCGTCCACTTCATCAAGCGAATAAAAGACTTCGCGATTGGAAAATTCACGGGCCGCTTTCTCATCGTTCACATTCTTCAACTTCAGTAGGATGACGGTATCCGTCTTATAGCGATACTCCTCAATGAAAAAAGGAACCAAGATCCCGTCCATCTCACATATAATATACGGATCGTCCGAATCCTCAAAAACGTCACTGTTCGTAACCAATGCGATCTCCCCTTTTATGCCGTGAGGTTTGGCAAACTGCCCTATCTTGAAAACATCTTCTTTTTTAATCATGACAAGAATGTTTAAAGTCGGGTAATCCGTGCCCCGATGCTGTTCAACCGTTTGTCAATATTCTGATATCCGCGGTCTATCTGGTCGATATTGTGGATATGGCTGGTTCCTTCGGCACTCATCGCCGCGATCAGCAAGGCAATACCGGCGCGGATATCCGGAGAAACCATATTGGAGCCACGCAGTTTGAAACGATTGCCCAACCCGATCACAGTCGCCCTATGCGGATCGCAAAGAATGATCTGTGCCCCCATATCGATCAGTTTGTCGACAAAAAAGAGACGGCTTTCGAACATCTTCTGATGGATCAGCACACTGCCGACAGCCTGCGTCGCCACAACTAAGAAGACACTCAGCAAGTCCGGCGTCAGTCCCGGCCAGGGAGCATCGGCAATCGTCATGATAGAGCCGTCGATAAACGTCTCGATCTGATAGGATTCGTGTGTCGGGACATGGATATCGTCACCGATCTGTTCGACTGTAATTCCCAGGCGACGGAATGAATCGGGAATAATCCCTAACATATCATAGCCTGTATTTTTGATCGTAATGTCGGAACCGGTCATAGCGGCCATTCCGATAAAACTGCCGACCTCGATCATATCCGGCAGGATCGTATGTGTAGTGCCACCCAACGCCTCAACCCCTTCTATTGTCAGCAAATTGGAACCGACACCCGAAATACGGGCTCCCATACGGTTCAGCATGGAAGAAAGTTGTTGCAGATAAGGTTCACAGGCAGCATTATAAATCGTTGTTTTTCCTTCCGCAAGCACAGCCGCCATCAGGATATTGGCCGTACCGGTCACCGAAGCTTCATCGAGCAGCATATAGGCTCCTTTCAACTTCTTCGCCTCTATTTCGTAGAGCTGACGGTCGGGATCATAACTGAAGCAAGCCCCCAGCTTCTGAATACCGACAAAGTGAGTGTCCAGACGACGGCGTCCGATCTTATCGCCTCCCGGTTTCGGGATCAGTGCCTTGCCAAAACGGGCGACCAGAGGGCCGACAATCATCACCGAACCGCGCAGGGAACCGCTTTTACGCAAGAACACCTCCGTCACAAGATAGTTCAAGTCGACAGCATCGGCCTGGAATGTATAGGTATTGGCCGCCGGATGTTCCACCTTCACCTGCATATCGCGCAAGAGTTGTATCAGGTTATTCACATCCAGTATATCCGGTACATTATGGATTGTCACTTTTTCCGGCGTAAGCAATGTTGCACAAATGACCTGCAAGGCTTCATTCTTTGCGCCCTGCGGTACAATCTCACCGGCCAACCGGTAACCGCCTTCTATGACAAATGAACTCATCGGCCTTTACGTGAATAATTTTTCTTGTTGTTCGTATTGTTGCGAGCGAGTATATCACGGCTTTCCGCCAGTTTATGCACCTCTTCATCCAAAATGATCCGGCCTTCCGACAATTCATCGAGGTCCTTGAAAATCTTCCGGTCATCTACGGACTCTTTGTTCCAGGTCAGGAACGATTTCTTCATCTGGGTAGCCAGCAATTTGATCAGCAGATCCTTTTCCGCTCCCGGTTCGAACCCGGTTGCTTTCTGGATCATTTTCTCAAGCGTCTTGCCGTAATGCCGGTAACGTATACGCGAATTGTTATAAGGTATACGTGGAGGACGTGAGTAAAGGTCTTCTTTCTTTACGATCTCGTACGGATAATCGATATCCAGTTTGAAGTCGGCCATAATAGCCAGGTGATCCCAAAGAATATGCTTGAAGTCGTTTACATCACGTAGATGGGGAAACATATTTCCCATGATGTTGATTATCGTGTTTGCGCAGCGTTTACGTTCTTCCCGGTCCTGAATGGTAATGCAATAGTCCACCATATTCTGTATATTGCGTCCATATTCGGGCATAACCAATTTCTTTTCTTCTGTATTATATTTCATTACAAATTCTGTTTATCCGGCAAAGTTACAGATTATAATTGATTTAAACAATATGGCTCTGCCGGCAATCTAAAAGATAACAGACAGGGGACAAATCTTGTTTACCCCTGCATTTATTCAGTAATCAGTGCCAGCGATTACTGAATTTATAATTCAATAAAATTGAAATGCAAAAAAGTTTCAGAGAAAAAACAGGTTGAAACTTTTGTTTCAGCATTTACTTTTGGGTGAAAATAAATTTTCCTGCAAGTGAAAATTTATTTTCACCCGCAAAAAAAATATTTTCACTGTAGCTTAATAATTTTAGTTGACTACTTTTTGTCTGATAGTAAATTGTACTTTGTTTCATTATCGCTATATTTGAAGAAAATATATTTTTATCGCCTGCCTTATACAGTTTTTAGTGCCTCTCCATAAATTTTTATCCAAATTAAATTCCGATCTTTACGACCGGACAAAAAACAAAGCCATGATCGACACATTAACATCACTACGGTTTATATTCGCCATAATGGTTTTCAGTGCACACTGCTACGTAATAGACAGCTTTTTCAACACCCATTTTTTCAAAGAAGGATTTGTCGGTGTCAGCTTCTTTTTTGTACTGAGCGGTTTCATCATCGCCTACAATTATCAAAAAAAGTTAAGCGAAAGTAAGATCAGCAAACGAACTTTTTGGGTGGCACGCATAGCACGCGTCTATCCGTTGCATTGGTTGACACTATTGGTTGCCGCTGTATTAGGGAATTATGTGGTAGCTTCAGGAACAACAGATTGGCTCAAGCACTTTTTTGCTTCGCTTACTCTAACAAACGGTTACATACCTCAAGCTGATTATTTCTTCTCCTTCAACAGCCCTTCCTGGAGTCTATGTTGCGAGCAGCTTTTTTACTTCTGTTTCCCTTTTTTTATACCGCTAACCAAGAATTACAAACGTCTGCTCTGCATTTTTATAGTTGCAGCCATCCTGGTCGTGACCGGTATGTATTTTACTCCGGAAAACGACATCAAAGGATATTGGTACGTGAATCCGATTACCCGGCTTCCGGACTTCATCGCCGGTATGCTTTTATTCCAGCTATATGACCGGCTAAAAGACAAGAACATTTCTTTGCCTCAAGGGACCATCATCGAAATAGCCTCCATAGTCTTATTCCTCGCCTTTTATTTCTATGCGATTGAAATACCTAAAGTATATCGGTACTCCTGTTACTATTGGCTGCCGGTAGCCGTGATCCTGATCAGTTTCTCATTGCAAAAAGGCTACGTTTCGCATCTCCTGTCCAACCGCTTTTTAATAATAGGCGGAGAGATTAGTTACAGTTTTTATCTGATTCATCTTTTTGTTCTGCTTACCTATTCGGAATGGCAGAAAGGAAGTAGTTTCCATATAGCGTGGTATATTGCTGTTCCGGTTCTATTCGGCATCATCGTCCTGCTTAGCTTGCTTTCCTACTACTATTTTGAAAAGCCTATGAATAAGCGGATAAAAATATGGTTGAACAAATAATTAATAAAATAAGGGGGAGGCAAAGATATTCTCTGCTCCCCCTTAATTGATTTTTAGTCCGTTATTATTTTGATTCTGGTGTCTTACTGAAAATAGCGTGGATACGTTTCATGTCGAACTTAGGTGTACGGTCATAATAGTAAATACCGTTTTGCTCCTGTTCCACATCCGTCAACTGCGTATAACAATATCCCCAAATATCGTTCGAAAGAGATAAAACCGCATCCACCTGGCCTTCCAAACGAGCATAGAACTCTTCCAACGAACGGGGAGCTTCGCCATATCCCCATGAGGTATTCTGGGCGCTTTCCGTCTGCTGTGCCGGATTCCATTTGATACCGCCGAACTCGTCGATCAAATAAGGCATATCCTTCTTGTATTCCGGGAAAGCATACTGGTCTGTATATTTAAGACCATTATAACCGATATTCATCGGATTCAGATGAATTTCCCATTTTGGGGCTTCCATCAACTTACCGCCGTTATACAGCTTTTCTTTCAACTTGGCGGGATCCTGTTCATAATTATGAACGGTCCAGATATCGGTTGCAATATGCGTTCCACCGCTTGCCCCGTGGAAAGGACGGGTCGGGTCGATCATTTTCGTCAGATTATAGAGGTCGTGCATCAGGCGCGGATACTGTACACGGTCCGGCCAGAACTCCTCGTTGGTCGGCGTCCAGATCAGGAGTGACGGATGGTTACGGTCGCGCTGCACAATTTCACTCCATTCGGTAATGAAATTACGAGCCGTTTCCGTATCGTTACAATCCATCCCCCAGCTGGAAGCTTCCCCCCAAGTCAGATAACCCATCTTATCCGCCCAATAATAGAAACGTTCTTCGAAAACCTTCTGATGCAAGCGGGCACCATTGAAACCTGCCTCCATAGACAATTCGATATCCCGTTTCAATGCCTCGTCACTCGGAGCCGTCCAGATACCGTCAGGATAAAAACCTTGGTCGAGCACCAGACGCTGGTAGTAAGGCTTATTGTTCAGATAAATCTTATTGCCTTCGATATGCACCTTACGCATACCGGTATAACCATTGACCTCATCAATTATATTTCCATTCTTATCCAAAACCTTGTACTCCAGATCGTAAAGGAAAGGACTTTCCGGACTCCAGGTCTTCATCTTCTTAACCGGAAGAACAACGGAAGACAGAGAACTTGCCGAAACCGTCCGACTGGCAACAACCTTACCATTGTCTTTCAGTGTCACCTGCAATTTTCCTCCTGCTTCTTTATAGAAACGAGGACGGACAACCAATTGCTGCTGGTCGATATCGGGCAACACCTGAACTGATTGCAATCCTTCCGGATGGACAGCTTCCATCCAGACCGTCTGCCATATACCGGTCGTTCGAGTATAGTTACAACCATAAGAAGCGTATTGCAGATTTTGTTTGCCGGCTGCTTGCTTGGCTCCGCGCACGTTACTTTCAACATAAACGACCAAACTATGTGTCTGGCCCGGCTTTACTAAAGAAGTAATATCCACAGCAAACGAAGAGGTTCCACCGAAATGGCGGTTGGCCAAAACGCCGTCGATATAGACTTCCGATTTATAGTAGACCGCACCGAAATTAAGCAGAATGTTCTTTCCGCTCCATTCCTGCGGGATCGTGATCGGACGCTGATACCAGAAATGATTGATGAAGTCTGTATATCCTATGCCGGACAACTTACTTTCCGGGCAGAAAGGCACAGTGATTTTCTTGTCAAAGCCGTTCGATTTATAGAACTCGCGTTCCATCCCTGAACCGCCGAAATCAAACGAGCAGGTCCATTCTCCATTCAGGTTGACCCAACCCGTCCGCTCGAACTGCGGACGGGGATATTCGGGACGCGGCATGGACCAGATAGAGGCCACGCACAGAAAAAGAGATAAAAAAGCTATGCTAATCCGTTTCATGCTTTTACTTTAATTCGTTAATAACCGACTGATTGGCGTTCTTTACGGCAGCTTCGTTGATCTTGATCACTTTGCGGTCGTATGTCATCAAACCGTTTACTTCACCTTCCACATCAGTAGTCTGCGTATAGACAGCAGCAGAGAAGCCACGTTTCACATAATCTTTCAGGATATTGGCATATTTGACATATTCAGCCGTCACTTCGTCGCTGTTCTTAAACTGCACATACCCCCAGTTACGTTTGTTCCACCACAAGTGATTTTCCACCGGAAGACCGATTCCGCCGTATTCACCCAACACATTCACACGTTTCGGATCGAACAGGAACATATCGGGAGCCGGATAATTATGCAAATCCAGGATATCACCGCAAGGACGATGGTTACCGCCGCTTGCCGGGTTCACCAAGCGGGAAGGATCATAAGTTTTTGTCCATTCAGCCGCTTTTTCCGTTTCAAACTGTCCCCATGCTTCGTTGAAAGGCACCCAAACGACTACAGAAGGATTGGATACGCAAAGATCCATGATCTCTTTCCATTCGCGGTAATAGTTGGCCTTTGATTCAGGCGTACGTTCATTGTCTTTTCCACCGTTATACACGTGGTGATCCCAAATGTAAGAGCCATGATCTCCACTCGGCATATCCTGCCATACCAGAATACCTTCCTTATCGCAATGATAATACCAGCGTGCCGGTTCCACTTTCACGTGCTTACGGATCATATTGAAGCCCCAGTCTTTCGTTTTCTTGATGTCGAACAGCAATGCTTCGTCTGTCGGAGCCGTATAAAGTCCGTCAGGCCACCATCCCTGGTCCAGCGGGCCGAACTGGAATAAGTCCTGATTGTTCAACTGCATACGCATAATACCGGCAGCATCACGTTTGGAAGAAATCTTACGGAAAGCCGTATATGATTTTACTTCATCCAACACTTTCCCGTCTTTCGACAAAGAAACCGTCATATCATACAGATAGGGATTGGACGGGCTCCAGAGTGTCGGGTTCTGCACAGACAAGCGCAATTCTTCACCCTGAACACCTTTTGCGGAAGCCACAACCTGACCTTTGTCCAACAACTTCACGGTTACAATACCGGAATTGCAGTCGCAGGAAGTTCCGACCGTCACACTCAATGTATTATTGTCGATATTGGGAATAGACTTTACAGAAGTCACATGGGCAGCAGCTACCGGTTCCAGCCATACCGTCTGCCAGATACCGGTTACAGGCGTGTACCAGATGCCTTCCGGACGGGAAGTCTGCTTACCACGCGGTTGATATCCCTTATCGCTCGGGTCCCATACGCGAACAACCAGTTTCTGATTACTCTTTCCTGTCAGATACGGAGTGATATTGAAGGAGAACGGTGTGAAACCACCTTTATGAGAACCGATCAGGATATCGTTTACAAACACATCCGCTTTCCAATCCACCGCACCGAAATTCAATACGATATCCTTGTTTTTCCAGGCTGAAGGAACGGAAAAAGTACGTTTATACCATAATTCGTTGTTTTCGCCAACTTCTTTCTGTACGCCAGAAAGAGAGGATTCGACAGCAAAAGGAACCAAAATCTTGCCATCGAATGTTGCCGGCTCTACATCGCCAGCCGGTTTGATGGCATATTCCCATTCACCATTCAGATTTTGCCAATCGCCACGTTCCAATTGAGGACGGGGATATTCAGGAAGGACATTCGCCGGATTCACTTGTTCCGCCCACGGTGTCTTGATCTTATCTCCTACCGGTTTCCATTGAGCCTGTGCGCCCAAGGTCAGTGCCAATGCACAACATGCTAATAAGGTCTTTTTCATGATTTATGATTTATGATTTGTAATTGATTTTCACTTTCAATCTTCAACTTTCAATTAATAAACTCCGGTGCTTCCGCTTCCAGAGAAGGACTCGCCCCTTCGACTTCCGGCCAACCATCTTTCCAACGAATCCGGTCCAACATCAGGACACGTCCGGTAGGATGCTCCCGACTCACAGCATGATAGAGAACCCAATCGTTTCCACGATCGTCCGTGACGATTTCCGAGTTATGCCCCGTACCAGCAAACGCCTCATTTCCATGAATCAGGATCTCGTGATGATTTTCCATCATCGGTCGTCCCTGTTTGTCGGTGTACGGGCCGAACAGGCTGTCAGAACGGCCTACAACTGTAGTATAGGTACTTTTCAATCCCTCACAACAACTCCCTATCGAGGCAAACAGATAATAATAATCGCCCCTTTTATGGATGTAAGTACCTTCGTAGGCGGTTCCGGCAACCTGTCTTTTTTTGGCTCCGTCCCAAACAGATAGGCCGTCTCCCGACAGCTCTATCCCATAGATACCGCGGAAACTACCCCAAAACAGGTATTTTTTCCCGTTATCTTCCATGAAAAATTGGTCTATAGAATTTTGAACTTGAATTGTCTTGCTTCGGAACAACGGTCCCTTGTCTATGAATGGTCCTTCCGGTTTATCGGAAACGGCGGCGCCGATCCCACAGGTCCATTCGCCTCCCCAGACAGACATAGAATAATACAGCACGTACCGTCCGTCAATATAATTGATATCCGGAGCCCATAAACCACCTTTCGGCTCGAAAGTCGGACGTGTTTCTTCCGTGAAAGCCGTCCCGATCTCCTCCCAGTCCACCAAGTTGCGTGAACGGTGGATCGGCGTGTTGCGGATATCTTCGGTTGCATACAGGTAGAAATAGCCATCATCCGCTTTGATGACGGTCGGATCAGGCAAGCTGTAATCGATCACTGGATTCCGGTAAGTGCTTTTAGCCTGCGTAACCGGTTCTTCCATCGGTTCAGGGCGGGAAGAGGGTTTATACATCTGCTTTTCCAGCATCTTCATAAAAAAGCCGCCTACCACCGAACGGGCACGCATGTTGATGGACCGGCCATCGGTAGCCTCGTACCAATCGGTCAAGGGCACCCGAGGTTCAGTTTCATTCACATATTTATAAGCGGGCGATAACAAGCGGGAGAAATCCTCCTGTGTATCAGCCAGACAAGCCGTCCATAAGATCCAATCTATCTTAGTGTAAGTCTTGCGGCTATCAAGAGGAAGACCGAACGGTTGTTGCCGGCTCAAATAGAAAGCGACCTCCTTCCGGGCGATCCTTTCCGGGAAAATATGCAACCCCAAAACCTTATCCCAAACCAGGTTGTACTTTTGGCTCCAAGTGTTTTCCCGATCGAATGTCAACCGGAAATGATCTCCATCGTCAGCCATCCGTTCCCATTTCTCCGCCATCTCGCGAGCGGCGGAAACATACCGGACCGCCTGTTCCTTATCTCCCAACATCTCTGCTAACTTTCCGTATCCGGCAATACCCATGATTGCTTTTATCGAAAGGTTGGCATTATGAGCCAAATGTCCGGCAAAATCATCCGTACACAACTGGTTTTCAGGATCAAGTCCTTCTTTCAACAAATAATTGGCCCAAACACCCAATGTCTTCCAATGTTCACGGGCATAATCCGCGTTACCTTCACGCAAAGCGATGGCAGTGGTCAGAATCAACATATTCCCACATTCTTCGACCGGCATATCGAACGGATACGTTTGCCCGTTGGCATGCGGGTAAGTTCCGACGTCATGGGCAGCAAAAGGCTTGTTCCATTGTCCGCTTTCGCTATAATGGAAAATTGGATTCAACATTCCTTTGAGTAGCTCCGGGTTATAAAGTAAGAACAAGGGGGCAGACGGATACGTCACATCGACCGTACCGATCGAACCATTACTGAAATTTTCTTTGGAAAGGAACAACAGGTTCCCATCTTTGTCTTCTATAAGTTTGTGGGCTGCTACCGCCTGGCGGTAAGCGACGGCACAAAGGTCCGCATATTCCTTCCCTCCGGCTTCTTCCGCATCTTCCATCAGGCGAGTGTCGAAATGACGGCAGCGATCCATAACCGAACGATATTCTTCAGCCGATCCTTCGAAAGCCTGCCGGATGTTTTTCTTTCCGTTATGCTTCCAATACCCCATACGGTTATCTTTAAAATATTGGATCGAATACAAATCATCATACCCGACCATCAGGAAACCGGATTGGGGAGAATTAGACACCGTCCCCATATCACGGCTGTAAACAAGTTGTTGCCGGTCACTCACTTTCATCTCCGTCTGTTTTTCCGTTCGGGCAGCCAGGTAGAAGTATCCCCAATCGATACGGACATCATCTCCTTTACGTGCCAGCACGGACTGCTCGACGGTTCCTGCTTTTACATATGAAATACCATTTTCCTCTTCAAAGGCCACTGTCACAGCCTGATCGTCTGAATGAACGGCTAAAGAAGGAGAAGCCTCGACCGTCAGACGAGTTTCATGCGTTTTTCCATCCGTAGCACGAACCTGCCAGGAGATATAATTAACAGGCGTGGACATACGATCCAAGTCATTCAACAAAAGAGGAGACGTAAAAATGAGATCCAGACAGACCGGACCACATTCGAATGTATAATAGGTTTGTGTCGGAAGAACATTCACCGACTGTTGAACCGCAGCCTTTTCAAAACGCACCGGAGTTCCCTCCTCCGGTGCTTCTTTTCCCATAAAACGATAAGAAACCCCATCCACTTCGATGACACCTAACAGTCCCTGCTCCTTTCCGGTCCAATGACGGGTCGCATCCTCGTTCAGCTGATCTGTAAACGACCAGATGCTGGTGTAAGGATCAATCGTTATCAGTGGATAAGAAGGAGCACGCAGGGCATTCTTCTTATCCGGCTGAAACAAATTCCCTGAACCGCAGGATACGTTCAGTATCCAAAGGCAGCAAACCAATAGTATCAGAGAGGTTCTCTTCATTCTTTCATATATATAATAAAACACAACATTCATAAGAACTTAAATTTCCTTTGTCTGAAATTTGAATGCAAAGATATTTCCAGACCTTTAAAACCTCTTTCAAGGATCAATCAGAAGCTTTCAAATATCAATCAAAATCGTACAAAGACCTCTTAAATAGCGTTTTTTTACTTACTTTTGCAGCACACAACAGAAGAATAACAACTTTGTATGAGACTACTCTTAACTACCATAATAAACTTACTTTTGCTACTCCTTCCCTACTCCGGCAAGGCACACGATTTGTATTTCCGCCACTATACCAACAAACAGGGATTGTCGCACAACACGGTTTATTGTGCCCTACAGGATAAAAAAGGATTCATGTGGTTCGGGACAGACGACGGATTGAACCGTTTCGACGGACATCAGTTCCGGATTTACCGTTACAATTCGTACGATCCGGAAAGCCTGCCGAACGATAGGATCATCAGTCTTTTCGAAGATTCGACCGGTAGGATATGGGTCTGCACTTACTCCCACACCTGTTACTACGACTATCAAACAGATGCATTTCACCCATTGACCTTTTCCGACAGCAATAATACCCCGGAATATTTCCAGCAAATCAGAGAAGATAAAAAGGGGAATTTGTGGCTGATGAGCTACAACCGGATTGCCCGTTATGCCCTTTCAGGCGAAAGCAGTCCGCATTTCTATCCTGAAGGGGAACAGATAAGCTTGATAGACATCACGATGGACGAAGAGAACGAGCCGATCCTCGCCGGACGTAGCGACCTGTTTTTCTACAAACCGGAGGCAGACAAATTCGTCCGCATCCCAGTACTGACAGAAAAGGAAAAAGGAAATCCGATCAGCCTCACCAGGCTTTGCCTCGTGCCGGACTGGGGAATACTGGTCGGAACAGACCGGGCGGGACTCAAATTTTACGATCGAAACAGTCGGAACACGGAAACGATCATCCCGGACATACAAGTTCGCGACATCAAGCAGTGCAATGAGAATACTTACTGGATCGCATCCGAATCCGGTGTCTATATCTTGAATATGACAGACCGGAGTATTACGCACCTGCAAAAATCTCTGACAAACGAATATACGATTTCCGACAATGCGGTCTATTCAATCACAAAAGACCGTGAAGGAGGAATATGGGTTACCACCTTTTTCGGTGGAATCAACTATCTGCCCAAAGAATATATCCCGTTTAAATATTTTATCGGAGGGAAAACCCATCCGGGAATGCCGGGAAATGCTGTACGTGAAATCTGTCCGGACCAGTACGGCAACCTTTGGTTAGGAACGGAAGATAACGGGATCAACCGCTATAGCCCGGCTACCGGCGAGATCACGAACTTCTCCCGTACCAACCCCGCCCATCCACTTTCGGCAACCAATATCCACGGCCTACTTGCCGACGACAGCCGGTTGTGGGTAGGAACTTTCAACACCGGAATCGATCTGTTGGACATTCCTTCCGGGAAAATCATCAAACGATATACCCGGAGTAATACCGACAACCTACTACCGTCAGACTTCATACTCTGCTTTTGCAAACTCTCTGAAGACGAAATCCTGATCGGAACCTCCGAAGGGCTTGTCCTCTTCCGTAAAAAAGAAGAATGTTTCATCCCTTGGGGAACAGAGATCAAGTCGATGGTACGTCAAATCTACAAGGACAGCAAAGGGGATATCTGGGTGGCAACCACCTCCGGAGCTTACCGCTACTCCAAAACCGAAAAGAAGTTCGCGCATTATACATCCAACCGTGAGCGGTCGCAGACTATCGGCGACAACAACGTGACTTCCATATTCGAAGACTCGAAAAACAGAATTTGGGTGGCGACCGTCTATGGTTTCTCCCTCTACAACGAGATATCCGATTCATTCAATCGCATCACGGTTGAAAACGGACTGCCCAGCAATATCGTACACCGCATCCTGGAAGATGACGAACATTTTTTCTGGATTGCAACGGCCAACGGGCTGGTTCGTTTTAACCCCGAAACATACGTGATGAAGACTTTCTCATACACGGATGGCCTACCCGAAGCGCAATTCAACTATTGTTCCGCTTACAAGATGCCGGACGGGACCATGTATATGGGAACGATCAACGGAATGATCGCCTTTAATCCGCGTGATTTTAAAGAGGATGTTTATTCTCCATCGGTATGCATCACCCGCATAGATGTTCAGGACGACCGTATCGGCGCCCCTAAATATAATGTCAACCGGATTTTGGAAAGCGGAGAATTGAAACTCCCACATAACCGTTCCACCTTTACCCTTTCGTATGTGGCATTGAGCTACACCTCGCCGGATGCGATCCAGTATGCCTATCGCTTGGACGGAAGTGACAAGGACTGGATCTATATGAAGCAGAATAAAGACGTGACCTTTGCAAACCTGTCACCCGGAGATTATGTTTTCCGGGTAAAATCGACCAACAGCAGCGGGGTTTGGCAGGATAACGAGACGACTCTCCGAATTACGGTAACACCGCCGTTCTGGGCTACCGGATGGGCATATCTTATTTATTTCCTGACCGTATGCCTCTTGATCGTACTTTGGTATTACTACAAAAAAGCCAAACTGGAAGAGAAGCACCGCATCAACCGTGAAATATTCGAAACCAAAAAGGAGAAAGAACTTTACGATGCAAAGATACAGTTCTTCACCTTTATTACACATGAAATACGGACACCGCTCACATTGATAAAAGCCCCGTTAGAAAAGATCCTTCGTTCGGGAGATGGAACGCCCGCCACACAGGAGAACTTACGGATCATCGAGAAAAACACCGGACGGCTGTTAGACCTCAGCAACCAGTTATTGGACTTCCGCAAGACGGAAAGCCGCGGGTTCAAGCTGAATTATGTCACGACCGATGTCGTTCTCTGGCTGGAAACGATTTTGCATCCGTTCCGCCCGGCTTTCGAACAAGGAAACAAGCATTTTACAGTCAAACTTCCGGAGCTGCCTTTCGAAGCCAGTTTAGACAGGGAGGCATTCTCCAAGATCGTCAGCAACTTAGTCAGCAACGCGTTGAAGTACTCGGACAGCCGGATATCGCTCGAACTGCTCCCTCCTTCGGGCGAAGAACGCATGTTCACCCTACTCGTCACCAATGACGGACATCTGATACCCGACAGTGAAACCGAAAACATATTCAATCCGTTCTATCGCCTCAAAGAAACAGAAAACCGACAGGGAAGCGGTATCGGTTTATCGCTAGCCCATTCTTTGGCTGAATTCCACCGTGGCAGACTGTTCTACCGGCAAACACCGGACGGCTTGAACCAGTTTGTCCTAAAGCTGCCGGAACAACAGGAAGACAGTTACCGGATCGCTGCCGGAAACGAGAAAGAGAAAGTGGAAATGGTCACGTTGACCGAAACCGACAAATCGGTGATCTTGATTGTCGAGGACCAGAATGATATGCGCCATTTCATCGCTCGCGAACTGGCGGAAATGTATCAAGTAGTAGAAGCTGAAAACGGGAAAGTAGCTCTCGATCTGGTTCGTAAGAACACGGTCAACCTGATCATCAGCGATGTCATGATGCCGATCATGGACGGCTTTGAACTTTGCAACGAAGTGAAAAACGACGTCAATGTCAGCCATATCCCATTTATCCTGCTGACGGCACAACACAACCTGCAGTCACGCCTGAAGGGACTGAACACAGGAGCCGATGCCTATATGGAGAAACCTTTCTCCATCGAACTACTGACGGCCCAGGTTAGTAACCTTTTGAAAAGCCGTGAGCTACTGAACAAAACTTATTTGGAGAAACCGTTCGCCCCAGTAGCCTCTCTTGCTGTTTCACAGGTGGATGATATTTTTCTTCACAAACTGAACGATTACTTGGAAGAGAACCTCAGCAATGAAGCCCTCTCCGTTGAGATGCTTGCCGATACGATGGGAATGAGTACTTCCAGTCTCTACCGCAAGGTCAAAGGCTTATCCGGTCTCTCTCCTAACGACTTCATCCGCATCGCCCGCTTAAAGAAAGCGATCCTGCTGATGCAGAACGGAGAGAACCGCATCAGCGAGATCGCTTTCCAAGTCGGCTTTTCGTCACCTGCCTACTTCTCCACCTGCTTCCAGAAGCAGTACGGGAAGACGCCGTCGGAGTATCTGAAACAGGCGGGAACGAAGTAAGGCAGTGTATTATCACTCAGCCACCGGGAAAGCAGAAATCCTCAACCTTGCCGCTCCCATAGGGACCAAGGTGATTTCATCCAGGCGGTTGGACTTGCGAGCGTTTTCGTATGGAAGGACTCCGCATAATCCGTATTCGTCAATTTTCCACTCCGGCACCAAACGTCCCTGAGCCTTAAATTCCATCGGGACGGAAGAGAGAGTGAAAGGATTGTTGTCCGACGGCCAGTTTCTGCGTTGCAACGTGATAGGTGACTGGACTCTCAAGGCATAATTCCACGGGCTTGCAGGCAGAATCTCGAATGTCGGCCATGCGGAAGCATCCGCTCCTTCCTGCCATTTGGAATCCCAAACGGCGGTTTCGGTACTGGGCATTTGCTTGTATTCTTCCTCTACTCTCAAAGACAGGGTAAGCGGACCGTAATCGACACTGACACTGTTCTTATTTACCTGCCACTGGCGAACGGCATATTCCATCGGAAGGTTCAGGACAACCTCATCGCCATCTTTCCATTCCCGTTCGATACAAGCGTATGTTCCGGGAGCGAACTTCGTCTGCTGAGGTTTCCCATTGATCAGGACAGAAGCATTTTTACACCAAGCAGGGATGCGGAGATAGAAGGGGAAAGATACATTTTCGGATGTTCCGACCGTAAAACGTGTCATTTCCTCAAACGGATAATTCGTCTGTTCATGTAAGGTGATTTCCGTTCCGTCGCCCACCTTTACATTTGCCTTACAAGAATTATATAAAACGGCGGCTACCCCGTTGTCCGGCGTCGCCAACACCAAATGTTCGACATAATAGGGCCAGCCGAAACCATGATTGTGCTGGCAGCAACGACTGCTGAACGGGTTCATGGCCAAGAACGGGCCGGAATTATCCAATCCCGGATGATGATTGCGTGAATCGCTGATCGCCATATTCGGACAAGTCAGATAACGAAGTGCCCGGTAATCAGGCATCAAAGAAGCCGGATAACTATTGAACGCGACATCTTCGAGGTGATCGGCCCAATAAGGATCGCCACTGATCAGAAGCATGATCTCGTCGGATGCCATCTGCTCCACAAAACCACAAGTCTCCGTTCCCTGGCGAGGATCGAAAAATCCGATACGAGCATTCTCGTCCGCCCCGAACATTCCACCGGGAACCTGGCCGAAAGCACGGCGTATCAAACTCTGGACATTATAGCTGGCAGCCAACATCGCCGAGTCTCTAGTAAACAGATAATAGGTGGCAGGTTCACGGAAACACTGAGCGACATTCACATTGTGCCAGTTCGGAAGCTGAGTCGATTTTGTCCAGTCTGCCGTATTCCGGTGAATCTTTTCGGCCAACGGAAGAAGCGACTCGTCACCCGTACGGTTATATAGCCAGACCACGCTCCAAAGATTATCCCCTCCACGGCTATTTTCCCAGTAACTTGACAGGAAAGCGTCATCGGAAACCGTTTGCAGATAGTGACAATAGCGGGTCATGAAGTCGATCACCCGATTATCGTTCGTATATTCATGATAGGATTGCATGATCCAGAGGACGATCATGTTCGGCCAAAAATCCTGCTTGCCGTTATTCAGATGCACCGGTCCAAAATTACCATCCGCCCGCTGACTGGCCAGAATGGCTTCTATCCAGAATTTCGTTTCTTTCAACAAAGCCTCGTCTTTCAAGGCATACGCCATATTACCATACCCACGCAGCCAGTAAGGTACTTCTTCCCAACCCCATTCGCCTCCATTTTTCAACCAGGCGTTGTTTCCTTTTTGCAGCCAAGCGCTAATCTCCCCCAAATGACCGCAAAGTCCGTCCTTCTGTAATTCGATTTGCCGACGTATCCAGCCTTCAGGCTCGATACTTCCGGCGGGCAGCTTGATAAATTGCAATGGTTGCAACGGGGCCCGGTTACTTACATAATAGTCATTACGAGAGGCTGTGGACAAACGTTCCATCGTCCGAATCTCTTGCGTCTGTTTACCTGCACACGACGCCAACAGAATTGAGAAAAGTAAAATCGTCTTTTTCATGCTTATCAGATTTATTGGACAAAGGAAAGGAATCCGACAGAAAAACATGATAAGAAATCAATCAAAAACATATAAAAATCGTTCTATCACTTCCTCCTGATGAAAAAGCAATAGAACGATATAAAATCTTTTGGTTACTTCTCTTTCAAGAGAAAAGCAACAATCACTTTCTTAACTGGCACACTCCGTAATACAACAGACGGAGTACAACCGACAACCCGTAAAAGCCACACGTGATGAGCAGCATCCACAACGATTGTGTCCAAAGCTCGGACCAACTTGTACCGTATGTGATGATAGAGATAATGTTCATCAGATAGGCGAGCGCGATACAGACACAGAATATCTTGATTTCCGTTTTTTGTCTCTTTACAGATAATACGATTTCTTTCATAATCATGCAAAATTTAGATACGGTATTTTATATTCATCCGGGAAAGTAATCACCCGTCCTTCATCAATCGCCTGCAAACCCAACAAACCCAAAACAGAAGAATAGTAAGCTTCTTCCACCAAGTTAGGAGCTGGTTTTCCGGTAATGGCCGCTTCACAGAAAGCGGTAACCAACTCGATAGAGCCGTCGCCGGCAGCACCTACCGATGACTGTCCACTGATCGTTGTGACATTATCCATGATCAGATGTCCCTTGTTTACCGATGCAGTTTCAGGCACCCAACTCGGGCCGGCAAATGAAACATTGTCGAAAATCTTATGTTCGATCTGGTTGATCAACTGCATGATACCAGGAGCAGGTTCGACATCTTCAAAATAATATTTACCTTTTTCCGGTTCCATTGTGCCCTTACTTCCCATGATCTCTTCTTCAAGGCCATAAAACTTGTTGGCAATCATTGACTCATAGGTCATCTTCACACCGTTCGGATAATGGTAAATCAAATTGATGCTGTCATACACTTCGCGGCCATCCTTCCAATAGACGATATCCCCCATGCCGGCCACCTTTTCAGGAAGCATCCGGAGCGCCCAGTTTCCGACCTGCAACTGATGGGTGGCCAACTCCGTTACCAAGCCACATGAATATTCCTTATATAAGCGCCAGTTGATCTTACGTTCCAAATCGGGAGAAGGAACGGGACGGCGCCAGTCGTTATTACGGAACCAATACGCCCGTATCGAGTTTATATCTCCCAACAAGCCGGCATGAACCATTTCCATCGCTTTTATATATTTCGGATCATATAAGCGCTGCTGGCCAATAAACATCACTTTACCGGATTCTTTAAACACATTATACATATCCAGACAGTCGGCACACGTCATCGCCATCGATTTCTCGCAAAAGACATGCTTTCCGGCGTGCAAAGCATCTATCGTTATATGCGCGTGTTCGTACAGCGGAGTCGCGATCATAACGGCCTGTATATCCTTATCTTCCAAAACCTTTCGGTAATCATCATACGTCTTAGCCTGGGGATAGATAACCGAAGCGGCTTTCAGATTAGGAGGATAATTATCACACAAGGCAACCACATCAGCATACGGAACCGTCTTCAGGTTGTTCAAGTGATATTGTCCGCGTGAACCTGTACCGATAAATCCGATCCGCACTTTCTCCTTTGCGATCTGCACCTTATCGTCGGCACTACAGGACTGCAACCAGGGAAACGCGGAAAGCAGTGCACCGCCTCCACCAATCATTCCCAACTCCTTGAAGAAGTCCCGCCGGCTTAAATTGACTGAATTCTCATCATTTTTCATAACTTATATACATGTTTTTCATAAATATCAAATTGAGACGCGATTACCGGAACACGCTCGTCGTCGCAGATCATAAAGGCAGTTGTCAGAATCTCCGCCACCACCGGATCTTTCGACACCACCGACACCATTTTCTTATCCTCCACGAATGTTCCCGTATGCGGGTTCACGATATGACGCGGATGGGAAGGCATATTTCCCGATGTCGATAGCGAACTGTCACACAACTTCAAATCGGCAATCCGCTCTTTCGTAAACGGATTGTCAAGACCCACCGGCCAATATTCGCCGCACGGATGCGTACCGACCGCCAGAACCGAACTATTTCCGAAATTGACAAGCGCCTTACCAATCCCGTTTTCTTCCAACAGTTCCCGTATTTTAGCAAGCGCATATCCTTTCCCGTACCCGCCGAGATCAATGTGTAAAGATTCAGAAAAGAAAAAAATGCTTTTATCTTCTTCCGTCAGCAATACCTGGTCGAATCCCTGCAAAGTTATATCGAAATATCCTTCCGTCAGCTCATTGTAACGCTTGCAGTTCAACAATATATTCCAAAGCTCTTCCCCCACCGTCACCGGGTAGTGCCCGGCTTCCCGGTTAACAAATGAAACCTCACTCTCCGGATCGAACCGGTTCAGCATTTTATCTAATCGCTGCACTTCCGATTCGACCTTTTCCCAGACCGTACCAAGAAGACGGGGATCACTGCCGACCATCAAGATGTCGAACTGCGTTCCCATTACCGACGACATAGATCCATGGAAAAGCCCGGAAGCCGCATAATAGTTAGAATAAGCCATTTGTTACTTGTTATTTTTTACATGGTTCAAAGAGGTGCGCGTACACACTCTGCAAATATAGGGGATTTGTTCGTTTCACAAATAGAATTAGGCAACCTTTTTCTTAAAAGGTTGCCTAATTAGCGTTTATTTTCGTTTAAAACATTTATTACAACTCAACCTTCGCCAAGCAGAATTCCTTTTCCAGATGATAAGCTAAAACGCAGTGCCAAGCCTGTTACATTTTATTGGCACAAGAGTTCCACTGGCATGGCACTCCCGTTTCATGGGCAGGAAACAGTGGTTCCATAGGTAAGGAACGACCGTTACATAGGCAGGGAACAACACTTGCACTGCTATCTCCTCACCCTTTTGATGCCTCTGAGGCTGAAAAAAGAAACCAGCCATTCGTTTATTACAAGATAATAGCTTACATTTGCATCTAAAAGTATTATCTAAAATCTATGATTCCGATGAGTACACAAATTAGTAAAAGCCTGATAGCGCTTTTCTTTTTAGGAATGTTCGTAACCGGTTGCAATACCAACATAAAGCAAACGGCCGATAACGATATCAAATTCGATTCTATCCGGGTGGATAAGACCTATCATCTGCTGGATAATCCTGATAATCCCAATTGTAACCTGCAATTGAGCTTCACCTATCCCGCCAAATTTTCCGATAAAGAGATCCTGAAAAAGATACAAAATGACTTCGTCCTCTCCTATTTCGGCGAGAATTACGAGAACCTGCCTCCGGAAGAAGCGGTCGCCAAGTACACGGAAGATTATCTGAACAACTATAAAGAGCTGGAAGCTGATTTCAAGGCGGAGTTGGAAAAGAAGGATGATTTGCCGGTCGGGGCCTGGTTCTCTTATTTCGAAATGTCGTCGGATGAAATCGTCTACAACCAGAATGACATCTTGAGCTATACCGTAAGTTTTGAAAACTATACAGGCGGCGCACACGGTTCGCATGCCTACAACAACCATGTGATCAACCTGAAAACAGGCAATGCAATCACGGAAGAAGATATTTTCATCGAGAACTTCCAGGACAGTCTCGCACAGATATTGATCGATCATATTGCCAAACAAAACAAGGTAGAGAATCCGAAAGACTTGGAAAACATAGGTTTCTTCAGTGTCGAAGAAATCTTTCCGAACGGTAATTTCCTGGTCGACGGAGACGGTATCACATATACCTTTAATGAATATGAAATCGCCGCTTACGTGGTAAGAGAAACAAATGTATTCTTACCCTATGCGGAAATCCAATATCTATTGAAGAAAGACAGTCCGATTTATCAATTGACAATTGACAATTAAAATACAATAAAATCCTACACATAATAATCTATGGATAACAACGTAACATCCTCTCCCCAATTATCAATTGTCAATTGTCAATTGGGGGTTCTAAAGTCTTACTTTCCAACGCTGACCGATGCGCAAAAGCTACAGATAGATGCCCTGTTCGACTTATACTCAGACTGGAATTCCAAAATCAATGTAATTTCACGCAAAGATATAGAGAACCTGTACCTGCACCACGTGCTTCATTCTTTGGGTATCCTGAAAATGCTGAAATTCAAAGAAGGATCAACAGTGATGGATATCGGTACGGGAGGAGGTTTTCCCGGCATACCACTTGCTATCCTGCTTCCTGAAGTACGGTTTCATTTAGTAGACAGTATCGGGAAAAAGATCAAAGTCGGACAAGCCGTAGCCGAAGCGATCGGTTTGAAAAACGTCACTTTCCGCCATTGTCGTGCCGAAGAGGAAAAACAATTATTCGACTTTGTCGTGAGCCGTGCCGTCATGCCGCTGGCCGATCTGGCAAAAATCGCCCGTAAGAATATAAAGAAGGAACAACAAAATGCACTTCCTAACGGTTTGATTTGTCTGAAAGGAGGAGAGTTGCAGCATGAAATATTGCCATTCCACAAGCAAGCTGTCAGCCTCAACCTGAGTGACCATTTTAAAGAAGAATTTTTCCAAACTAAAAAAGTTGTTTACGTACCGTTATGATTACAATAAAATCGTTTGAGTTCAATTATTTCCAGGAAAACACATTCCTGCTGTATGATGATACACGCGAGGCCGTACTGATCGATTGTGGTTGCTGTCGCAAGGAAGAGGAAAAGGAGTTAACCGACTTTATCCTCGAAAACAAGTTGACATTAAAGCATTTGCTCTGTACTCATCTACACGTGGATCACGTATTCGGAAACGGTTTTATATATAAGACATACGGTTTGAAACCCGAAGCGAACAAGCAGGATGTCGAGAAACTGCCCTCTCCAGACGAACAGGCCAAATTGTTCGGACTCCGTCAGCAGGTCGAGAATGTCCCGGTTGAAAAATATATCGTAGGAGGCGAGACCATCAAGTTCGGCACATCCGAACTTCAAGTGCTGACAGTTCCCGGACATTCACCCGGCAGCGTCGCTTTCTATAACAAAAAGAACGGCTTTGCGATCGTCGGCGATGCACTGTTTGCCGGAAGTATCGGCCGTACCGACCTTTGGGGTGGAAACCAGGAGGTATTGGTTGCCGCCATCCGCGACAAACTCCTTTCGCTTCCCGACGAGACAGTAATCTATCCGGGGCATGGACCGGAAACAAGGGTCATCGATGAGAAGTTCAATAATCCCTATTTGTAATTAAGAATTAAATCATAAATCATAATTCATAAATCATAATATTATGGACACAAATAAATTTGTAAACCGCCACGTTGGTATCTCGGCAGAAGACATACCTTCCATGCTGCAAGCCATCGGCGTCAAGTCGGTTGACGAACTGATCGATCAGACCATCCCGTCCGACATCCGTTTGAAAGAGCCGCTTAACCTTCCCGAACCCATGACGGAACGTGAGTTCGCAGAACACATCTCGGAGTTGGCATCCAAAAACGAAGTCTTCACTTCTTATATCGGAATGGGTTGGTATGACACAGTATGTCCGGCTCCTATCCAACGTAACGTATTTGAAAATCCGGTTTGGTACACTTCCTACACTCCGTACCAGGCAGAAGTTTCACAAGGACGTCTGGAAGCATTGTTGAATTTCCAGACTGTTATCGCGGAACTGACCAGCCTTCCGCTGGCCAACTGTTCCCTGCTGGACGAAGCGACAGCAGCAGCCGAAGCGGCAACCATGTTCTACGGTAGCCGTAGCCGTGCACAGGTAAAAGCAGAAGCCAATACGTTGTTTGTCGACGAAAACGTATTCGCCTCTACACTGGCCGTTATCAACACTCGCATGATCCCGCAAGGCATCAAGGTCGTTGTGGGTGATTACAAAACATTTGAATTCACACCGGATGTATTCGGGGCTATCGTCCAGTATCCGAATGCCGACGGTTTGATCGAAGATTATAAAGAATTCATCGTGCGTGCCAATGCCGGTGGAGCACGTGTCGCCGTTGCTGCCGACCTAATGAGCCTTGTCCTGCTGACTCCTCCGGGAGAATGGGGCGCAGACGTCGTATTCGGGAGCAGCCAGCGTTTCGGTATCCCAATGTTCTACGGCGGCCCGTCTGCTGCATTCTTCGCAACGAAAGACGAATACAAGCGTTCCATCCCCGGACGTATCATCGGCATTTCCAAAGATGCCTATGGACACGCGGCCTATCGCTTGGCTTTGCAAACACGCGAACAGCATATCAAACGTGAAAAGGCAACTTCCAATATCTGTACCGCCCAAGCCTTGCTGGCCACGATGGCAGGTTTCTACGCCGTTTACCACGGTGCCGAAGGCCTGAAGAACATTGCCGGTCGTATCCACGCTTCTGCCGGTTTCTTGGCAGGCGAACTGGAAAAACTGGGCTACAAGCAATTGAACAAAGACTATTTCGACACGTTGAAAATCCAGTTACCGGAACAAGTATCCATCAATGCGCTCCGCGAGATCGCATTGGAATGCAAGGTAAACTTGCGTTACTTCGAGGCCGGACAGATCGGTATCAGTTTGGACGAAACGACCGGTCCGACCGATATCGGCGTATTGCTGTATATCTTCGCTGGTGCAGCCGGAAAGGATTACATGCTGCAAGAAGCCGTTCCTGAAAAGACTTATTTCGATCCGAAGTTCACCCGTACTTCCGAATTCCTGCAGGAAGACGTATTCAAGAAGTATCATACTGAAACGGAGCTGATGCGTTACATCACCCGCCTGGGACGCAAGGATGTTTCACTAGCCCAGTCCATGATCTCCTTGGGTTCTTGTACAATGAAACTGAACCCAGCATCATCCATGCTTCCGCTCAGCCGTCCGGAATTCATGAATATACACCCGTATGCACCGGAAGACCAGGTCGAAGGCTACACGGAACTGATTGAAAACTTATCGGCCTACTTGTGCGAGATCACCGGATTCAAAGGCTGTACACTTCAACCTAATTCCGGAGCAGCCGGCGAATATACAGGTCTGCGCGTAATCCGGGCTTACTTGGAAAGCATTGGGCAAGGACATCGCAACATCGTTCTGCTTCCGGCTTCCGCTCATGGTACAAACCCGGCAAGTGCGATCCAGTGCGGTTTCACGACTGTTACGGTAAAATGTGACGACAAGGGTAATATCGATTTGGAAGATTTCCGGGCAAAAGCCGAAGCCAACAAAGACAACTTGGCTGCCAGCATGATCACCTATCCGTCTACCCACGGTATCTTCGAAGTGGACATCAAAGAAATGTGCAACATTGTTCACGCTTGCGGCGGTCAGCTGTATATGGACGGTGCCAACATGAACGCACAGGTCGGTCTGACTAACCCGGGGACTATCGGTGCAGACGTCTGCCACCTGAATCTGCATAAGACCTTCTCTTCTCCTCACGGTGGAGGCGGTCCTGGTGTCGGTCCGATCTGCGTTGCCGAACACCTCGTTCCGTTCCTACCGCAACACCCGGTATTATGGGGTAACGGCCTGAACACAGTCTCCGCTGCACCTTACGGTAGCGCGGGCATTCTGCCGATCACATATGCTTACATCCGCATGTTGGGAACAGAAGGATTGGAAACGGTCACCAAGACCGCAATCCTGAATGCGAATTATCTAGCGGCTAAATTCAAAGATACTTACGGAATCGTTTACACAGGTGCTACAGGCCGTGTCGGTCACGAACTAATCCTGGAATGCCGCACGGTAAAAGAACGTTCAGGCATTGATGAAGGCGATATCGCCAAGCGTCTGATGGATTTCGGCTACCACGCTCCTACTCTTTCCTTCCCTGTTCACGGCACTTTGATGGTCGAACCGACCGAAAGTGAAAGCAAGGCCGAACTGGACCGTTTCGTCGAGGTATTGGAATGTATCTGGAACGAAATCAAGGAAGTGGAAGAAGGCAAGGCTTCGAAGGAAGATAACGTATTAAAGAATGCTCCTCATCCCGAATACGAAGTGACAGCCGACGAATGGAAACACGAGTATCCACGCAGTAAAGCCGCCTTCCCGCTGGAATGGTTGCACGACAGCAAGTTCTGGATCAACGTAGCCCGCGTAGACAATGCGTATGGCGACCGTAACCTGATCCCGACACTTTGCGCATGCGAAATTTAATATAAACCGGTATAACGCAAACGGCACGAAAACGCAGCTCTTATTTTCTCATCTGCTTTCCCCGCCGTTTGCGTTATTTTTTTTAATAACAAACAATAAATTCAATGAACACTACAACTAAAGAGAAAATCAGATTCAGCAAAGCATTTTGGGTAGCAAATACCGTTGAACTCTTCGAACGTGCCGCCTACTACGGCGTCTTCATCGTAATCACCCTCTATCTTAGCCGGATTCTCGGATTCAATGACATTCAGGCAGCCGGTATCGCCGGTGTCTTCTCCGCCTGCCTCTACCTGTTTCCCACGTTTGCCGGAGCTCTTGCCGACAAGATCGGCTTCCGCAACTCCATGTTAATCGCTTTCTCCTTGCTCACTTTCGGATATCTGGGACTGGCCGTCTATCCGACTTGGCTACAGTCTGCCGGATTAGTGCAATATGGAACGACCACCACTTTTACCGGACTGTTGGAAAGCAACCTGCAATATGGAATCATCCCGATCATGATCCTGATCGTATGCGGTGGTGCTTTCATCAAAAGCGTGATTTCCGGTACAGTAGCCAAAGAGACGACCCCTGAAACCCGCGCCAAAGGGTTCTCCATCTTTTACGCGATGGTCAATATAGGGGCTTTCTCCGGCAAGACGATTGTCAAACCACTCCGCGAAGCTCTCGGAAACGAGGGGCTCATCACACTGAACTATTTCTCCGCTTCCATGACATTTCTGGCTTTACTCGCGATCTGGTTCTTCTACAAGAGCAGCCAGCATAGCGGTGAAGGAAAAACATTCAGCCAAATCTGGCAGGCACTAATAAAAGTCTGCTGCAACGGACGTCTTATCATCCTGATCCTGATCATTACGGGATTCTGGATGGTGCAACACCAGTTATATGCTACAATGCCTAAATATGTGCTCCGCCTGGCAGGTGAAGGGGCTTCTCCTTCGTGGTATGCGAATGTCAACCCGTTGGTGGTAGTACTGACAGTCAACCTGGTTACCCAACTAATGCGGAAAAGAACCGCACTGATGTCTATGACTATCGGGATGTTTATCATGCCGGTATCGGCCTTATGTATGGCTTCCGGAAATATGCTGGACGGCAGTTCGACTATCCTGGGCATGCACCCTGTTGCCTTTATGATGGTAGTCGGCATCGTTTTCCAAGGTCTGGCCGAAACTTTCATCTCTCCACGCTTCCTCGAATACTTCTCTTTGCAGGCTCCGAAAGGAGAAGAAGGGCTTTATCTGGGGTTCAGCCATTTGCACTCTTTCCTTTCTTCTATCTTAGGATTCGGTCTGTCCGGATTCCTGCTAAGCAAGTATTGCCCTGAACCGACCCTGTTCAGTACGCACGAAGAATGGGTAGCCGCAAGCGCCCACGCCCATTACATCTGGTACTACTTCGGAGCAATCGCGCTGGTTTCGGCATTCGCCCTTATCATTTACGGGCAAGTAGTCAAAAGGCTGGATACAAGATAGGAGATATCAATCCAATCACTTGACTTCGATCTGACAAGACTGGTGCAGTTCCTTTTTCCATTTTTGGACAAAGGCAAACCAGTCTTCTTTTGTTTTATAACCGAAAGTTTCTTTCATCGATGTAAAAGTGATGTGGTAAGTAAAAGAAGACCGTCCCTCCGCTCCTATCACATATAGATAATTGGCAGCGTCTTGCGTTTCGTTCTTTATCAGATCGGAAGGCAGGCAAGTGGCAACACCGACCGTCTCCTTTGCATATTTGACCGTATCGTTGACAGGCCAATCTGTACCCCAACAGGCCACCAGACCTTTATGATCGGAAAAAGAAGAAGAACCTTTTATATTCAGAACACCCGTACTGAACACTTCATTTTTCAGCGGCTCGGCAAAATGCACCTGAACTTCGCAATCCCGATGTCCGGCATACAAAATATAACGGACCGTCATCTGAAGTTCCGAACCTTGATACTGCCAATCAGTCGAAACAATATCCGTAACAGTTCGCACCGGACCGTATGCCCGTATAGTTTCCGTCAGACTGGCAACCGGTTCGATATGGGTCGCTTTCTTTCCATCCCATCCTTTCAAGGCTCCTACGCCGCAACTGTTGCCTACCAACAGGACATCGTCTCCGAAACCACGTGCCAGCTGTTCATCGGTAGGATAAAATTGAGACTCCCGTATTTCGAAACCCTTATTGAACTTGCCGTAAATATCGACAGTCTGTTTCTTGTCGAAATAAATACGATAGGCTACCTGATCCGATTCGAAAGCAGGACCATGATGGTGCAACTGATTATAAACGTTACTAGTCCCCGGAATAGTAAGAGATGAAATCGGGACATGCTTGCCGTTCTTATCGCTCACCAACATCTCGGCATAGACACGGGCAGGATAGGTCCGGTCTGTCTTTTCGGAAGAGAGAACAACTTTCAGCTTCTTGACCGACTGGGCAGGAACGTCCAAAACAAAAGCCAGTTCATCCGCTTTACGGTCACCATCCAAATCATCCAACTGGGAAGGTATTTCCTTCGTTCCGTCCCAGACTGTTGCCGAACGTACACGAAAAGACGGACTCATATCGCTCAGGCGAAGCACTACCGGTTCATCCTGCTTGCCGGTTTTCCATTCATTCGAGACTTCCACGGTACGAACCAATTCTTCCGCCAATACTTTATTCTGAAGGCCTGCGACAAAAAATCCAGTCATACAAAGCATGATCAATGGCTTTGTGGTTTTCTGATTAAAATTCATGGTACTATTCATTATATTTTTATTGGTCTAACGAAATGCAAAAATACAAAAGATATTCGAAAGGATATGCTCAAAAAAACCTAAAGTGTGCAGATTCCAGACGAAAGTTCTTTGATATAAAGAATGTTTGATTACTTTTGCAAGTCAATATTTAGAAGGTTAATTCGAACAAATATCCAATATAGAAATCTAATATTCCTATTAATATGAGTTTAAAAATTATTGTATTGGCGAAACAGGTTCCGGACACACGCAATGTGGGAAAGGATGCGATGAAAGAGGACGGAACTATCAACCGTGCCGCTCTCCCCGCAATCTTCAACCCGGAAGACCTGAACGCATTAGAACAAGCCCTCCGCTTGAAAGACGCCTATCCGGGAACTACGGTTACTCTGTTGACAATGGGCCCGGGGCGTGCAGCAGAAATTATTCGTGAAGGTTTATACCGGGGAGCAGACGGTGGTTATCTGCTGACCGACCGTGCATTTGCCGGCGCCGACACTTTGGCAACGTCCTATGCGCTTGCCACAGCGATCAAAAAGATAGGTGACTACGATATTATCATCGGAGGACGCCAAGCCATTGACGGTGATACGGCCCAGGTTGGTCCCCAAGTCGCCGAAAAATTGGGATTAACACAGGTCACATATGCCGAAGAAATCCTAAACGTAGATGAAAAGAATCGCAGCATCACAGTGAAACGGCATATCGACGGTGGTGTCGAAACAGTAGAAGGACCGTTGCCTATCGTGATTACGGTCAATGGTTCGGCTGCCCCCTGCCGTCCGCGTAACGCCAAATTGGTGATGAAATTCAAACGGGCATTGGGCGCACAGGAAAAAGCTCCCGCTCCCGCTTGTCATCCGGAAGGCGTATCTGCACTGTCATACCCCGAACTGTATGAAAAACGCCCGTACCTGAATATTCCGGAATGGAGTGTTGCCGATGTAGACGGAGATCTCGCACAATGCGGTTTGTCCGGTTCGCCGACAAAGGTGAAAGCCATCCAAAACATCGTGTTCCAGGCTAAGGAAAGCAAGACGCTGACCGGCTCGGACAAGGATGTGGAAGATTTGATTGTTGAACTGTTAGCTAACCACACTATCGGGTAATTGACAATTACATACGGTAAAAAAGATTGAACAATATGAATAATGTATTTGTATATTGTGAGCTTGAAGGTACGACGGTTGCCGATGTAAGCCTCGAACTGCTGACCAAAGGTCGTAAGTTAGCCAATCAGTTGAACTGCCAACTTGAAGCCATCATTGCCGGTTCCGGACTGGAAGGGATTGAAAAGCAGGTGATGCCTTATGGTGTGGACAAGGTGCATATTTTCGATGCCCCGGGTCTGTTCCCGTACACTTCCCTTCCTCATTCTTCTGTCTTAATCAATTTGTTCAAAGAAGAAAAACCGCAGATCTGCCTGATGGGAGCTACGGTTATCGGACGCGACTTAGGCCCCCGTGTTTCTTCTGCATTGACAAGCGGTCTGACTGCCGACTGTACATCCCTCGAAATCGGCTCGCATGAAGACAAAAGAGCTGGTAAAACATACGAGAACCTGTTATACCAGATCCGCCCCGCTTTCGGTGGTAACATCGTGGCGACGATCATCAACCCGGAACACCGTCCTCAGATGGCGACAGTTCGCGAAGGCGTGATGAAAAAGGAAATCCTGGACGCCGATTATAAAGGCGAAGTGGTAAAACATGACGTCGCCAAATATGTTCCGGAAACGGATTATGTCGTAAAAGTCATCGACCGCCACGTAGAAAAGGCCAAGCACAACCTGAAAGGTGCTCCGATCGTAGTAGCCGGCGGTTACGGAATGGGTTCCAAGGAAGGTTTCGATATGTTGTTCGAACTGGCGAAAGAACTTCATGCCGAAGTGGGCGCCAGCCGTGCAGCCGTTGATGCCGGTTTCTGTGACCATGACCGCCAGATTGGCCAGACGGGTGTGACGGTTCGTCCGAAATTATATATCGCTTGCGGTATCTCCGGACAAATCCAGCACATCGCAGGTATGCAGGATGCAGGTATCATCATCTCTATCAACAACGACGAGAACGCTCCGATCAACACGATTGCCGACTACGTAATCAACGGTACCGTTGAGGAAGTGATTCCGAAGATGATTAAGTATTACAAACAGAACAGCAAGTAAAGAGATGGCAAATTATTATACAGACATTCCGGAACTCAAGTATCACTTGAACAATCCGATGATGGAACGTATTTGCGAACTGAAAGAACGCAATTACAGAGATAAAGAAGAGTTCGACTATGCACCGCAAGACTATGCCGATGCAATGGACTCGTTCGACAAAGTGCTTGAAATCACAGGTGAAATCACAGGTGAGATCATTGCCCCCAATGCCGAAGGTGTCGACGAAGAAGGTCCTCACTGCGCAAACGGACGTGTGGAATACGCTTCCGGGACCAAGCAGAATCTGGATGCAATGGTGAAAGCCGGCCTGAACGGTATGACAATGCCGCGCCGTTTCGGTGGTTTGAACTTCCCGATCACACCGTACACCATGTGTGCCGAAATCGTGGCTGCCGCCGATGCAGGATTTGGAAACATCTGGTCGTTGCAAGATTGTATCGAAACATTATATGAATTCGGAAACGAAGACCAGCACAGCCGTTTCATTCCGCGTATCTGCGCCGGAGAAACGATGTCTATGGACTTGACAGAGCCGGATGCCGGCTCCGATTTGCAGTCCGTGATGCTGAAAGCTACTTTCGACGAAAAAGAAAATTGCTGGTTGCTGAACGGCGTGAAACGTTTCATCACCAACGGAGACGCCGACCTTCATTTGGTTCTGGCCCGTTCGGAAGAAGGGACGAAAGACGGACGTGGCTTGTCTATGTTCATCTATGACAAGCGTCAAGGTGGCGTAGATGTCCGCCGTATTGAAAACAAGTTGGGTATCCACGGTTCGCCTACTTGCGAGTTGGTTTACAAAAATGCGAAAGCCGAACTTTGCGGGGACCGCAAATTGGGTTTGATCAAATATGTAATGGCGCTGATGAATGGTGCCCGTCTGGGTATCGCCGCACAGTCTGTCGGTCTGAGCCAGGCCGCCTACAACGAAGGACTGGCTTACGCAAAGGAACGCAAACAGTTCGGCAAAGCCATTATCGAATTCCCGGCTGTTTATGACATGCTGTCTATCATGAAAGCGAAGCTGGATGCCGGCCGCGCACTGCTGTACCAAACTTCTCGCTATGTAGATATCTACAAAGCGTTAGACGACATCGCCCGTGAACGTAAGCTGACTCCGGAAGAACGTCAGGAACAGAAGAAATATGCCAAACTGGCCGACTCTTTTACTCCGCTGGCAAAAGGTATGAACTCCGAATATGCCAACCAGAACGCATATGACTGTATCCAGATTCATGGTGGTTCAGGCTTCATGCTGGAATATGCTTGTCAACGTATCTATCGGGATGCCCGCATCACCTCCATCTATGAGGGTACGACGCAGTTGCAGACAGTTGCAGCCATCCGTTACGTGACCAACGGTTCTTATCTGGCTACCATACGCGAATTCGAGACAATCCCGTGTTCTCCGGAAATGGAACCGCTGAAAGCCCGCTTGGTTGAAATGGCCAATAAGTTCGAAGCCTGCATGAACAAGGTGAAGGAAGCTCAGAACCAAGAATTGCAGGACTTTGTTGCCCGTCGCCTCTATGAAATGGCAGCCGGCTGCATCATGGCTCACCTGCTGATCCAAGACGCGACAAAAGCTCCTGAAATGTTTGCCAAATCAGCTGTCGTATATCTGAATTATGTCGAAGCGGAAGTGGAAAAACACAGCAACTTCATCTGCAAGTTCAATGCAAACGAATTAGCAAGCTACAGACAATAATAGACATTATCTATTTTATAAAAGCCGGATATCTTCTTTTGATTTCCGGCTTTTTCCTTATATTTAGGCTCGTATTAAGCCAATAAGACAACCATCGACTATGAAACAGTACAATCCAGACATCTACCATCGTCACAGTATCCGTTTGAAAGGATATGATTATTCACAGGAAGGGTTATATTTCATCACAATATGTACCCAAAACCATAAACATTTATTCGGCGAAATCAAAAACGTTCCCCACGTAGGGACTGTAGGGGCAGGGTCCGCCTGCCCCGAATCTAATATCAACATCCCCCAAATGATATTAAACCCATATGGTGAAATAATCCAACAATGTTATTGGGATTTGGAACATAAATACCCCAATATCGAATGTTGCGAATATGTTATTATGCCAAATCATTTCCATGCGATTATAAAAATCGATCGGGATACATTTAGGGCGGGCGAACCCCGCCCCTACGTGGTGACACTGGGGCATATTGTGGGATATTTTAAATATCAATCGACAAAAATGATTAATCTACACGGTCAAAAATTATGGCAACGTAATTATTATGAACATATCATACGGGATGAAAAGGCGTATCATAATATATCCAATTATATATTAAACAATCCGGCACAATGGGCATACGACCGATTACGCTAATTCATTGTGGCGATTCCATAATACCCATTGCATACTACCACGAAGCAACAGATATATCAGGAATGCCATCCATAATGCATGGTTGCCCATCATCCCGGAAAAGAGGTAATAGATCAAAAAGAAAGTGCCGGAAGCGACTAACATAGAATAAAGCATCAGGCGGGTGGCTGTCGCACCGATCAGGATGCCATCCCACAGGAAGGCGGCAAAGCCGGCAAGCGGGACAGCCAACACCCAATAGAAATAGGTTCCGGCCTCTTGTATGACAGCAGGATCATTTGTCAGGAGAGACAGAAAACCTTTCCCTCCTACTCCATAAAGCAGGGTAAACGAAAGGGACAGCCCGATTCCCCAGCCAAACAGCAAACGGATCGTCCGGCTAAGGGCTATTTTATTACGGGCACCGATATAACGTCCCGCCAAAGCCTCGCCTGCATAGGCAAAACCATCCATGATATAGGAGAAAAGCGTAAACAACTGCATCAGCAACGTATTAACAGCCAAAACGATATCCCCCTGTCTCGCACCCGTAGAGGTAAAGAATGTAGTAACCGCCACCAAACAAAGCGTACGAAAGAAAATATCGCCATTCATCTGGAAGAAGCGACGCATAGCGACCTTATCCATGACCTCATGCCAGCAAACACGAATATTCAACCGCTTCCGATAGAATGCGAACCACAGGAATATAGCCATCCCGAAGCCCCCATATTGGGCGATCAGCGTTCCCATCGCAACCCCTTGTACCTTCATGCCGAACACAAAGACGAAGATCAAGCTCGCCACGATATTCACGATATTCTGGGTGATCGCAATAAACATCGGGAAACGGGAATTCTGCATTCCGATAAACCAACCGGAAAAGCCATACAACCCCAACACAGCCGGCGCACCCCAAATACAAATATTGAAATATAAGGAAGCCAACCGTTCCACCTCATCTGTCGTATCCAGCAGGGAGAAAGCTATCTCCCGTATCGGATACTGGAGCAAAAGCAGAGCCAGAGAAATCAGAATCCCGACACCGACCGACCGGAACAAAACCTTCGTTACTTCCAGGAAATCCCGTCTCCCCAGAGCTTGCGAAGTCATCCCGCTCGTTCCCATCCGCAAAAAGCCGAACAGCCAGTAAATAATATTGAACAACATTCCCCCTACCGCAATCGCCCCTATATAAGAAGCAGCCCCCAAATGCCCGACAATCGCCACATCGACCAATCCCAACAAAGGGACCGTTATATTGGAAACGATAGAAGGAAGCGCTAACTGAAGTATCTTTTTATTCATTATTCATCATACCTATAAAAAAACTATTCCTAACTTTGTCGGCAAAGTTACAGATTACTTTATAAATAACCAGGGCAACCAAACTCATAAAGTGCCCATCTACTTTTGCCACCGATACGGACAAACGTATATAAGTGCTTTTGCAAGAACAACTACCATACTATCATAATTATCCATATATTGTTTTAAAACAATACGTTACTGCATGACAGTTGCCGTTTTATACTATCATTCATCTATCATAACTATCATGGTAAAAAACACTAACATACTGTGTATCAATCTACGATAAAAATAAAGACCAATCAGGAATAGGTGCAAAACAGGTTAAAAACGATATCTTTTTTCATCAAGACTGGCTTTTCTTTTGCCAAAAACAGCTTGGAAAGCTATTCGGGACCCGGATGTCTGTGCCTCTTACATCCGGATGTGTGAGAGGTACAGACCCGGATCTTCGGGGATTCCTACCGGAGGTGCAGGAATGTTTATCTGCCATGTCAGAGACACTTTTATATCCTGTTTTTACATCTTATCCGGCGGAAAAAGGCGTTTTTTCAAATGGTCCCCTTTGGGGCGATAGCTGTTTTTGTCTCATGCAAACATAAGCAGCATATTACCAGACATATAAACAAATCCACAAGTAAAAAGCATGATAGATACTCGATTAAGACACAACAAATGTCACTTGCCAACCCTGCAACGGCCGCTCCGCCAACCGAAGTTCCCTACCCTGCCGAATCATCATCTGCCGGGAAAGAGACAAGCCGATACCCGTCCCTACTTTTTTTGTAGTAAAGAACGGGACAAAAATCTCTCGTCCGACATCTGCCGGAATGGGTGCGCCATTGTTACTAACCCATAATTCCTTTTTCCAACGTACATCCATAGCCGTCGCTCCTGCTTCACAAGCATTCTTGATAAGATTGAACAATACTTGGCGTAACATATTCTCATCAACAACCATCGTAACTGACAAAGGAATGGAGATATGCCACTCCAAATCAGGGTAAAGCACTCGAATCTTTTCCATAAAAGCAACCAAAGAGACCTCCACAAGAACCGGTTCCTGCAATTCCGCCAGTTTCCGGTAACTGTCCACAAACGAAGCAAGCCCCCGACTGGTATCGCGGATAGCACGGATTCCCTCTTCGTAAACAGTCCCAGCAATAGCAGGGTTATCCAAATAGGCTTGGCTAATACAGGCTATCGGTGTAGTGGCATTCATGATTTCATGCGTAAGCACACGAGTCAATCGTTGCCATGAATCCACTTCGTTACGGGCAAGCAGTCCGCCGATGTCCTTGCCCGTCTCGTTAAGAGCCTCTTGCAACGCCCTTTCGCCAAAAAACAGCCCCTTCACCGGAAGACGGAACGTAAACTCTTCGTTGCGAATTGCCTCGCGCATCAAATGTGCCCGGTCTTTCAGCAACATTTGATGATGATAAAACCACCCGAAAAAAACAGCAGCGACCAAGACAAGAGACAATACCAACATCATAGCTTTTTCATTTTAGCATAAAGCGTCTGCCGGGTGATGCCCAGCAATTCTGCTGCTCGGCTGATGTTGCCATGACAACGCTCTACGACCTTGTGTACATGTTCCGCCTCGACCTGTTCCAACGGGATAACCTTTCGTCCGGCATCAATCGCATCTTTTAAGACACGGATCAGCTCCTGGTTATCCCAAGGCTTGGTAACGAAGTCAGCCGCCCCCATTTTCAATCCGCGCACCGCCAACTTGATATCAGCGTATGCCGTCACCAACACAACCGGAATCGCCGGATGCTTCTTATGAATCGCCCGAAGCCAAAGCAGCCCGTCTTGTCCGGTGTTCCCTCCCGGCACAAAGTTCATGTCAAGCAAAATCGCATTCACCACTTCCTGAGCCAATACCGTAAGAAGCGTATCGGGAGAAGTAAGTGTCAAGACTTTGTCAAACTCACCGGCTAGACATATCCTGACCGCCGTAAGAATCGCCGGATTGTCATCCACCACCAATATTGTCCCATAATTCGTCATATCCGATTCGTTTAAATTTTCTTCATTTCTCTAAGCGGGGATAAAGGTACGGAAAAAGGCTGTATGAAGATCATACATACAGGTGTATGATTTTCATACAAACCGCTCCCACCAAACTTTCCTACCATTGTCGAACACCGGCAAACCCCTACATTTGCAACAAATAAAAAATGAATAAACATGAAATCATACTTCACTTTTCTCAGCCGTAACAAACTCTATACCGCTATCCAGTTCTTCGGATTGGCTATTGCGTTAGGGACTGTCGTCCTTCTGACTTCATATGCCCGAACCGAGTTTAACATTGGAAACAGGCAACCGTTATCCCGACAACTGTATGCCCTCGGCTACGGAGACGGACTGGGTATGACGGTCGGTACTGCTTTGGAATTTTTCCCCTCCATTCCTGAAATAAAAGAATGGACACGCCTGACCTCAACCAATGAAACGGACGTAACCATAGACAACAATTACTACCAAGCCCAGTGTATGGCAGTCGATTCTAACTTTTTCCAGCTGCTCGACTATCCGCTGATCGGATGCGACCGCAACAAGGTCTTGACCGGAACGGATGAAGTTATCATCTCCGAGGCATTTGCCCGCAAAGTCTTCGGTAATGAAAACCCTATCGGTCGCACGGTGAAATATTTGAACCAGACACCACTACAGGTCATAGGGATTCTTCCGTCTTTCAGCCCAACGGAGTTATTGAAACCGATAGATCTCCTACTACCTTTCAAACTACAGGAAAAAGATTATGCCTATATGGATACTTTCGGTTCGACCCAAATATTCGTCACCTTGGCAGAGGGGACGACTCCCGATATCGTTTCTCGCAAACTACTCGACAAATATACAAGCTATTGGGACTTTTGGAGCAAAGACGAGAGTGGTAACGGATTCTTATGGGGTTCCACACTTACACGTATGGACGAAATTTACTTTTCACCATTGAACAGATATGGACCTTTCCGTCAAGGAACTCAAAAGCAGGTACAAATCCTGTTCGGCATCGCATTGATATTACTCTTGTCTGCCATTATTAACTATATCAACCTGACCGTGTCGCAAACCGGCAAACGTGCCCACGAGATGGCAACCCGCCGCCTGTTGGGAGATACCGCCGGGGAAATTGTGCTTCGTTACTTAGCCGAATCAGCCCTCTTCACTACCGGTTGTTTTATCGGCGGATGCCTGATTGCCGTCATCGCCAAACCCTATTTCGAATATTTACTCTCCACTCAAATATCATTGATTTACTCGTTCTCGACTGTTGCCTATATGCTATTGCTGCTGGTGGGAATCGCCGGCGTATCGGGATTGATTCCTGCCCTCATCATGCATCGATACCATCCGATAGATATTGTAAAGGGGAATTTCCGTCTGCAAAACAAGCAGATATTCAGCCGTCTGTTTATTATTGTACAGAATGTTATCAGCACGGTGCTCATCACCTTGGGATTGACAATGGCTGTTCAAATGCATCACCTTGCCACCCTGCCGACTGGTTATAACACCGATTTGGTATTTGTTAAAGCCTGGACCTTGGGGATGACGCATGACAAACAGGTCATCCTGCAAGAACGTCTACAAGCTCTGCCCCAAGTGGCCGAAGTTGCACTAGCCAGAGGTCTACCCTTTATCTGCGGACATAACGGTGTCCAACAACCGGACGAAGAGAGCAGGTCATGGCTTCACCTATCGGATATGGACAGTGCAGCTTTTCGGATGCTCGGATTCGAAGTGTTGGAACGCTGGTCCGACCCACTTCCTGGCAAAACTTGGGCAACGGAAGAGACCTGCCGCCGATACAACCTTTCGACCGACAACCCTCATTTCGGAAAGGATGGAGACAAAGGCGGTTACACGTATAATATTTGTGGCGTTATCCGTGACTACCGTTCACTTACAGCACTCAGTACACCCATGCCCGACTCACACGGGGTTGTCAAAGTGTTGAACCCGCAAACGAACTCCTACAACCAACTTGTCCGAACAGTAGGCGACCGGACAGAGGCTTTGGCTGCTATCCGTCGCACCTGTCGCGAAGTCTCCAACGAACTACTCGGAATGCCGAAAGAGCTGGAAGCCGATTATATTGACGATTATCTGGACAAAGATTTGACACGCGAGAAGAACACCGTAATGCTCGTCCTCTGTTTCATGACTATCTCCATTCTTATCTCAGCCTTGGGACTACTGGCCATGTCGATAAGCTATACCGAACAGCAGAGCAAGCGGATTGCTTTGTGCAAAGTAATGGGGGCCGAAACAAACGGTGCAGTATGGGAACTATCCAAACACTTCATGGCGCTCTCGTTACTCGCTGCCTGCTTCGCCTTGCCTCTCAGTATAAAAGCGGTTCAAACCGGTTTAGAACCATTTTATAACCGCATCGCATTCCCGTGGCATCTCATTGCCGTAGCTGTTCTGACAACCGTAGGCATCGCTATCGTCTCTATCATCGGACAGACCCTGAAAGTGGCACGACGCAATCCTATTGAGAGTATACGGACAGAATAGATATAAAAGAATCATTCATAGAAAACAAAAACAAGTCATGATTAAAATAGAGAACCTCAGCAAGAGCTTCCGAACGGAAGAAATAGAGACTATTGCGCTTAACGGTGTAAGTATGGAAGTGAAAAAAGGTGAGTTTGTAGCCATTATGGGACCCAGCGGATGTGGCAAATCGACCCTGCTACATATCCTCGGTCTGCTTGACAACCCGGACGGGGGGAGTTACTTACTGGATGGCGAAGAAGTAGGACGGTTAAAAGAGAAAGAGCGGACCCGTTTCCGCAAAGGGCGTATCGGGTTCGTATTCCAAAGTTTCAACCTCATTGACGAACTAACGGTGGAAGAAAATGTGGACCTCCAGTTGAAATACATCGGTGTCCCCAAAGCCGAACGCAAGCAACAAGTACTCGACATCCTACGCAAAGTACGCCTTAGCCAACGCGCCAAACATTATCCGCAACAACTCTCCGGCGGCCAGCAACAACGGGTTGCCATTGCCCGTGCCGTGATAGGCAAACCCAAACTGATATTAGCCGACGAGCCGACCGGCAACCTTGACTCCAAAAACAGCCTCGATGTAATGGAACTGCTCAGCCAACTAAATGCCGAAGGAACGACTATCGTCATGGTGACACACTCACAACACGATGCCACCTACGCCGACCGCATCATCCACCTTTTCGACGGACAAATTGTTAATGGATTGGAAGGAATACTTTAAAAAAACGAAGGCCGCGGGATTCACATCCGACGGCCTCCTACACTAACCCTTAACTTTAACCAATGAAAAACAATAATCTACTTTATTAGTTTTTTAATGAAGCGATTGCGGCTTCGTAATTCGGTTCGTTTGTTATTTCGGAAACCAGTTCCTCATAAACAACTTTACCAGCTTCGTCGACAACTATCACGCCGCGGGCTAATAAACCCTTCAGCGGACCATCGACCATCAGCATCCCGTACCCATTTTCAAAACAAGAACAACGGAATGCAGAAAGTGGAATCACTTTATCAATACCTTCCGTGGTACAGAAACGTCCTTGTGCAAAAGGCAAGTCCTTTGATACGGCAAGCACCACAGTGTTAGGAAGAGAAGCGGCTTCTTTATTAAAACGTCTTACCGATGCGGCACACACGGCGGTGTCCAAACTCGGGAATACGTTGATCACAACTTTCTTACCTTTTAAATCTTTCAGATGCAATTCGGATAAATCGCTCTTTACACCTTTAAAATCAGGAGCCTCTGCTCCAACTGCGGGCAATGAACCGTTCGTATTGACTTCATTACCTTTAAATGTTATCTTTGCCATCTTTTGTAGTATTTTATGTTCTTTATCAAAAGCGACTTACAAATATAAGCTGCTTTGTATAACTTAAACAAAGGAATCTGAATAATGTTTTTCCTTTTAACTCTTTTTAATTACTGCTCACGATAACTCTTTTTCTATCTTTGGCCCAAAATAGAAAGAAATGGATGGGTTGATTATTTGTTTACTTGTCGTAATCATTGCTTTACAGGTCTTTTTCCGTCCCCGGAAAGACCATTCGGACATCGCGGGCGAGCTGAAACGGTTGCTCGACGAAATGCAACGTTCATTTGAACGTATCGAAAAAAACTTTCGGGAAGATTTTCGTCTGAACCGGGAAGAAGGCCGTATCGTCGCCAGAGACAACCGGGAAGAGCTGACGCGCTCCATGAACGAATTCCGGGATGCTTTCGACCGGGGGATCGCTTCGTTCAACACCCTGCAACGGGAAAAGTTCGCCAACCTGGACGAACAACAACGCCTACTTGTCACTAACACAGAAAAAAGGCTGGAAGAAATCCGCCTGACCGTAGACGAGAAATTGCAAAAGACACTTAACGACCGGATCGGCCAATCCTTCCGGCTTGTGACGGAACAACTGGAAAGCGTACAGAAAGGACTTGGAGAAATGCAAACGCTGGCACAAGACGTAGGCGGCTTGAAACGTGTCCTCAGCAATGTAAAGACACGCGGCAACATCGGGGAAATCCAGTTAAGCATGCTTCTCGAACAAATCCTGGCACCGGAACAATACGAAGCGAACGTGCATACCCGCAAAGGATCGGATGCCGTCGTGGAATTTGCCGTCAAACTTCCGGGGCGTGACGACGTCCGCGAATTCGTATATCTGCCGATAGACGCAAAATTTCCCAAAGATGTCTACGAACAGCTGCTCGATGCATACGACCATGCCGATACACAGGCAATAGAGGCAGCCGGAAAGCTACTGGAGACAACCATTAAAAAAATGGCAAAAGATATTTCCGACAAGTATCTGGCTCCCCCCGCCACCACTGACTTCGGCATCATGTTCCTGCCTTTCGAAGGAATCTATGCGGAGGTAGTACGCCGTTCCTCCCTATTGGAAGAACTACAGCGCAACTATAAGGTGGTCGTCACCGGCCCGACAACACTTGCCGCCATCCTGAACAGCCTGCAAATGGGATTCCGTACACTCGCTATCCAGAAACACTCCGGCGAGGTATGGACCATCCTGGGAGCGGTAAAGAAAGAATTCGAGAAGGTAGGCGGCATGTTGGAAAAAGCACAGAAGAACTTGCAGACGGCCAGCGGGCAGATCGAAGAGGTGTTAGGGACACGCACACGCGTGATCCAGCGCAAACTGAAAGATGTAGACACCCTCAGCGACAGGGAGGCACGCGCTATCCTTCCGGAAATAGGTTCATTAACGGATGAAGAAGACGAAAACGGATTATGAAAAAGAGACAGATTCCACATACATACGCCATCATATTTTATATCATTCTTTTCTGTGCCGCCCTCACCTGGATCATTCTGGGTGGACAATACAAGGAAAGCATCAATGCAGCCGGGGAAAAAACGGTTGTCTACGAAGCGGTAGAACATGCTCCGCAGACCTGGCAGGTGTTCTCGGCTTTTTACAAAGGGTTTGTCGACAAGGCAGATATCATCGTCTTCATCCTGATCATCGGAGGAGCGTTCTGGATCGTCAACGACAGTAAGGCCTTCGATATCGGAACCGTCAGTTTCCTCGGCCGCGCCCGTAAAATGGAAAACAACCGCTTCTTGCGTAAGATCGGAGTGGAGAATTTCTTGCTGACGTCCATCATGCTACTATTCAGCATATTCGGGGCTGTCTTCGGGATGAGCGAAGAGACCATTGCATTTTGCTTAGTACTTGTCCCGATGGCGATCTCGATGGGGTATGACTCCATTACAGGTGTTTGCATGGTCTTTGTCGCCGCCGGATTAGGATTTGCCGGAGCGATATTGAACCCGTTTACAATCGGTATTGCACAAGGACTGGCCGGTATTCCGCTCTTTTCTGGAATCGAATACCGGATATTTTGCTGGATCGTAATCAACCTGATCGGTTTCGCCTGGATACTGCGTTATGCTGCTAAAGTAAAGAAAAATCCGAAAGCATCGTTAGTCTACGAAGAGGACCAGTATTGGCGGGACCTGCACAATAATAACTCGCTGGAAGTAAGCTATCACACGCCACGTACCGCCTGGATCAGTTTTGGTATATTGGCAGTCATACAAATCATTTTCGCAGCTTATTACCCTGCAACAACTTTACAAATCGGGAACAACATAATCAAAGGATTGCCTCTCCTTCCCATTCTAACGGTTGCTTTTATCTTGACTTCCCTGTTCGCCCTCCGCAAGACAGTCCATCTTTATATCCTGAACCTCCTCTTCTTCACGATTTTTTATCTGATCACGGGAGTGATGGGATATGGCTGGTATATCATGGAGATAGCCACCCTATTCTTCGCCCTCGGACTGGCAGCCGGCATCGCTAACAACCGGACTCCGAACGAATTGGTCAAACTGTTTCTCGACGGGTGCAAGGACATTATGAGCGCAGCTTTGGTAGTCGGCCTTGCTGGCGGTATTATCGTGGTACTGAAAGACGGGCTTGTCATCGACACCATTCTCTACAACTTGGCGAAAGGGATGGAAGGGCTCGGACAAGTGGCGACCGTCGGTATGATGTACGTGATCCAGACCTTGATCAACCTGATCATTCCTTCCGGAAGTGCCAAAGCGGCCCTGACCATGCCGATCATGGCTCCTTTCTCCGACTTGATCGGATTGTCAAAGCAAGCAACCGTGATGGCCTTCCAGTTCGGAGACGGATTCACCAATATGATCACCCCGACATCCGGAGTGCTGATCGCTGTTCTGGGTGTCAGCCGTATCCCCTACGATAAATGGTTTCGCTGGGCATGGAAATTCATATTGCTTCTGGTAATAGTCGGATTCCTGTTGCTCATTCCGACAGTATTGGTTCCGATGAACGGATTTTAATGGAGCGGAAGATCATACATATCGACATGGACGCATTCTACGCTTCTGTGGAACAGCGGGATAATCCGGAACTTCGCGGAATTCCGCTTGCAGTCGGCCACGCGGAGGAACGGGGTGTCGTAGCGGCAGCAAGCTACGAAGCCCGGAAGTTCGGCGTACGTTCCGCCATGTCGTCACAAAGGGCTAAACGTCTATGCCCGCAACTCACGTTTGTTTCCGGACGGATGGATGTCTATAAAGCGGTGTCCCGACAGATACACGAAATCTTCCACGAATATACGGACATTATCGAGCCGCTTTCACTGGACGAGGCGTTTCTGGATGTTACCGAGAATAAACAGAACATCCCGCTTGCCGTCGACATCGCCAAAGCAATCAAGCAAAAAATCCGGGAGGAGCTGCATCTGATTGCCTCGGCTGGGGTATCGTATAATAAGTTTTTAGCTAAAATCGCCTCTGACTACCGCAAGCCGGACGGACTGTGTACCATCCATCCGTCCCAAGCGGAAGAATTCATCAAACATCTGCCGATCGAATCCTTCTGGGGGATCGGCCCGGTCACCGCCCAACGGATGCACTCATTAGGCATCCATAACGGTGAACAGTTGAGAGCTTGTTCACACGAAATGCTCACCCGACAATTCGGAAAAGCGGGAGTTTTATATTATGAATTCTCAAGAGGGATAGACCTGCGCCCTGTCGAGGCCGTCCGAATCCGCAAATCCGTAGGCTGCGAACATACGCTTGAAAAAGACATTTCGCGGCAATCGTCCGTTATCATCGAATTATATCATGTTGCAACCGAACTGATCGAACGGTTGCAACGGACCGGTTTCAAAGGAAACACTCTTACTTTAAAGATTAAATTCCATGATTTCAACCAAAAGACAAGAAGTATCACCCAAAGCCACGAACTGACTACTTTAGCCGAAATACTACCTTTAGCCAAAGGGCTGTTGAAAGACATCGAATATACGACTCATCCGATTCGCCTGATCGGTCTTTCGATCTCCAACCCTTACGAGAAAAACGAAGAGAAAGCTCGCTGGGAACAACTCAGTTTCGAATTCAGTGACTGGGATTACTCCAAATAAGTATATCCATACAAGCCGGAACGATAGTTGGAAAGGAATTCCTTACCTTCTTCAACCGAAATCTTTCCTTCCTTTACGGACTTAGTTACCCAAGTTTCCAGCGTCCTCACCAGTTTTTTAGGATTATACTGAACATAATCGAGCACTTCGGCAACCGTTTCCCCGTCGATAACTTGCTCGATGTTGTAACCTTTTTCATCCACCGTTACATGCACGGCATTCGTATCGCCGAAAAGGTTGTGCATGTCTCCCAGAATTTCCTGATAAGCTCCCACCAGAAAGACACCGATATAATAAGCATCTTTTCCTTTCAGCGAATGTACCGGTAGATCATGAGAAACATTGCGTGTCGAAATAAAGTTGGCGATCTTGCCATCCGAATCGCAAGTTATGTCCTGCAAAGTCGCCGTCCGGTCAGGCCGTTCATCCAACCGCTGGATAGGCATGATCGGGAAAATCTGATCGATCGCCCAAGAGTCCGGCAAAGACTGGAAAAGCGAGAAATTACAGAAATACTTATCAGCCAACAGTTTGTCCAGCTTGCGAAACTCATCCGGTGCATGTTTCAGACCGGAGGCGATCTGGCTGATCTCGCGCGTCACAGACCAATACAAGCGCTCGATCTGGGCACGAGTCTTCAAATCGACAATACCATGACTGAACAAATCCAACGCCTCCTCGCGTATCTGCTGCGCATCGTGCCAGGCTTCCAGCATACGACTCTGGTTCAGCTTATCCCAAATCTCATACAGTTCATGCACAAGTTCATGGTCGGATTCACTCACTTCAAAGTCTTCATCCATTTCGGGAAGCGTAGCTGTTTCCAGCACCTCAAATATCAAAACGGAATGATGGGCAGTCAACGAACGCCCGCTCTCCGTTATGATATTTGGATGAGGGATGCCGTTCTTGTCACTGACATCGACCATTGTGGAAATAGAGTCATTCACATATTCCTGGATAGAATAATTGACACTGCTCTCGCTATTGGAAGAACGGGTACCGTCGTAATCGACTCCCAGCCCGCCGCCAATATCCACAAACTCGATATTGAAGCCCATCGCATGCAGCTGCACATAGAACTGCGATGCTTCGCGCAAAGCCGTTTTGATACGGCGTATCTTGGTCACCTGACTGCCGATATGGAAATGGATCAGCTTCAGGCAATCCGTCAAATCTTTCTTTTCCAAGAAATCAAGTGCTTCCAGTAGCTCGCTGGACGTCAAACCGAACTTGCTGGCATCCCCCCCGCTTTCTTCCCATTTGCCACTGCCGGAAGAGGCAAGTTTGATACGGATACCGATATTCGGACGGACATTCAGTTGCTTGGCCATCTTAGCGATCAAAGTCAGTTCGTTGATCTTCTCGACAACCAGAAAGATGCGTTTGCCCATTTTCTGTGCCAGCAAAGCCAGTTCGATATAACTCTCATCCTTGTAACCGTTACAGATAATCAAAGAATCCGAATCTGTATTGACCGCAATCACCGCATGGAGTTCCGGCTTTGAACCGGCTTCCAACCCTAAGTTGAACTTCTTGCCATGACCGATAATCTCTTCCACCACCGGACGCATCTGATTTACTTTAATAGGATAGATAATGAAATTCTGCGCCTTATAACCATATTCATCGGAAGCCTGCTTGAAACAGTTCGCTATCTTTTCAATACGGTTATCCAGAATATCTGGGAAACGGATCAGTACAGGAGCCTCCACATCCCGTAATTGCAGTTCGTCGACCAGCTCTCTCAGGTCTACACCGACGCCGTCTTTACGAGGAGTTACCACTACATGACCTTTGTCATTGATACCAAAGTACGAAGTACCCCAACCTGTGATGTTGTAGAGTTCTTCTGAGTCTTCAATACGCCATTTTCTCATTTCTTCTTCAGTGCAAAAAGTATGTACCTTTCAAAATTGTTGTAAATATAAGCAATTGATATACAATTACGGCAGATTTGATCAATAAAAATATCAGCCAACATCCAAACAAAGCATCCAAAGCATAAAAAAATACCCGGTAAACAATTAATATCTACCGGGTATTTTTTCAAATTATGTGATTCCGGAGCGATTCGAACGCTCGACCCACGCCTTAGAAGGGCGTTGCTCTATCCAGCTGAGCTACGGAACCATCCTTATTTGCGGTGCAAAGGTAGTAATATTATTTTAACAAGCAAATATTTCCGTTATTTTTCCTCCAAAATTCATAAGGATAGAGTCAACGGAAAAGCTATATTCACAAACATACCGTTTAGCATTTCGATATCGAAAGAGGGTTATTGCTATCAAACAGAATGTTAAAAAATATTAGCCTTGCGGGTAATTTTAATTAGAAGCCATACAAATTCAAATTTCATGGTATAACACTATCATTTTGATAATCGACAGATCGAATACAAAAGACTATTATCCTCCAAAATCAGAACGGATATCCCACGGCAAAATGCCAAGCGAAGTTACTGTGAAAATTCGGATGAAGGATGGCCCATTTCCTTTTGCCACTTTCCTGCGGATTATAGGCTTTCATACCGGTATCGAAGCGGATCAAGAAGAAATCGAAATCGAGACGGAGACCTAATCCGTATGAGACGGCAATCTCTTTGTAGAAACGGGAAAAATCGAAGTTGCCGTTCGGACGACTCTCATCTTTATGGAAAGTCCAGATATTACCGGCATCGATAAAAGCCGCCATCTCAAATTTCCAGAATAGCTTCGTCCGATATTCCAAATTCAGATCCAGACGGATATCACCGATCTGCTGGGCAAAGGACTTAACCGAATCGAGCGGCATGCTACCAGGACCGAGCGAACGGACGGACCAGCCGCGGACACTGTTTGCTCCTCCTGAGAAATAGCTGCGTTCGAACGGCAGCATCTTCGAGTTGCCATACGGATAGCCGACTCCGACACCGACGTGGAAAGCCAACTTGTTACGATTGTCCAACACAATGCTTTTGCTGAAATCGATATCCCCTTTCACAAACTGGGCATAATTAATCCCGAACAATTTATAGCGCCCTTCGTCATCCTTATCCGCACCGGTCAGGTGGGAAAGCCCGTACAGCAGGTTGCCCGCCATCTCGAAGGAGAAGCGAACGGAATGCGTATTCCTCAAACGATTCTGAGGATCATAATTATTAAAAGAATAAGTATAACCGGAACCGACGATAAACTGGTCGGTAAAATTGTAGAGCAAAGTAGATTCAGGCAACGAGTCTTTAAATGACTGGCTGATCTTCGGCAAATGCACATAGTCGATGTCCAACAACTTGAACACATGGCGCGCCTGCATATTACTCCGCTCCTGCCAGATATAATTCCATCCAGCAGAGACGATGGCTCTTTTGAACTCCGGACGTGTCTGTATGCTGTAACTCACCTTCAGTTCGGTCGTTGCACGAATCTTACGACGGAAATTCTCATGCAGGAAGGGAAACAGGAAACGGGGGAACAAGACAGACGCCTCCGTACCGAACTCCCAAAAGTTGTTTCCTTCCGACTGGTTGCCGGATAACGCCTCATAAGCACCGCGGACTTTAGCCGAGAAAACCTCCGACCCCTTGAACAAGTTCCGGTGCTGATAGTTCAAACTCGAAGCAAAACCAAAATCTCCTGCCGAGTTTGTCCCTTCCAAGTCGACCCCGAAACCTTGTAGTTTGGCAGGAGAAGTCAGGATCGTACAGTTGAGCTTCATCGTGTCGTTCTCTTCGACCTCCGAAAAACGGATATTCACATTACGCAAAGCACGCAGCGTAGCAAACGAAGAGTAGGTCTGCTCCACCGTCCGCTCGTTATACAAGCGTCCCGGCATGATATAATTGCTCTTGCGCAAGACTCCCGGACGGATGCTTCTGCCGTTCTTTCCGTACAGGATATCGATACCGCCGGTTCGGACCGTATCGTAAAGCATAGCATTGTTTTCTTCCAACGTCAACGGATCATAATCGGTCACAATCGAAACGTCTTTAATATAATACTGTCGATGTAATGTGTCGACCACCGTCCCGTCAGGCTTCTGCAAACGGTACGGTTTCAACAGCATATCCAAGTCTACAATATTCCGGTTCAAAGAGCTATCGGCAATATAAGACAGGTAATCCCGGTTGAAGGCATAATAACCACGCCGGCGGAGCAAAGTCGTAAGGCGCTGCCGTTCCTTATCCAGTACATCGCGGTCAAACAAGGCACTGTCTTTTATCAGGGAAGTATAATCGTCGGAATAAGTACGGAAAGCCGAAGCCAGTACGGAACGGTGAGGCGGTTTGAGCTTGGCGATGCTGTCGATCTTCGGATCGCTCAAATCCATCGAATAGTTATGGATGCGGTAAGGAGTGTTAGGGACGATCCTATAGGTCACGACAGCCTTTTTACTTCGCGAAGTATCGATAGAAGCCGAAACTTCAGCGTTCATATATCCTTTATTGATGAAGAAGCGTTTCAACTCGTCGACCGACTGCGTTACCAGCGTCGTATCCAAGATAACAGGCGCCTCTCCCATCCGACGAAGCTGCTTATTAATCCATTTCTTCTCATTCCGGCCCGACCAGTCGTACACGAACAACTGCCATTTCATCAGCCCAAAAGCCTTAAAGTTGGGTTGCTGGCGCAAATAAGGCTTCAAATCGCTGTTTTTATAAGTCTTGCCATCCGACACAATCTCCACTTTGTCCAGGAGGTATTCTCCCTCGCCCACATATTTTGTCGAGCTACAGGAGACTAACAGCAATAGGAAACAAATGAAATATAGTGTTTGGATTCCCTTCATCATTCAAGCTTTTACGCACGCAAAAATAGGAAGAAAAAATCATAAAGCGTGGTGCGCGACGAAAAACATTCTTGTCATATTGTCACGCCACACGTACCAACGTATCTTTGCACAAAAAATAACGTGAATTTGAATAAATCCCTGTACATTTGCACTTGAAAAAAGAGAATAAAGATGCTAAGTAAGGGGAAAGTCAAATACATCCATTCGTTGGAAATGAAGAAATATCGGAACGAACTGAATGCATTCGTTGCCGAAGGAAACAAGCTGGTAGCCGACATGATGTTTGCTTTCGAATGCGAACTGATTCTCGCCAAACCATCCTGGATGGCGATGCAGGGGAACATTCCGGCGAAAGAACTATTGGAAGCGGAAGACGAAGACATCCGTAAAGCCAGTTTCCTGAAAAACCCGCAGGATGTACTTGCCGTATTCAAACGTCCGGACTGGTCGATCGACGAAGCCGATCCTTCTTCCTCACTCGTTTTAGCATTGGACGGCATACAGGACCCCGGCAATCTCGGTACCATCATACGGCTTGCCGACTGGTTCGGCATCGAACATATCGTTTGCAGCCCCGACACCGCAGATGTTTTCAGCCCGAAGACCGTACAGGCCACAATGGGCGCACTGGCACACGTAAAAGTCCATTATACGGAATTGGAAGACTACTTGAAAGCCCAAGTGGCAAGGCAAATTCCGTTGTTCGGCACATTCCTCGACGGAGAAAATATGTACACAAAGGAATTATCGGCAAACGGAATTATCGTGATGGGGAATGAGGGAAACGGAATACGTCCGCAAATAGAAGAGCTGATTGATCAAAAACTTTACATTCCAAGCTTTCCACCCGAAAGAGAAACATCAGAGTCTCTGAATGTAGCCATCGCTACGGCTGTCATCTGCGCCGAATTTCGCCGTCGTCAGGGGAATGCCGCCCAATAACAGCACACAAACAGGCGAACCCGCTTCAATAATACCTGTAAAACCTCGACGTTCCAAGGCATCCGCCAACTGTTCTCCCGACAGCATATCAAAAGCGACCCGTTCCCGTACTTGACTCGGGATCACAAAGGGAGTATCAGAATAAAAATTCAGGTAATATCGCTTGTTCCCCTTCAATCTCGCATCAAGAGCGGGAATAGGCACAAGGATCAAGATGCCGTCATAAAACTCCGTACCCGCAATTTCCCCTTCCAAAGGGAAAACACCGGTTAGGATACCGCTATCGTCCAACTCGACATAGTGCATCCGGTAGAACTGTCTCCAATAGATATAATGGGAAGCGATCCGGCGCATAACACGATTTATTCCACTGCGGATATTTTTACGGCAGACGAATCTTTTGCCATATCAGTCAGACGGCCGTAATTATATTTCATGAGGTTCAGACTGTCCAGATAAACCTTGTAGTAGGAAGAATCGGCATTGTTCATAAAGATATACCCGTACACGCGTTTGACCTGCTTGGTCGGAACCGTCTTCAAAACGGTTTCGTGATAGCCATCGCGAAGCACCTTATCATTGACAGTCACGATCGTATCACCCTGGTCAGCGCTTATGCGTATTTCCGGTTTATAAGCCATCCCCTCGTTGATACCCCAGACATTCATGCCCAAGACAAACGAACTGCCGGACGAATAGTTCGTTTCCGGTTTGATATCGAACGTCACACCGTTAAACAAGGCATCGGGTTCCAATCTTAAAGAGGTACGGCGGGGCCAGATATCCACCGAATCCTGTTTGGAAACAGGAGCAGCCGAAGCCTGTACGTCGCCCAATGCTTTCTGCCGTTCATTCAGATCGGCCAGCACGCGGTCATACACTTTCATATAAATATCCAGATGCCGTCCATACCAAACGAGCGAACTGTCGTACTCGGCTTGTGTGATATCGTATTTGCGGAAGATGGACTGATATAGAGCCTCCTTACGGGCATTATCGGAAAACTCTTTGCTATCCAGGTTAATCATGGCTTCTGCCAATTGCATATCCACCTGTACTGCTTGCATTTTCTTTTCCGAAAGAATGCCGTCCGGCACTTTACTACAGGCGACCAGTAAGGTTCCCAGCAGCAAAACGACACCATATCTATGCAGTTTGTTCCGCATCAGTTCTTTTATTTTTCTTTTGAGAGACTTGTCGACAATGTGTGACGGTAGAACAGTAACAACAAAAAGACACCTACGCAGATCGCCGAATCGGCCAAATTAAAGATTGGACGGAAAAAGACAAACTCCTCCCCTCCCCATACTGGTACCCAGTCTGGCAACACCGTCTGTATCAAAGGGAAATAAAACATATCGACCACTTTTCCATGCAACCAACTGGCATAGCCGCCACCCTCCGGCATAAACGAGGCCACCTGTCCGAAGCTATGATCGAACACTACCCCATAGAATATGGAGTCGATGATATTTCCGATCGCTCCCGCAAAGATCAACGAGATACAAGCGATAAAGCCAAAGGTGTAATTCTGTTTCACCAGCTTATACAGATAATAACCGATAAAACCGACAGCAATAATACGGAATACCGACAAAAACAACTTACCGATCACTTCTATCCCGAAAGCCATTCCCGGATTCTCAGTGAAGTACAGATAAAACCACGGAGTGATTTCAATACTCTCATGCAACTGCATGTGAGTTTTAATCCATATTTTAAGAGCCTGGTCAAGAATAAGGAGCAGCATCACAATCAACGCTGCTCCCCAACCTTTGGAATATCTCATTTACTTGGCACCTCCCTGTTTAGCTTCGATACTCAACGTAGCGTGAGGCACTGCACGTAATCTTTCTTTCGGGATCAATTTACCGGTTTCGCGGCAAATACCGTAGGTTTTATTCTCAATCCGGATCAATGCAGCCTGCAAGTTCTGTATAAACTTCATCTGGCGCTGTGCCAAACGGCCAGCCTCTTCCTTCGATAAAGTCGCAGCGCCTTCCTCCAATACCTTAAACGTAGGAGACGTATCAGCGACATCATTGCCGTCAGAGTTAGTGACACCGGATCTCAACAGGTCATAATCTTTTTTTGCCTTCTCCAGCTTTTCCAATATTATGGCGCGGAACTCCTCGAGTTCGGCATCCGAATATCTTGTCTTTTCTGCCATAGTTTTAAAAAATTAATAATTAACGAATGAAAGAATGAAAAGATCAATGATGATTTTTCTTTCTCTTGGCCACAAATGTAAGCAATTCTTCCTTTCTTTCCCCCTTTCATTCTTTAATTCTTTCATTCTTTCATTCTTCAATTGAAAACACTCATGCTTTTTCAATCCGGACCGAAAGTTTGAAATCTTCGAAATCCAACTCGGTCGCATCGCTGATCACATCCGTAATTTCCACTGATACAGCCAACACCTGGTTTGCGATATACGAATTGAAGTCCTTGATCGCCTCATCCATCACATCGTTCGAAAGGACAGTGACGGATATCTTGTCGGTGATGTCGTAACCACTGCTCTTACGCAGGTTCTGGATGCGGTTTACCAACTCGCGCGCCAATCCTTCCTTACGGAGAGTTTCTGTTACGGTGATATCCAAAGCCACTGTCAGGCGGCCTTCGTTCGCAACCAGCCAGCCCGGTATGTCTTCGGAGATGATTTCAACGTCTGCACGTTCAATCACCGCCTCCTGACCTTCAACCGTCAGCGTGAATGTTCCGGCCTTCTCAAACGCATTGATTTCGTCCTGACTCATTGTCTGGATAGCGGCGGCCAACGCCTTCATGATCTTGCCATAACGCGGGCCTAACTTCTTAAAGTCCGGTTTGATCTTCTTCACCAGAATACCGGCAGCGTTATCGACAAACTTCAGTTCCTTCACATTGACCTCGTTCAGGATCAACGCTTTCACAGCTTCGATGCTTTCTTGCTGATGGGCATCCACAACCGGGACCATGATGGTCTGCAACGGCTGGCGCACCTTGATATTCACCTTGCGACGCAAAGCCAGCACCATAGAAGACACATCCTGCGCCATCTGCATACGTTCTTCCAGATTCTTGTCGATCAATGCCTCGTTGCAAACCGGGAATTCGGACAGGTGAACAGATTCAACCTTCTCACGTCCGGTAGCGGCAATCAGGTCGCAGAACAACTGGTCTGCATAGAACGGCGCGATCGGAGCCATCAGCTTGGCGACCGTTTCCAGACAGGTGTACAAAGTCTGGTAAGCAGACAACTTGTCGGTTGTCATGCCTCCGCCCCAGAAACGGCGGCGGTTCAAACGCACGTACCAGTTACTCAGATTGTCGTTTACAAAATCAGAGATCGCACGTCCGGCGCGTGTCGGTTCGTATGTATCCAAGAATCCATCCACATCCTTCACCAGCGAATTCAGCAACGACAGAATCCAGCGGTCGATTTCGGGACGCTCTTTCCAGTCTACATCCGGTTCGGAATAATCGAAACCGTCTACATTCGCATACAAAGCGAAGAACGAATAGGTATTATATAATGTACCGAAGAATTTGCGGCGAACTTCTTCGATACCATCGATATCAAATTTGATGTTATCCCACGGAGACGCATTTGTAATCATGTACCAGCGCAAAGGATCGGAACCATACTGCTCGATCGTGGCGAACGGATCGACAGCGTTGCCCAGACGTTTGGACATCTTATTGCCATTCTTGTCCAGTACCAGTCCGTTCGAAACGACAGCTTTATACGACACACTGTCGAACACCATCGTAGCGAGCGCATGCAAAGTGAAGAACCATCCGCGTGTCTGGTCGACACCCTCGGCAATAAAGTCGGCCGGATACACCTTGCGGTCGTCGAAGATTTCCTTGTTCTCGAACGGATAATGAATCTGTGCATAAGGCATCGCACCGGAATCGAACCATACGTCGATCAAGTCGGTCTCGCGCTTCATCGGCTTACCGCTTTCGGAAACCAGGATCACATCATCCACATACGGACGGTGAAGGTCGATCTTTTCGTAGTTTTCCTTTGTATATTCACCCGGCTGGAATTTCAGTTCCTTATACGGGTTGGACTCCATCAGCCCAGCTTTTACGGATTTCTCAATTTCATTGTACAGTTCTTCAACCGAACCGATACAGATTTCTTCCGCCCCGTCTTCGGTACGCCAGATAGGCAACGGCGTTCCCCAGTAGCGGCTACGGCTCAAGTTCCAGTCCTGCAAGTTTTCCAACCATTTGCCGAAACGTCCCGTTCCGGTGCTCTGCGGTTTCCAGTTGATCGTATTGTTCAGTTCGATCATCCGTTCGCGACAAGCGGTTGTGCGGATAAACCAGCTATCCAGCGGATAGTACAACACAGGTTTGTCCGTACGCCAACAGTGCGGATAGTTGTGGACATGCTTCTCAATGCGGAACACACGGTTCTGCGCTTTCAGCATCATGCAGATTTCGATATCCAGCGTTTCGTCTTTCTCTCCCTTTGTCGCATCGTAAGCGTTCTTCACGAACTTGCCCTGCCACGGATCATAGTCGGCAGCATTCATATGCTCCTGAACATACTCGGGATCGAGGTCTTCCAGCAGATAGAATTTACCTGTCATATCGACCATCGGACGGCGGTTCCCGTCTTTGTCGATCATCATCAAAGGAGGTACGCCGCTTGCTTTTGCCACACGGTCGTCATCCGCACCGAAAGTCGGAGCGATATGTACGATACCCGTACCATCTTCCACCGTCACATAGTCACCGGTGATTACCCGGAAAGCACCTTCTCCCGGATTGACCCACGGGATCAGCTGCTCGTAATGCATGCCGGCCAGTTCCGGTCCTTTCCATTCGCCGACCACTTTGAACGGCACCAGTTTATCGCCCGGTTTATAATCGGTCAGAGCCAGATCGGCGGCTTTCGGATTGAAATACACATTCAACAAGTCCTTAGCCAAAACAGCCGTCATCGGCATACCTGTATATGGATTATAGGTCTGAACAGCCACATAAGTGAAATTCGGACCCACACAAAGAGCCGTGTTGGAAGGCAAAGTCCACGGAGTAGTGGTCCATGCCAAGAAGAACGGTTCGCCAAATCCCGCCATCTCCGGTTTCGGATCAAGAATGCGGAACTGAGCCGTACAAGTCGTATCCTTCACGTCGCGATAACACCCCGGTTGGTTCAACTCGTGCGAGCTAAGCCCCGTTCCGGCGGCCGGCGAATACGGCTGGATCGTGTACCCTTTGTAAAGCAAACCTTTCTTATACAGTTCCTTCAGCAAGTACCACAATGTTTCGATATAACGGTTATCGTAAGTGATATACGGGTTTTCAAGGTCGACCCAATATCCCATCTTCTGTGTCAGATCCGTCCATTCCTTCGTAAACTTCATCACGTCACGGCGGCAGGCGGCATTATATTCGGCCACAGAGATCTTTTTGCCGATATCTTCCTTGGTTATACCCAATGTTTTTTCGACTCCCAGCTCTACCGGCAGCCCGTGTGTATCCCATCCCGCCTTACGATTGACAAGATACCCCTTCATGGTCTTATAACGGCAGAAAATATCCTTAATCGAACGGGCAATCACATGGTGAATACCGGGCATACCGTTTGCAGAAGGAGGACCTTCATAAAATACAAACGAGGGATGTCCTTCGCGGATTTCAAGACTCTTATGGAAGATGTCGCCATCCTGCCATTTCTTCAGCACCTCTTTATTGACGTTCGATAAGTCAAATTTCGAGTATTCGGCAAATTTCTTACTCATATGTGTTATATTTATCTATCTTCTCAAAAATTGCCGCAAAGGTAGTGATTTAATTCGAATTAGGCAATATGGAAACAGCAAGGTCTCAAATCTCTCCTGACGTATTTTCCAGTGCCATCAATAATGCCACCACTTCCGAATAATTCTTCCGGCCGGAGGGGATGTTGTTTCCTTTCAGGAACCAGTTGTAAGCGATACTTTGGATTTCACCTATGAGCGGGCTGTACAACTCTTCCCAATAAGCGACTTTACGGTTGTAAAGCTCTTTTATTTCGGGAGAGATCGTGTTTTTCCACCGGATAAATTCTTCCTCCGGCAGGAGCTGATATGCGTTGCTCAGCACATATGGCAACAAGGCGAAGTAAGCTGAAAAACGGATTTCCGGCACTTCCGAGCGGGAACAGACCAGAAAACCGTACAGATTCGCTTCCGCCTCGCTGGATATCCCCAACACATGCGCCATTTCGTGCGCATAAGTAAACGGATACTGGACAGGCAGCAATTCCGGATTCAGGTTATATTCAGTAAAAAACGGCCCCATATATCCCAAAACACCCACACCGCTCATCAGCGAAGGGAACAACATCGGCTTCGGATGCAGATATCCGGCAGGAGCAACCAGTCCGAATCGTCCGGCAATTTCCCGGTATCCCCTTTCGGATTCCTTCGCAACAACCGCTTTGTCGACCTCCTCAACCGGGACAAAAGAAGCATTCAAAGCATCCGTGTAAGCAGACAGGAAAGAACGGAATGCATCGGCCGAATAAGCCGCATACGGAAGCTGTGTCCGGGTAAAGAAATCCTGCCGGAAATAATTCAGTCCCCATGCCATATAGAACCAGACATACACCCACAACAGATATTCGACTGTCCGCCCTGCTAACGTCTTCCACGAACATTTGCCAGCAATAGCACAGCCCACATAAACAAGCAAACCGACAATACTACCATATATTAGGCAATCGCCCACCGAAAAAGGGAAAAGAGATGAGAAACGGGACAGGACAGCCGATACATACGGATAGATATTCCGGGCATACGCCTCTCCTGCTCCCGGCGAACGCATGGTGAACCAGATAGCGACTAAAAGGAGAGACAAGATTATCCGGCGTATGTATTTCAATTCGATATGTTTTTATTCAATAATTTCTTCGTTTCCGTTTCCGACAGATTCCGGCGGCGGGCGTAATCCTTCATCTGTTCCTCGTCGATAGTACCGATCATGAAATATTGCGAATCCGGGTGTGCGATATAAATACCGCTGACCGTCGCCGTCGGGTACATCGCACCGTTTTCCGTCAGCCGGACGCCGATCTGTGACATATCCAACAACTTATCCAGCGTATAGTTCAAAAGCTGGTCCGGCAATGAAGGATAGCCGACAGCCGGACGTATTCCCTGATATTTCACTTTGTACAGGTCGGAGATGGAAAGCGACTCATCCGGAGCATACCCCCAATATTCCTTACGGACCTTTTCATGGAGATATTCGGCTGTAGCCTCGGCCAGACGGTCGGTCAAAGTTTGCAGCAACATGGAATTATAGGTGTCTCCTTCCCGCTCGAACCGCTCTTTCAGAGATTCGGCACCGACACCGGCCGTCACCACAAAAGCGCCGACATAATCCGTACGCCCTTCCGATACCGGCATCACATAATCGGCCAACGACTTATAAATTCCCTCCTCCCTCTTCGCCTGTTGACGCAAAACCGGAAGCAGGACCTCACCCATACGGATATTATCCCCGTCGCCATTTGCCGGGAAGAAACCATAAATCGCCTTGCAATACTCGGCTTTCATCTCAACCAGGCGGTCCAACAGCTTAACAGTATCCTTGTACAACTGCATAGCCTCCGACGCCTTCGCCCGGTCTGCCTCCGGGAATTCGGCCAGCCAGGCGGCACGACAAGCATCGCAATCGTGGATCCGCGTAATTTCCGAAAAACGCCCGTTCAGTTTCCAGGCACTGAAAAAGAAGGTCCAATGAATATATGGGATTATTTCTTCCAGAGGAATATAAGGAATCACCTGCACCCCGCCCCGGGCCGGGACAACCGGACTGTAAGAAGCCCAGTCGATCTCCGGACGATTCGTCCGGGCTTCCGCCAACGGAACCAAGATCTCTTTTTTCTTGTTCATGGAAGCACGCAGAGCCTCATACTCACTGTTCAACTGGGCAATATAAGCATCCCGCGTATCCGGGTTCAACAGTTTGGCCGCAATCAACGGGTTTTGCGAAGCATCCAGCACATGAATGACAGGATAGTCATAATGAGGAGCGATCTTAATGGCCGTATGCAACTTCGAAGTCGTGGCGCCCCCCACCATTATGGGAATACTCAAGCCGGCTTTCTGCATCTCGTCCGTCACATGCACCATCTCTTCGAGCGAAGGCGTGATCAGACCGGAAAGACAGACCAGATCAGGCTTCTCTTCGATTGCCTTTTTTACGATCACGTCTGCCGGAACCATCACTCCCAAATCGATCACCTCATAATTGTTGCAAGCCAGGACGATCGAAACAATATTCTTTCCGATGTCATGCACATCACCTTTCACTGTCGCAAACAGGACCTTTCCAGCCTTAGCAGAATCAGAAGAGACCTTTTCCGCCTCAATTGCCGGTTGCAGGATAGCAACCGCCTTTTTCATCGTACGGGCAGTCTTGACAACCTGCGGTAGAAACATTTTTCCAGCGCCGAACAATTCGCCCACCTTATTCATTCCACCCATCAGCGGTCCGTCGATAATATCCACCGCACGAGGATATTCCTTCAAGGCTTCCTTTAAATCTTCTTCCAGATGATCGCCGACTCCTTTTATCAGAGCGTTTTCCAGACGCTCCTTCAACGGATATTCACGCCAGGCTTCCAGCTTTTCTTCTTCCCTCTCCTGCGCTTTTACATGCAGGTTCTGGGCATATTCGATCAGTTCTTCAGCGGCTTCCGGACGGCGTGCCAGAATAACGTCTTCCAGCAATGTTCGAAAAACAGGCTCGATATCTTCATAGAGTACGGACGACGACGGGTTCACGATCCCCATATCCATACCTTTGTTAATCGCATGATACAGGAATACGGAATGCATAGCCTCCCGCACGTAATTATTTCCCCGGAAAGAGAAGGAAAGGTTGCTGATACCGCCGCTCACCTTCGCGCCCGGCAGGTTCTTCTTGATCCATTCCACGGCACGGATAAAATCAAGCCCATATCCGTTATGTTCTTCCATACCGGTGGCGATAGCCAATACATTCGGATCGAAAATGATTCCGTTCGGATCAAAATCCACTTTCTCCCGGAGGAGACGGTAAGCACGTCCGCACACCTCGATCTTCCGTTCAAACGTGTCGGCCTGTCCTTTTTCATCAAAAGCCATTACGACCGTAGCCGCACCCAACTGTTTAATACGGGCGGCATGTTGCAGGAAGAGCTCTTCACCTTCTTTCAAAGAAATCGAATTCACTATGCTTTTACCCTGTACGCACATCAAGCCTTTCTCGATCACCTCCCATTTGGAAGAGTCGATCATCACAGGGACACGAGAAATATCAGGTTCGGCAGCGATCAAGTTCAGGAACGTCGTCATTTCTTTCACAGCATCCAACATTCCATCGTCCATATTGATATCAATCACCTGCGCGCCGTCTTCCACCTGTTTGCGGGCAATTGTCAAAGCCTCTTCATAATTTTCTTCCTTGATCAGTCGCAAGAACTTGCGTGAACCGGCCACATTACATCGTTCGCCGACATTCACGAAATTATTCTCCGGCTTCACTTCGAGCAGTTCCAAACCGGACAACCAAAGACAATCGGGCTTCGGAGCCGGCACATGCGGCCTGGCCCCTTTCACCAGTTCGGGATATTTGGCGATATGGGCCGGCGTCGTACCGCAACAGCCTCCCAAGATATTCACCAGCCCTTCCTCGATAAAGGGTTTTACATGAACAGCCATCTTTTCCGGCGTCTCGTCATAAGAGCCGAAACTGTTCGGCAGACCGGCATTCGGATAAGCACTTATATAATAAGGAGCATGTTTTGCCAATTCAGCCAGGTAAGGCTTCATATCGGCAGCACCGAACGAGCAGTTCAGACCGACACTGACAATATTGGCATGCCCGACAGAAGCCAAAAACGCAAGCAACGTCTGCCCCGAAAACGTACGTCCCCCCTGGGCCGACAACGTCAGAGAAAGCATAATCGGCAAATCTTTGCCTTTTTCCTTCAACACAGTCTCGGCAGCTTCCAGCCCGGCTTTCACATTCAGCGTGTCGAAAGTCGTTTCAAACAGGACGATATCCACGCCCCCGTCTACCAAGGCATCCACCTGTTCCTTATAGGCGTCATACAAATCCATATAGGTGACAGCCCGATAAGCCGGATCGCTCACGTCGGGACTCATCGAGGCCGTCTTATTGGTCGGTCCGATAGAGCCGGCTACAAAGATCGTTCGATCCGGATGTTCCGCCATAAAGCCGTCGGCCACCTCGCGCGCCAACTTTCCGGCAGCCAAGTTGATATTCCTTACCTGTTCCTGCATGCCGTAGTCCTCCATCGAGATGGCATTTGCATTGAAAGTGTTGGTAGCAAAAATATCGGCACCGGCATCCAGATACTGGCGATGGATCGATTTGATCACATCCGGTCGGGTGATACACAGCAGGTCGTTATTTCCTTTCAGGTCGCCCGGCCAATCGGCAAACTGTTCTCCGCGATAATCTTTCTCGGTCAGTTTAAATCCCTGGACCATCGTCCCCATTCCCCCGTCCAGAATCAAAATACGTTCTTTCAGGGCGTTCAAAAACATCTCTTTATCCATGTTATGATTTATGATTTATAATTTATGATTTATGATTTATTTGTGACGCATAAATCATAAATCATAAATTATAAATTCTTTCAATTCCGTTTAAAAGCCCGATCCATCTCCCGGCGGTCGTCCCGCTCCTTGATAGAGTCGCGTTTGTCATACTCCTTCTTACCTTTGGCGATAGCGACAACGACTTTTGCCAGTCCCTTGTCATTAATAAAAAGGCGTGTCGGAATAATTGTAAAGCCATTATTACGGGCAGCACCTTCAATCTTCCGCAATTCCTTTTTGGTCAGCAGCAGCTTGCGGTCACGGCGGGCCGTATGGTTATTGTATGTCCCGTAGAAATATTCTGCCACATACATATTCTTCACCCACAATTCACCCTTCTCTACAATACAGAACGTATCGACCAGGCTCGCCTTCCCCAGGCGGATCGATTTGATCTCCGTACCGGTCAGCACAATACCTGCCGTAAACGTGTCGAGCAACTCATAATCGAAAGTCGCCCGTTTGTTCTTTATCTGTATGTTATTACTAATCTTCTCTTTCATCTTATTCTTCTATCAAAAACGTAAGCCGGGCATCAACATGGAAAGGAGGACCTCAATCAGCCAAGGCGTCAGCAAAATCAGCCCGGTCGCGATCCCGACAAACTTCAGGCGTATCTTCTCCTCCACCTGCATATAAGGGCCAGCCCCTTCCCATACGATATAAAACGTATATAACACAAATATACGCAAAAAGAAAAACTCCGGGAGCAACATCAACACGATGTTCAAAGCAAACATCAACGAAGACGAATAGCCGACAAAGCGTTGGCACAGCTTCATGTCCTTCTCCCGTTTGAACCATCCCTGCCAAAGTTCGTTCAACAAATAGGCTGCCAGATAAAAGCCGCCGAACGCCGCAACCAGCGTCCGGATAGACGATTTCAGCGCCAGTTCGACATCAAACTCTTTCCGGGTGAACAGCACGCCCAAAAAAGCTGCTACCGTAACGAATCCAATCAGGGGATAGACAAACCGGGATAAAAACTCATCGTCTTTTTCTTCTTTTTTCGTCAGAATCTCCCATGCCTTTCCCGGCTGGGAGATGATGGCTACAACCAATTTAAATATCTCTTTATACATTTCTCAATACGTTCGTTTGCTATTTATCCTTTATTTGCCTTTTCCCGACAGGTCTATTGTAAACACATCGGAGCTTTTCCAGTTTATCGACGCAGAATCCTTCCCGAATGAATAGGCATAGTTAATCCGGAACTTCAGTTCATCCGAATTATTCTTTCCCGCCTCTTTCACCAGATCTTCTATATTGAACGCACAAGGAATAATCATCGATTCGCCTCTCGTCGTGTCCGCCTTTATCCTGATCGTGCGGAGGTAGAGGCTATAAATATTATCGTCTCCCAACAATTGATCCGGATTATAGGATAAAGAGAAACTATCCACCTGGTTTGTCGGGTGATTGCTTATCTCCGTGAACAGGAACAAATTGCCTCTGATATAAGCGGAACGTGCCTGGAGGGAAGAAAGCAGCAATTCGTCCTTTGCAACGACGGAGGTATCGGTCAACGTATTATAGAAGTTCCAACGATTGACCTCCGAGATCGTATTTTCATAGATAACAGCCTCGGTATAACTGGTATCCGTCCCTGCTCCCATATTGTTTGCAGTCCCATAATCAATGGAGTAATCAAACAAGATACATTCTCCGTTTTCCACATTGGCATTCTGGAAGTCTTCCGAAGAAACCACAACGTCCCCCTTGGTATAAATAGCCTTACCCGGCCCGTATCCGGTCACCACGACACCTGCCTGGTTGGCCATCGTCAACTGGGTGGCCGGGTCTCCCAAACAAGAATTCAACACAACCAAACAAAAGGCCAAAACGCCATATAATACTGTTTTTCTCATTTTCATATCCATTATATATTACAGACATTCCCTATTTTACAGAGGGAAAGCACGCAAAGATAGTAAAAAAGGACAAAACATCTACTAACATTGGACGATGAACCAAGCTGATATTTATGTATAACCTCTTGTGCGGCGAAAACATGGAGAACAAGAGAAAATACAAAAGAGAACGACACCTGGTATCTTTTGCCACCATCTATCTAATAAATAATACATTAGCTGGTGCCGATGTCGGTTTTAAGGTCGACACCACATCGACACCTTTTCCCCTCTCTGATGATTGCCGGATATTTGTAGACAAATAATAATCTACCAACTATCCTGTTTCATGCCATCAACTAATTCAAAACATGCAAAGAACTAAATGATAACATATAGTAAAGTAGATATAGGTAGTACTACTTATATGCAACAAGTAGCACTACCTATTGACAATATATAGTACTACGTATCCATGAGAGGGAGTACTACATATAAACAATATGCGATATGCAATGAATTAGTTCACTATGACTTTTGAGGTAGTTTATGGCGTGTTCCGAAATAGTTGCTGCATGAAGATGGACAGGCTCCGGACGAAACCTCCGGATATAAAAAGGTGTCGATGTTTCCAGCAATTTGCGGTGCTATGCCGTTAAGTAACTCTTTGCATTTACAAGATGTTAATAATTATTCGAAAAATGAATGCGGGCAACCTTTTAAGGCAAACAATCCATTCTTTCATACAAACAAAAAAAATAGACACCAAAAACAAATTCAGTGTCTATCTTTTATCTATTTCTTATGGAATCTTAATTGGTCGCTTCCTCAATCGAGAATTGGGAAATCTTAGAATATCCCCAAGTCGCGATCTTTGTCGAATCCGAATTGAATGTCAACGGATATTTTACACGATAACTTACAACCTTCTTACCGGCTGCCGATTCTTTTCCTTTCAACATGGAATATAATGAACCACCTTCAACAGCGATCGGGTCCATAGCATTGCTAATGGTTGGCGCTTTTCCCTCTTCCCGCTTTTGAGCACGTATGCACAACGTATAAACCCGGTCTGTTCCGTCGACAGTTTCAGGTTCCTGATCATAATCCATCGACATAGTATATGTGTTCTTCTGATCCGTCAATACAGAGGCAAAAGTAGGGATAACAACGATTCTTTTATAATTATTAGAAAACAATAAGGCACTTTCAGAGCCGGACAAAAGCAATTCGTTATCCAATGCCGTCGAATCCAATGGTGAGAAATCCAAACTATATTTTGCTAATGGAGAAGAAGCTGCTCCTGTCGCTACATAAAAGCCGTTTGTATTAGCATTCGCATTCTCCGGAGAATCAAAATCGACCGTAAAGTTTGCCAAGACACAATCGCCTGCGCTATAGGTCGGATCATTGGCTACTGTTGATAAATATAATGGATAATAACCCAATGGATAAATCAGAGTTCTCATCGTAGAAGAATAATCTACAATAGCGTAGCTTGAAAGCTGCTGTGTATTACCGCCGCCGTCCAAACAAGAGGTTAACGAAAACATACCTGCAGCGATGGCTGCCAACCCTAAAACTTTAAGTTTCTTCATTTTTACTGTTCTTTAATTTTATATTGTTTATTATTTATTTGTCTTTACTCAAAAGCCGAAACGGAAACCCGCCTGCAAATTCACATTAAACGGTTTCTCGGAACGGATCGTTTCGATATCGCTTCCGTTATCGAAATAATAACCGGCTCCCACTTCCGCATAAACACTTAAGAAACGGAGCAACGGATAGCTGGCACCGGCACGGGCATTCACAGACCACATCCATTCTTTCATACGGATATGCTTCTTCTCGTGACGAATTTCATTGTTTTCCACAAATATTTTGGCATTCAGCTTACCGGCAACATTGACCTCGGTCATGGCTCCCGCCGCTGCATAGAATTGAATACGCTTCCATTCTGCTATCTTATAGGACAAAGAAAGAGGGATTCCGATAAAATGTAGCTTCTGTTTCGTCTCGCCATGATAGATGGCACCGGTCTCCCATTCGGAAGAGAGGAATGTATAATTTAAACCTGACTGGAGGGAAAAACGGTCATTCAAAGAATAACTGACACCCAATCCGACCGAAACCGGTGTCTTATGGCGAATATTCGTTTTCGGGGACTGGTTATTGAAATACGGGGAATTCAATTGCAACAGTTCCTGGTCTGTCATCATCGTATTCTTTAAAGCATAGGCATTCAAAGAATTGGATGTTCCGGCACTCACGCTACCGCCGCCCATTCCGAAACTCCATCTTTTTGCCCGCGCCTTCTTTTCTTCTTTTTCCACCGGCGCAGCATCTGCAAGCAAAGAGTGCGTCGTTCCGGCCGGCATTGCCGATTCGGCCGCTCCCTCCACTTCGGATGCTTCGGAAGACACCACTGCGACAGTATCATGGTCTGCCGGCGAGAGGACGACGCCGTCTTCCGTTATCCTATCTGAACGAAATGCAGTAGTGGCCGCAACTTGCGCTACGGCACGTTTTGCCATCCGGCCAACCGGTGCGGAAGCGACAACAGCCATCTTATTTTGAGAGGGTCGGGCCGGAACAGCAGGTGTTGTTTCGACTACAGGCAGATATTCCTGTGTTTCGGCTATAGGCAGATGTTCCCGATCGTGGTTAAAGACATAGATGCCTCCCGTTAGCACTAATAAAGAAATAACGGCGGCAGCCGCCCAATAGCGTAAAGTCCGACGGAAAGGGACAGACTTTTTTACCGCGAGGCGGTCGGCTATCGCCTCCCAATCACCCGGCATCGTATCCGCTTCAAAGTCTTGCAACTTCGAACGGCACAAATCGTCAAATATATCTCTTTCCTTATCCTTCATTTCTTTTTACTCAATACAATTCATTAATCCTGCGTTGTAATAATTGTTTGGCACGCGTAAACTGCGACCGGGATGTACTTTCCGTTATATTCATCATCTCGCTAATCTCCTTATGCGAATAACCTTCTATTGCAAACAGGTTAAACACCGTACGAAAACCGGCAGGAAGTTCCTGCACCAGTTTCATCAACTCGGCTGCCGACATGTCGGATATGGCAGAACTGTCCGGATGGATCAATTCCACCGTATTATCCAGATCGGCAGCCTCACGCAAAACATCCGATTTGCGCAAATACTCCAACGCACAATTGACAAAGATCTTTCGCATCCACCCCTCAAACGACCCGAGTCCCGAATAAGAGTCCATACTGGTGAAGACTTTTACAAAACCGTCCTGTAGCAAATCACGGGCAGTCTCCCTGTCGCTGACATAACGCAGGCAAACTCCCATCATTTTACGGGAATACGTTTCGTACAGCTCCTTCTGAGCCAGCCTTTCCCCATTCCTACAACCCTCTATCAGTTGTTTCTCCGTCATTTAGTGTGTGCCTTCACGCCCTTTCCGGGGCCATACATTTATTATGATGTTCAGATTATCCGAAACGCTGCATTCCGGATAAAATATTTTTCTTGAGAACGCACAAAGATACTGTATTCCGGCAAATAATCGGAATCGGCATCCATTTTAATTTTCGGCGTAGAGGTAGACAGCTTTAACCCTCACTTTTTTTTGGCAGGGTCAACCGGGCAACCGGCGCCATTGTCTACAGGGGTCGCTTCCATCCCTATTTTCTTAAAGGCGGAAGCCAGCTTCGTCTTGGATGTCTTATCCGCACGATAAGTAACGGCCGCCGTACGGGTGCTCAGATCGCACTTGAGATCGGTCACCCCTTTCTCGAAAGCGATGTTCTTCTCGATCTTTTTGACACAGTTGGCACAATCCATTCCTTCGACAAAGAAAGTCACTGTCTCCTTTTTCTTTTTCGCATCTTGCGCATAGGCCGTTGAAAAAGTAAATACGGCACAGATTAAAATTGCTAATAAACGAATCATGTTAAATTGAAATTTAAAATTAAAAAATGAAAGAATTAAAAAATAAGCGATATTAATCACGACTGATGTTGAAACGCAGTCCGGCATAAATCTTTCTACCGTGAACAGGGCCCCAGACCATCGATCCGTCAAAATTATCTCCGCGCGGGTTCTCGGCATCGATGATCGGATGCGGCTGTTTATAGTCGAAAAGGTTTTCCGCTCCGACATAAATCGACCAACGGCGGAAATATTTCGTGATCTGGGCATTCACGACCGTATAGGCCTTAAAATCGGGTTCCCACAAGGGATTTACGGCATCCGGTGTCGGCATTCTTCCACCTCCGTTAAACTGTCCGGTGAGGTCGAATTGCCATTTCTTCAACGGAGTCTGATAAGAGGCGGTCAGCAAGCCCTTATAGTCGCTGACCAACGGCTTTTTCAGCCGGCGGGTGACGCCTTCCGCATTCCGGTAATCCGTTTTCGCATCCGTATAGCGATATGCGGCTGTCAGGGTAAAGCCACGGAAGAACGGATAAGTGGCTTCAACCTGGAAACTGTTGGAATAAGAACGGCCATCCAGGTTGTAGAAACTGACAGCATGCGGATCGCTATCCATATCCACAACTACCTGTTTCCGGAAATCCGTATAATACCACTCTCCGTTCAGAGTCAGCTCCTTTCCGAACAGCGGTATGTAAAACGAAAGGTTCACACCCGTATTCCAGGCCTCTTCCTGGTCCAAGTCGGCAGCTATATTCATTTTGCGGCTACTGGACAAAAGATAATTGTTTTCAGCCAGCACATTCGCCGTCCGGAATCCCTTCCCGGCCGAAGCACGCACATGGAACCAGTCGAAAGGATTATATTTTATATGCAGGCGAGGCGTCACAAAGAAATCGTACAGCGAGCTGTAATCCGCCCGTAATCCTGCCAGAAGGATCAACTTGTCATTCAGATTGTATGTATATTGTGCATAAGCTCCGGGCACGACTTCAGTCCGGTTGTAAGGGGTCCGCACACCGCCAAGTGTCAGGTTTTCGTCAAAACCGTCGTAGTTCATGCTCAAGCCTGTGCTCAGGCTATGTGCCAGAGAAAACTCCTTTTCGTAGAGCAAGCTGGCGTACACATTATTCTGATACACATTGTAAGGCGTCCGGTCATACATAGATTTCTGTTCATGATAGGAACCGGAAAGGATCAGCGCTACGCTTTCCACCTTTTCCTTGTCGATTATATAGGCCTGTTTGGTGAACAGCTCCGCACGGTTCGTTTGCAGGCGCACGCGGTAGGGATCGGCAAAGTCATGGTGTTTCGTAGACTGTCCGCCCGTACGGTTCTCATGCAGATAGCGCACGCCATACTGGGCGACATAATGTTCCAGCTTATGATACCAGCGGTTCATTAGGTTCACCTGCTCTTTCAGGGGAGTATCCAGAAAGCCGTCGTCATTGCCGTCGTGCTGCATCTTGTCATTGGAATAATGCACCAGCAAACCGGTCGACACCTTGTCGTTTATATGCCAAGAGGCATCGGCATTCCCTTCATAACGGCCGGCATCGCTACCGAAGAGGTTGACGGAAAAGATATCGGCCGTAGGCGGTTTCTTAAATTCCACATTGATCTGTCCGGCCAATGCTTCGTAGCCGTTCTTGACCGAAGAGGTTCCTTTCGAGACTTGGATACTTTCCATCCAAGCGCCAGGCACGTAGTCCAAACCATACAAAGAGGCGGCTCCACGGAAGTTCGGGTAATTCTCCGTCAGCATCTGGACATAGGTTCCGGCAAGCCCTAACAGTTTGATCTGGCGGGCTCCGGTAGCGGCATCCGAATAGGAGACATCGACAGACGGGTTTGTCTCGAAGCTCTCCGCCAAATTACAGCAAGCCGCCCGGCAAATCTCGTCATAGGTGATCTTCTGGGTTTGCAACACGCTGGTACGGGAAGCGATCGTCCCCATTTTGCGCTCGCTGATCACGACTTCCTGCAAAGCGACTTCGCCAACCAGCACGATGCGCAGGGGCTTACTTGTGTCCTCGACCGGGACAACCGCTGTCGTGTACCCGATATAGCTGACGACCAGACTCTTCGCGTTTTCTTTTCCTTTCAGTTCGAAATAACCGTCGGCATCGGAGGTCGTCCCTTGTTGAGTGCCTTCCCAATAGATATTCGCCCCGATTATCGGTTCTTCCTGTTCATCCAAAACATGTCCTTTCACCAGTTTCTCGGCAGAAACCGGAATCGCAATAAGAAATAATAAAATTGTAAGATAGAGTTGTTTCATCATAAATTCCTTTTTTGTTATCCTGACTTAGATCATTCATCTACATGAGGGCTCCATTGCATTCCTTTATTTTCGTGCAAAAATAAGGCGTTAGCAATGCAACCCGGTTGCAAAAACGGGCAAAGGCGATCCCACATAAAGAGACACGCCGGCAAGGACTAAATCAAAAGGACTGTCAAAAAAGAAAGGTAGGTTCCTGCATCGAATCCGGGAGGAGATTCCCGCTCGATTTCTCCCGCTTCGTTTATAAAAGGGACAGGAACAAGTGATAGATGTGAACAGATATGCGAAATCAAATCGATTGCCACAGGCTGCAAATTGAACAAATGACCGTGAAAGACATTCCAGTCGAAACTGACGTACTCGACATCGCAACAGCAGCCATCTTGACTTGCACACCGGGCCTGTCCATGCATCTCGCAGCATTTGTTTTCCAGCAAGGCTGTGACACCCTCCGTCTGGCAATCCCCACAGCAGTAGGTTACCAGACTGACACCAGCACCTCCGTAAAACACAAGGGTCGCCAGGAATACGATAAACAGATATGTCACAGTCTTTTTCATCCGGCACAAAGATATAGCATTCCGGGATTTTCTTCCAAACCGTTAATATTATTTAGGATATTTGGAAAGATAATAATAGGTTTCTTTCGATAGTGCGCTTTCGATATGGTAGCGGGTGGAAGATGAAACGGAGAATATATATCCCCGCTCCGAAGCCGTATCGACAGGCAGATAGATGGAAGTATCCCGGATTCCCGTCATCAGGATACTCCGGGCGGATACCGGGTCGATCGAGTCCGTCAGCGAATAATAGACGGTATAAGTCAACACCTCCTTTTCCAAATCCGGTTTCCTCCAGGAGAGCTTCAACTCGCTCCCTTCCTTTTCCACCTGTATCTCTTCCGGGGCAGCGGGAACCGTATCGTTCAACCAAGACAAGGGTGGAAGTTGGGCCGGATATTTATAATATTTATCCTTCAACTCGTCATACAGCCCTTTCGTATTGTCGAGGACGTTCGCACAACGGAAGAACGTGCAACCAGCCCCTCCGTAGTAACGGCTGTAGTCGATCTGGTCCGTTATATCGTTGACGGTCCAGTCCGCCTCTTCTTTCAGCATCCGGTATGCGCCCAATCCGGGAACCACCAGGCGTCCGTTGCAGTTATCGACCCAATTGTCGACAAACGGGAAAAAGTTATCATGCAGGTAATACATCATCGGGACAATCATATCCTGCTTCCCGTTCTGCATCCATATTTTCGGGTCCTGGAAGACGCTTTCGTAAGCCGTCCATCCGGCATTCGGGACACGTTCGATGCGATTATACTTGCCGAGCGGCGAACTACTGACCTGCACCCAGGGTTTGACCGATTTCACCCAGTCGTAAATGCGATACACCATCTTATTGATATTCTCCCGGCGCCATTCTGCCAACGGGCGTTTCTTGCCGTATTTAGTGTACTGGGCTTTATCAGGGAAAGATTTTGCCTGTTCCGGATAGCGGATATAATCAAAATGGATACCGTCGATATCATATCCGTTCACCAGTTCTTTCACTAAGGACAAAACATAATCGGCAGTTCCGGGAACGCCGGGGTCCAGATACCATTCGCCGTTATGACGCTTGCAGAGTTTCGGCTGGCGCTTGACAACGGAAAGTTTTCCTTGCTCTTTCACGCTTTTGTCCGTTCCCAGCGGGAAAGTGACAAACCAGGCATGACACTCCATCCCGCGTTTGTGGCATTCGTCGATCACGAAAGCCAGCGGATCATATCCCGGCATCGTTCCGTATTTTCCGGAGAAAGTCTTGCTTGCCGGTTCAATGGCTGAACGCCAAATGACATCGCCACGCAAACGGACCTGCAGAAAAACAGTGTTGAAATTCGCATCCTGCAAACGGTCCAGTATGTCGCAGACGTCGCGTTGCTGCGCCTTCCGCCCCGCCTCCGTCGTTGCCGGCTTACGCGGCCAGTCCAGACCATAGACGGTTGTCAGCCACACGCCCCGAATCTCGCGCTTGGGAGGTTCGACCGCATTCGAAACCGATATCAGTAACAGGAGCAATAACGACAGGCAATACTTTCTCATTTCACACATTTATTCAGCGGTACAAATGTACGGCTTTTTGCGCTTCTTCGGGATAGTCGGTAGTCAGAAAATCCACCCGATTCTCGATCATCTCTTTCATTATCTGAGGATCATCGACCGTCCAGACATTGATTTTCAAATTCAGATCTTTTGCTTCGGCAAACCATTCCGGATGTTTCTGCATAACCTTATAATTATAATCGAGACCGGCAAAACCGAGTTCTTTCAACTGTTTCGGAGACAAGTCGCCGTTTAGGTAGTAGACCGGTGTCTTCGGAGACAGGCGGTGCAGTTCCTTTGCGGCTTCCAGGCTGAAAGCGATATATTCGGTGCGCTTCGTCAATTTCTTGCCGTTTACCATGTCGACGGCAATCTTTGCCGCTTCCCGATCCCGCTGGGGAGTTGCATGGGATTTCAATTCGAAGATCAGTTTGGTCTTTCTCAATTTCTTCGCCCTGTCCAAATACTGCTCCAACGTCGGAAGCGTTTCGCCGTTCGGAAGTTTCAGGTCTTTCAGCTCCGCATAGGGAGTCGTCTGGATATCCTTTCCTTCTATTTTACGGTCATGGAACACAACCGGGACATTATCGGCTGTCAGGTGCACGTCGAATTCGGAACCATAGACTTTGATTTCATTCGCCCGTTCCAACGAACGAATAGAGTTTTGGGCAGAACCTTCCGTTTTCCAATAACCACGATGGGCAATTATCTTTGTCTTTCTTTTAGCCGACACGGGAACCGCCACCAATACGCACAAAAGAAAAAGTAGAGAGAGTTTCAAATGTTTCATACTATATATTTTATATGCTATACGTTACTTTTGGCTTGATCCAAAAGTAACCAAAAGATCAAGATTGTTCTATTACTTTTCTCTTGAAAGAAAAGTAACCAAAAGTTCAAGGCTTAACCGTCTGGGCTGCTCCGGGCAAAGACTACGCTGTCGCCTGCGAAACTCGCTTCGCTCAGACAGCGCAGGCTCCGGACGCTCCGCCTTTGCCCTCCGCTTGACGCCCACCCGCTTAGGCCTTTCTTAGAAAGCTCCGCTTTCTCTTGGGATGGCCGATACTGCCTGTTTTCTTGTGATCCCGCGTCAAGCGCGGGAACAGGATAGTTTCGAAGCATCCTCACAAATGCGAGGACAAGCCCAAAGGCAACCCGGAGGCAAGCACAGGGACAAGCCCGTTCCCGCACTTGATGCGGGATCACAAGAAAACAGGCAGTATCGGCCATCCCAAAAGAGCCGTCAGGCTCTATCTCCGGCCTAAGCTGGTGAGCGTTAAGCGCAGTGACCGCAGTGAGCGTCCGGAGCGTCTGCTGTTTGAGCGAAGCGAGTTTCAGACGCGACAGCGAACGAAGGGAGCGGAGTAGCGAAGCAGCTTAAGCCTTGATCTTTTGGTTACTTTTGGATCAAGCCAAAAGTAACAGATTATCTTCCTATTTCCGACAAATAACGTTCCGCCTCAATCGCAGCCGTACAACCGCTACCGGCAGCCGTAATGGCCTGGCGATAATGCGGATCAGCCACGTCACCGGCAGCAAAGACACCTGGAACTCTGGTCTTCGGCGTACCTGGAATCGTCTTGATATAGCCTATCTCGTCTGTTTCTACCCAGGGTTTGAATATCTTGGAGTTCGGAGTGTGGCCGATAGCCAGGAAGAAACCGTCGATTGCGATATCTAATTTCTTTTCGTCCGGTTCACCCATTCGTTTTACCAGATGTGCGCCTTCGACACCGTCTTCACCGAAAAGACCGATTGTGTTATGCTCGAACAAGACCGTAATATTCGGAGTGTTCAGGACACGTTCCTGCATGACTTTCGATGCACGCAAATGCGGTTTGCGGACAATCATATATACCTGTTTCGCCAAACCGGACAGATAGAGCGCTTCTTCACAAGCCGTATCGCCACCGCCAACGACAGCCACGACTTTCTTGCGATAGAAGAAACCGTCGCAGGTCGCACAAGCCGAGACACCCATTCCGGCATATTTCTGCTCGTCCGGCAATCCTAAATATTTGGCAGTCGCTCCGGTCGAGATGATCAGTGTTTCCGTCTCGATCACTTTCTCGCCGTCGATCGTCACCTTATAGGGAGCGGCAGACAAATCTGTTTCAGTCGCAATGCCGACGCGGATATCCGCACCGAAGCGGGTTGCCTGTTTTTTCAGGTCTTCCATCAGCTCCGTTCCGGCAATGCCTTCGGGATAACCGGGAAAATTCTCGACGTCTGTCGTAGTCGTAAGCTGTCCACCCGGCTGAATACCTTCGTAAAGGACAGGAGACAGATTTGCACGTGAAGCATAGATAGCCGCAGTATAACCGGCCGGGCCCGAACCGATAATCAGGCAACGGACTTTTTCATTCTGAGTTGTATTCATCTTATGATTTATGATTTATAATTTATGATTGATGATTTATGATTTGTGATTTATTATCGACGCATAAATCATAAATCACAAATCATAAATCATTCTAATCACCTCAAATCTATTATTTCAGCATCAGGATAGTCTTTTTCGTTAAAAACAAAATAACTATCCGGTTGGTTTACTCCCGTTTCCATTTTACTGATACGGATCGTACTGCTGATCCCATTCTTTGAAAAAACAGCGATCGAGGCCGGGAGCCCGGCAAACTTCTCTATCTGGAGCTCCACCCGTATGATATCACTTTTCTTTTTGGGTACCAGCTCGATATCGTAGGCGGATTTACCGTTCGAAGCCGTGCTCTCGCCCTTATATTTTGCGGTAAATCCTTTTTTATAGGAACGGAGCAGAAGGGCCGGATTCGTAGCTTGTAGTTCCTCGCCGGTCGGGGTGGAAACGTTGACTTCCTCGTTGCGCTCGACAAACGACCATTGTGTCGTTCCATCGAACCAGGTAATCATGTCGGGGGTCTTCAGTACGAATTTATCACCTTTTATATCTACCGTACCGTCAAAGCTTTCCGACACTTTCTGCACATCCGAGCGTGTCTGCATCGTAAAATAAGCAGTCAAACCGTTAGAATCTTCATAAGCAGACGCGGCCTTATCCAAAATGGAAATGGCGTTCTGTGCTACGACCTTCATACCGGATACAACCCCAAGACACAGGAAGACTGCAACCAAAATGCGGCAAACTTTTATTTCATTTTCTCTTTTCATTCTATCTATTCTTTGCTATTCATAATAAGGGTTTATGGGTGTGGAACATGAAACGATTGTCGTTTGTAGGGGCAGGGCTCTGCTCTGCCCATTGAATCCGGAGCAAAACGAACATTATTTGCATTGGCGGATTCATTGGGCGGAGTAGAACCCCGCCCCTACAGGACACCATTATTTTATTGCACACCGATAAATCATCCTTTATATTTTATTTCAATGAATTCAATAATTGTTCCAGGCTGTATTCGTCCTGGATCAAGACCTGACGGGCTTTACTGCCTTCGAAAGGACCGACGATGCCCGCCGCTTCCAGCTGATCCATCAGGCGGCCTGCACGGTTGTAACCGATTGCGAACTTTCGCTGGATAAGCGAAGTCGAGCCTTGCTGCTGGATCACAATCAGACGGGCAGCTTCGTCAAACAACGGGTCGCGATCCGACAGATCCACCGATCCGGCCGAAGAAGACTCACCGCCTTCACCTATATATTCAGGCAACAGGTAAGCTGTCGGATAAGCCACCTGCGCACCGACATAATTCACGATATCTTCCACTTCCGGCGTATCGACAAACGCACACTGGACACGTGTCGGCTCGCTGCTTCCGGTAATCAGGATCAGCATATCGCCCTTACCGATCAAACGGTTGGCACCCGGAGTATCCAAAATCGTACGGGAGTCGATCTGCGACATTACCTTAAAAGCGATACGGCTCGGAAAGTTACTCTTGATCGTACCGGTGATCACTTTCGTATCCGGGCGCTGGGTGGCCAGGATCATGTGGATACCGACCGCACGGGCCTTGGCCGCAATACGCGAGATCGGCAATTCGATCTCCTTGCCTGAGGTCGCGATCAGGTCGGCAAACTCATCGACGATAGCCACGATATAAGGCAGGAACCGATGTCCTTTCTCCGGGTTCAGACGGCGGGAAATGAACTTCTCATTATATTCCTTTATATTACGTGCCGAAGCCTCCACCAGCAATTTATAACGATTTTCCATCTCGATCACCAAAGAGTTCAAGGTTGCCACCGCATCGCCCGGCTCCGTCACGATCGGTTTATCGGCATTCGGCAATTTCGCCAGATAATGGCGTTCGATCTTCGAGTAAATACTAAATTCCACCTGCTTGGGGTCAACCATCACGAACTTCAGTTCGGCCGGATGCTTCTTATACAGCAAAGAGGTGATAATCGCATTCAAGCCGACCGATTTACCTTGCCCGGTCGCACCCGCCACCAACAGGTGGGGAGTCTTGCACAAGTCGAACATGAACACTTCGTTGACAATCGTCCTTCCGATCGCCACCGGCAAGTCATACGAACATTCCTGGAATTTGCGCGAAGCAACCACCGACTGCATCGAAACAGTCTGCGGTTTATTATTCGGGACCTCGATCCCGATCGTTCCTTTTCCCGGCATCGGCGCGATAATACGGATCTGCAAGGCTGAAAGGCTCAAAGCGATGTCATCTTCCAGGTTCTTGATCTTGGAAATACGAACACCGGCTTCCGGGACGATCTCATAGAGCGTAACCGTCGGTCCGACCGTCGCCTTGATAGAGGCGATATTGATACCGAAATCTTCCAACGTCTGCTTGATCATCTGCTGGTTTTCTTCCAATTCTTCGCGGTTCACCTCGACATTGCCCGAATCGTAAAATTTCAGCAGGTCGAGCGTCGGGAACACATAGCGGGACAAATCCAGGCGCGGATCATATTTACCCAACTGGGATTGATCGAAAGCCTCCTCATCTTCCGGCACTTCCACTTCAAAAGTCGTACCTCCATCGGCTGACGCCTCGACAACCGGATCATCTCCCCTGGCTACTTCAAATTCAAAATCATTCTTTTGCGGAATCTCCTTGCCTACCGGCATTCTCTTTTCTGCCTCGGCTTTCCGCATCTCTGTTTCCGTATCGAAAACATATTCGTCCGGCTCGACGACTTCCTCTTTTGTCTCGTGATATGCAGTAGGCTGAGAAGCAGCAGCCGGTTTTTCAACCGGAACATAAACATCCTTTTCTTCTTCACCCTCTTCTTTCTCTTCCTGCACTTCCGGCGTTTCGCTCTTTTCACGTTTCAAACGGTTCTTCAACCATCCGAAAGAGAAGACGTTTTGCAGGAACGGAATCGTCCGTTTGCTGGTGAAGATTGCAATAATCAGGAACAGGCCGACCAGCAGCAGGATCGTACCCGGTATCCCGATATTATTCATCATCACCTCCGACAAATAATATCCGTGCTGACCGCCCAAATAAATAAACGTATCTTCATATCCACGAATAAAGATAAAAGCAAAAAACAACGATCCCCATATCAGCATGGCTGCACTGAACAGGAAACGTTTCAGCAACGACACCCGGCTCAGGTTCATCAGCTTCGCCCCGACCGAACCGAGGAAAAACAAAATCAAGAATGAAGAGATCCCGAACCACCGGTTCATCAGCAAATCGGCGAGGAAAGCCCCACGCACACCCGTCCAGTTCTCTACCGATCCACGATTGATCACCAGGTCCGATAACGGGATATTTTCGATCTTGCTCTGATCCGCTCCTCCCGTAAAGAAAAACGAAATCAATGCCAGACCGACATATATGGTAACAATGGAAATAACTAATCCGGTAATAAAACGGGTCCGCTCACTGGTAAAGAAATTTCGAATCCCCTTAAATTTACTTTCCCCGTTATTCGTATTTTGTTTTGCAGTCGTCTTTTTAGCCATTACACAATTAAATTTACAACTCGCAAATGTACACAGAAAATTTTAAGTTCCCTACGACATTCGTATTTCCCTTACCGCCTTTTTTCAAAGTTCTCCCCGGCAACCGCATCACAAAACATTTCTTGCCACAGACATTCTCACCTCTTTTTACTTATAAAAACAACCTCATAAAATACGGATAATTCCCAATGCATTTGCCCTTTGATGCAAGTGTAATCTGTTTTCGGCAATGTCGAATATATTTTTGACAATGCCGTGTATATTCTCGACAATGTCGAATATGTACACGACAACGTCGAAAACAGATTACACTTGCATCGAAGTCGAAACGAATCGCAATGGTTTGCCACCGAGCCTGCCAAGATAAAGGAATTTCGGTGCGGTACGGTTCCCTATATTAGCTTTACAAAGAAAAAATTGCTACTTTTGCAGATTATAAACGCAAGGTATCGACTAAGATAATCAGCATGGAAAAAGAGAACAACCCGATATACGAACGCAACACGCTGGAATTCGTAACAGTTGCACTGGAATTTTGTACATTTGTCGAGAATGCCGGCAATACTGGTCTTTTTGATTTTTTGGATAAGGCAGTCAAGATCTTGCCCTTGTTGTATCTGAAAGCCACCCTCCTACCCGAAGCGGAAGAAGAGGAGGATGCAGAGCCAGAGCTGACTGTCACGGAAGACATGTACGAATCGGTCCGCAACCGGATTGCCGGACTGCTCGGAGAGAAAGACTCTTACCTCGAAACGTTCCATCCGGATATGCAATATAGCGACACGCCGATCGCCGCCTTTATTTCAGAGAATCTGGCCGATGTTTACCAGGATGCGGGTAATTTCATCTCTCTGTTCCGCCAGGGCAATGAAGAAGTGATGCTCGGGGCAATCGTATTGTGTCGTAAAAATTTCAGCGAATTCTGGGGACAACAATTATTAAACGCATTAAAAGCGCTCCACGCCGTGCGATACAGCGATGAAGAGTTTTTAGAAACCAACGAAGAAGAATGACACAACAATATACACATTCGATAACAAAAGAGGCTGTATCCGAGCTTCCCTTAGAGGAATTTACCGGGCGGATCATCGTGATCGACACATTGAAGGATACGGAGAAAGCGGTCAGCTACCTCTCCGAGTTCCAGGCCGTCGGATTCGATACGGAAACCCGTCCGAGTTTCAAGAAAGGGCAACGCTACAAAATATCGCTTATGCAGATTTCGACCGATGAGGCTTGTTTCCTGTTCCGCCTGAACCGGATCGATATTCCGAAAGTTCTCGAAGAATTTCTGGCAAACGAAAAGGTGCAGAAGATCGGCCTTTCGCTACGCGACGATTTCGGCGCGATGCAAAAGCGCAAGGACATACAACCCGCCAACTTCCTGGACTTGCAGAATTATGTCGGACAATTCGGGATCGAAGATGCCAGCCTGCAAAAGATATACGCCATCCTTTTCAACAAGAAGATCTCGAAAGGACAGCGTTTGAGCAACTGGGAAGCCGACGTCCTCAGCGACGCGCAGAAAAAATATGCAGCCCTCGACGCATGGGCCTGCCTGAAAATATACAATCAATTGAAACAGATATAAATGAAGGAGTGTAAAGTATTTCTCAAACCGAAAAAAGAGGAATCGTTGCTACGTTTCCATCCGTGGGTATTCTCCGGCGCTATTCAGACGATCGAAGGTGAGCCGGAAGAAGGCGACTTGGTAGAAGTTTATGGTACGAACGGACGTTTTTTAGGTATCGGACATTATCAGATAGGCAGCATCGCCGTACGCATCTTATCTTTCAAACCGGTCACGATAGATGCCGCTTTCTGGGAAGAACGCATCCGTATCGCTTACACACTGCGCCAAGCATTGGAACTTGCCGGAGTGGAGAACAATAATACATACCGGTTGGTGCATGGCGAAGGAGATAATCTTCCGGGACTGGTCATCGACATGTATGCCCACACCGCCGTCATGCAGGCACATTCTGTCGGCATGCACTATGCCCGCCACCAGATTGCCGACGCCTTAAAAGCCGTTTTGGGAGATTCTTTACAAAATATATATTACAAATCGGAAGCGACCTTGCCTTACAAAGCCAACCTGGGCAGCGAAGACGGCTACCTGTACGGTGGCGAAGTGGAGGACATCGCACTTGAGAACGGCTTGAAATTCTGCGTCGATTGGCAAAAGGGGCAAAAGACAGGTTTCTTTGTCGACCAGCGTGAAAACCGTTCGCTCTTGGAACGCTATGCCAAAGATCGCTCCGTACTGAACATGTTCTGCTATACCGGCGGATTCTCGTTCTACGCCATGCGCGGAGGCGCCAAGGTCGTTCACTCGGTCGACAGCTCCGCCAAAGCGATCTCGCTGACCAACAAGAACGTGGAACTGAACTTTCCGGGTGATCCTCGCCACGAGGCTTATGCGGAAGACGCTTTCAAGTATCTCGAAAAGATGGGAAGCAACTACGACCTCATCATCCTGGACCCGCCCGCTTTCGCCAAACATAAAAACGTATTGCGCAACGCTTTGCAGGGATATCGCAAACTGAATGCCATCGCTTTCGAAAAGATCAAGCCAGGAGGCATCCTGTTCACCTTCTCCTGCTCACAGGTGGTAAGCAAGGAGAACTTCCGTCTGGCCGTGTTCAGTGCCGCCGCCCAGTCCGGACGCAGTGTCCGTATCCTACACCAACTGACACAACCCGCCGACCATCCGGTCAACATTTACCATCCGGAAGGGGAATATCTGAAGGGGCTGGTGCTTTATGTGGAGTGAGAAGAGGTAATAATTTATGATTTATGATTTATGCGTCGATGATAAATCATAAATCATAAATCATAAATTTAATCAAGGGAGGTGCAAAATATTTACGGAAATATTTCTTTATTTCGTAATAGGTTGTACCTTTGTCTCACTTTTAAGAGAGATGGAAATATTATTATAAGTAAAACATATAAAACTTATTATTATGTCTAAAGTAACAGTTGTTGGCGCCGGTAATGTAGGTGCTACTTGCGCAAATGTTCTTGCCTTCAATGAAGTGGCAGACGAAGTTGTAATGCTTGACGTTAAGGAAGGTGTTTCCGAAGGTAAAGCAATGGATATGATGCAGACCGCTCAACTGCTTGGTTTCGATACTACAGTTGTTGGTTGCACAAACGACTACGAAAAAACGGCTAACTCTGACGTTGTTGTCATCACTTCAGGTATTCCTCGTAAACCGGGTATGACTCGCGAAGAACTGATCGGTGTTAACGCTGGTATCGTTAAGAGCGTAGCTCAGAACATCTTGAAATATTCTCCGAACGCAATCCTGGTAGTGATCTCCAACCCGATGGATACAATGACTTACCTGTCATTGAAGTCTCTGGGTCTGCCGAAAAACCGTATCATCGGTATGGGTGGTGCTCTGGATAGCTCTCGTTTCAAATATTTCTTGTCTCAGGCTTTAGGTTGCAATGCCAACGAAGTCGAAGGCATGGTAATCGGTGGTCACGGTGACACGACTATGATCCCTCTGGCTCGTCTGGCTACTTACAAAGGCATTCCCGTAAGCAAGCTGTTGAGCGCAGAAAAACTGCAGGAAGTTGTCGCTTCCACTATGGTAGGCGGTGCGACACTGACTAAGCTGTTGGGTACTTCTGCATGGTATGCACCGGGTGCAGCAGGAGCTTACGTTGTTGAATCTATCATCCACAACCAAAAGAAGATGGTTCCTTGCTCTGTTTATCTGGAAGGTGAATACGGAGAATCCGACCTTTGCATCGGTGTTCCTGTTATCTTGGGCAAGAATGGTATCGAAAAGATCGTTGAACTGGAATTGAATGCCGAAGAAAAAGAACTCTTCGCCAAGAGTGCAGCAGCCGTTCACAAGACAAACGAAGCTTTGAAAGAAGTCGGCGCTCTCTAATAATCGGAAAAAGGTTTGATAATATAGAAAAGAGGATAGTCCGTGATGGATTATCCTCTTTTTTGTCTTAGAATCTTAAGACATTTGATACATTGTCCAATTGGTTTATTATTTCCCTTGGTAAGAACTTACTTCAATTCCCGAATCTTGATATTGCGGAACCAGATCGGATAACCATGATCCTGCAAGCCGATATACCCTTCATGGGAAATGCCTTCCTGGAAACCTTGGAAATCTTTGAATTTGCTGTTGGCAACCATATCATCCCACTCTTTGCTCCACAAAGTATACTGAACGACCTTTTTACCATTCTGGGTATGCGTCACTTTGCCATCCTTCACTTTGATCACGATCGTGTTCCATTCGCCGGCTGGTTTTACCGTTTTCGGATCGGCAGGGAGCATATCATACAAAGAACCGGCAAGGTGGTTTGCCAGCTTGTTGTCGGTAGCATCCACATTATCCAGCACCTGCACTTCGGGAGCTGCATAATAGATCGGTTTGCCCGGAACTTCGCGTACATAATAGAAGATACCTGAATTTCCCATTTTGCTGGTTTTCCAATCTACAGACAGTTCAAAGTTCTTGAACTTCTTTTCCTTATACAGGATATCGCCTCCTGCACCGTGTCCCGGTTTTTTGCCCGGAGCGGTAAAGACCTTCATCGCCTCGTCTTCGATTACCCAGTTCGGAGCCATCCCGGTATTGTTGCATTGTCTCCAACCGGTAAAATCTTTCCCGTTGAACAGCAAGGTCCAGCCTTGTTTCTTTTCTTTTTCAGTCAACGTGTTATTCGCTTTTTGCGCAAAAGAAGGGACAGCAGCCATAACTGCCAAAAGAACCACAAACGATTTAAATAAGTTTTTCATGTTGCATCTCATTTTTAGATTAGACATTGAGAATATAAAACTCAACAAAGATAAATAAAAAAAGAGCTGCTCCATAAAGAACAACTCTTTCTTTTCTATCAGATAATCCTATTTTATTTGATGATACCCAATTTCGAGGCATTGATGAAGTCGATGATATGCTGGATTTCGTCGCTCATCGGCACCTGGTCTTTAATCATCAGCAAAGCATCGAATATACTCGTATTACCTTGGTAAATGATACGGTAGGCATGGCTGATATGCTTGATTATCTTTTCGCTCAGGCCTTCATGTGACAGAATAAAGGAGTTCACCCCGTAATAGGTCGTAGGTTCCAATGCTGCTACGATATAAGGCGGGATATCCTTACGGAAGCGGCAACCGGTCTGCGTCATCGACCATCTTCCCACACGGCATCCCTGGCTCACTAATACGTTGCCGCCGAAAATCACATAATCTTCAATCATGCAGTTGCCGGAAATCTTGCTTCCATACCCGAACACACTATGATTACCGATATGCGTGTCGTGGGAAACATGCACGCCTTCATGCAGGAAATTGCCATTACCGATAATCGTCTTCCCATCAGAATTGGTTGCACGATTAATCACCACGTTTTCACGGATCACATTGTCGTCTCCGATTTCGACAATCGTATCACCTCCCTTATAGTTAAAATCCTGTGGTTCGGCAGCGATAACGGCACCATTGAAGATGCGGTTCCTCTTCCCCATGCGGGTTCCGCTCATGATACTGGCATGAGGCATGATCTCGCAGTCATCACCTATTTTTACATTCTTATCGATGTATGCAAACGGATGGACGGTTACGTTCGCTCCTAACTTCGCGCTTGCATCTACATAAGCTAATGGACTAATCATAATAATCTCCTTTTAAATTGTCAATTGCTTTCTACTCTCTTCCACCACCAATGGCACTATATAAATTGATAACAGCCTGCATACGCTGGACATTGTCGGAAACTTCCGTCAACTGCGCACTGAGCAGACTCTGTTGGGCAGAAAGGATTTCCAGATAAGTGGACTGTCCTGACTGGAACAAGGCGTTGGTATAGGCAACCGCCTTTTCCAACTCTTCTATCTGGGCCTGATCCTGGACCAGTTTTCTATTGGTCGCATCATAGAGATGCAAAGCATCGCTCACTTCCTTTCCCGCTTCCAAGATCGTTTGCTGATAGTTCATCTTGGCAATCTGTTCTTCCGCTTTTGATATCTTCAGATTGGCTACCAGCTTACCATTGTTAAAGATAGGCTGTGCCAAGGAAGCCAAAGCCTGGAACATAAACTGTCCCGGATTGGAAACCGTAACACCCGAACCATTCGTCCAACCGGCTGTCGCCGTAATATTGATTCCCGGATAAAAAGCGGCACGGGCCTTGTTGGTCGTATAATAAGCACTGGCCAATGTCATTTCGGCCACCTTCACATCCGGACGGTTCTCCAACAACTGCAAAGGAACACCAGCCATCAGCTCTTCCGGCATCACCTGATCTTCAAGCGTACTGCGATCGATTGGCTGCGGTGCTTTCGCAAGCAATACAGACAAGGAGTTCTCCACTTCACGCACCTGGCGTTTCAGTTCGATCAACGATCCGGACACCTGATGGAACACGGCACGCATCTGGACGACTGCGGCTTCTGTTGTCATGCCGGCAATCTTCATCGCTTCCATCACCCGAACATTCTCTTTGTAGATATCCACCGTCTTGGAAGTAATCTCGACCTGACGATCCAACATTAACAAAGTGAAATAGGTATTGGCGATTCCTCCGATCAGTTGCGAACGTATCGCTTGCTGTGTGTACTGGCTCTGCAAATAAGCAGTCTTCTGTCCACGACTCGCATTCAACAGCTTACCGAACAAATCCACTTCCCAACTGGCTGCCGCCGGCAAGGTATAGGCTTTCACATAACCCGTATTCTCCATTTTAGTTATGGTTCCTTGCGGAGCCAGGTTCAAAGAAGGGAGAAAAGACAGGCGAGCGGAAGTCAGCAGCAACTTGGCCTCCTCGACCCTCAGGATAGCGGCTTGCAGATCCACATTGTTTGCCAATCCCTCTTCGATCAAGGCCTGCAATTTCGGATCACGGAAAACCTCCTGCCAAGGCAGGTTTCCCATATTGGTCGTATCTGTTTCGGCTAACGTACCGGCAGCAGATACCGGATCACGGTAGATGCCGGAAGTTTCGATCGTATCCGGACGATCATATGCTTTATAGATATGGCAACTGCTCAAAAGAGCGGTTGCACACACCATATATATAATCTGTTTCTTCATTGTCATCTCTTATTTTGTTTTTGCGTACTGTTCTATTTCCGTATTCATATCGCTGTTATCCAAATCTTCCCATTCGATAGGTTTGAATTTCTCCTGCAAGTACTGGAATACCACAAACAGAACCGGGACGATAAAGATCTGGAAGATCATACCGATAAACATACCTCCGATGGCGGCAGTACCCAAAGTACGGTTACCATGAGCACCGACACCGAACGCAAACATCATAGGCAACAAACCGACTACCATAGCCAGTGATGTCATCAAGATAGGACGCAAACGGGCGGCGGCACCTAAAACAGCAGCCCATGTGATACTCATACCCATACGGCGACGGTCAAGGGCAAACTCTACGATCAGGATGGCGTTCTTCGCCAACAGACCTACCAACATGATCAAGGCGATCTGCATATAGATATTATTGGACATCGTACCCAAGATCATCTTCAGAGCCGGGATATTGCCTAAAGCGGCCCAGCCTTGCACGAACAGGAAGCTACCCATCAAACCAAACGGAATGGAAAGCAATACGGCTAACGGCAGGATATAACTTTCATACTGAGCGCTCAGCAGCAAATAGACGAATACGAAACAGAGCAGGAAGATCAAACCGGTCGTGCTGCCGCTGGTTTCAGCCTCTTCACGCGCCATCCCCCCCAATTCGTATCCAAAACCGGTCGGAAGCGTTGTACTGGCAACCTCTTCGATCGCTTTCAATGCCTGCCCACTGGTGTAACCGTCTGCCGGAGCAACCATCACTTTGATAGATGTATACATATTGAAACGGCTGATAATATCCGGTCCGTACACTTTCTTGATAGACACGAACTGCGAGATTGGAGCCATTTCGTTTCCATTGCGGACTTTGATATTCTTCAACGATTCCAAATTGGTACGCAAAGCCGGATCAGCCTGGACCATCACACGGTACATCTTACCGAAACGGTTGAAGTTGGAGGCATACAGACCACCGTAATATCCCTGCATGGTTGCCAGAATATCACTCGGACTGATACCCACCTTCTTACAGGCGGCCGCATCGATGTCGATCATATACTGCGGGAAGTTAGGGTTGAAGGTACTCTGTGCCGACTTGATTTCAGGACGGGCAGTCAAGGCTGCCGTATATTGCTTCGTCACTTCGAAGAATTTTTCCAGATCACCACCGGTCTTGTCCTGCATATTCAACTCGATATCACTGGAAGCGGAATAACCCGGGATCATAGGCGGAGTAAAGAACAGCACTTGTGCATCCTTCACTATCTTTTGCGCACGCATGAACAAACTGCCATACACGATATCCGAACTCTGCATCATTGAACGTTCCTCCCAGTCTTTCAACTTGATGATGAACGAACCATAAGAAGGTCCCTGGCCACCGATAAAGCTGAAACCGATGACGGCCGTACGTGATTTGACCGCCGGGTCGGCAGCGATCAGGCTATCCACCTTGTTCATCACCTCTATCGTACGTTCCTGGGATGTTCCCGGAGGCAGCGTCACTGCGCCCATGATCGTACCGGTATCTTCATTCGGAACCATACCTGTCGGAGTCGCATTCATCAAAACAACGAGCAGGACGATACATCCGGCAACGATACCGAACGAAAGCCATTTCTTCTGTATAAAGAATACGACACGTTTTTTATAGCTGTTCAGCAAAGAATCGTATGCGGCATTGAAGGAAGAGTGGAAACGGGAGACGAAAGTCGATTTCTTCTCATGTCCTTCTTCGTGCGGCTTCAAGAACATCGCACACAGAGCCGGACTCAGTGTCAAGGCATTCAATGCGGACAAACCGATCGAGATAGCCATTGTCAAACCGAACTGGCGATAGAATGTACCGGCCGTACCGCTCATGAAACTTACCGGGATAAACACGGACATCATGACCAACGTGATGGAGACGATAGCACCACCCAGCTCGTTCATGGCATCGATAGAAGCCAATTTCGCCGATTTGTAACCCTGGTCCAGTTTGGCATGGACACCCTCGACGACCACGATCGCATCATCGACCACAATCGCAATGGCGAGCACCATGGCACAAAGAGTCAGCAAGTTCAAGCTAAAGCCGATCAGCGACAGCATGAAGAACGTACCGATCAACGCAACCGGGATCGCGATAGCCGGAATCAAAGTCGAACGTAAATCCTGCAAGAAGATATACACAACGATGAATACAAGGATGAAGGCTTCGATCAATGTCTTGAGCACCTCATGGATAGAAGCGTACAAGAAGTCGTTGGCATTCATACCGACGTCGATCTTCAAGCCCGGAGGCAATATCTTTTCTGTTTCTTCCAGCAGGTTCTGGATATTATTGATGGTTTCCGTCGCATTGGTTCCTGCCATCTGGTAAACGATACAGGTTACGGCACTATGACCGTTTACTTTATTGACAAAATTATAAGTCAGACGTCCCAATTCGATATCGGCAATATCCTTCATGCGGAGGACTTCACCATCCGGTAAGGCTTTTACGACCATGTCTTCAAATTCGTTCACTTCTTGCAAACGTCCTTTATAACGGATCGTATACTGGAAGCTCTGGTTACCCTGCTCACCGAACGAACCGGGAGCAGCTTCCACGTTCTGCTCGGCCAGGACACCGGCAACATCATTCGGAACCAAATTGTACTGTGCCATCACATCCGGTTTCAGCCAGATACGCATGGAGTAGTCGGTTCCTAACACATTCGCATCCCCCACACCGGGCACACGCTGTACTTCCGGGATCAGGTTGATCTTGGCATAGTTCTCGATGAATCGCTGGTCGTAACGGTCCTCTGCATCATAGACGGAGAACACGATCAGCATGGAGTTCTGACGTTTCTGAGTTGTCACACCGATCTTGGTTACTTCAGCGGGCAACAAACCTTGTGCCATAGAAACACGGTTCTGCACGTTTACGGCAGCCATGTCGGGATCGGTTCCCTGCTTAAAATAAATGGAAATATCGGCAGATCCGTTGTTGGAGGCATTGGAAGTCATGTACATCATGTTCTCCACACCATTGATCTGGTCTTCCAGCGGTGCAATCACACTATTCAATACCGTCTGTGCGTTTGCACCCGTATAAGTCGCTCTCACCGAAACGGTTGGAGGGGCGATATCCGGATATTGGGTAATAGGCAAGGACAGCAAGCCTAATATACCCAGTATGACAATCAGGACGGAGATCACCGTTGAGAGCACCGGGCGGTTTATAAATCTATCTAATTTCATATTTTCTGTTTTTAACGAACAAAATGGGAGTTATTAATTAAAAGCGGTCTTCAGATTACCTTCGTTCTGATCTTTCAAGGCCTGATCATATTTCGCTTTCTGCTGTTCCGGGGTGATCGGCTCGATAGCCTGGCCGTCACGGAGATTCTGTACGCCTTCAATCACGATTTTGTCGCCGGATTTCAAACCATTCGTCACCAGGTAATTCTTTCCGTCATCCAAATTGGAGATCTGAATCTCCGTATTTTTTACAGAATTGTCCGCCTGCAAAACAAAAACGAACTTCTTGTCTTGGATTTCAACGGTTGCAGACTGAGGGATAATAATGATCCCATCCATCGTATACGGGAATATGATGTTACCGGTACCGCCGCTTCTCAGGATATTTTTATCATTTGGGAAAACAGCACGCATGCTGACAGATCCGGTAGACTGGTCAATCACGCCACTAACGGCATCGATCTTACCTTCCGACTGATAGGTAGTTCCGTCGGACAGTTGCAAGCGAACAGCCGGCATCTTTTCCAATTGTTCTTTCAATGTGCCTCCGGCTCTTGTCAGGCGCAACAACTCTTTCTCCGTCATAGAGAAATAAACATACACATCGTTGATTTCGGATACGGTTGTCAACGGCTGTGCAACAGAGGGGCTGACCAAACTACCGATACGATACGGAAATGTACCGACAACGCCATTCGACGGACTCGTCACCGTACAGAATGATAAATTCTGATTCGCGCTTACCAAAGAAGCTTCCGCCTGAGCCAGGCTTGCCTTGGCAGACATGAGTTGGTTGACCGCTGTCTGATATTCAAAATCACTGATAATTTTCTGATCGAACAAAGCTTTTTTGTTCTTTTCGGTCAAAGTCAAAGTTGCGACATTGGCTTTTGCCATCTCGACAGCGGCTTTCGCCTGTCCAACCGCAGCAGCATACTGGGTCGGATCAATCTGGAACAAAGCCTGCCCCTTACGAACAGTTGCTCCTTCATCTACACATAACTTAACAATAAAACCCGAAACTTGGGGGCGTACCTCGATATCCTGCGTACCTCTGATCGTGGCCGGATAGGAAGTCGTCTGGTCGCTTGTTGTCGAATTAACAGCAAGGACCGCAAATTCATTATCCCCTAACTTCATACCGCTTTGCTTGTTTCCACAAGCAGTTAATAAAGACACCCCTACTGCAAACAATGCAATTTGCCTTAATTGGGTAATAGTAGTTCTCAACATTTGTTTATCCATATTCATTATTTATATAATTCTATCTATTCTCGTTTTTCAGTCATTAGTAAGGCCGTTAAAGCCATCACAACGGGTGAGATCCGTTGTGCCATAGTAAAAATTCCACAACGATGCTGTTCTAAATTTATGGGTTCATAGCCTATTCCTCATAAAAAGCGTACAAATGTAGAATCTTTTTGTTGTACTTTTTCCGTTTATACAATCTTTTATACTAAAAAATTGCTTATTTTATATTTCTGTATCAGAGATATATTAGGACTTTGACCGATCGAAAATATATTCGTTTAAATTGCTACATAATTTTAACACGGAATTTGTTTATTCAATAATTTATCCTAATTTTACGGCTTATATAACCTAAATAATCAATTCATATGGAACCAAAGTTTATGATATCGGAAGTGTTCGGCACTTCATGGAAGCACACTAAATCGCAGATTTGGGTACTGGTAGGGCTGTTTATCGGATTTTCTATCCTGTCGATGATCGTCACACTGTTCGGTATGCCGGCACAGGGTTCGATTGTCGGACGAGTTATTGTCCAAATAGTCAGTTTGCTCATTTCCTGTATTTTCATGCTGGGATATGTCAAAAATATATTCCAGGCTCTTGATGGAGAAGAGCCGCAGTTTTCCGCCTATGGGCAACAATCGCGCAAGATAATCACATATCTCATCGCCAACATTTTGTTCTCCATAGCTGTCTGTATCGGTACAGTCTTGCTGATCATTCCCGGTATCTACCTATACTTACGCCTGCAATTTTTCACGGCATTCATCGTTGAGGAAAACTGCGGCATCATCGAATCACTGCAAAAAAGCTGGAATATGACCCAAGGACAGACACTTCCGTTATTCCTGTTGCTGCTGACCATGATCGGCACCGCGATCGTCGGCTGCATCTTGTTCTTCGTCGGATTTTTTGTGGCCGTACCCCTTATCTATATGATGCAGTGTTACACATTCAGAAAATTAAATACGATTTCAACGGAAGAAGAAGTACAACAACTATAATTTCAAATCAATAAATAGACAACAGCCCGCAAAAATAAACATTCTGCGGGCTGTATAGCTTTCCAATCTATGGGTAAGACATATAGAATCAAAGACATTGCAGAGATGTCCGGTGTTTCGACCGGAACTGTCGACCGCATATTACATAACCGGGGCAAAGTATCTGAAGAGGCACAGAAAAAAGTAGAAAAAGTTTTAAAAGAAATAGACTATCACCCGAACCTAATAGCCCGTTCCCTTGCACTAAAAAAGAGCTACCACTTCATCACACTGATTCCCTCTTTTGCAAAAGGCGAATATTGGGATAAGCTTTGCGAAGGAATAGACAAAGCGGAACAGGAACTTTTCAGCTACAACGTAGAAGTCGAACGTATGTGCTTCAATCAATATGACAAAAGCAGTTTCGACGAACTCATTCCCCGGATCGAAGAAGCCAACTGCCAGGGGGTCGTGATCGCAACACAGTTCCATGACAGTGTCGTCAAGCTGGCGTCCCGGCTGGATCAAATACAAATACCTTACATACTGATAGATGCATTCATTGAAAACACCAATTGCGTAGCTTATTACGGAACCAACTCGTACGACTCCGGATATATTGCCGGCCGTCTGCTATACGAACAAATCAACCCGACCGAAAATATCGCAATCTTCCGCTTTATCCGTAAAGGAGAAATGCAAGTAACCCAAGTCATGAAACGTGAGGAAGGCTTCAGGAATTATCTGGCAGAAAAGAACTACGACGGGCGTATCTATTCCGTACAATTGCATGCCGACGAGCCGGAAAAGAACATAAACATCCTGAATGCCTTTTTAGAAGAACATAAGGAAGTGAACGCTGGTATCATATTCAACTCCCGTGCCCATTTATTGGGAAAATACTTCCGTGACAAAGGAGAAAGATTCAGATTAATCGGCTACGATGTGATAGACCCGAATATCACTTGCCTGAATGACGGTTCCATCACGCACCTGATCGCCCAACGGCCGGAAGTACAGGGATTCAATTGCATACGGGCATTGTTCCGCCATCTGGTTCTCAAAGAAAAAGTCGAACAAATCAATTATATGCCGATCGATATCCTGATGAAAGAGAATATCAAATACTATAACAATTATATTTGAAAACATAAAAAGGTATTTTTTCCCTGTTTTCTTTTTGTTTGATAAATAAATACTATACTTTTGTGCCCGATGTGTGCGCGAGCACAATGAGATAGTAACAATGAAATTATCACAATCATAAACAATAAAAATATGGCTAATTTATTTTGCGTTAAAGACAAAGTTGTCATTATTACCGGTGGAGCCGGAATCTTGGGCAGAGGTATTGCAGGCCACCTGGCTGAAGAAGGTGCTAAAATCGTTATTCTCGACCGCGCAGCCGAAGTTGGTGAACAAATTGTAGCCGACATCAAAGCGAAAGGCGGAGAAGCAAGTTTTTATCTGACTGACGTTTTAAACAAAGAAGTCCTGGAACAGAACAAAAAAGATATCCTGGCCAAATACGGCCGTATCGACGCGCTGCTGAATGCAGCCGGCGGAAACATGGCTGGTGCGACTATCGGACCGGACTGCACGATTTTCGACTTGAATATCGACGCTTTCCGTAAAGTAGTAGACCTGAACCTGTTCGGTACAGTTCTCCCGACAATGGTGTTTGCCGATGTAATGGCTAATCAGAAAGAAGGTGCTATCGTCAACTTCTCTTCCGAATCCGCTTTGCGCCCGCTTACCCGCGTCGTAGGTTACGGTGCCGCAAAAGCTGCTATCTCCAACCTGACTAAATATCTGGCTGGTGAACTGGCGATCAAATTCGGAGAAGGTCTACGTGTAAATGCAATCGCTCCGGGATTCTTCCTGACGGAGCAGAACCGTACTTTGATGACAAATCCGGACGGATCTTACACTCCACGTGCCGAATCTGTCATTGCACATACTCCGTTCAGACGTCTGGGTACACCGGATGAACTGTTTGGTACGATCCAGTATCTGATCAGCGACGCTTCCAAATTCGTAACCGGAACAATCGCTATCGTAGACGGCGGTTTTGATGCATTCTCCATTTAATCTCACAATTAAAAAACAAGACATTATGTATTTATGCGAACAAACATGGCGCTGGTACGGCCCGAACGATCCAGTTAGCCTTTCCGATATCCGCCAGGCCGGTGCTACCGGAATTGTAAATGCCTTGCACCATATCCCGAACGGAGAAGTATGGACGATCGAAGAAATCCAGAAACGCAAGGATATGATCGAAGCTGCCGGCTTACGCTGGAGCGTAGTGGAAAGTGTTCCGGTACACGAACATATCAAGACACAGAGCGGAGATTTTCAGAAATATATCGAGAACTACAAAGAAAGCATTCGTAACCTGGCAGCATGTGATATCCGTGTGATCACTTATAATTTCATGCCGGTTCTGGACTGGACCCGTACAAACTTGGCTTACACCATGCCTGACGGCTCTAAAGCATTACGTTTTGAACGGGCAGCTTTCATGGCTTTCGATCTCTACATTCTGAAACGCCCTGCGGCAGAACAGGAATATACAGACGAAGAAAAGGCAATTGCAAAAGCTCGTTTCGACGAAATGAGCGAAGATGACAAAGCACTGCTGGTACGCAATATGATCGCCGGTCTACCAGGCTCCGAGGAAAGTTTCACATTGGATCAGTTCCGTGCAGAACTGGATCGTTACAAAGATATCGATGCAGAAAGACTTCGCGCGAACCTAATTTATTTCCTGAAAGAGATTACTCCGGTTGCCGACGAAGTAGGAGCACGTATGGTTATCCATCCGGACGATCCTCCCTACTCTATCTTAGGCTTGCCCCGCATCTTGAGTACAGAAGAAGATTTCCGTAAGCTGATCGAAGCCGTACCAAACCAAAGTAACGGTTTATGCCTCTGCACCGGTTCTTTCGGCGTTCGTGGCGACAATGACCTGGCCGGCATGATGAAGCGTTTCGGCGATCGTATCGACTTCGTTCATATACGCAGCACCAAACGCGACGAAGCCGGAAACTTCTTCGAAGCAAACCTGCTGGAAGGAGACGTGAACGTTTATGAAGTAATGAAAGCCCTTCTTGAAATCGAGCAGGAACGCGGTTGCTCAATCGCAATGCGTCCGGATCACGGCCATCAGATGATCGATGACTTGCACAAGAAGACTAATCCGGGTTATTCCTGTATCGGTCGCTTGCGTAGCTTGGCTGAATTGCGTGGTTTAGAACTGGGTATTGCCCGTTCTTTATTCAAATAATGAGTGACGAGTAATCACAAATAGTTTGGCATTGAAAGGCGTCTGATTCTTTTTCGGACGCCTTTTTCATTTTACCTCTCTCCCGTTTCACTTTTTTTCCTTATTTTTGCAGCACTAATAATTTTGCAAAATGTCTAAAACACACTACAGTATACTATCAGCCCTATTATTACTTGTGTTAAGCGCATGCCATTCTTTGTGGACGGCCCAGACCCAGCCTGCCCCACAGCAGGAATCGATTCTGGTCTTGCCTTCAACGGATATCCCTCTTCCAAACACAGATTTCGCTTTTCTGTTTCCTGAAGAACCGAAGCTGAACGAACAAACTTCTCCCCGCAAAAATATAACGGAAAACTTCTCCAACAGAGAAAAAAATGATATTGCCGTAATAGACCCACTCCTGATGGCAGAAGAGAATTCGATGCTTATCGATTTAAGCCTGGTACAGAAAGAAGACTATGCTTTCCCTTTACCCGGCGCAAAAGTAATCTCTCCATATGCCGGACGTAGAAAACACCATTCGGGTGTAGATCTGAAAACCTGCGCCAATGATACGATCGTATCGGCATTCGACGGAATCGTCCGTCTGGCTAAGCCTTATTATGCATACGGAAACGTAATTGTTGTACGCCATTACAACGGATTGGAAACAGTTTACAGCCATAACTCCAAAAATCTGGTCAAGCCGGGAGACTATGTAAAAGCCGGACAACCGATCGCACTGACCGGACGAACAGGAAGAGCTACGACGGAACACCTTCATTTTGAAGTACGGGTAAACGGGCAACACTTCAATCCGAACCTGGTATTCGACCTGCAAGAACGGAAACTTAACAATCAATGCCTGGTATTCACCCAAAAAGGTGGCAAAATCGCAGTGAAGTCCGTCGAGCTAATGCCACATCAACTTGCAGGCGACTACAGTTATTCACCAGCCCACAGAAACAAAGGACAAATAGAAAGCAAAAAGGGATCATTATAATTTCCTTTTCAATGCCCTTGCAAAGCTTCTATCAGAAGATTGATATTGACGGTAAATAAACGGACTGATATCGCCAACAAAATAATACCGAAGAACTTCCGGACAATATAGATTCCGCCTTTTCCGAAAAAGCGTTCAATACGGGTTGTCATGCGAACGACAAAATAAACCCATATCATATTCAGTATCAAGGCTATCACAATATTGACACTGGCATACTCCGCCCTCAAAGACAATAATGTAGTAAACGAGCCGGCACCCGCCAGTAAAGGAAAGACCAGCGGAACCAGTGTCGCCTCCTTTATCGGTCCCTGGTTTTTAAAAATTTCTATATCGAGTATCATTTCCAGTGATAACAGGAAAATAACAAACGAACCTGCCACAGCAAACGATTCGATATCCACATGAAAAAGCCGTAGCAAGACATCGCCTGCGTAGAAGAACCCGATCATCAACAAAAAAGAGATAACCGTTGCCTTCATGGCGTTCACATCTTTGCCCTTTTCTTTCAAATTGACAATAATTGGAATGGAACCAATAATATCAATCACAGCAAATAATACAATGAATGCACTGATCATTTGCTGAAAATCAAAACTTTCAAACATAAGATACCCTTTTAATTGCCCTAAAGGTACAAAATCTTTCCCAACAGCCGACAGACAAATAGTAACAATCGCTTCGATGAATAACGTTTTTTCATACTAAATCAGAATCTCTTCACGAAAAAATAACGACCTTTGCATACACTTATATTGCTCCAAGCAAGAAAGTAATTAAATGTTGTCGGGAGATATGGATATAAAAACGATTTTAAAAAAGTATTTGGTATTTGTCATTGGATTATATTTTTTAGCTGCAGGAATCGTCCTGATTATACATTCCGCTTTAGGAACCACTCCTATTTCAAGTGTAAATTATGTGTTAAGCCTCAACAGTCCCTTATCTTTAGGCACCTGTACCTTTATCGTAAACGTTTTGCTGATACTGGGACAGTTCTGGTTAATCCGAGGAATGAAAAGCCGTCAAGACCAGATATCCATCCTGCTGCAAATTCCATTTTCGTTCATATTTTCAGCATTCATCGATTTCAATATGGCACTCACTGAAGACCTGTATCCATCCAACTATATAATGTCGATTGCGCTGTTACTGCTGGGTTGTCTCATCCAGTCTATCGGTGTCGTATTAGAGATCAAGCCCCAGGTTGCGATGATGAGTGCAGAAGGATTCGTCAACTACGCCGCCCGCCGTTACAATAAAGAGTTCGGAAAATTCAAGGTCATTTTCGATTTCACCTTAGTAACGGTCGCCGTCATTTTATCACTGATCTTCACTCAACGGATCGAAGGAGTCAGAGAAGGTTCCCTGATAGCAGCCTGCATCACAGGCTATATCGTGAGTTTCCTGAATAATAAAATCATGACTCGAAAAATGCTTTCCAGAGTTTCTTCCATACTAAAATAGTTTTTTTCTTATTTTTGTGCTTCATTAGAAAAGAAGATCCGTTTTTAAGTGAGTAAAATAGGCGAACACGAAGAAGATCCGATCCTGTTATTTTCATTTCTGAAAGGAGACAACAATGCTTTTTCATCGATATACAATAAATATGTCGATGAGCTATTTGCATATGGCATAGGATTAGGATTCGAAAGAGAAACCCTCAAAGACGCCATACAGGATACTTTCTTCAAATTTTACACCAACAAGAAGCAATTGAAAGGTGTCACTCATCTGAAATATTACTTATTTCGTATGCTTAAAAATCGCCTGTTCGATATATATAAGTCTTCAAACAAAGAAAATATCGTAGACGTAACCAATTTGCCTTTTTTAATCGAACCGTCCGTTTTAGATGAATTGGTTGCAAACGAGGATAAAGCTGCGATTGAAACAGAAATAAAGAATTTGTTGGAAATACTAACTGATAGACAAAAAGAAGCTGTTTATTTACGTTTTATACAAGAATTGGAGTACGAAGAAGTTGCAAATTTATTGGATATGACTGCTCCTGCAGTAAGAAAACTTATCTCCAGAGCAATAAAACGCATGCGTGACGAAAAATTTTAGAAAAAATGAGAACAAAAAAAATTCCGAATCGTCTATTCTATATAAATTGATTTGAAAGTATGTTGTCGAACCAGTGGTTACAAAATAAATCTTTTATACAATGGAGATTATTCCCTTCTGAAGAAGATAATCTCTATTGGGAGAAGTTTATCCAAGACAACCCACATTTCCAAGATGAAATAGAAGAAGCAATAAGGATATTAAAATCAATAAAATTGAATACTCAAAAACTTTCTCCGGAAGAGAAACAGGAAATATTTGCATTAATACAAAAAAATATAGAAAAGAAAGACAAACAACGTCACCTCCGGCTATATCTGACCGTATCGGCAGTTGCTTGTATCGTCCTATTTCTGGTTTTACTACAACCACTATTTATTGGCAAAAACGAGATTTCACACAAAAACATGCTTGTTGTTGCAGATACAACCTCTGTCAATCAAAAAGATATACAATTAGTACTGGCCAATAACAGGACCATTACTTTTGAAGAAGATGCTGATATCAAATATGATAAAAAGGGTGGTATTACTGCAAATACTGGAATCGAACAAATAAAAGTATCAAAAGAAGCTACTAAAGAAACCACATTAAATACGCTGATCGTTCCTAAAGGAAAACGGTCAAGCCTCACCTTGGCCGATGGCTCCAAAGTATGGGTCAATTCTGGGTCCACACTCAAATTTCCTTCTACATTCAAAACAGATAAAAGGGAGATCTGGGTAGATGGAGAGATTTATATAGAGGTTGAAAAAAATAAAGCACATCCTTTTTATGTAAATACCTCTCATATGGTAATCAACGTCGTGGGAACTCAATTCAATGTTACTGCCTATGACGAAGATACGGATTATTCAGTCGTATTGGTCGAAGGATGTGTAGATGTCAGCATAGACAAAGAAAAAGCCCGTTTATTACCCAACCAGATGTTATCGGTATCGACAGATCAGATTTCTGTAAAAAAAATAGATGTCAACAATTATATAAGTTGGAAAGAAGGATACCTCCAATTTGCAAGTGAACCTCTATCCAACATACTGAAACGTTTGTCCCGCTATTATGATACCCCTATTGATTGCGACAATAGTATTGCACAGCTAAAATGTAACGGAAAATTAGTATTATTCGATAATATCGAAGATGTCATGAAAACCATATATAACACAATACCGATCCAATATTCACACGAAGCAGGCCGGATATTGGTTCGAAAAAAATAAAGAGAGTCATAATTGCTAACTTATAAGTCTAATTTAAAATTGAGATGCCTATGAAACATATATCATGAAAATAAAAAATGCCGGACAATATTGGCGTATTCCCCGGCATAAGATTTCAAAGTTATTATTGCGTACTAAACTTTTAAAATCACTACAAATATATGAAAATAAATCATTATCTTGATAGATCGTGGTTTAACGGTCTACGTTATACCTTACATATTATGAAAATCATAATCATTTTACTGGTCTTAAGCATTGGGAACTCCTTTTCTATGACCTACTCTCAAAATACATTACTTTCGCTTGACATCAATAAACAGTCCATAAAAGAAGTTATTGGCATCATTGAGAAAAAGTCGGAATATGTTTTCTTCTTTTCGGACAATGTCCGTCAAGATTTAGAAAAAAGTGTTGACATAAAGGTCAATTCAAAAACACTTGATGTAATCTTGAATAACCTTTTCGCTGATACAGACTTGGTATATACGATTAACGATCGCCAGGTATCAATTGCAAAGTCGAAAAAAGCAGGATCTTCATATCCTACACCACAACAACAGACAAAGACAATTACAGGAACAATTGTCGATAACACAAACGAACCTCTAATCGGAGTTAATATTGTTGTGAAAGGGACTTCTACAGGAACAGTAACCGACATCGATGGCAAATTCTCTTTGCCTATTACCGAAACAAACGCTGTTCTTGTCATTTCTTACATCGGCTATAAATCGCAAGAAATCAAAGTAGGTAATCAATCCAGCCTGAATGTCACATTAGAGGCAGAAACATTAGGCTTGGAAGAAATCGTTGTCGTAGGATACGGTACCGTTAAGAAAAAAGACCTTACCGGTTCGGTATCATCCGTAAACTCGGAAACGATCTCTAAATCACCTGTGACAAGTGCAACCCAAGCAATCCAAGGACGCCTCCCCGGTGTATTCATTTCCAATTCGACAACGAAACCAGGTGAAAATGCATCTGTGGTTATCAGAGGTAAACGTTCTATCAGCGGTAGCAGTGATCCCCTTTACATAGTCGATGGAATTCCAGTAGTAGGAGGAATAAATGAAATCAGTCCTTCAGACATCGAAACAATAGATATCCTCAAGGATGCCTCTGCTACGGCTATTTATGGTGCACGCGGTTCAAACGGTGTAATCCTGATAACCACCAAAAGGGGAAAAGCAGGAAAAACTCAAGTCGACTATAATGGATATGTTGGCTTCCAAACAGTGCTGAACCAGTTGGAATACATGGACGGGGCAGCCTATGCCGAAACAGTCCGGGAATCTTATCGTTCAACCGGTAAATACCTCTCTGATAAACCGAGTTGGGAAGAAGACCAAAAGATCGGTTCTTTCGCCAATGACCCTTATACATTGGAATCTCTAAAAATGGCATACGATGAAAATGGGAATTATGATCCTTCAAAGGTCCGTTCAGGAAGTAAATGGTGGGAAGCCGTACAACGCACAGGTATGGTTACCGACCATCAGTTAAGCGTTCGCGGAGGCAACGACAAAACCAATTTCACTTTTAGCGGTTCCTATTATGATTATAAAGGTCTTGTTAAAGATGAAGAATTTTCCCGGTATTCTATTCGCCTGAATCTCGAACATTCTGTAAACAAATATATTAAATTGGGGGCATTTACTGGATATACCCATTCCGTGCAAGAAAGAGGGTCTACCCTGTTTAACTCGTGGCGTGTCATGCCAATGGGCCGTTTCTATGATGACAACGGCGATTTATTGGAAAAAGTTTCAGGCACAGACGACCAGTGGCGTAACCCGTTACTTAGATTAGCAGAGGGAGCTGTTTCCAACCCTTTAAAGATAAACAGATTTATTGGCAGTTATTATGCTGATATCACGTTACCACTGAAAGGGCTCCGGTTCCGTACGAATTTAGGTATCGACTATGAAACCAGACAAGATTATAATTTCCAATCGGCCGAAGCACGGGGAAATACCATGAATTATGCTCGGAACGGTACGGAAAACAGATCCATGTTTACTTGGGAAAACCTGTTATTCTATGACAGAACATTTGAGGATCATACAATCGGGGTAACTTTGCTCCAATCTATAAACGAATACCTCCGGGAATACAACAAAATTCCGGTTCAAGGAACACCGGCTGATGAACTACTATATTATGATGTAGGTTCTGCCTCTAATCCTGAAAAAACGGAAAGCGGTAAAAGCCAATGGAAATTAGCTTCCTTCATGGCTCGTTTGAACTATAGCTTCAAAGGGAAATACTTGGCTACTATTTCTGCCAGATATGACGGTTCTTCACGTCTTGCGGAAGGACATCAATGGGTCGCTTTCCCGGCTGCTGCTTTAGCTTGGCGTATCAATGAAGAATCATTCATGCAAAATGTTCATTTCCTCAGTAACCTGAAATTGCGTGCCGGATATGGTGTCGTTGCCAGCTCAGAAGTAGACCCTTATGAAACCAAGGGGACATTGTCACAAAAACCATATAATTATGGCAGCGAGTCGATCTTTGGTTATGCTCCCAACAAAATGCCTAATACAATGTTAACCTGGGAAACAACAGGGCAATGGAATGCCGGATTTGATTTCGGATTTCTCGGAAACAGGCTGAACGGTACAATCGATATTTATTTACAAAACACAAAAGATTTGCTATTGGACAGACAATTGCCTATCGTATCCGGTTTCAATCAAATAAAATCGAATGTTGGAAAAACGCGTAACAAAGGACTTGAACTTACCTTGAACTCTTTAAATATCAATAATAAGAATTTCACATGGTCTACAGACCTTATGATGTACACCAACAAGGAAGAAATTGTTGAATTATATAATGGCAAGGAAGATGATCCCGGAAGTTCCTGGTTTATAGGTGAAGCGATCAACGTGTTCTACGATTACAAGAAAATAGGCATCTGGCAAGACACGCCGGAAGATCGTGCCGAAATGGAGAAGTTCAACCAGAACGGAAGTAACTTTGCACCTGGTACTATCCGCCTGTGGGATAATGGCGATTATAAGATCACTTCGGAAGACCGTGTTATCCAGGGCCAGCAAAGACCTAAAGTAATATTGAGTTTAAATAATACATTCAGATATAGGGACTTCGACTTCAGCTTCTTCTTTGAAGGCAATTTCGGAGCAATGATCAAAAACAACATCAGTTATCTGAATCAAGCACACAGGAACGGCAATGTGAAAGTCGATTACTGGACACCGACAAATCCGACTAACGCCTTCCCACGTCCGATTGAAGGTGTCGACTATCTTCCTTATTATGAAACGTTGCATTATGAAAAAAGCGACTTTATCAAACTTCGTAATGTCACTTTAGGATACACCATTCCAAGTCATATTACCAAGAAATGGGATATATCACGTTGCCGTGTCTACGTGCAGGCACAAAACTCATGGATGTGGACCAACTTCACCGGAGTGGATCCTGAAAGCGCTCTGAATAAAGATGTTGATGGAACATACGCAGGTTACACGCGTCCAACTCCTTCAACCTGGTTAGTAGGTCTTAATATAAGCTTTTAATCTAAAAAATCAGAAACAATGAAAGAATCAAATAACATAAAGAAAGTTGTCCTTTTTAGCCTGGCAAGCGCATGTATCGGGCTTATAAGCTGTGATGATTATCTGAAGGAGAAAGACCTTCCCCGTTTAACTCCCGACTATTATGGAACCGTTGCCGGTGTGGAGTCCGCCGCAACAGCAACATATAGCTTCATGCGTTGGGGAGCTGGTAATGAAAGATATAACGTACTCACAGAATACGGCACAGATCTCTTCACGCAAGGAGAAGATCCGGGAAAACAAGCTGACGCTTTTAACAAATATGGAAGCCAGTTGAATCCAGATGCAAGTGTCTTGTACGAATTCTGGGAAAATCATTATAAAGCGATCAATACTGCAAACTTGGTTATTCAGCAAGTAGAAGGATCTACATCAATGTCTGAGGTACAAAAGCAAGTAGCTCTTGCCGAAATGTCTTTTTTACGTGCCTTCTTCTATTTTGAGTTGGTACAACAGTTCGGAAGTATCCCTTTGGTATTAGATGTGTCTTTCGACGTGAGAACTGACTTTCCACGTGCTTCAGTTGCCGATATTTACAATCAAATTATCAAGGATCTGGAATATTCGGTCCAATATTCTCCCGAGAAACCGGCAAAAACAGGGAAAGCAGCTAAATATGCTGCAGCTCACCTGTTGGCTAAGGTATATCTGACCAGGGGAAGTGCCGTAAGTGATCAGCGCGGACAGCAGCCTTCAGATATGGAGAATGCTCTGAAATATGCCAAAATGGTAATTGATTGCGGACAATACGAATTACTGACAAATTTTGCCGATCTGTGGGATATAAATAATCAGGGTAATAAGGAGGTGATTTTCTCCGTTCAATTCACGACAGATCCGGTTTACCGTGGAGATGGCAATTCCTTCCACCTATATTGGGGATCTTGGTATGAAGATCAACCGGGTATGACAAGGGACCTCGAAAACGGACGTCCATACAGAAGACATCTTCAATCGCAAAAGACAATGTTGCAACTGTTTGACCGTAAAAACGATTCCCGCTTCTATAAAAGTTTCAAATGGGCATATTATGCCAATCGTGAAGGTGCAGGACTGGAACTGGGAGATACAGCAATTTATTACAGTATAAACCCGACCACGGAAACATATCGTTATAAATATTTTGCCTGGGATAAGGAAGATGTAACCAAAAACAATCGCTACTATCCTCCCTTGCTTAAATATTTCGATCCCCTGCGTCTATCTGTCAATGATGGTCAAGGTGGCCGCGAATGGGTAAAAATGCGTTTGGCCGAAACGTATCTGATTGCTGCGGAAGCTTCCGGCCGCAACGGTGATTACCAAACAGCAGCCGATTACATTAATGTTGTCCGCAAACGTGCCGCATGGCAGGATGGTGAAACCAAAATGTCTCAATACTGGCGCGAAGAAGGAGGAAAAATAGGAGATACCAATAGTACCTTTGCAGATATTCAAGTCACGGCTGCAGATATCCAAAGCAATTTTATCGACTTTATGTTAGATGAACGTGGACGCGAACTGTTAGGTGAAACTTGCCGTTGGAATGACCTGGTACGATGTGAAAAGCTGGAAGAATACGTCAAGAAATGGAATTCAGAAGGAGCTGTCACCTTCAAATCACATCACAAACTTCGTCCGATTCCTCAAAAGCATATAGACCGCTTGAATCCAAAAGGAACGGATGCTGAAGAACAAAATCCCGGTTATTTCTAATTACACAATATTTATCTGAAGCTGCCCTGTTGAGAGCGGGCAGCTTCTCATTTATAAATGATATGAAAACAAAGTATTTTATTCCCATTATATTTCTGTTGCTTTTCACCCGATGTTCGACAAATTCTAACGCAGATTTAAAGAACTTTCCTGAAGGTTATACACCGGAAGAAGTTGGGACACGGATAAGCAAACGCTTTATTTCCGGTAAACATATGCTTCATAAGAAAAACGGAAAAGATGGTATTCACTATGCAGAAGTCTGTACATGGTATGGAGCCTTAAAATATGCTGTTGCCGTTGGTGACAAAGCATTGATCAAGCAACTTCAGAACAAGTTTGAACCACTCTTTACCACCGAGGCAAATTATCAACCGCTTATGAATCACGTAGATTTGAATATGTTCGGTTGTTTACCGTTTGAGTTTTATCAGATCACAAAAGATCAACGTTACTATGATATGGGGCTTCCTTATGCAGACACGCAATGGCAGGTACCGGACACAGCAACAACGGAAGAAAAGAACTGGGCCCTAAAAGGTTTCTCCTGGCAAACCCGTTTATGGATCGATGATATGTTTATGATCACCATTATCCAATCCCAAGCATACAAAGCCACCGGAAAACGAGAATACATTGACCGTGCAGCCCGTGAAATGGTAATGTATCTGGATGAACTCCAACACCCTAACGGTTTATTCTATCACGCCCCAGATGTTCCTTTTTATTGGGGACGCGGCAATGGCTGGATGGCCGCCGGCATGACAGAATTACTGCGCTATTTGCCAAAAGACAATCAAGACCGTCCCCGTATCCTGGAAGGGTATCGTTTGATGATGAAGAATCTGAAAAACTATCAACTACCTGACGGCATGTGGAGCCAACTAGTAGATGATCCCGCCTGCTGGGCAGAGACATCAGGAACAGCAATGTTCACGTATGCTATGATCACAGGGGTTAAACAAGGGTGGCTAGATAAAAAAGAATATTCTCCAGTTGCTCGTAAAGCTTGGATGGCATTAATTCCCTATATCAATGAAGAAGGAGACGTGACAGAAGTGTGTATCGGAACCAATAAAAAGAATGATAAACAATATTACTATGACCGTCGAAGGATAGTGGGAGATTATCATGGGCAAGCTCCCCTACTATGGTGCTGTTTTGCTTTGATAGAATAACCTATATTTCAAACGGGGCTGCCTTAAATCAAAAAAATAGGGCAGCCTATATAAGACAAGAGTCTGTCAGTTAAAGAATTTACTTCCTTTTTTAATTGGGAGATTCACTTTCATTACGAATATTAATTGCATTCATTCCCCTTAGACCGCGTTCAAGTTCAAAAGTAACGATGTCGGTTTCCGAAATATCGGTCAGTGTATTGTTACTAACATGAAAAAAATACTTCTCGCCGCTACCAAGGTCTTTGATAAAACCATACCCTTTTGATTCATTAAAATAATCAACCCTCCCTTTCAGCACGGTAGGTGTCTCTATATCTTCTTTTTTGGGGGTCGAGATAAGAATCTCTTCTTGCTTAATTCCTTCTTTATTAGGATCCAGTTCGGGAGGAGTCGATGTAATCACGCCGTTTTCATCCACATAAGCGATCATATCATCAAAACTATTCGCTTTGCCAAGTAGTTTTCTGTCTTCTTTCTTTTTTTGTTTTTCGGCCCTCCGGGCTTGTTTCTTTTTTTCGTTTTCTCGTTTATTGTATGTTACGGATTTTGCCATTTATCTATATTATTTATATTAATAATCAATCTATTATATAAGGATTCAGAGTGGAATGCCAAGGTATTTCCGGAATATGGAAACGCTGGATATAAAAAATTCCAACTATTGCACTGAAGAGTAAAAGCTAACTAAACTATAGGAGAGCAATAAGACAGTGTGTCAAAATATACTAATCCCCAAGCTTGACGCGAGGACGCAAAAGAACTGGCCTTATCAATCAAAGTTTATACGGCCAGTTATATGCGACCTCACGTCAAACGCGGGAACAAGGTAGTTTAGACACACCTTCATATACCAGGAGATTAATATCGTCTGGAACTATTATAACCACCTTTTCTTTCGCGGTATCCGCCGTTTGAAGGTTTTTCAGAGCGAGGACGCGCTACGCTTACCGAGATTACTTTTTTCTCAAATTCAGCTCCATTAAGAGCATCGATCGCTTTTTGGCCATCTCCATCGTTTACCATTTCAACAAAACCAAATCCTCTGGATCTTCCTGTTTCTCTATCCATGATAACTTTTGCAGACGTAATTTCTCCATACTCCGCAAATAGATCATTTAAATCAGCATCATTAATGCTATAATTTAAGCCTGTAATGTAAATGTTCATTTAAAATTTTTTTTAATAAATACTAATAGGGTATGAGGAGGAAAATTAATGGAGAGGCCTACTTAATAATAAAGAAGAACTATACGCTAATAATACGTAACTCAAACTCTGACTCAAAGGTAACACTATTAATCGAACCAACAACTATTACAACCTATAAATTCTCGTTTTTCTTGTCAAGACTGTCAAAACACCATTATTATCTGGGATCAGAAGTCTATTGCACAGAGGTTGTTACCACTTCAAAAACTTCTAAACCGAACAATCAGTAAAAATCTTTTCCCGACAGAAGCATCCTTCCAAATGATCGTTTACAAACCCTGTTGCCTGCATATGAGCATAGCAGATAGTAGAGCCAAAGAACTTAAACCCTCGTTTCTTCATGTCCTTACTCATTGCATCCGATTCTGGAGTCGTAATCGGAATCTCCTTCAACGACTTGAAATTATTTACAATCGGTTTCTGCTCGGGGAAAAACGATAACGTATAATTATAGAAACTACCAAATTCCTTTTGAATTGCGATGAAACATCTGGCATTTGTGATCGTAGACGCGATCTTCAGCCGATTCCTGACGATCCCATCAAAAAGCATCAGCCGGTCAATATCATCCGAATTCATCGCAGCCACTTTCTCTACATCGAAATTATAAAATGCTTTTTTATATCCTTCACGTTTACGAAGGATGGTAATCCAGGCTAACCCAGCCTGAGCACTTTCCAAAACAAGAAATTCGAATAAGGTTTTATCATCGGTAACCAATCGTCCCCATTCTTCATCGTGATATTTCACATATAAATCATCAGTTCCAGCCCAGCCACAACGTCTATTTACAAGATCTTCCATCTTTCATATATTTATAATTCCCAAAGGTATTTATTAAAGATGAATATACAGCATAAAAAGCTATTATTTCCCCAATATTCGTATTTTTGTTCTGAGATTCTTAATTATGAAGGTGTGTCGAAATCCCCTTGTCCCCGCGCTTGACGCGGGGGAGCAAAAGTAACTTTTCAAAAGTCCCACGGATAAGCCACGTGAGAACTGCCTGAAACCGCTGTTTTTTGCCGAAGCGGGGAAAAAGAAAAAGCTCTGAAATCCTTGAATTTCAGAGCTTTGCTTTAATTTACTATTTGCTTTCGCGGTGCGTACGGAAGATGAACTTTTATTCTATTCTTCACGTACTCAATATCTTAGCAAGCTCTTTTATTCTTTCTCCCACTGATAACCCCACATGTGCAATTCTTTGGATTGCTGGGTATTGCGGTGGTTGTTTGAGTTGATGCAAAGATAGGTGTTTATTATAGAGTAATAAAATAAAAGAGCCATATTTAACACGAAAATGCAGAGAGTTTTCTTACTTTTGCAATATGTTATATTATAGAAGAAAAATATTATTAGCATTGATTGAAGCATTTGGCGGTCATTTGACTGCCAAACAACTTCAGAAATATTTGTTTCTTTTTACAAGGAAACAAGAGGAAAAAGCATTTGATTTTATTCCTTATTACTATGGTTGTTTTTCATTCCAAGCAAATCAGGATATAATGACATTAGCTAAATTGGGCTACTTAAGTATTATAAAAAGCGAGAATGGTCGTAGAATACAAATTTGTCAACCCAATAATTATTTGATGATGCTTGATATGTTTGAACAGCAAGCTATAAAAGAAATAAAAGAAAAATTTGGTTATCTATCTCAAAACGAGTTAATTCGTTACACTTATATCAATTATCCTTATTACGCAACAAAAAGTACAATAGCAATTAATTTGCTAAATGAGGAAGAATTAGCTGTAATAGATAAGCAAAAAAGAACCTTTACAGAGCCTCAATTATTCACTATAGGATATGAAGGACGCTCTTTAGAAAAATACATTAATATTCTCCTCGTGAATGATGTACATATTCTCTGTGATGTCCGTAAAAATGCCTATAGTCAAAAATATGGATTTTCAAAAAATCAATTAGAGAAAGCATGTACAGGAGTAGGTATAAAATATATCCATATACCGCAACTGGGAATAGAATCAGAACAAAGACAAGATTTAAAATCACAAAAAGATTATGAAATTCTTTTTGAGTCATATGAAAAATCTACCCTAAAAGAAAATTGGAATTATCTTTTATATGTCCGAGAATTGATTGATACAGAGAAACGTGTAGCTTTAACTTGCTTTGAAGAAAGTCACAAACAATGTCATAGAGGAAGAGTTGCGAAATATTTAATGCAACTACCTGATATAACTTACACCCTTAAACATCTATAAAACATGCCTACAACTCGAGTTCTAATTGCTGTAAAAACATACCCTACTTTATCGGAAAAATACGATGAATTAGTTTGTACTGCTGGTTTCTTGGAAGATGGCACTTGGATAAGAATATATCCTATTCCTTTTCGTAAATTAAGTTATGATAAGAGATATAGTAAATGGCAGTGGATAGAACTTGATTTGGTTAAAAACACAAGTGATTTTAGGAAAGAAAGTTTTCGTCCTGCAAATATAGATAATGAAATAAAAATAGTAGGAGAAATTGGTACAAAAAATGGCTGGGCAAAAAGAAAATCTATTGTTTTAAAACATGTCCGTTATAATATGGCTGAGCTTATTGAAGAAGCCAAAAATCCTCAAATAGGAACATCATTAGCCGTATTTAAACCTCAAAGAATTATTGATTTTGTTTGGGAAGAATCTACAAGAGAATGGAATAAGCAGAAATTAGATGTTGTATATGCCAATCAAGCCCAACATAGTTTATTTGATGTAGAAGAAACTAAAAGAATATTCAAAGTAGCTAAAAAATTGCCTTATGAGTTCTCATATAAGTTTATATCAGAAGATGGTAAAGAGCGAAAACTCATGATTGAAGATTGGGAATTAGGGATGCTTTATTGGAATTGCCTTGCTGCTGCTAATGGAAATGAACAAGTCGCATGTGAAAAAGTGAAAGAGAAATATTTCACAGAATGGTGTAAAAAAGATATATATTTTTTCTTAGGAACAACCAAGAAATTTCATAATGTAGGTACTAATCCTTTTATTATTATTGGGACATTTTATCCACCGAAAAATCCACAATTGGCTTTGACCTTTAAAATGGACTAATACAAACTTAGTTATATTAAATAAAAGCTTTTAGATATAAGAACAAAAGACCATAGTATAAACTTACTTTCGTAAATACGATTCGATATAATACATTTTGCTGAAAAGAAAATTGTTAAAAAATATTTTTTTAAGATGGCAAGGAATTGCTTTTTACTATTTTGTTTTTAATAACCCTATGAAGAACATAGACTAAGCTTTAGTCCTATCACATTTATTACTTTTTTATTAGAATGTCCCTTTTTTACACCTATTATCAATCTAAGAAATCTTACTTTTGCCTGATAATTAAGGCAAAATGGAGAAAATTCAAGTAATACAACCTACCAAATTGCTCACTCCTTATATAAAGCAATATTGGTTTTTAAGGATAGATGATGTAAAGCAAGGCTTTCAGCGTTCTATCCCAGCGGGTTGTGTAGCACTTGTTTTTCATAAAGGAAATAAAATTATTTCTTCTTTTCATAAGGGAACGCAACCACAATCCTATATAAGCGGGCAAATCAGTACTTATTCAGACATAGAATTTTCTTTCTTGGATATGGTCATTATTTTATTCCAGCCTATCGGATGCAGGATGTTTTTTCCATATCCTATGGAAGAGTTTACTAATCAGAATATAGGTATTGATTTGTTAGAGAACACCTGTTTAGTAGAATTGGAAGAGAAAATAAATGAAGCATCAGATAATTATCAAATAGTCAGATTGATAGAAGAATATTTATTAAATAGACTATGCGAAAATATATCATGCAACGCTAATAGGATGATGGCTACTATACACAATATCAATGAAGGTGAAGGAAATATATCCGTTTTATCTCAAACGGCTTGTTTAGGATATAAGCAATTCAAACGGATATTCGTTGAATATGTAGGACTAAATCCAAAAGATTTTATCCAAATCACACGATTTAGAAAGACATTCAATATTTTGCAATCAACTCCACAAATTAGTATAAGTAAAGTTGCCTATGATTGTGGATATTATGATAAATCACATTTAATAAAAGAGTTTAAAATGTTCACGGGTTATACCCCTACACAGCTACTTGATATTTGTGATACTTATACCGAAAATCTATCGGTATTCAACTCTGTATTTATCAACGACAATAAAAAACTTAATAACATCGCTTTATGAAAATATTGATATACGGTGCTGGCGTAGTGGGTTGTACTTATGGCTGGCAATTATCCAAAGTAGGATGTGACGTTGCTGTATTGGTGCGTAAGGAGCAAAAAGAACTTGTACAAAAAGATGGTATTCGCATTATCTGTTCTGACTTTAGAGAGAAAGCAAGAAAAGATACAGATATAATCTTTAAGCCTACAGTAATAGACGAACTTTCGTCAAACAATGATTTTGAATACATTATTGTCTCCACCAATAAATTACAATTATCAACTATATTGCCAAGTCTTTCAAAGTCAGCAGGAAAAGCAAATGTTGTATTTTTCCAAAATAACTGGGATGTTTTTACTGAAATAGATAAACATCTAAAACCTGAACAATACTTTTTTGCCTTTCCATTTATGGTCGGGGGCGGAAAAGAAGATAAAAGCATACATTGTGCCATTTCAGGTCTAAAATATTCCAATACTCCGTTAGGTGAAAAAGACGGGCGGATAACTCCACGAGTAGAAAAGCTTTCTATAATACTGGATAAAGCAAACTTAAAGCCTGTCATTTCTAATCAAATATTAGTATGGCTAATCACACATTATGCTGTCGCTGCCGGTCTTTCAGCGGGAATAATGAGTGCCGGAAGTGTCTCTAAATTTATAGAGAATACAGCTATTATCAAAACTACTATGAAAGCTATTCGGGAAGGCTTAGCTATTTGTGAAAGAATGGGCATCAATCCTAAAACAGAAAAAGCAAACAGATTATATCTTTTACCTCTATTTATCAGTGTGCCAATAGCTAAGAAAATTTATAGTAATGATGCTCTGCAACTTATGTTTGATGGACATATAAATCATTCTCCTGCTGAAATAAGGCAAATGATAGATGATATAATAGATAGTGGTGTAAAATATGCTGTTATAACTTCTAATCTGGCACAATTAAAAAGTTATATATCTTCTAACCAAACTAATAAAAGTAAGTGAATAAAGCTATCAATTCGATAGCCATTAAATATAAGTATATGAAAGATATATTACAAGAGAGATTTTTCCAATTATTATTGGAATGCTCGCAGCGTAAAGTTTCTTTAACAGAATTTACAGAAGCTATTGAGGAATTGACTACACATTTAGCTGATTTCAGTTGCAACGAACAGAATTATAGTGTTTTGCTTCGCTATTTTTCTTTTGGACTGCACAGACTTAAATCGTACCGTATGCGGTTTGAGCAAGAAAAAAATACCCTATCTGTACTTGATTGATGAAGCAATAGAACTAATCAAGACAGAAGTGCGTATTGTGAACTTGCGTATCAAATACCCTGAACAATTCCAGCAACACGCAAATAACCTATATCTTTCCCCTCTCCATTTGGCAGACAAAACAAGCCTTATCAATATCATGGAAATTGTTGACGGTCTATTCCTTTCTCAACGGATAATATATCAAAATGGCACTTCTGTTCATTTGACAGACTTAGGCAAAGCCTTTGAATGGCTTTTTAATATCAAATTAGGAGATTATCACCAAAAGTATATGGATGTCATCAAACGGAAACCTGCCAAATTAACGGAGTTTCTTAATGAGTTGGCAAATCTTATCCGAAAAGAACACATAAATAAAGGGTATAGATAATCAATCACTTAGCACCAATTTATACGGGGTAGCGTATGCTACCCTCTAATTCTTTTGCTCCCATTTTCCGAACTTTGCTTCATCAACCGGTTGGTAATCATTGATGTATAACCTGAAAAATGAAGCGAATATGTATATAGAAAACTATGAGTTTAAAGAGTGGATGCAAAAACTGCTCGACAAGTTGGAAGAAGTGGGCAAAGGTGTAAGGTCTTTGCAGAACAACCCCGAAGTAATGCCGGGTGACAAGCTGCTGGACAATCAGGATTTGTGCCTGCTGTTCAGGGTCAGCACCCGTACACTGCAAAGATTGAGAGCCAAGAAAAAGCTCCCTTTCATGATGATTAGCGGCAAAGCCTATTATCGGGCTTCTGATGTCAGGGAGTTCATCAGGGAGCGGTTCGATGTGGGCACGCTCCGAAAGTTCGAGAAGGAACACGGAGATAATAAGCAGTAAGGAAGTTATCCCGAAATTGTGGCACGTGGGCAGTTTCGGGATATTTCTTTTTTGGCAGGTTCCCGTTATTCATCCGCCGATATTATACCCTCTCTCTGATAGGATTGCTCAAACCGCTTGCAGAGCAGGACTATCATTTCATTGGTCTTTATCAGTTCAACGGTGCATTGTTCCAGTCTGTAAAGCAGCGCAAGTGCTTTCTTTTCCGAAAAATTGGAATGCAGTTCTTTCACCGCCTGATTGTAATTGTTGGCTATCTTCCTGAACTGGGAATAGAATTGTGTCAGCTGGATATAATAGTCCACCTTGCTTTTGTCCCTTACCACAACCTTGAATGATTTGCCGAAAATACAATTCTTGATGAAATGTGCCTTTACCGCATACCCCGACCTGTCAAAGAACGACAGGAATTTGGCGTTCTCCACATCGTCCAGATTGAACGAATAGCGGTGTACTTTCGGGTTTGACAAGGGCTTTCGCCCTCCCTTGTTGAAGCGTTTCTTTTTCTGTTCCATAAGCTGATATTTTTACAAGTTTCCCGACTTCGGAGAGAAACCGCCCACCTGCAAAGGTGCAAGGTTTTCAGGCACTCAGAAGCATCTGAGGACCTGAAAACACAACTTGCTGCTTTCGTTTGAAAGCAAGAATCCTCGTTCCCTCGGACTACCGAAGCAAGCGGTCAGGCTTCTTTCCCCGTCCGTTTATCCGCTGCAAAATTACAGACAACCGTTTGCTGCTGAAATACGGTCTGCCGTGACAATCCATGACAAGGGAAGACAAAACAACCACTTTTTATAAAGCGTCTGTTTTTACCATTTTCTTTGTTGCGGATTGATTGAAATAAGGCAATACACAAGACAATCAAACAAGATGTAAATATGTCTTTATGTCTTGTTTGAAAGCTGTTCAAGGATATAGCTGTCTGTACGGATGTCTTTTTTTCTTTCAATAGGAATGAAGAATTATCTATCAACCTTTAAAAAGTGACTATATGGAAGAAGTAAAACAACAACCCTTGCAAGGAATGGAAAGCAGGGAACGGGACGGTTATAAATCATTGTTCCTCAAAAAACGGACGGTCTGCACCCGTCAAAGTGTGTATGTCAGTGGAGAGATACACGGACGTATTGCCCGAATGGTGGGTGTCATTGCAGGCAAGCGGGTAAGCATCGGCAACTTTATAGACAATGTATTGGAACATCACCTGAACAGCTATAAAGAAGTCATTTCCTCCCTTTATCGGGAAGAAGCCGACAAAGGTATCATCAACCCGCCAAAAGGAAATCAGGCATGAAAGTAGTGGCTGTCGAAGAACAGACCTTTCAACTGGTGTGCAGGCGTTTCTCCACCTTTGCCAATCAGGTGAAAAGTATCTGTATGGAAAGTTCCCGAAAATCGGAAGAATGGCTTTCCAGCCGTGAAGTGTGTGCGCTGCTCGGTATCAGCCTGCGAAGTTTGCAGAATTACCGGGATAGCGGGAAACTGGGCTATTCCCAAATAGGGAACAAGATGTACTATAAGGCTGCCGATATTGAAAGATTGGTTACAGCATATACCGGAAACAAGAAGTCAAACCATAAATAAGTATTGTCCTATGAAAAAGGAAACAGAAACAAACCGTTCTTTCAGGCTGTCGGCTATTGCAGGCACATGGGAAAGCCTGAATCTTCATCCTGCCATTATGATATATCCAAGCAGACGGAAATACCTTCTCTCCATGCTCCGTGTTTCGGATAACGGGCAAGCCAGACCAGCCACCTACGAGATACAGAAAGAGAAGAACCGCTATTTCATTGTAGAGGGCTTCAAGCGGCTCTATATCGGTTATGACGAAGTGAAAGATATACTTTCCATTTCTTATTATGGCAACTATTTACGTGACTGATATGTTCCAAACTACCGATAAAACAATATTTCAATATGGAATTGATAAACGGAAACAGTGAACCGGTAAAAGAGTTCTTCCAATCTTTGGAGTGCTTGCTGGACGGTATCAACCGACTGGTAAAGGAGAATAAACCGTCATTTGGCGATGATAGCTTTTTGAACAACAGAGAAGTGTCTAAGTTGTTGAAAGTTAGCATCCGCACATTGCAGGAATGGAGAGATACGGGTATCATCCCCTATATTCAGATACGGGGAAAGGTTATCTACCGCCAAAGCGATATAGACAGACTTCTGCAATCATGCTATAATGAAGAACGGCAGGAATAGCCTACCGTCCCCCGAATACATTTTTCCCGGAACTGACTAAGAACATTAACTTTGCCAGTGTAGTAGTCCGTCTGTGCAAGCCTTTTAAAGAAAATACTACCCGAACATCGTGAGGTGTGGAGATTTTCTTTAAAACCCGTAGGGCTTGGGCTTGAACGGACGGAATACGGAGCTTATCTTTGTTAATGTCTTATTCGGTTTCGGGAAATTATACCGTCAGCCATTTAGAAAGTTTCTCTCCACATTTGCCATGTCACGCATAATGGAACTATCCAATACCCGTGCATAATGCTGTGTCATTCTGATATTGGAATGTCCCAAAATCTTAGAGACATTTTCCATTGACACGTCATTGGCGAGAAAAACAACGGTAGCCGCAGTATGGCGGGCAACATGTGTAGTTAAGCGTTTGGCAATACCGCATAAATCAGCGATTTCTTTCAAGTAGGCATTCATGCGCTGATTACTGATTACGGGTAAAAGCACACCTTTCTTTATACACTCCGCATTATCTTTATATTTCCCCAATATCCTTTGGGGAATGGATAAAACGGGAATGTTACACATCTGATTGGTTTTCTGCCGTACCTTGCGTATCCACAAAGCATCGTTATTGTCTTTTATCAGGTGCTCACGGCTTAACTGCTGCACATCAACGAAAGCAAGTGCGGTGAAGCAGCAAAAGACAAAAATATCCCTTACCTGCTCCAGCCTTTTGATTGTAAATTCCTTGTTCATCAGAATATCCAGTTCCTCACGTGAGAGGAACTCTACGTTTACTTCCTCCTGCTTGAAACGGATGCCGTAAAACGGGTCTTTCTTTATCCAACCGTTAGCCAAAGCTATGCGGACAACCTTTTTCAAGTTCTTCAAATGCTTCAATGCGGAATTGTTTTGGCAGTGCTTATCCGTTTTCAGCCAAAAATCAAAATCACGGATAAATTGCCCGTCCAGTTCTACCAGCATTATATCATCACGGTGGTAGCAACTGCGGATATACTCTTTCAAGCGATTTATGGAAGTATCAAACTTGGTTACGGTGCTTTCCGTATATTCTTTGCCAATCAGGGCACGGCATTTCTCGTTATGTTCCGCATAAACTTCCAGCAAGCTGCGCTGTACCTTGTCACGTCCATAAAAACAATCTTTTATTATATCGGCTGTTATTGTTTTGTTGTCTATTTCCAGTTCACGGTGTATCTGCAATATTTTGGCGCGAACCGTATTGATATAGTGGTTCAGTTCGTTGGCTACACGGTCTTTCCCTTTGGAACATTCCTTTTTCTGATTCCATAAATCTACGGGAATGCTCCGTTTAATCATAACTTCGGCTACTCGCTTGTTCACGGTGATGCGCATGCAGATAGGAGCTTCACCGTTTTTCAGAAGTTTCGATTTCTTGATGATGAACAATACGCTCAATGTGTTTCTTTTCACTGCTCCCATAATTCTTTGATTTTTAAGTGGTACAAAATTAGTTTGCTACGCTCAAAAACCAGCTACGCAAAAAGCTGACAATCAAAGACAAATGCGTCAATTCGTGGGAGCAAAAACGGCTTTCAAAAAGTCCCACGGATAAGCCACGTGAGAACTGCCTAAAACCGCTGTTTTTTGCCGAAGCGGGGAAAAAGAAAAAGCTCTGAAATCCTTGAATTTCAGAGCTTTGCTTTAATTTGCTATTTACTTTCGCGGTGCGTACGGGACTCGAACCCGTGACCCCATGCGTGACAGGCATGTATTCTAACCAACTGAACTAACGCACCAAAATGTTTCTTGGCGGTCCGGACGGGACTCGAACCCGCGACCCCATGCGTGACAGGCATGTATTCTAACCAACTGAACTACCGAACCTTTACTTTTTCAAGTGCTATTCCTCTGAATTGCGATGCAAAAGTAGGTGGTTTATTTGAATTATGCAAGAGTTACACACATATATTTTTTATTATTTTTCAATCATCTCTGATAATAAACCTTTTACACTGAAACTTTTTTATTCATATTCTGAAAGACACATCCGTTTTTGTCTTGCTATTATTCCATAGTTCCGTCTGTTATGCTTTGCAAGCACCCTTACTAAGCAAAAAATGTAGGAACAGAAGAATCCATTTTTGCCAAAAAGGAACGGATTCCAAGCAGATTCATAGCCGATAAAAATACTCTAAGTTTGCGTAAAGCAAGAAGCTGAGGTTAATCTATATCTTTGTTGTATGAAGAAAATAGATTAACCGACTAACGGAAGTACACTAATAGAAAATGATAGTCTTTCAAGACTAGTTATTGTAACAGACTTCCGTTAGTCAAGCAGGCAAAGACTAAATAGATTATTGATATATATGAGGATATCATTTAGAGTAGTAGCCCATTCCTGCTTTCGGTTAATCCAAAAACAATATAAAGGTATGAATAAATTATTTATCGGGATTGATTTCTCCAAGAAAAAAGTGGATGTAAGTGTGATAGAGAAAGAAAACATGTCTTCAGGAGTCCATCGTGAGTTCAGTAATGATGTTGCCGGACATGAGAGTCTGTTGGCATGGCTTTGTGAAAGCTATCCGCAGACAGGCAAGGATCAGATGCTCTTTTGCGGTGAGAACACGGGACTTTACAGCGTTTGTTTGAGTAACACTCTCGCGCACGAAGGTTATACACTGTGGCTGGAACATCCTTACAGTATCAAGCACAGCAGTGGCATGCAACGCGGGAAAAATGATAAATCGGATTCATTGCTGATCGCACAATACGCTTGCCGTTTCGAGGATATGGCCAAGGTCTATGCCCCCAATACGGAAACCATACGGGCGTTGCACTCATTTTTTACATTCCGTGATTTATTGGTGAAAATGAAAAATGAAGCATTGGTACATGCCAAAGAACTCCATTCGGTCCTGAAAGGGAATCGCGCAACGGATTACATATATCAACATAGCCTGACACAAGTGAAAAACTTGACCCGTGAAATAAAAGATGTGGAAAAGGAAATAATGGATCTGATCAACAGTGAAGAGGAGATCAAAAACAATTATGAGCGTATTACATCCATCAAAGGCGTGGCTTTTGTCAACGCCCTTGCTTTGATCGTTTATACCGAAAACTTCACCTGTTTTGACGATCCACGCAAGCTGGCCTGCTATGCGGGAGTGGTCCCGTTCCAACGAACCTCCGGATCCAGTGTCAAAGGTAACGCAAAGACCAGTGGATTTGCCAATAAAAAACTAAACACGCTACTCACCCAAGCGGCACGAACGGCTGCCATACATGATCCAATATTAAGAGAGTATTACAGGCGCAAAAGGGAAGAGGGGAAGCATCATAATTTGGTTATAAACAATATTAGAAACAAACTGATACATCGAATCTGCGCATTAGTCAGGAACCAAACTTTCGACCAAGCGGCTTAGATTTTTGCAATATTCTTAATTTGTTTTAAAATCTTTCCGTTTATTTGGTTGGGAACATAGATTACAATAACCCCTACGATATGGGAAATATTTGTATTCCACTAATGTTCAACACTTTGACAAATATCATGTTTATTAAAAAATATTACCTCTGCGGGTAATTCGAAATAAACGGGATAGAAAACCAAATTTCATGCACTACTATTTCGATTTAGACCAGCGGGTATTTGAGGAAACCATACAATAAGCCAAGAATGGCAAACCAGCCAGTTTATCACAAATAACATCTATTCTGCAACTTTTCATAAAGCAGACATCTATATGTCATGATAATTTGTTAGTTTTGCAGTTCAATATAAAAAAGAAAGCAACAATGGATGTCGCCATTATCAAATACAATGCCGGAAATATTTATTCTGTGAGTTACGCACTGAAGAGGCTGGGAGTCGAAGCAACAATCACAGCAGATCCGGAACTGTTATGTAAAGCGGATAAAGTAATCTTTCCGGGTGTCGGTGAAGCCCAGACCACAATGGAACACCTGAAAGAGCATAAACTGGATGCGATTATAAAAGGATTGAAGCAACCTGTTTTAGGCATTTGCCTCGGCATGCAGTTGATGTGCCGCCATTCGGAAGAAGGTGATGCGGATTGCTTAGGCATTTTCGATACAGAAGTAAAACGTTTCATTCCGCAGCAACACGCAGATAAAGTTCCGCACATGGGATGGAATACGATTACGGATGTTAAAGACGGACTGTTCAACAAGCAATTGGAAAACAAGTTTGTTTATTTCGTACACAGTTATTATGTACCCGTAAACAAATATACCGCCGCAACAACCGAATATATTCTCCCGTTCAGCGCTTCCCTGCATAAAGACAATTTCTATGCGACTCAGTTCCACCCGGAAAAAAGCGGTTCGGTCGGCGAGGTTATATTAAGTAACTTTTTAAAACTGTAATGTGATATGATAGAGTTGATTCCGGCAATAGATATGATCGACGGGAAATGCGTACGCCTCACCCAAGGTGATTACGACACCCAGAAAGTGTATAACGAAGATCCTCTGGAAGTAGCCAAGATGTTTGAAGATCATGGCATCAGGCGTCTGCATGTGGTAGACTTGGACGGAGCGCGGCAAGGGCGGATCATCAACTACCGTATGTTGGAACGGCTGGCGACACGTACTTCGCTGATCATTGATTTCGGAGGTGGACTGAAACAGGAAGGAGACCTGGAAATTGCTTTCGAAAGCGGTGCGCAGATGGTTACGGGCGGAAGCATCGCCGTGAAGAATCCGGAAATATTCACTTCCTGGATCACCAAGTTTGGTCCGGAGAAAATCATCCTCGGAGCTGATGCCAAAGATAAGATGATCGCAATAAGCGGATGGGAAGAGACGACAGACAAAGAACTGATCCCTTTCATCCAGGATTATTACGACAAAGGGATCACGAAGACAATCTGTACGGACATCAGTCGCGACGGCATGTTGCAAGGACCTGCCATCGAATTATATAAGGAGATACGGGAACAGATACCTCTGCTTTACCTGATAGCCAGCGGAGGCGTCAGTTCCATACAAGATATTGAAAAACTGGCTGAAGCGGGTATTCCGGCTGTCATCTTCGGTAAAGCGATTTACGAAGGGAAGATACAACTGAAAGACTTGATCCGCTTCACCTGATAAAAACGAATGATTATATATGCTTGCCAAGAGAATAGTACCTTGTTTGGACATAAAAGATGGGAAAACCGTTAAGGGAATTAATTTCGTAAACTTCCGCGATGCCGGCGACCCGGTCGAACTGGGGGCACAATACAGCCGGGAGGGAGCAGACGAGTTGGTATATTTAGATATAACCGCTTCGCACGAAGGACGTAAGACATTTACGGAACTGGTCAAGAAGGTAGCGGCCAATATCAGCATTCCTTTCACGGTTGGCGGCGGCATCAACGAGCTGAAAGATGTAGAGCGCCTGTTGAGCGCCGGAGCCGATAAGGTTTCCATCAACTCGGCAGCCCTGCGTAATCCGGAACTGATCGAAGAGATTGCCAAAAATTTCGGCAGCCAGGTATGTGTGGTGGCCATCGATGCAAATTTCGAAACGGGCGACTGGATATGCTACCTGAATGGCGGACGTATTCCAACGGAAAAACATCTCTTTCAGTGGGCGGCAGAAGCAGAAAGCCGGGGAGCCGGGGAAATCCTGTTTACCAGCATGACACACGATGGCGTGAAAGACGGCTACGCCAACGAGGCGTTGGCCACACTGGCTGACAACCTGCACATTCCGGTCATTGCTTCGGGAGGAGCCGGAAAAATGGAGCACTTCCGCGACACATTCGCCCAAGGGAAGGCGGATGCGGCATTGGCGGCAAGCGTGTTTCATTTCGGGGAAATCGGCATAGGAACTTTGAAACAGTATCTCCACGAAGAAGGGATCAACGTCCGTCTCTGACGGCTACGGCAGAAAACAACCGTTTCCTTATAGGGAAACTCTCGTTACATGCCGATGAAACTGTTGTTACATACCTATGGAACTGTTGTTCCATGCCTATGAAACCGAAAACGGGTGCTGAAAGATAAAGAAACGCATACGGATGAATTAAGAACAATATAATAGTCAGATAAAAAATGAAATTAGATTTTGAAAAAATGGGCGGCCTGATTCCCGCCATCGTTCAGGACTACAACACAAACAAGGTATTGATGTTGGGCTTTATGAACGAAGAAGCTTACGAAGAAACAAAAACGACCGGTAAAGTGACATTCTTCAGCCGAACGAAAAACCGTATCTGGATGAAAGGTGAAACCAGCGGAAACACCCTGCAGGTAGTCACCATCGCAGCTGACTGCGACAACGACACACTGTTGATCAAGGCTATTCCCGCCGGTCCCGTATGCCATACAGGCGCCGACACTTGTTTCGGCGAAAAGAATGTGGAAGATATCATGTTCTTCAAATACTTGCAGAACTTCATCGAACAGCGTCGCCAGGAAATGCCGGAAGGTTCTTACACCACTACCCTGTTCCAGAAAGGTATCAACCGCATGGCACAGAAAGTAGGCGAAGAAGCCGTCGAAACAGTTATTGAAGCGACTAACGGGACAGACGAGCGCCTCGTTTATGAAGCTGCCGACATGATCTACCACCTGATCGTATTATTGACAAGCAAAGGACTTCGAATCGAAGACCTCGCACGCGAACTAAAAAGCAGACATAAAGGATAATAACAATGGAAGAGACAACCCTGCTCAAACTGGATAAAGTGGAAATCTGCCGTGAAGAGAATGTGATCCTTCATGAAGCTTCCTTTACGCTCCACAATGGAGAATTTGTGTATGTGATCGGAAAAGTCGGTTCCGGCAAGAGCAGTCTGTTGAAATCTTTGTACTGCGAAATTCCCATCAACCAAGGGGACGCATGGCTGCTGGACTATAACCTCTGCAAGATAAAACGGAAAGACATTCCTTACTTGCGCAGGAAATTAGGAATTGTCTTTCAGGACTTCCAGCTTCTGACCGATCGCTCGGTACACAAAAACCTCGAATTCGTCCTGAAAGCAACCGGATGGAAAAAGAAAAGCGAGATAAGAGAACGTATCGACAACGTGCTGTTTCAAGTCGGAATGCAGGACAAAGGCTACAAGATGCCGCACGAGCTTTCGGGAGGCGAACAGCAGCGTATCGTGATCGCCCGCGCTTTGCTGAATGATCCGGTATTGATCCTTGCAGACGAGCCGACCGGAAATTTAGACCCGGAGACAAGCGGGCAAATCGTACAACTGCTGCACGACATTTGCCGCAAAGGAACGGCCGTCGTCATGACGACTCACAACTACACGCTGGTACATAATTATCCCGCGCGTATAGTAAAATGTGAGAATGCCTGCCTAAGTGATGTTGGAGAATAATTTTTTATGTAACTTTGCACACGCATTTAAAGCGAAGAAGAACAAATTAATATAGTAAAAGAAAATGAAAGTTTTAAAGTTTGGCGGTACTTCTGTGGGATCTGCACAGAGAATGAAAGGTGTAGCAAAACTGATTACGGGAGAACGTAACATTGTAGTCTTGTCTGCCATGTCCGGTACAACCAACTCATTGGTTGAAATCTCGGATTACTTGTACAAGAAAAACCCTGACGGAGCAAACGAAGTCATCAATAAACTGGCTCAGAAATATTATGGCCATATTGAAGAACTCTACAGCACCGACGAATATAAGCAGAAAGCCAAAGAACTGATAAAACATCATTTCGATCATATCCGCACGTTTACGAAAGATCTTTTCACACTGTTTGAAGAAAAGGTTGTCCTGGCTCAAGGCGAACTGATTTCTACCGGTATGATGAACCTCTATCTGAACGAATGCGGCGTGAACTCCGTTCTGATTCCGGCATTGGATTATATGCGTACTGACAAGAACGCAGAACCGGACCCTGTGTATATTAAAGAAAAACTTGTCAAATTATTAGACGAACACAAAGACGCAGACCTCTTCATCACACAAGGCTACATCTGCCGAAATGCCTACGGCGAGATCGACAACCTGCAGCGTGGCGGCAGCGACTACAGCGCCTCTCTGATCGGTGCGGCTATCGGCGCAGAAGAAATTCAGATATGGACAGACATCGACGGTATGCACAACAACGATCCGCGTATCGTTGAAAAGACATCGCCGGTTCGCCACCTGCATTTCGAAGAAGCTGCCGAACTGGCCTACTTCGGGGCCAAGATCCTGCATCCTACCTGCATCCTACCGGCCAAGCTGAATAACATCCCTGTCCGTTTGTTGAACACGATGCAGCCGGAAGCTCCGGGCACCATGATTTCCAACATGACGGAAAAAGGAAAAATCAAAGCCGTCGCCGCAAAAGACAATATCACTTCCATCAAGATCAAGAGCGGCCGTATGCTGTTGGCTACCGGATTCCTGCGTAAGGTGTTCGAAATATTCGAAAACTACCAGACTCCTATCGACATGGTAACGACTTCCGAAGTAGGCGTTTCCGTTACGATCGACAATCGCAAACATCTGGAAGAGATTGTGGACGACCTGAAAAAATATGGAACGGTTACAGTGGACGAAGATATGGTAATCGTTTGCGTAGTAGGCGATTTAGAATGGGACAATGTCGGTTTCGAAGCCCGCATTGTCCAGGCAATGAAGGATGTCCCGGTACGAATGATCTCGTACGGAGGTAGCAACTACAACGTCTCGCTCCTTGTTAAAGCTTCCGACAAAACACGAGCATTGCAAGCATTAAGCGATCATTTATTCAACAATAAAGCATAAACAAAAAAGATGGCGTATCGAATCAATCAATACGCCATCCTTTTTCATAAGGTACAACAAAAAAGAAAGGGCCGTCTTCACAGATGACCCTTTCTGACCAAAACCTTAACTATGAAAAAATTTACGTGCTACAAATATAGATATACTTTTTTAATTACCAAAAGAAATTCAAAAAAAATGATATTAAAAGGTACATTTCCTATAGAAAAGTTCAAATCACTGGAAACTCCCTTCTATTTTTACGATATAAAGCTGCTGAAAGAAACGCTCAATATGGTGAAAACGGAAGCCGGAAAGTATGGCTATCATGCCCACTATGCAGTCAAGGCGAACGCTAATCCCCGTATCTTGTCTGTTATCGCTGAATACGGCCTGGGAGCCGATTGTGTGAGTGGCGGTGAAATACAGGCTGCACTCGATGCAGGTTTCCCTGCCTGCAAAATCGTTTATGCCGGTGTCGGCAAAGCAGATTGGGAGATCAACTTAGGGCTGGACAACGATATTTTCTGCTTCAACGTAGAATCGGCTGCCGAATTGGAAATCCTGGACGAACTGGCTGCCGCCAAAAACAAAGTAGCCCCGATCGCCCTCCGTATCAACCCGGAAGTAGATGCTCATACACATGCCAAGATTACAACCGGCATGAAGGAAAACAAATTCGGTATCAACCTGAGTCAGCTCGGACAGGTGTTGGACTTGGTCAGCCACCTGGAACATATTAAACTGATCGGCATCCATTGCCATATCGGTTCACAGATTACAGACATGGCTGCTTTCCGTGGCTTGGTAATCCGTGTCAATGAAATTCAGGAAGAACTGGAAGCGCGTGGAATAAAAGTTGAGAATCTGAATTTCGGTGGTGGTCTCGGAATCGATTACTATCACCCGAATCATTTGCCTATCCCGGCATTCGACAACTATTTTGCCGTATTCAACAAACTGTTGCAACTTCGTCCGGGACAGCAAGTTCATTTCGAGCCGGGACGTTCCATCGTCGCACAATGTGGTTCGCTAATTTCTAAAGTGCTGTATGTGAAAGTCGGTGAAACGAAGAAATTCTGTATTTTAGACGCCGGCTTCACCGAGCTGATCCGCCCGGCCATGTACGACGCATACCACCGCATGGAAAATATCACCAGCGACGAAGAAGTTGAAGTTTATGACGTTGTCGGCCCGATCTGCGAATCGTCCGACGTATTCGGTAAAGATGTCGAACTGAACCGTGCCCATCGTGGCGACCTGATCGCCCTCCGTTCCGCAGGCGCTTACGGCGAAGTGATGGCTTCGCAATATAACTGCCGGAAGTTGCCAGTGGCTTATTATTCGGATATGCTATAAACAACAAAACTGTCCTGTTCCCGCGCTTGACGCGGGATCGCACTAAAACTGCCACTATAAACATCTGATTGATAAGGTCGGTTCTTTTGCGGCCCCGCGTCAAGCGCGGGGACAAGGGGACTTGTATTTTTTCACATTAACTTACTAATCTATCAATTTAAAACCTTACATTTGTGATATTTATTTACTAAGTCTAACATTATAAAATTACCGCATATGAAAACACATGCAAACAATCCTCCAAGTTCAGGCTGTATCTCTATCCTCATGCTGCTCTTTTTATGCTTATCATTCTCTTGTTCTAATGAGGATATGCAAGAGAATCTATCAGGGAAAGAAGCAAAGGAGAAATGTCCGGCATATGTCAGAGGAACAAATCCTGAAACAAATAAAGGCCATGCATGGGTTGTGGATAGTCAACGCCGCAGTATGAACACGACCTACGATAAATACGAAAAAGACGATGGTTATGACATCTGGCGTATTTACATTGAAAAACATGCGGAAAGCGGTCCTCTTTCTTTTCATTGCAATTAGGGGAATAATGGTCTCTCCGACGGCTGGTATGTAGAAGGCGGTTTCCTCAAATACCAGAAGGATTTACAAATGATCAATGTTAAACCTTAAATATAAATCCATCATCATGAAAAAAATCTTTTATCTTTTTCTAATGATATTCGGTATCCAATCCGGCAGCACAGCACAAAGTCAGTGGTCTTTCGGGCCTAAAATCGGTTTGGGAATATCAGATGTGTCGGTTACAGGCATAGACCATAATTCTCGTACTGGCGTTACTGCCGGATTATTTGGAGAATACAGGATTCAGAACTTCGCATTAGAAGCTGATTTTTTATATGCGAACCAGGGTTTCAAATGGAATAAGGATGCTATTGAAGAGAACTATCTGCTAATTCCTCTGAAAGTCAAATTATATATGCCTTACATATTGAAAGGACTAAACATTTTTGCCGGACCGCAATTGGATCTTTGCATAAAAAGAAACGATTGGATTTGGCTATTGATGTCCGGCGAAGATGGGGCAGGAACGGGTAAACAAAACATTCCCTATCAAAACACATTAGCCTCCATCACTTTCGGCTTAGGCTATCGCTTCGACTTCGGGCTGGACCTGGCATTCAGTTATAATGCCGGGATCGTCTCAAATGTAAAAGAGTACTCCGACAAAAACTGCGTTTTCCAGCTCACTGCCGGTTACGACCTTTGCAAGCTGTTCAAGCTTTGCGGGAAGAAATGACCCTTAGCCTCATAAAAAAAGCGGAGATCCCTGCCATCCCCGCTTTTTCTTTTTTGTCCTCCGGGCTTACAATTCGCCGGGGCGTTCGTCTCCTCCGCCTCCGGCAGGAGGGGTCGGCGTGATGTCGCCCTTACCTGTGCTCCCCCCTTCCCGGCGCCGAGGCGATGGGAAGTGACGGCCCGGTAATGATCCAGACGAGTGTTCCAATACGTGATCAGTTCGGCATATTTCTCGTCGCCATTAATCAGGCAACGTGCATTGAGATGCTTGACCACATCTGCATAAGCCGCATCGCAGATCGGACGCGTTTGGGCAGTCACCTGTTTTTTCACCTGTTCCGTCCGTTCGCCCGTGCGTCCCGAACTCAATGAGGCGCAAAGGTCGTTCGCCTTTTTCAAAGCATCGATCCAACTGGAGAGTTTTAGCTTTTCAACATCATCCTTGTACTTGTCAGACTGCAGTTCCTGCAGGAAATTATCCATCATCCCCGTCTGGTCGTCATACGCACGCGCCTGTCCTCCCTGGAAGGCAGACACCAACGGGTCCATGTGGGCACCGACAGCCTTGATGAGCGGGTCATAATGTCGCTGGGTGGTCAGGATCTGTTCGATGATACCGATATGGAAATCGTCGCGATCCGCATCCGCAGCGTTCATTTGAGGGGTTATGGCGCTCTGTTAACTATTTGACAGGGGCAAAGATAGCCTTTTATATAGATCGGCAACCATTTTACGGCGATAAAATCAAAAATCATCCGTACATTTGCACTACCAAAGACAATATAATATCGATGAGCGAAAATTTACTTACATTCTCTACCCTTGAACTACTCCTGGCAGGAATTACAGGTGTGTTGTTTATCATACAAATACTTTATTATCTGGTTACATATGCACGCCCGTTACGTGCCGCAAAGACAGCCGAAAGCACGGAACAGGCTACGGTGGACAAAGAAGCCCAACCAGTCTCTGTCATTGTTTATGCTCACGGCGAACCAGAAGATTTACGCAATAACCTGCCGGTATTGCTGAACCAGGATTATCCGGATTATGAGGTCATTGTTGTCAACGATGGTTCCGATGCCGACAGTGAAGACATTTTGAAACTATTTTCAAATGAATACAAGAACCTCTATTATACATACGTGCCTGTAGACACTCAATACCTGAGCCATAAAAAACTTGCGCTCACTATGGGGATCAAGGCTGCCCGACATGACATCCTCCTTTTCACCGAAGCAGACTGCCGTCCGATCAGTCCTAAATGGATCAAGGCAATGGTCAATTCCTACAATACCGAAACAGATATTGTTTTAGGTTTTTGCGCGTATCGCCATACAAAAGGGTTCCTACACAAGCTCATTGCTTATGATAACCTGACCAATGGGTTACAAATGATATCTTCGGCCCTCTCCCATCATCCTTTCACCGGAAACGGTCGGAACCTTTCCTATCGCAAGAAACTATTCTTTGACCACAAAGGTTACTCCAAGTCCCTCAACCTTCATGCCGGAGCAGATGATCTGTTCATCAACGAAGTCTCGAATTCCACCAATACACAAGTACAACTCTCGTCTGATTCCATCATCGAGATGAACAAAATAGAGGATTCCGGAACCTGGAGAGAAATGAAAGCCTCCCGCTCCGCCACCAAACGTTTTTACAAAGGATGTTCCTTAACTTTTTACCGGATGGAAATCGTCAGTTATCTATTTTTCGGAATTGCGGCAATTTCCACCTTCATCGCCGGGCTTTTAGGAAACTGGCTACTTTCGATACTGGCAGGATTACTTTTGATCTTCCGGTTCACAGTCAAAGCGTTCGTTTATAAAAAATCAGCTCTACTCCTGCAACAAAACCCGTTGACCGTCTGGCTTCCCTTGCTGGAAATCGCTCAACCGGCCTATGACATATATGTCCGTATCTACAGAATGTTCAACGGGAAAAAAGATTTTACCAATAATGTAGCATAAAACAATATGCCAATCAGACAATATACCAATTGGCACATTATTATTCAAACCGAATACTTTTTGCCGGATGGATTTTAGTTATCAGATAAGAAGGTCCGAGCATCATTAACATAGCAGCGGTCAATGTACCGATGTTCAGCAAAACAATGGAAAAGACGGTCAAGTCGATAGGAACCGCATCCAAATAATAAACGGACGGATCGAGCTTTACAACACGAAAATAAGATTGAACGAGGCAAAGTACGATTCCGATCAAATTGCCCCATATCATCCCTTTTCCAATCAGAAAAAAGGATATATAGAGGAATATCTTGCGGATACTGGTGTTATTTTCACCCAAAGCTTTCAAAATACCGATCATGTTCGTCCGTTCCAAAATAATAATCAACAGCCCCGAAATCATGGTGAAGCCGGCAACGGCCAGGATCAGTACCAAGATCACCACCACGTTGATATCCTGCACCTCCAGCCAGTCGAATATCATCGGATTCAGTTCTTTGATGGAGCGGGTATAATATGTGTTGCCATTCCGGTCCTGCTTCTCGGCAATATCAAAATACAAATCTTCGGCAATCCGGTCCAAATGATCATAATCAGCCACTTGCAATTCCAAACCGCTCACCTCGTCGGGTGCCCAACCATTCAAGCGGCGTATCTGACGGATATCAGCTATCACAAACAGCTTGTCATAATCGACAAAACCCGTTTCATAAATACCTGTTATATGGAATTTACGGGCACGCACTTCATCCTGCACAAAATAAGTTAAAAAGGAATCACCCACTTTCAGGCCCAACAGATTAGCCAGATAACGGGAGATCAACACATCCGTAGACGCCTTATCGGTAGGAAGGGTGAACAGTTCACCCTCTTTCAAATTATTACGGAAAAAAGTCCAGTCGTAGTTCTCATCTACTCCTTTCAGGACAATCCCCTGAAAGTCGGTATCTGTTTTCAGGATTCCCGGCTTCGTAGCAAAAGCCTCCACATGCGTAATGCCCGGAAAAGCTTTCAAGTAATCCAGCAACGAGTCGCTTACAGCAATCGGAGTCGATTCATAGGAAGCATTATTATCGAAGTTCGTGATCTGGATATGAGAGCCGAAACCGATCACCTTATTCCGGATCTCCTTCTTAAAACCAATGACTATAGCCACCGAAAGGATCATGACAGCCAGTCCCAAGGCTATTCCGATCATAGCAATACGAACAACAGGAGGAGTAGCCTGCCGGTTTCCCTCTTTGCTGAAATAGATACGTTTTGCTATAAAATACTCTAGGCTCAAAGCAATAGACAATTAACTATTGACAACTGACAATTTTGGATTGACAGGTTTTAATTGTCAATTATTCATTGTCAATTATCAATTCATTTATACTGTTTTCCCCGGATATGCCTCCAGCGCCTTCTGAAGCACCACGAGTGCCTGCGCCAGGTCTTCTTTTTTCAGAACGTAAGCCATACGGACTTCATTCTTCCCCAGCCCCGGGGTCGTATAGAAACCGGAAGCCGGGGCCATCATAACCGTCTGCCCTTCATATTCGAAATCACTCAAGCACCAGGCACAGAACCTATCAGCATCATCCACCGGTAATTTGGCTACCGTATAGAAAGCTCCCATCGGAATCGGAGAATACACCCCCGGAATACGATTCAAGCCGTCGATCAAACATTTACGCCGTTCGACATATTCATCATACGTCTCACGGGCATATTCTTCGGAAGCATCCAAAGAAGCCTCGGCTGCAATCTGACCAATCAGCGGCGGACTCAAACGGGCTTGACAAAACTTCATAACGGCATTGCGGACCTCGGCATTCTTTGTGATCAGCGCACCGATACGGATACCACATTCCGAATAACGCTTCGACACCGAGTCGATCAGCACAACATTTTGTTCGATCCCTTCCAAATGACAAGCGGAAATATAGGGTGAACCGGTGTATATAAACTCACGATACACCTCATCCGAGAACAGATAAAGATCATATTTCTTTACGATATCCCGTATCTGGTTCATTTCACGGCGAGAATATAAATACCCGGTCGGATTATTGGGGTTACAGATCAAGATCGCTTTAGTACGCTCATTGATCAACTCTTCGAATTTTTCTACTTTCGGCAGAGAAAAACCTTCCTCGATCGTCGTCGTTACCGTACGGATCACCGCCCCCGCCGAAATGGCAAAGGCCATATAGTTGGCATAGGCTGGCTCAGGCACGATAATTTCATCACCCGGATTCAGACAACTCAGGAAAGCGAACAATACGGCTTCCGAACCACCAGTCGTAATGATAATATCATCCGCCGCCAGATTTATATCATACTTCTTATAATATCCTACTAATTTTTCACGATAGCTACGATATCCCTGACTGGGACTGTATTCCAACACCGACCGATCGATCGTCCGGATCGCATCCAATGCCGCTTGCGGGGTAGGCAGGTCAGGTTGACCGATATTCAAGTGATAGACATGAACACCTCTCTGTTTGGCAGCATCAGCCAACGGGGCAAGTTTCCGAATTGGGGAAGCCGGCATATCGACTCCTCGTTGTGAAATATTAGGCATTACTATTACGGTTTGTTTTTAGAATGAGGCAAAGGTATACATTTTAGTTGAAAGTTGAAAGTTGAAAGTTGAAAGTTGAGAGTTGAAAGTTGAGAGCGAAAATAACTTTCAACTTTCAACTCTCAACTTTCAACTCTTTAAATTCCCGGACGCGGTGAATCCTTACTTGCATGCATAGTCGAGATAAAGGCATTCGGGTCGATTTCCTTCACTTCATCTTTCAGGCGGGGCAGGTCTTTACGTTCGGCAATGGTAAAGATGATCTCTTTTTCCTTTCCTTCATACATACCGCGACCATGCAGGAAAGTACCGCGCATCCCCATCTTTCCGACAATCAGTTCTTTTACCTCTTGCGTTTTCTTCGAAACGATAAACACCGCCCGGTTGGGATTCTCGGTCTGAAACATTTCCACCACTTTTCCGAATACGAAGATAGCAAACCAGGAGTACAAAGGCACCGCCCAATCCTGGAATACAAGCAACCCCAACATCACCACAGTCGAGTCTATGACGATAATCATATTGCTTACCTTCAAATTAGAATTTTGGGCGATCACACGGGCCAACACATCCGTACCGGCACTCGTACTCTGCGCACGGAACACACACGTCACTCCAAGTCCTAAAATTGCGCCACCATAAAAACAAGCAATAAAACTGTCATTCTCAACCAAAGGCTGATTGGCAAACAGATATGAAAAACTATCTGTAAAAATGGATATCAAGACAAAAGTCACAATTGTTTTCGGCCCCGATGCCAAACCAAGTTTTTTCATGGCCAAAAGTAACAAAGGCACATTAAAACAAAGAGCAGTCGCTCCCATCGGCAATCCTTCGGGCATAAAGGAGAAAAGCCCCTGCGTCACGTGGTGCAAAACAATCGATATACCATACACCCCTCCCGGTACGATTTTATAAGGTGCAAGAAATAAACTGTAACTAAGTGCCTGTAAAAAAGCACCGATAACAATCAAAGTGTAGTCTGCTACATTTTTTCTCAGCGTGGTATTAGAAACCAGATTAAGCGGTTGTTCCATGTTTGCGTTGCTGTTCGATTTTTGTGTTGTTCATTATTTGTTAAAACAGCGCAAAGATAGATAAAAAAGAAGAGATTGTACACATAAAGCATACAATCTCTCCCGCTATCAAAAATAACCTGATTCAGATTGAATTATCAGAAATTCAAAGTGCGGTTATTGTTATTTGTCACATTCAACAGAACCACATATTTGCGATACTGTTCCGGTGTAAGAACCTTCTTCATCAACTTCAGATTTCCATAAACAGCCTGACGCATCTTTTTGTCACGCATTTTTTCACTTGCCCGGAGACTTTCTCCCTGCATATCCAGAAAATACTCGTTGATATTTGCTACTTCATTGGCCTGATAAGAGGACAACTGCAAATAGTTGCTCAATTTTTCAAAGTTAATAGCAAACGGTTCTTTACTTACATTGTTACGGTTCTCGCGTGCAAAACCCATTGTTGCACATAATAAAACGGCTGCAACAGCCATACCTAAACGTCTCATAATACCTAAACATTAAATTGTTAAACCTAAACACAGGGGCCATCTGCCCCTTTCTTTTTACCTTTTATCTTTTCGTTACTACAAATATAACAATATGTTTTATAACATTGTTCTTGAATATACTCAAATATTGTTAACGATTAGCAAATTGGATATTGTTTAACAATTAAGAAATCTTTTTGAAGTACAAATGCAATATTTACTACAAATAAGATACCATATTCTTTATTAATAGACCAAATTAATAAATGCTCCGGCATTAATGTCGAAAACTCCGTTATGGCTACTTGCAAACCAGACGACCTTCTATTTACAGAGCCAGCCTGGGTTGGGACTCCAATTCAAGCAAGAACTTTTTAGCCGAAAGCCCGCCGCCGTAACCTGTCAGCGAACGATCACTGCCGATCACCCGATGACAGGGTGCGAATATCGATATGGAATTTGCGCCGTTGGCATTGGCAACCGCACGGACAGCTTTGGGCATACCGATACGCAAGGCCATTTCTCCATAAGAGACCGTCTTTCCGAAAGGTATTTTCAACAGTTCGTTCCACACAGCCTTTTGAAAGTCCGTACCAACGAAAAGAAGCGGCAGATCGAACTCTTTACGCTTTCCGGCAAAAAACTCGTCGAGTTGCCTTGCTGCTTTCTCAATTACTTCCGATGTGCCAACCTCGAATTCGGCACACAGCATCCGTTTCAACCGCCGGTCTACATGATCGCGATGTTTTTCCACCTGCCAGTCACATAAGCAGAGTTTATCACCAAACGAACCGAGCAACAGCAGGCCGCAAGGCGATTCGTAATGTTGTACCTTAATACTATTGTTTTTCTCTTTCTTCATAATAAACTTATACTAATAATTTATGCTTCTCATACGAGGGCCTCACCCAACGCAGATAAACGCCAAGCGAAGCCAGGCAACAACCGGCTCCCACTCCATAGGCCACAGCCAATCCGGCACAGGAAGCGATAAAACCGGCCGAAAGCATTCCAATACCGACCCCAAAATCAAAAGAGGTCAGATAAGTAGAGGTCGCCGTACCGCGCATATTATGCGGAGCGACATTGACAAAGAGGCATTGGAAAGCCGGAACCCCTACTCCGTACCCGATGCCAATCATCAAGGCGCAGGCAAAGAAAACCCAAGACTGGTGGACAGTCGCAAACACGGTAAACGTCACCAGCAAGCAGACCGAAGAGCAGACCGACACCCAATGTATCTTCCCATGATCGACCAATCTGCCGGAGATCAGGCGCGACGTTCCTACTCCTATCGCCATATAAATAAAGAAATAGCCCGGATCGGCCACCTCTATTTCCTTTCCGTACAAAACAACAAAAGAGGTAATCATCCCATAAGGAATAGCCACCAGGATATAAGCAAGCGCAGCCGGCAACGCCTTCACCAGGATAAAACGGTCGAGGGAAAAATGCGGCCGCGGCACCTTTTCCCGCTTCGGATAGCGGATCAGGCAAACCGAACCGACTCCGATCAAAGCCGCCGCCCAACCGATCGAGACAACCGGATGAAACCCGCCTTTCCCATAGATGGCAACGGCCACCAACGGTGCCAGCGACATCGCCAGGTTGATCGTCAGACCGTAAAACCCCATTCCTTCGCCGCGCCGGGAGGAAGGGATCACATCGATCGCAATCGTATTTCCGGCAACCGAAGTCAACCCCATAAAGCCACCCTGAATGAAACGGACAGCCATAATAGTCAGCATCGTCGTGGCGATCAGATATCCTCCGAACATGAAAGCAAAAACAAAGAAGGCGAAAAGGTATAACGGCTTACGCGAAAAACAATCCACTAAAAAACCCGAAAAAGGCCGGACACAGAGCAAGCCGATCGTATAGCTGGACAAAGCGATCCCCACACTCGCCGTATCGATTCCTAAAACTTCCACCAGATAGACCGGCATCGTCGGCATCAACATATAAAAAGAGAAGTTCATCAGGAAATAGGAAATACAGCATTGCACGAAATTCCGGTTCCACAATATGGGTTTATGATCTTCCATTTTATTCACGCCAGCTCGCTTAATTCCAGCCAGCGCATTGTCTTTTCGTCTATTTCTTCTATTACTTTTGCGATTCGTCCGGATTTGGCCAGCAGCTCGTCATTACTCAACATGCCACTGCTCATGGCCGTTTCTAACTCGGCTTTTTCGGCTTCGAGCTGAGGAATCTCGACTTCGAGCGCTTCAAACTCCTTGCGTTCCTTGAAAGTCAGTTTCTTTTTCTGCTCCTTTTCAGGACGCGGCGTTTTTTCCACAGCAGAAGCCATTTTTGCCTGGCGTGCCGCTTCAGCCTCTTTTTCCAACTGGTCCTGCACCTCTTTCCATTCACGATATTGCGTGTAGTTGCCCGGAAAATCCTTTATATCGGCATTCCCCCGGAACACCAGCAGATGATCAACCACTTTATCCATAAAATAGCGGTCGTGCGACACGACGATCGCACATCCTTTGAAATTACGCAGATACTCCTCCAGCACGTTCAACGTGACGATATCCAGGTCGTTCGTCGGCTCGTCGAGCACAAGAAAGTTCGGGCTACGCATCAAGACCGTGCAAAGATACAAACGGCGTTTTTCTCCCCCACTCAGCTTGTAAACGTAGTTATGCTGTTTCTCCGGAGCAAAAAGGAAATAGTTCAGGAACTGTGAAACACCCATCTTCTTCCCGTCACCCAAATCGACATATTCCGCGATATTCTGGACCACATCGATCACCTTCATCTGCTCGTCGAACTGGAGGCCGTCCTGACTGTAATAACCGAACCGAACCGTTTCGCCCACGTCAAAACGGCCACTGTCAGGCTCCACTTCCCCCATCAGCATCTTGATAAAAGTGGATTTTCCCGTTCCGTTATTCCCGACAATCCCCATCTTTTCGTAACGGGCGAATACATAATTGAAATCTTCCACGATCTTCAGATCACCGAAACTTTTCGAGACATGCTCCGCCTCGAAAATCTTCGATCCGATATACGAAGCCTTCACATCCAGATTGACGTTACCGGCCTCATGCTGCTGTTTGGCTTTCTTTTCCAGCTCGTAAAAAGCATCGATCCGGTACTTCGCCTTTGTCCCGCGAGCCTGCGGCTGGCGGCGCATCCAGTCGAGCTCCTTACGAAGCAGGTTGCTGGCCCGATCCACCTCGGCATTCAACGCATCCATCCGCTCCTGTCGTTTTTCCAAATAATAGCTGTAATTCCCCTTATACTGATAAATCTGTTTCCGGTCTATCTCGATAATCTCGCTACAGACACGGTCCAGAAAATAACGGTCGTGCGTCACCATCAAAATACTAATGTTCGCGCGAGAAAGATATCCTTCCAACCATTCAGTCATTTCCAAATCCAGGTGGTTGGTCGGCTCGTCAAGGATGATCAGTTCGGGATCGGTGATCAGTACGTTTGCCAAAGCCACCCTTTTCAACTGCCCACCGGAAAGCGTTTCCACCTTTTGGTCGAAATTATAAATCTTCAGCTGTCCTAAAATCTGCTTGGCACGCTGTTCATAATCCCAAGCTTTCAGGTTATCCATCCTGAGCAGGATATCTTCGAGGTTAGAATGATCACCGCTTGCCATCGCCTGTTCATATTCGGCAATCAGACGCACTGTCTCGTTCGGAGAGTAAAAGCACGCTTGCAAAACGGTCAGGCCATCCGGATAATGCGGCGTCTGTTCCAGGTAGCCAACCCGAAGATCGTTTCGGAACACAACAGCCCCGCTGTCATAATCCTCTTTTCCGGCTATGATATTCAGCAAGGTCGTTTTCCCCGTACCATTCTTGGCTATCAGTCCGACCTTCTGCCCTTGCGCGATTCCGAAAGTGATATCTTCGAATAAGATCAAATCGCCGAAGCTTTTCGTCAACTTATCTATTTGTAAATAGCTTATCATATATTCATATCTGCTTTAAATGCAGGACAAAGATACAAAAAGATCAGGCACGGCGGATGGTATTATTTTGTATAATTCATGCCAGTCTAATTTGTCTTCGCCAATGTCGTGCATATTTTCGACGTTGTCGTGTATATTCCCGACATTGTCGTTTATATTCTCGACATTGTCGAAAACAAATTACATAAGCATCCGCGGGGTAACTTCCCTGCATGGAAACTCCGGTTGCCCTGCGACGATTTAAACATATATGCCGGACAAATCTAAACAATCACCTTAACAAAGGTGTTTCTCTCATAATAAATTCTTAATTTTGTCACGTTGAATTAAATTTAATAAACATACTATGTTGACAACAATGATCATCGTGTTCCTGGTCGGATATTTGCTTATTGCCCTGGAACATCCGCTAAAAATCAATAAAGCGGGAACAGCACTCCTGACCGGAACAATCCTTTGGGTTTTATATACATTGGGAGCTCCTCAATTCATTCCGGCCGCTTCTGCCGAGGAATTTAAACTTTTTTTAGACGCATTCCCGTTCATGAAGGATCTGCCCTACGCAGACCAGTGCATCCGCTTCGTCATCGACCATCAGATATTGAGCAGTATCGGAGAAATCGCAGAAACATTGGTTTTCCTGATCGGAGCGATGATTACCGTTGAATTGATCGATTCGCACGGAGGTTTTCTGTTCATCACCAACCGGATCACGACCAACAGCAAGCGGAAATTGTTGTTCGTCATCGCCACGATCACCTTCTTCATGTCGGCAGTCTTAGATAATTTGACCACCTCTATCGTGATGGTGATGTTGATCCGGAAATTAGTCGGCGACTACAAAGAACGCTGGGTTTTCGGCAGTATTATCGTGATCGCCGCCAACAGCGGCGGAGCTTGGTCGCCCATCGGTGACGTGACGACTATCATGCTATGGGTAAGAGGAAACATATCGACTGCGGCGACCATCCCGCATCTGTTTTTGCCGAGTTTCGTGTCGGCTTTAGTCCCGGTGCTGATCATCTCCCGCAGCCTGCACGGGAAAGTGACCCCTCCCAACGCTTTTGAGGAAGACCGCGGCAACCTTCTGCTAAAAGTATTGAAAGCGAACGAAAAACTGGCGATCCTCTGCATCGGCGTGTTTTGCCTGCTGTTCGTTCCGGTGTTTAAAACGATCACCCACTTGCCGCCGTTCATGGGAATTTTGATGGGAGTCGGTATCCTGTGGGTATTCACCGAATTGATGTACCGGAGAACTCCGATCAACGAGGATCTGAAACTCCGCTTATCGAAAGTTGTGAGCCGTATCGACGGAGCTACCCTGATGTTCTTCCTCGGTATCTTGCTGGCTGTAGACGCACTGCGTTGCAGTGGTGTTCTGGGTAGTTTTTCCCTCTGGTTGGACGATACGATCGGCAACGTATATGCTGTTAATCTGATTATCGGAACACTCTCTGCCATCGTCGATAACGTTCCGCTCGTCGCCGGTGCTATCGGCATGTATCCTGTTGCCTCGGATGCGATGGTTGCTACGGCCGCCGACCCGGCTTATATGGCCCATTTCGTACAAGACGGCGTGTTCTGGCAATTCCTCGCCTACTGCGCCGGAGTGGGTGGCAGCATGCTGATCATCGGTTCTGCTGCCGGAGTCGTCGTGATGGGATTGGAAGGAATCAACTTCATCTGGTATCTGAAAAGGATCTCGTTGCTCGCCTTGGCCGGCTATCTGTCGGGAGCCGCTGTTTACATCCTGCAAAATGTACTATTAGGCATATAGAAAGATTCTTCCTATATTTGCCGGCAATAAATATAAATACACACAATGAATTTCATTTCCAAACTATTTAAAAAGAAAGAAGAAGAAGAAACAGAAGTCGTATCGAAAGGCTCCGTAGAAGAGTTCGTTACGTTGATCCGCGTGTATTACCAGGCGGTAATGGCTGTGCAGTTAGGTATCACCAACCTCAACATATTGAACGACATGGCGTTGTTCAAGCGGATGCTTAAGATTCCGACCCAAAACAACAAGTTGGGTATAGCCGAGAAATCCCGTTCCCGTAAAATCCTGATGCAGGAATACGGACTGAACGAAAACTTCTTCAAGGAAATCGATGCCTCTATCAAAAAGAACTGTAGGACGCAGAACGACATCAAATCCTATTTCATCATGTACCAGGGGTTCAACAACGATCTGTTCTCCCTGCTCGACAACCTGATGCAATGGAAGTTCCGCTTCTCCATGCTGGTGAAGAAACTATTATATTCGCAAACGCAGAAGACCATCCACGAAATCGTGACCCGTTCAGAATGGAAAGATGTCGGCGTTCAGAAAGTCGCCTGGAGAATACGTAAATACAAAGAAACACTCGGATATTCGGAAGAATGGATGACCGACTTCGTGTACAATGTCGTGCTGATGGCCAAAGAAGATGCCAAAAGACAAAAGAAAGAAGGAAAATAATATCGTAACCGTATGAGCTACTTGTTTTTAGAATATCCGAAATGCAGCACCTGCCGAAATGCAAAAAAGTGGCTGGATGAGCACAAAGTAACGTACGAGGACCGCCATATCATCGACCGGAATCCTTCCGTCGAAGAACTGACGAAATGGATCGGACACAGCAAATTGCCACTGAAAAATTTCTTCAACACCAGCGGATTGGTTTATAAGGAGATGAAATTGAAGGACAAGCTGCCCGCGATGAGCGAAGCGGAACAGATTGCATTATTGGCTTCGGACGGCAAATTGATCAAACGCCCTCTGCTGATCAGCGAAGATCAGGTTTTGGTCGGTTTCAAACCGGATGAATGGAACAGTCGGGTAAAATAATGAAAACACCAGTCACTCAGCCGGTAGAACAGCATCCGTTAGGGTTCTTCCTTCCGGAAAACACGAAATTATTGATGCTGGGTAGTTTCCCGCCTCCGCGTGTGCGCTGGTCGATGAATTTCTATTATCCGAATATCCAAAACGACATGTGGCGGATACTCGGACTGATCTTTTATAACGATAAAGAATATTTCTTAGAAACTAAAAAGGCTTTCAGTGAAGAGAAAGCAAAAGCTTTCTGTCGGGAAAAAGGAATAGGAATCGGTGATACCGCCGTGGAGATCATCCGGCTTAAAAACAATGCCTCGGATAACTTCCTACAGGTTGTCACCCCGCTTAACCCGGCTGAAGTATTGGCAAAAATACCAGAATGCGAAGCAATTGTCGTAACGGGACAAAAAGCGATGGACACCCTGATAGCCATGCTCCCTCCAGTTGAAGAGCCCAAAGTCGGCTCCTACTCCCGTTTCACCCTGTCGGGCCGCATTTTCCGCCTCTACCGTATGCCTTCTTCCTCACGTGCTTATCCCAAGCCTTTGGAGGAAAAGGCGGCAGTGTATAAACGGATGTTCGAGGATTTAAGAATGGTGTAATGGTTATTTCGTAGGGGCAGGGCTCTGCTCTGCCCATTGAATCCGGGCAAGGCGGATATTATTTACATCGGGCGGAGTAGAACCCCGCCCCTACGGTAAATCATCATTTACCCACAATGAAAATACCGGTTTACCAGTTCAAGCATTCCTTCAGGATCATTTTTCAGGTCCTCACGCAATGTCGTGTCATTATAGCTTTCCAATTTCTTTATGATACCGTCGATCATGCTCGGGCTAAAGACATTATGCAGTTCGAATATCTCCCTCTGCTGCTGCAGGCGTTTGGCCGAAGCGACACAGCTATCCGGCAGCTGATCCAATGTTTCCAAGCGTGCCTTGTTTTCTTCCTGGTGAATATTCACGTTCACATATGTCTTCTCGGCCACATCCAGCGCATCCGGAATTTCAAATCCGTAGCGGCAAGCGACCGCCAATCCTGCCAACAACTGATATAAATCGGCCGATCCGTCCGGCGAACGCATTTCGACCGTCTGCTTCTGCGTCGTGTCATAATGACTATCTGTTTCCAATGGGTTTGCCAGCGAACACATATCCTTCTTGGCGGCCCATCCCAACGGAACACGCACCAATACAGAGCGATTACGATCGCCCCAGCAAATATTCGTCGGAGCCTCCTGGTGAGGAACCAAACGGAAATAAGAAGTCGGATTCGTATTGCCGAAAGCCGTAATGGACGGAGCTAACTTCATCATACCGGCAATTGCCTTACGGGCCGTTTCCGACAAAACGCCATCCTGCAACATCTGGTTCTTGCCATCCTTCATAATACGCATATGCACATGCAGACCGGAACCTGCTTTTCCAGCCGTGATCTTCGGAGCAAACGTAATATTCAACCCATACTCGTATGCCAGATTACGGATCACCCATTTGGCGATCATCAACTGGTCGGCGGCATCTTCCACTCGCGTAGGCAGGAATTCAATCTCATTCTGTTCATAGATTTTACCATTCAAAGTAAAATTACCAACTTCCGAATGTCCGTATTTTATCTGTCCTCCCGCTTGTGCGATATATTGCATACATCGCGTACGGAACTGGTTGAACTTCGCATAAGGCCCCGATTCATGATATCCTCGTTGATCTGTTGCCGGGAACAAATCTTCCTCATCCGCAATCACGTAATACTCCAACTCTCCCATCGCTTCGAACTGCATACCCGTCACATCCGTAAAGGCCTTGCTTGCCTTGTGCAGCGTATATTCAGGCGAACTTTCCAGCGGTTCGCCATCTTTATTAAAGAACGAGCACAGCATGCTCAATGTCGGCAATGCGGAAAAAGGATCAATAAACGCCGTACGGAAACGCGGAATCACATACAAGTCGCTGCTACCCGCCTCGATAAACGAAAACAGGCTGGAACCGTCCACACGCTCTCCGCAGGTCAGGATTGCATCCAGATATGCAGCATTGTTAATAACAAAATTCAATGTTTTCAAGCGCCCGTCACCGGCTGGATACATAAAGTTCACCATCCGGATATCCTTCTCCTTAATATACGATACGATATCCGCCTTTGTAAATTTGGAAGATGGCTTTTGAAGGAACTCAACCAAAAGGTTGGCATTCATGTCTAATTCGTCTTTCATGTCTTTGTTGATTGTTTGTATAAATTATATACCCGATTAACAACTCTATTACATCAAAGATAGGAAAGAAATTCCGGGAATCACCAAAGAATCGAGAAAATAAGCAGTTTTATCAACTATTTTTCGTGCATATAGTTGGAATTATAGAATATTCTCTTACCTTTGCACCCGCAAACACGGAAGTAGCTCAGTTGGTAGAGCACTGGTCTCCAAAACCAGGTGTCGGGAGTTCGAGCCTCTCCTTCCGTGCCAATAAGGAAATCATCTCGATTTCAACAATTCCGCAATCTGCTCCCCAAACACAATATTCAATATCTGATCCTTTTTATCGCTGTCTAATTTAATTTGCAGAACGGCTTCGGTCGACATGCCTCCCCCTTTGGATGGAACATACTTCTCCGGAAATGTTATAAGATCTATTACAGAGACCTGCAACACCTTTGCAATTTGCAATAAGGTATTATATTTCAATTCCCTCTCTCCAGACATAATCAAACTAAACCCAGCTTGCTTCATTCCTATTTGAGTCGCTATGTATTCCTGCGAATAGCCTTTATTCCTTCGAATTGTATCTATATTTTCTAATATACTGTTCATGTAACCAAATTAACAATAGTCCCAGAACAAAATAAGTGTGCTCTGTAATATTTTATTGCATTTATTTTTGTATATATAACATTTTGCAATATCTTTGCCACAGATATAATTTAAATCTATTAACAAGGTCAGTGTTTACTTTAAGTAAATGATCGGCCTCCTAATAGATTGTTAACTTAAAAGTATTCATTATGAGACCAACAATCATTCGAACACAGTTCAAAGAAGGTACAACACAATCTATCGAAAACTTATATCGCAGAGCATTTTTCAAAAAATGGCTTGATGATCTGTAATAGCCACCACTCTATCGTAATTTTCTTTCATACAGCATAATCAATTTTACCAAAATACATGTTTCATTTAATTCATATTGCCTATGATCTAAATAGTATTCGAATTCTATTTTTTTAAGCTGGATAGCAATATCCTTATTGTTTTTTTAACCTTATATTCATTTAATAAAGAAAGAACATGAAAGACTTTTCTTTGAAAACACATTCACAACGAAGCGGTGTCATTAGTAGCCTCTTCCGAATGTTAACCTTATCACTTTTTGTACTATGTACAACAGTTGTTTTTGCACAACAAAAAACTATCAAAGGTATAGTTGTCGATGCTACAGGTGAACCTCTTATCGGTGTAAACGTATCTGTAAAAGGCACGACTATTGGTATCATTACTGATATTGATGGTAAATACACTTTAGAAGTTCCGACAAACGCGACTCTTGTGTTTTCTTATATAGGATATAGAACGCAAGAACTTTCTGTTGGGAATCAAACAACAATCAACATTACCATGCAAGAAGATACTCAAAACATCGATGAAGTTGTCGTTGTCGGGTATGGTGTTCAAAAAAAAGAAACCGTTACCGGTTCCGTTTCTACACTAAAAGGTGATGATTTGGTTAAATCACCAGTTGCCAACTTATCAAATGCCATCGCAGGTAAAATGTCTGGTGTTGTAACCTACCAACGATCAGGAGAACCGGGCTATGACGGAGCAACGATCCGAATCCGCGGTTCAAATACGCTTGGAAACAATGACCCGTTGATTGTTATCGATGGAGTAGCTGCAAGGGCCGGAGGTTTGGAACGTTTGGACCCGAACGAAATCGAAACAATGTCCGTATTGAAAGATGCTTCCGCTGCTATTTACGGAGCACGTGCTGCCAATGGTGTAATATTGATCACGACTAAAAAGGGACGCGCAGGGAAAAAACCTGAATTCACTTACTCTTTTAACCAAGGCTGGTCTAAACCAACCAACTTACCGGAAATGTGTGACGCTGTCGAATATTCTGAATTGATGAATGAACTGTATATGAACAAAGCCATGCTTAACCCTGCTAAAAATAATGGCCAGACCATGGGCGAATATACATTGTTCAGAACTCCGGAAGAGATAGAGCTTTATCGTAATGGTAACGACCCTTGGAGATATCCAAACACAGACTGGTATGCAGCCACTTTCAAAAATTGGTCACCACAGCGTGTACATAATGCATCACTGGAAGGAGGTTCGGACAAATATCAGTATTTCGTAAACTTCGGTCACAAATATACGGATGGTTTGTATCACAAATCAGCAAACAATTACAAGCAATTCAATCTCCGCATGAACGTCGATGCACAGTTTAATGACTACATTAAGGTGGGTGCACAATTGATGGGACGTCAGGAAAATCGTAATTTTCCAAGTCAAGGTGCGGGAGATTTATTGTGGTTCACTTCCCGCGGACGCCCAACCGATCAAGCTTACTGGCCAAACGGACTGCCTGGACCAGCACAGGAATACGGACGTAATCCGGTTGTAGCTTGCACGGACGAAACCGGCTACACACATGACAAGCGTTACTACATTCAGAGTAATGCAAAAGTTGAAATCACCCAACCCTGGATCGAAGGTTTAAAATTAACAGCTTCCGTCTCATATGACAAATATTTAAAACAAAGTAAAACATGGTTCCAGCCTTGGACATTATATGACTGGGATAAGGTTAGTTACGAAGCAGATGGAAAAACTCCGAAACTAACTCCAATGTTAAGTTATCCAAACCATGAAGATCCTGATTTATCCATGGAATCAACCGATCAAACCAACACCATATTGAGTGGTATCTTGACATACGATCGCAACTTTGGCGATCATGGTGTTAACTTCTTAATTGGTATGGAGCGAGATTGGTCGAATGCTGAATCATTCAATGCTTACCGCCGTTATTTCCTGTCAAACGCTTTGCATCATTTTAATGCTGGGGGTGACAAAGAAAAAAATGCTAAAAGCGATGGAGATAATTGGGAACGTGCCCGTATGAATTACTTTGGACGTATGGCTTATAATTATAAAGAAAAATATCTGGCTGAATTCGTTTGGCGTTATGACGGTTCTTACATGTTCGCAGAAGGTAACCGCTTTGGTTTCTTCCCTGGTGTATTATTGGGATATCGTATTTCTGAAGAAGATTTCTGGAAAGAGAACCTTTCTTTCATTGACTACTTCAAAATTCGTGCATCTTGGGGCCAGATGGGTAATGACCAAGTCTATTTCGACAATTCTTTAAGAGAATATCAGTTTTCTCCGACATACTACTACGAATGGGGTTACATTATTGACAACGCCGATGAAAAAGGTTTAAGAATCAGCCGATTCCCGAATCCAAATATTACTTGGGAACGTGCAAACAACTTTAATATCGGTATCGAAACACGTACATTTGACAATCGTTTATATTTGGAAGCCGACTATTTTTACAACAAACGTTCCAACATCTTGTGGCGTAGAAACGCTTCCATTCCAACGACATCCGGCTTGACCCTCCCGGCTGAAAATATCGGTAAAGTAGACAATACAGGTTTCGACTTCAAAATCGAATGGAGCGACAATATTGGCAAAGACTGGCATTATAGCATTTCTGCAACCGGTGGTTACGCAAAAAATACAATCAAATTCTGGGATGAAGCTCCAGGTGCTCCGGAATGGCAAAAATCGACCGGCCATCCGATGAATACAAGCTTATATTATGAATATGACGGAGTATTCAAAGATTGGGACGAAATTAATGATATCGCCAATCGTCCGAATTACGATGGTATCACTAAAGATGCTGATTTACGTCCTGGTGATATGAAATTCAAAGACTTGGACGGGGACGGTAAAATCACGCCGGACGACCGCTACCGCTCCGACCGCACCAATGAACCTAAATGGACATACGGTATCACAGGTAACCTGCAATGGAAAAACTTCGATTTAAGCGTACTGTTCCAAGGGGCAGCCGATTCATGGACCAAAGTTTACTGGGAAGCAGGAGATATCGGTAATTACCCGAAATACGTCTATGACAAACATTGGTCTATCGAAAATCCGTCCAGCCTGTATCCACGTGTAAATGAACGTTCTGCTTATTATTGGGATGGAACAGCCGCTGGCAGTAATACCTACTGGATGGTCAATACAAATTATATCCGTCTGAAAAACTTGGAGATCGGTTGGACATTGCCAAAAGCTTGGTTATCTCAGACCAAATTGATCTCTTATGCACGTATCTATGTAAACGGTGTAAATTTACTAACATTCTCACCCTGCAAAGATATAGATCCGGAAAGTACAAGTTCCAATGCAACCAATTATCCACAGTCAAAAATTATCAATGTCGGTTTCACAGTAACTTTCTAAATTAGAATAAAATGAAAAAAGCGAATATATTATGTTTACTGTCTGCTGCTCTAATAACAGCATCCTGTAGCACGGATTTCCTGAATACGAAATCCCAAACAGAGATCATGGCAGAGGATATCTGGAAAGAAAAGAATTTGGCCGAAGCGTATATGTATGACATATATTTTGCCTTCCAAGATGCTGGTTTCACAGAAGAGTTACAAGCTTCTGCTTGTGATGAAGCTTTATTTACACACGGACGTGAATTCCGCGAGACAAATGCCGGAGCCGTAACGGATGTAAATTTAGGATGGTTCTCTAAGACTCAGAGCGGACATCAGTGGCAACGTTTGTACTTGAACATCCGTTCTTGTAACGACTTCATTGAAAATGTAGACGATGCTACTTTTGCTGACGAATCCAAACAGCAACTAAAAGGCGAGGCCTATTTCCTTCGGGCCTATTTTACTCATCGGTTAACAAGAGCATTCGGAGGCGTTCCCCTTCAGTTAAGAGTAACACAACTGACAGACCCGCAAGAGTCATTCTTGCTATCTCGTTCTTCTTACACCGATTGTATCAAACAAATACTGAGCGACATAGAAAACGCTGCAGAATGCTTGAAAGACCGGACATTTGCCAACACACAAAAAGGACGGGCCACATTAGCTGCAGTAAAGGCTTTAAAAGTACGTGTTTTAACTGATGCCGCCAGCGACCTGCATGATCAAGCGACAGCCTCTGCCAAGTCGTCTTTGTTAGGTTCATACGACCATCCGGAACTTATTTTCTATACTGAAGGAACAAAAGCCGATCGCTGGAGAGCTGCCAAGGCTGCTGCCAAAGAGCTACTGGATAATCCGATGGGGCATGCAATACCGACCTACGGCGGACCAGGACTCTCCACTGAAGAAAAAGCAGAAGCTATTTGGAACTTTTTCCTGACAGAAAGTGCCGACCACATTTTCTCCCGATATTTTATTGATACCAAAGACGAAAGCGGTACAAAAATGCCAGTATTCAATGGACCTTCCGGTTACCATGCTTGGGGAGGAAACACTCCTGTACAAGATTTAGTAGATGCTTTTGCTATGGAAGACGGCAGCAAATTCGACTGGAGTAACGCACAACATGCAGCAGCTCCTTATAGCGGTCGTGAACCTCGTTTTTATGCCACTATCATGTATGATGGTATGCAATGGATACAACGCCCATCCGACTATGCAACGATCGAACCCACTGGTAAAATTCAAACAGGCTATTATCAATTAGACCCTTCCGTAACAGACGAGTCTAAATTTTATTCAGGCATGGACACACGTGCAGGAGGCGGCGAAAGTTGGAACGCAACTTACACCGGTTATTATTTGAAAAAATACATCAACCCTGCCGATGGCGATCATCGCAACAAGATCAACGCAATCTTCCCATTCATTCGTTTGTCTGAAATTTATTTTTGCTATATCGAAGCTTGCATAGAATTGGGCGAACTGGATGAAGCGAAAAAGTATTTGAATGAATATCGTGCCAATGTCAATCTTCCGGCTGTAACGACAAACGACCAAGCAGAACTTCGTAAAATCTATCAGAACGAACGCCGTTTGGAATTTTGCTACGAAGAAATCCGTTATTGGGATTTGCGCCGTTGGATGATTGCGCCGGATGCACCAGGTCTAAATAGCTTGAAGGGTATCCGTGTAACAGCATGGTTAAAACCTGGAATCGGAGCACAAACCAAATATAATGCAGATCCGACTAAATGGGATATGAAATATCAGGTTATCGATTTAGCAGAAGAAGCCCGCCAGTTTGTCGACAAATGCTACTACCTGCCTATAATGCGAGATGAAATGAACAGTAACAAAAATCTGATTCAAAATCCGGGATATAGTGACTAATTTGATTTAGATTTTCACTCTTTATAAGGACAGTAGGTAATCTACTGTCCTTTTTCGTCTTGATTCAAGATAGACAGACAAAAACATTATTGCAATTAAAGTAAAGAAATAATCATATATAAATCAACAAATATCTCAATATGTTGATTTTATCAGTTCTAAAAAAACACAGAATAATTACACAACGCAATAAACAATCACAAGACAAAACATTTTTATACATTCATTTTGATTTAATCTCCTTTTTACCCACTTTTGTCCCGAAATAAGTTCGTAATTGTTAACAGGGCTTGCATTTCATTATAGAAATATTTCCGTAAAAAACTCAATGTTAACCTAAAAGTTAAATTATATGCGACCAGGTGAAAATTCTTCAATGCAATTATTCTTTACAAACATACGTCTAATTAAACTACTATTGCCTATGAAAACATAGCTCAACATCCATTCCCAAACGGATAAACCATTATCCATTAATGTTTTTAACCTTATATTCATTTAATATCTCTAAAACATGGAAAGATATTCTTTAAACCATTTATTCAGGACGCTCGGTTGTTTTCTACTTTGCGTCATGTTTACAGCTACGGCATTTGCACAGCAAAAAACCATAAAAGGTACCGTAGTGGATGTAACTGGTGAACCCCTAATCGGTGTTAACGTCGCAGTAAAAGGAACTACAATCGGTATAATTACCGACATCGACGGTAATTATACATTGGAGGTACCCTCCAAGTCAACTATTGTTTTCTCTTACATCGGCTATCAAGCTCAAGAAGTTCCAGTTGGTAACCAATCAACGATCAATGTAACTTTAAAAGAAGACACTCAAAAACTGGAAGAAGTAGTAGTAGTCGGTTACGGCACACAAAAGAAAGTGACTGTGACCGGTTCTGTTGCCAGTGTATCTGGTGAAGAACTGAAAGCTTCGCCGACAACCAACTTGTCAAACGGTATGGTAGGCCGTATGCCGGGGGTCATCGGTTTCCAAAAATCAGATGAACCGGGTGGCGGTGGAACTACAATACGAGTACGCGGTACAAACTCATTGGGAAGCAACGATCCCCTCGTTGTAATCGACGGTATTCCGGATCGCGACGGTGGTTTTAACCGTTTGAACCCGACCGAAATCGAATCTATTTCCGTATTAAAAGACGCATCTGCCGCAATTTACGGTGCACGTGCCGCAAACGGTGTAATCCTTATTACGACCAAACGCGGTAAAGAAGGAAAAGCCACTGTAACATTCAATGCCAGCGGCGGTTTTTCACAGCCGACACGCCTTCCTAAAATGGCCAATGCATTCGAATATGCCACAATGGTCAACGAAATCAATCCGGGAACATGGACAGACGAAGACTTACGTTTATTCCAAGACGGTTCCGATCCTTGGGGACATCCGGATACAGACTGGTTTGACACAACAATCAAGAATGCGTCTCCAATGTATCGTGCCGACGTAGGTGTACAGGGAGGATCTGAAAAGATGAAATACTATGTCAACTTCGCAGCTAACGGCGAGGATGGTATTTATAAAAACTCGGCAAACCGATATGATCAATATAGCTTGCGTATGAACTTAGATATCAACACAAGTAAATATGTAAGTTTCCAGTTGGGTAGCATCGCCCGTCTAGAGAATACGAAATACCCGATGAAATCGGCAAGTAGTATTTTTTCCGGTATCCGTCGTGGAAAACCAACTCAAAATGCATATTGGCCAACAGGCGAGCCGGGTCCAGACTTGGAACGTGGCGATAATCCCGCAGTAACCTCCACAGATATAGCAGGTTTCGACAACCAGAAAAATTACTATATCCAAAATAACTTATCAGTCAATATTAAAATTCCTTGGATTGAAGGTTTAACCATAAGAGGAAACGGTTCTTATGACAAGCATTTCTATAACAGGAAAAAATTCGAAAAACCAATCCTGTTATATTCTTGGGACGGCGTTAATAAAAACAGCTCCGGCCTGACTGCTGCCAAACGTTATGTGGACAATGCGCAGTTATCACGTGAGCACAGTGATGCTACATCCTGGATGGTAAACGGACTGATCGATTACAACCGTACATTCGGCCAGCACAATTTAGGAGTTACGTTCGGTATTGAAGCCCAGAAAAAAGATTATGATTTTACGAGTGCATTCCGCCAAGGTTTCATATCCGATACTAAACCGGAATTAAATCTGGGTAGCGACGTCGGTATGAAAAACACTGGTTATTCATGGGAAGAAGCTCGCTTGAACTATTTTGGACGTGTATCCTACAATTACTTGGAGCGCTATTTGTTTGAATTTGTATGGCGTGCTGACGGTTCTTACAGATTCCCCAAAAACAAACGCTACGGATTCTTCCCGGGTGCATCTGTCGCATGGCGCGTTTCTGAAGAAAACTGGTGGAAAGAAAATGTCCGTTTTATCGACTACTTTAAACTACGTGCATCCATTTCACAGACAGGTAACGACGCTTTATTAAATTCGGACAATGAATACGACCGTTCCATCCAATACCTGAATACATACGGATTTACAGAACATGGAGTTGTATTCGGCGGTGAAGAAAGTAAACGTCTGTACGCCGTACGCACTCCGAACCCTAACATCACATGGGAAGTCGGTACAACTTACAATGTCGGCCTTGACTTCAAATTTTTACAAAACCGGTTAAGTGTCGAAACTGATGCATTCTATCATAAACGTACAAACATGTTGATTTCCCGTAACGCATCTCTGTCGGAAATCACAGGTATCACATTACCACGAGAAAATATCGGTGAAATGAAAAACCGTGGTTTTGACATGTTGGTAGGTTGGAATGACAATATCGGTGATGTGCAATATAATGTATCATTAAATGCGACCTATGCCCGTAATAAAATTTTATTCTGGGATGAAACTCCGGGAGCTCCCGCATGGCAGGTTTCAACAGGATTGCCAGTGAGCACAAGCCTGTACTATGTTGCTGACGGTATCTTCCACAACCAGGCGGAAATCGATGCCTACCCACACTGGGAAGGTGCACAACCTGGCGACATACGTTTTAAAGATATCAACAACGACGGCAAAATCGATGCAGATGACCGCATCCGTTCAGACAAAAACGAAGAACCTCGTTTCGTCGCAGGTTTGACATTAGGGTTAAATTGGAAAAATTGGGATTTGATGGCTCTGTTCCAGGGAGCAACAGGAGGTCAGGTATATATTCAAACCTGGTCCGGTACGATCGGTAATTTCCTGAAAGAATATTACGACCAACGTTGGACTCCTGATAACCCGACGGCAAACGGACCACGTACTTATGAACGCGAAGATCAATACTGGATTTCCAATAAGAATACTTATTTCTTGCGCAAAGGTGACTATCTGCGTCTGAAGAACGTGGAACTGGGTTATACGTTCTCTGTCGATGCATTAAAAAAAGCGGGTATTTCCAAACTTCGTATTTATGGTGATGCAACAAATCTTTTCACATTGGATCATGTAAAAGTCGCCGACCCCGAAGCAAGAGACGTCAATTTGGAAGCATATCCACAAAGAAGGATTATCAATTTTGGAGTTCAAGCAACATTCTAATATTTAAAATCTTATGAAAACAACGATAAAAAATATATGTATATCGGCAGCAGTAGGTGTTACACTGTCAATGTCTTCTTGCTCTGATTTTATGGACCTGACTCCAAACGACCAATATAACGAAACAGACGTTTGGTCGGATGCAGGTTTGACACAAGCTGTCGTAAATGATATTTATGCCTATGTCATGCACGGTGCAGAAGAAGCTAATACGTCCGGATTAACAGACGATGCTTATTTCACCCACAACTACGGCGTAAAGGCGATCAATGAAATTGCCGTTTCAGGCAGTGACCTGCAATGGTTCGACAATGAAAATTGCCCGTTCAGATGGAAAGACCGCTACCTTGGGATTTACAGAGCTAACCTAGTTCTTTCCAATATCGACAAGGTTCCCGAATCTCCAGGTTACAATCTGGACGTCATGAAAGGAGAAGCTCATTTTTTACGGGCATATCTCTATACAGAGTTAGTAAGAGGCTTTGGAGGTGTTCCTCTTGTAAATCAGATCTATGACATGGCAAGCGCTGCCAACATCAGTATTCCACGCAGTAATGTTGGCGATTGTTTGGATTTCATCCTGAAAGATATCGACGCAGCGATCAGCTTACTACCTGAAACTGTCAAAGACAGTGAGTTAGGACGTGCTACCAGCGGTGCAGCAAAAGCACTCAAAGCCCGTATACTATTACATCTTGCCAGTCCGCTTTTTGCAGACCGCACCATCAATACATTGGAATGTAACCAATATAAAGGAGATCGGAGCGCGCTTTATGAACAAGCTTTAGCCACAGCCAAAGAGGTTATTGAAAGCGGCACATACTCACTAATCGATTGTAATGCCAATACCGTCAATGAGATTGCTGAAAAATTCCATAATATCATCATCAGCAATAACAAGGAGATGATCTTTACCAAACAGTTCATTAACAAAAACGGTGGAGACAAGAATGTAAGAAACCGTGTCGGCTTATGCCACGGCCCGAATGGCTATCATAACTGGGCCGGAGTAACACCTACACAAGATTTGGCCATGTCATTCGAGATGGAAGATGGATCTCTATATGATACACCATTAACAAAAGTCGGTGAATCGACTACCGTTAATCCATACTCAAATCGTGAACCACGTTTCTATGCTACAATCGGATATGACGGAGCAGTATGGGGACGTGAACGTCCAACAGACTCCAAAGCCTACGATCCGACTCCCTTGGGCAATCTGCAAATGGGTTACTATGAAGTCAGTGATGGAGGAAAGGTAGAAATTGAATTACCCAACAAACAAACTGTTACTTTTAACGGTTTATACGGTGTTGACACCCGAAAATCATCTATCGAGGACTGGAACGGTTCATTTACCGGTTACGTAGAGAAAAAACTAATTGATGGAACGGTAGCAGCCAGCGAACAAATATTTCAAGTTACTCCTTATCCATATATTCGTTTGGCCGAAATGTATCTGATCGCAGCAGAAGCCTGCATCGAACTGAATAGGCTGGATGAAGCGGCAACCTATCTGGACGCTTTACGTGGACGTATTGGTCGCCCGGACACTAAAAACACATTAGCCATACGCGGAAAATCATTTATCCAGAATGAACTTCGCGAGTTCCTGCAACAGGAACGCCGTTCAGAACTGGCATATGAAGAATCGCGCTACTACGATGTCCGCCGTTGGATGATCGCCGACAAAACAGCTAACAAACCGCTGACTGGTATTATGGTTGTCGGTCGTCTGAAACCCGGACAAACAGCTAATCTACCTTATGTCCGCGACGAAGCTAAATGGGATTATTCCTATTATGTGACAGACTTGTCTTATCGTGAATCGCGCAAGTGGGACAACAAGATGTATTTTGCCCCGATCAGTCGTGACGAAATCAAACGTAACACAGCAATGGTCCAGAACCCAGGAATGGAATAACGACTCTCAACCTCCTACGAAAAAGGAAGGGAAGCAATTCTCTTCCTTTTCTTCTTTATGAAATGTACCAATATTCGGTTTTGATATATCTACATTCTCTAATTTATTGCACACAATATTACATAATGCAATATTATTCTTATATTTGCCGCTGTTATCCTTTATCAAAATATTATCTATTTATGAAAACAGGAACTTCTATAATTCTACTATTATATCTATCCATCGGAATACTACACGGACAACAAACCGATGCAGACAAGGGATTGCCTGGCAAATTAATGCAGGACTACTTTTCCGCAGCACAAGAATATGCCCTCATTTATAACGGAAAAGAATATTCACGATATGAAAAACAAACAACGAATCATCCGTATCTGGTAAATGCCGAATTCGAGGAAGGAACAATAAGTTCCGGAAAAACCCTCTACCCACGGCTTCTCATGAAGTTGGATTTATTCCGAGACGAGCTCGTTTTGCAATCGCCGAAAAAGCTTTATCCTGTCGTTGCCGAAAAAGACCGAATCGATTATATCCTACTAAACGGTTACCACATTATCAACCCGTCAGTAAGAGGATGGCAAGACTTGATCGGCGACGAATATGTAGTATTACTATCCGATAGTATCTACCCAGTTATCAAAAAATACATTGTCACTTACGAGGAAAAAGTAAATGGACTTTCCATCGAAGCCTCTTTCCGAATAAAAGAACGATTCTATGTCGTCAAGGAAAATAGATGTTATCCCGTTAAAAACAAACGGGCCCTACTCAACCTTTTCCCTGATAAAAAGAAAGAACTAAGCCGATACGCCCGGGAACAGAAGCTGAACTTCAAAAAGTGGCCAGAACAGGCTTTTGTTACAATTGTCAAACAATATGAAACACTAAACAAATGAGGACAACACAAATCGGATATATTATAATCATATTGATTATCTGTCATTCCCCGTTGTTTTCCCAACAGAATGTCAGTATCCATGCCGAGAAACAACCGGCGGCAGAAGTGTTCCGCCAGATAGCCACACAAAGCGGACTAATTATCTATTACAATCCGGCGAATGTCGATTCACTGATTGTCACCCTCAGCTGTACGGATACGCAGCCTATCGAAGCCATGCAGCAAATATTGGAAGGTAGTCATTTGCAAGTATTCCCGTTTGACAATAAATATTTATTTGTCCTGAAAGACCAAAAACTGATAACCTCCCTCCCTGATAATTTTTTTAAAAGTAGCAGGATAGGAGAAGAAAAATCTAATTTCGCAACTGTCCTTAATAAGCAAAAAGAACAGAAAGCAACCTCGGAAAACAAAGTTTATACTATCGGAGACGCTTCAACTCCCCGTTCCGGTACAATCAAATTAAGCGGCCACATGACCGACTTCCGTACCGGCGAGCCGGTCGTTGGCGCTGTCATCTATATCGAAAATCCAACTATTGCTGCAACAACTGACGCATTCGGTTTTTACACCCTACTTTTACCAGCCGGACGTCACAATCTACAGATCAAAGGAATAGGACTGAAAGATACTCAACGACAAGTGATGCTCAACTCAAACGGGCAGCTTGACATTGAATTGGAAGAACAGGTCTATTCGCTGAAAGAGGTGACCATCACTTCCGACAGGATAGCGAATGTCCGGAGCAATACATTAGGTGTAGAACGAGTCAACCTCAAAGAAATAAAAAATGTGCCGACTGTATTCGGGGAAAAAGACGTGATACGGATTGTCATGATGCTGCCGGGTGTGAAAGCGGTAGGCGAAGCCTCCAGCGGCTTCAATGTACGGGGAGGATCGACCGACCAGAACCTGATCCTATTCAACGACGGTACAATCTACAATCCAACACATTTATTCGGACTATTTTCAGCATTCAATGCCGACTTAGTAAAAGATATCGAACTGTATAAAAGTAGCATTCCTGCCAAATATGGAGGCCGTATCTCATCTGTCCTCGAAATTAACGGAAGAGAAGGTAATAAAAAGAAATTTACAGGATCGGCAAGTCTCGGACTTCTGACCAGCCGCATCACACTGGAGGGACCAATCGGAAAGAAAACATCTTTTATTGCCGGAGGCAGAACAACCTATTCGGACTGGCTGCTCAACCTGTTACCAGAAAAAAGCGGTTATAAAGATGGGAAGGCTGGTTTTTACGATGTAAACCTAATAGTGGATCATAAGTTCTCCGACAAAGACAACCTGTATGCCAGTGGTTATTACAGTCACGATCATTTCTACTTCGATTCAAACGAACGATATAGTTATACCAATGCCAACGGTTCCTTAAAATGGAGGCATGTTTTCCCGAACCGGATGACCGGGACTTTTACAGGTGGATATGATCATTATGATTATCTGACAAAAACAGAAGAGAACCCGGCAGAAGCCTACAGATTACGTTTCGGTATAAACCAAATTTTCGGAAAGTTGGATTTCACTTATTACTTGAATGAAAAACATACAGTTGATTTCGGAGGTGGAACGACTTACTACCGGTTGAATCCGGGAGAAAACTTGCCCAACCATCCGGAATCATTGGTCGCACCAGATAAATTACAAACAGAGCAGGCAATAGAGACCTATCTTTATCTGGCAGACAGATGGGAGATAAACGACCAACTGTCGGTTAGTGCTGGTTTGCGTTACATGATGTTCAATTCGATGGGGCCGCGTACCTATTCCCTCTATGATCCTACTCTACTACCCAGTGAAGGAACAGAGACAGAGACTAAGACCATCAACGTTTTTCGTGCTTTCAAGACCTATCATGCCCCAGAAATCAGATTATCCGCCCGTTATGCTTTCGGTGGTGACTTCTCTGTCAAAGCTGGATTCAATACTTTACAACAGAATATACACAAACTGTCGAATACTACCATCATGTCGCCTACCGACACTTGGAAACTAAGCGACACAAACATCAAACCACAAAAAGGGATGCAAGTGGCAGCCGGATTATATAAGAATTTTATGGGAAACAGTATCGAGACTTCGATCGAGGCATATTACAAAGCTATAAAAGACTATCTGGATTACCGAAGCGGTGCACAACTGACCATGAACCATCACATTGAAACCGATGTAATCAGTACACAAGGCAAAGCTTACGGCGTGGAGTTTATGGTGAAAAAGACACAGGGTAAACTGAACGGTTGGATCAGTTATTCATATTCACGAACTCAATTAAGGCAACATGATGCCCGCATATCCAATCCGATCAACGACGGGAACTGGTATCCGGCAGATTACGACAAACCGCACGAAGTGAAACTTGCCGGTAATTACAAATTTACGCAACGATACAGTTTCTCTTTAAACTGCGACTACAGTACAGGACGTCCGGTAACATTGCCGATTTCCAAATTCAGTTACGCAGGAGGAGAATTTGTTTACTACTCCGAACGTAACCAATACAGGATACCGGATTTCTTCAGGATGGATATCGCGTTTAATATCGAACCGAGCCATAAGTTGACTTTGCTTACACACAGTACGTTTTCCATCGGAGTATACAATGTAACCGGAAGAAAGAATGCTTACTCCGTCTACTACATATCCGAAGAAGGGAAATTACAAGGTTATAAGATGGCAATATTCGGTGCTCCTATTCCTTATTTGTCTTACAACATAAAATTCTGAATCATGAAAAAGTTATCTATAAAACTATATCTTGTTTTTTATTGCACGATGATCGGTTTGGCAACCAGTTGCATCACTCCCTACGAACCCGACGTGGAATGGATCAACGACCTTTTGGTTGTGGAGGGCGCCATCATTGCTCCTTACGGAACCATAATCCACATCAACCGGACAAACGAAGGATCCAGCAGTTTTTATGACCCGAACCTAACCAATAAAAAGGCAGTAGTCACCCTTATTTCCGATAAAGGCACGACAATCGCAACAGCACAAAATACAACCGGAAGTTCTTACATGATAACAGACTCTATTTCGTTCAAACCAGGAGAAAAATACGCCATCCACTTCCTGATAAACGGAAAAGAATATCAATCCGATTTTGTAGAGCCGCAGATCACTCCGGAAATCGATGAAGTCAATTATCAGTATAAAGAACTGGAAGAAGTCGACATCAGAGTTTCGACCCACAACGACGATCCGGACGCTTCACGCTATTACCGTTGGACTTACAAAGAAGACTGGGAAATCGTTTCCGAGTATTTCGCTCAATATACTTGGAGCTATGAAAACGGTATCCAGAAATTGAACCAGTTTTCACCCGAAAACGTCCATTATTGTTGGGCCAGTAAAACATCTAACCGAATTTTATTAAGTAAGTCAGACAATTTTTCTGAGAATAAAATAAAAGACCACACTATTTTAAGCCTGGGAGCCGCAGACAGCCGTTTTTCTTATCTATACAGCATATCAATCCAGCAACAAGCACTCGACAGGAAAGCATATGAATATCTCGAAAATATGCGAAAAAACGTCGAACAGACAGGGGGAATATTCGCCCCCCAACCAACTGAAATAAAAGGAAACATCACCTGCTTGAGCAATCCTGAAGAAATCATCATCGGATATATTTACGCTACAACCGAAACCTCCTATCGCCTTTATATAAAAGCAGAAGATGTTCCGGGCATGACGGATATATATGATTGCAGAGAAAAACAGCTATTTTCGGGAAGAGAGTTAGAAAAAGCCTATGGGCAAGGTTTTGCAATCCTTTCGGAAGGAGCAGTAAGCGGAACTTATTTTTGTATGAATCGGCGATGCGTAGATTGTAGATCTCGTGGAGGAACAAAAAACAAACCGGATTTCTGGCCAAACAATCATCAATAAAAACAGTATCTTATGAAAACAGTTATATCAACCAGACAAATACTGCTGCCGATCCTGCTCTTGCTAATCGGGACAGGCTACGGATATGCTTCATACCAAGAACGGGTATATCTTCAAACCGACAAACAATTTTACATTGCAGGTGAATTGCTTTGGTTAAAATTATATACGACTAATACTGAAGGGGAATTAAGTTCTTTCAGCAAAGTCGGTTATATTGAATTGTTGAATGACTCCATACCCGAAATACAGGTCCGTTTGGATCTGACAGACGGGACAGGAAATGGCTGGATGGAACTTCCTGTCACCCTACCCACGGGCTACTATCGGTTGGTCGCTTACACCCGATACATGCAGAACGAAGGAGAAGATATATTTTTTGAAAAAAAGATTTCTGTCGTAAATCCTTATCAACCTCAGGAAAACCGGATACAGTCCGGAACAGAAAATCATTCTTTCAAGCTGCCTAACCGGGTAACACCAAACCACATCATAACAGTATCGGCAGACAAAGCCTCATATCAAGCAAGAAATAAAGGGGTTATCCGTATCCAGGAATTACCCTCCGACTCTATCTCCCTTTCTGTTTCTGTTGCCGGTACAGACCCAATACAAACAACGACTCCATCGATCCTGAAATGGAAAGAAAGTCTGTTTTCGAAAGATCCGATAAGTTTCTCTACAAAAATTATTCCGGAATACGAAGGTCCTATCTATGAAGGACAGCTTATAGACCGAAGCAATAATCAGCCGGCTACAGAATATGGTATCGTTGGACTGCTTTCTTTTCCGGGAGAAAATATCCAAATATTCAACGGGAAAACCGATAAAAACGGACATATCACTTTTTATACAGGTTTGACACATGGGAAAAAAGAGATGGCTACAGTTGTTTTGAATACATCCGAAAAGTCATACCGGATCGATTTACAATCGCCATTCGCCCTGCATCGTTCCAAAACATACCAACCTATCTATCTTGATTCCACTTGGCATCAGTATCTTTTACAAAGAAGCATGGGAGTACAAGTCATGCAAGTCTATACCGGTGATTCCATCAACCGGATAGAAAGTGCTCCCCCACACACGTTTTCCAAGCCCTATAAGTCTTATATTCTGGATGAATATACGCGTTTCCCTTTTATTGAAGAGATATTGACAGAGTTCATTCCTATTGCCAGGGTCAGTAAAAAGGATGGCAAGCGGACCTTCTCTGTCCTAACAGAAAAAATGGATAAGTTCTCCACACAAACACTTGTTTTGTTCGACAACATACCAATCACGGACCAAGAACAGATATACAGCTATAACCCGTTATTACTAAAAAAAATAGATGTCTATTTGGGACATTATATTTTCGGAGGGCAACGATTTGACGGCATCTTATCTTTTTCGACATACAAAGGAGACTACCAGGGGATAAAACTGGATCCAGCCACGCAACTGTTCAATAAAGGATGCACGCAGGCCACTCGCTATTTTTATACACCCATATATGAAGAAGAAAAGGTTAAAACATTAGGCAAACCAGATTTCCGACATACCCTGCTCTGGATTCCCACTTTACAAAGTAACGGTCAGAAAGAAATGACAATCCCATTTTATACTTCCGATCTACCGGGTGAATATACGATTACAGTCGAAGGAGTCGGAAAAAACGGAACTATTGTAAATGCGACTCATACGATAATTGTAACAAATTAAAATTACAAAATACATTGTATTTATTACAACATTTTGTAATTTTGGGCAATATCTCAATTCATTGAATTGCTAATTTAATAATATCATGAAGAACAGAAAATTAAGAATGGGAATGGTTGGAGGAGGTAGTGACGCCTTTATCGGGGCGATCCACCGTCGCGCAGCCTTTATGGACAACCAGATTGAATTAGTTTGTGGATGTTTCAGCGTAGACCCTGAGATATCCAAAAGTTCCGGTTTATCTTACTTTTTGCCGGAAGACCGGATTTACAGCACTTACCAGGAAATGTTCGAACACGAAATGACTTTACCGGAAGGAGAAAGGATGGATTTTGTCACAATCGTGACTCCCAACCGTTGGCATTTCGAACCAGCTATGATGGCGCTCGAAAGAGGGTTCCATGTAGTCGTAGATAAACCGATGACGTTCTCTCTTGAAGAGGCCAAACAGCTACAGAAAAAAGTGGAAGAAACCGGACTCGTGCTGGCTCTGACACATGTATACTCAGCCTATCCGGCAGTAAAAGAGGCGAAAGCCCGTATCGCGAAAGGTGAACTCGGGAAATTGCGCCGCGTCTATGTGGAATATACGCAAGGATGGCTTTCTGAACGTATCGAATTATTAGGAGGCAACAATGCCGGATGGCGTACGGACCCGAAGCGCTCGGGCAAAGCCGGCTGCGTAGGTGACATCGGAACACATGCCTGGCATTTAAGTGAATATATAACTGGACTTAAAGTCAAAGAACTATGTGCCGACCTGAAGGCATTCGTTCCCGGACGTCCTATCGATGATGACGGGGCAGCATTCCTCCGTTACGAAAACGATGTGACAGGCGTCTTGACCGCAACACAGATCGGAACCGGTGAAGCCAATAATATCCGCATCCGTATCTATGGTGAAAAAGGCGGATTGGAATGGCGTCAGATGGAACCGAACACGCTGACTTTGAGGTGGAGAGATCGTCCTACTGAAATATTAGATATCGGCAACAACGGTTATCTGACCCCTGAAGCCCTGTGGAATACCCGAACTCCGGCAGGACACCCGGAAGGTTTTATCGAAGCTTTTGCCAATATCTACCGCAATTTCTCGCTTACCGTCAGAGCTATCAAAAACGGTGAATCCCCCAGCGGTGATTGCTTGGATTTCCCAACAGTATACGATGGTGTAAGAGGCATGCAATTCATTGAAACAATGGTTGAAGCCGGATATAACGATAATGTAAAATGGCAAAAATGGATTAATTAAGATCCTAAAAAACCGTAAATAAATAACATCTTATGAAACTAAACGTACTTGCTTGCTGCCTGTCCCTGCTCGGGACAGCAGCTTTCGCTCAAAAAAATGAGTGGAGAGACCCTAACGTAAACGAGATCAACAGGGCCCCTATGCACACCAACTATTTCGCATACGAAGACGAAAACAGTGCATTGAAAGGATGTAAGGAATCATCCGAAAATTTTATGACCTTGAATGGCAACTGGAAATTCTTCTGGGTAAAAAATGCAGATATGCGCCCGACAGATTTTTATCAGGTGAATTTCAACGATAAGGGATGGGATGATTTGAAAGTGCCCGGCTTGTGGGAACTGAATGGTTATGGCGATCCGATCTATGTAAATGTAGGGTATCCCTGGAGAAGCCAGTTCGAGAACAACCCACCTGAAATCCCTACGGAAAACAACCACGTAGGTTCTTACCGTAAAGAAATCATGGTTCCGGCAGACTGGAAAGGAAAAGAGATCTTCGCTCATTTCGGTTCTGTCACGTCAAACATGTATCTTTGGGTGAACGGACAATTCGTCGGCTACAGTGAAGACAGCAAACTCGAAGCTGAATTCAACCTGACCAAATACCTGAAACCGGGAAAGAACCTGATCGCATTCCAAGTGTTCCGCTGGTGCGACGGGACTTATCTGGAAGACCAAGATTTCCTTCGCCTCTCCGGTGTAGGTCGTGACTGCTACCTCTACGCCCGTACTCCGAAATACATCCAGGACATCCGCGTAACTCCGGATTTGGATACACAGTATAAAGACGGTACTTTAAATATTTCCCTGAGCCTGAAAGGTAGCGGGACAGTCGACCTGAAACTGTTAGACAAGGAAGGCAAGGAAGTCGCCACTGCGTCGGTCAAAGGTGCCGGCAAAGTTTCCACCGATATGGCGATAAGCAATCCTGAGAAATGGACTGCCGAGACTCCGGTTCTCTATACTTTGATCGCCAGCTTGAAAAACGGTAGCAACACGACTGAGGTCATTCCGGTAAAAGTAGGCTTCCGCAAGATCGAATTGAAAAACTCCCAGATATTGGTAAACGGACAACCTGTCTTGTTCAAAGGGGCCGACCGGCATGAAATGGATCCAGACGACGGCTATGTTGTATCACGCGAACGCATGATCCAGGATATCAAGGTCATGAAAGAATACAACATCAATGCCGTACGTACTTGTCATTATCCGGACAACAATTTGTGGTATGACTTGTGTGACCAATATGGTATTTATGTGGTTGCGGAAGCAAACATTGAATCTCATGGAATGGGATATGGAGACAAGACTCTGGCTAAAAACCAGTTGTTTGCCAAAGCACACATGGAACGCAACCAGCGCAATGTTCAGCGCGGCTACAACCATCCATCCATCATTTTCTGGTCATTAGGCAATGAAGCCGGTATGGGATCTAATTTCGAAGCTTGTTATACTTGGATCAAGAATGAAGACAAATCACGTGCCGTACAATACGAACAAGCACGGACAAGCGAATTCACCGATATCTATTGCCCGATGTATCTGAACTATGAAAGAAGCGAGGAATATTGTAAAGGTGATGTAAACAAACCGCTTATCCAATGCGAATATGCACATGCAATGGGTAACTCTCAAGGGGGATTCAAAGAATATTGGGATCTGGTTCGCAAATATCCGAAGTATCAAGGTGGCTTTATCTGGGATTTCGTCGATCAGTCTCTGCGTTGGAAAACAAAAGACGGCGTTCCTTTCTATGCCTATGGAGGCGATTGGAACAGGTATGATGCTTCCGACAACAATTTCATGGACAATGGTCTGATTAGCCCGGATCGCAAACCGAATCCGCACATGCACGAAGTCGGACATATCTACCAATCGATCTGGGTGACTCCATCCGATTTGGCGAACGGTGTCGTGAACGTATATAACGAAAACTTCTTCCGTAATCTGGACGGTTACTATGCAGAATGGGAATTGCTGGCTAACGGCGAAGTGGTTCAGACAGGTATGATCAAAGACTTGGAAGTAGCTCCGCAACAGACCAAGTCCATAAAACTGAATTATAGCACAGATGGAATTTGCAAATGCAAAGAACTTTTGCTAAATGTGGCCTTTAAGTTGAAAAAAGCGGAAACATTGCTGCCTGCCGGTTATACGGTAGCTAAAAACCAGTTGACCATCCGCCCGTACAGCGCTCCGAAACTGGATCTGCAAAATGTACACCAGGTGAACATCGCGACTGTTATCCCAACCATTAAAGATAATGACATTAATTATCTGATCGTCGAAGGAGAGAACTTCCGCATAGACTTTGACAAGCATGACGGATTCCTGTGTAGATACGACGTAAACGGCACGACAATGCTGAAAGAAGATGGTAAATTGACTCCGAACTTCTGGCGTGCTCCGACCGACAACGATATGGGAGCCAACCTACAAAACAAATATGCCGCTTGGAAAGAACCGGGATTGAAACTGGTTTCTTTGACAAACAAAATCGAGAACGACATGGCAACTGTCAATGCTGAATATACAATGGATGCAGTAAAGGCCAAATTGTATCTGACTTATACGATCAACAATGAAGGTGCAGTAAAGGTCATACAGAAAATGGTAGCCGACAAATCGGCTGAAGTTTCCGATATGTTCCGCTTCGGCATGCAGATGCAGATGCCTAAATGCTTGGATCAGATCAACTACTACGGCAGAGGTCCGATCGAAAACTATTCCGACCGTAACAACGTTACCGACTTGGGTAACTACAAACAGACTGTAGAAGAGCAATTCTACTCTTATATCCGTCCGCAGGAAACAGGGACCAAAACGGATATCCGGTGGTGGAAACAGACCAACAAGGGCGGTAACGGACTTATGTTCATTTCGGAAGCTCCATTCTCGGCTTCAGCCCTGAATTATTCGATCGAATCTCTGGATGACGGTACGCAAAAAGACCAAAGACACTCCGAACTTGTACCTCAGGCAAATTATACCAATATGTGCATTGACAAGGTACAAATGGGATTGGGTTGCGTCAACAGTTGGGGAGCACTTCCACTGGAACAATACCGTATTCATTACGGGGACTATGAATTCTCTTTCATCATGAAACCGATTCAATCTAATTTATAAACAGCAATAATAAAGGAATCTGTCCCCGCATTTCTATCCAAGAAGCGGGGACAAGTTTCTCTTTTTACAAAAATTGGTAAAAAAGCATAATCACTATGCATATTTCGTTAAATAGCTGGTGCAAACTTTTATTTTATGTAGAAAAAGACTACTTTTATTGCCGATTTTTAAATCTAATTCAAGACTAATTGTAAAATCGTTTACCATAAAAACAAATGGCTACTAATAACAATTCTAATCGTTATCCTTCCGAAAACAAAGGGAGATTTTTCAAAGGAAAAACCTTCATTCTTTTGGTCGGGTTACTTCTCGGGGCAGGCATTATGGTTGCCGTATACAAAACATCCGTTTATTTCTCTTCCGATGAATCTTGTATGATGTGCCATGTTCATCCGCATGTAGAAGACAGCTGGAAACTCTCCAAACACGTAAATAACGGAAGCGGTGTTAAAACACATTGTGTGGCTTGTCACCTTCCGCCTCAAAGCGACACATGGAATCATTATACGGCTAAAGCCAAATTGGGACTGAAAGACGTATGGTCTTTCATGACAAAAGACAGTGCAGATTTCGACTGGAACACCAAGTCGGAACTGGAACATGCCGTTAAATATATTCCGAACGAATCCTGCAAAGAATGTCATCAGAATCTGTTCCCGGAAGGGATTAACCAAGATGGTATCACTGCTCACCTTTATTATGACGAAAACGAAAAGAAACTGGATTTGCAGTGTATCAGCTGCCACCTCGACGCGGGGCACTATAATCCGGATTACAAACATGGTAAATTAACAGGCATTCCCGGTGCTGCCACAGCAGCGGTCGACACCAGCCTCTATTTCAAGACGGCGACACCTGTCACATCATTTACCGACTATACGGAACAAATTCCGGGTACGGCCGTTACTTTCAAAATGGTTGCCATTCCGGGCGGTACATTCAAAATGGGTAGTACAGATAAAGAACCGTTCCATAAGGCAGATGAGGCTCCGGTCCGAAATGTTACGGTCAGTCCTTTCTTTATGGCAGAAGTAGAAGTTACTTGGGATCAATATTGGGCATTCTACGGACAAACCATGAGTGAAGGACGTACTCCTCCCGAAACCGTATACGCAAATAACAGCAATCCGGATGTCGATGCCATTTCCGGTCCGACTCCCCCGTTCGGATTCCCCGACCAAGGATGGGGTGCTGGTGATCGTCCGGCTATTACGATGACACATTACGCAGCAGAAACATTCTGCCAGTGGTTGTCTAAACAAACAGGGAAAAAATACCGTCTGCCGACCGAGGCAGAATGGGAATATGCAGCCCGTGGAGGAACGGAAACTCCTTATTTCTTCACAGGAAATCCTAAAGATTTTTCAGATCAGGGATTCTGGCGTAAGTTCTTCGATGCAAAGACAGACAGCATTAGTTCATTCGTGATTTACGCGAAGAACAGCAAGAACAGAACTCAGGAGCCGGGCGAAGTGAAAGCGAACCCGTTCGGTTTGAAGAACATGCTGGGTAACGTAATGGAATATTGTGCCGACAAATATGACCCTCAGGCTTACAGTAAAGGCGGTGAAAGTGTGACTAACCCGTTAATCACAGAAGGAGAAGAATGGGTTGTACGCGGCGGTAACTACACTTCCGATGCAGCAGATGTCCGTTCCGCAGCCCGCGATTATACCAAGCATGACGCATGGCTGAAGACAGACCCGCAGCAACCGAAGAGTATCTGGTGGTATTCGGATATCCGAGGTATCGGTTTCCGTGTGGTTTGCGAACCGGACCCAGCAATTGGAGCAAAATAACAGATGTTTAATTGATACCTAAAATTACTATATCATGAAGAAAGAAAACAGTATTAGCAGAAGATCGTTTTTAAAAAGTACAGCTATGGCCGGAGCACTGGGTGCAATCGGTACAGGTAGTGCAAGTGTATTAACCTCATGTGCAGGTGGCAGCGAAAGTGCTGCAGCAAACAAGCCTCTGAAAGAGCCTGGAACTTATTATATTCCGGAATTGCCCGACAAGGCTACTGACGGAAAAGAGTTGAAAGCCGGTGTTATCGGTTGTGGTGGACGTGGTTCCGGTGCAGCATTCAACTTCTTGGAAGCAGGTAATGGTGTGACAATCGTTGCCTTAGGTGATACATTTCAGGAAAGAATCGATGATTTGGCAGGTAAATTGAAAAAAGAGAAAAACATTGATATTCCGGCAGACAAACGTTTTGTTGGTTTGGACGCTTACAAACAGGTAATCGATAGTGGTGTCGATGTTGTTATTATCGCTACCCCCCCCGTATTCCGTCCGATTCATTTCCAATATGCGACTGAAAAAGGCAAACATTCATTCCTGGAAAAACCGATTTGTGTAGATCCAGTAGGATATCGTACTATCATGGCAACAGCTAAACAGGCCCAGGCTAAGAACTTATGTGTCATTACCGGTACACAACGTCATCACCAGCGTAGCTATGTAGAATCTTACAAGAAGATCATGGAAGGAGCTATTGGTGAAATCACCGGTGGTGTTGTTTATTGGAATCAGAGTATGTTGTGGTATCGTGACCGCCAGAAAGAATGGAACGATTGCGAATATATGATCAAAGACTGGGTGAACTGGAAATGGTTATCCGGAGACCACATCGTAGAACAGCACGTACACAACATCGATGTATTCACATGGTTCAGTGGTTTGAAACCGGTCAAAGCAGTCGGATTCGGTTCTCGTCAGCGTCGTATAACAGGCGACCAGTATGACAACTTCAGCATCGACTTCACAATGGAAAACGGCATCCACTTGCATAGTATGTGTCGCCAGATTGACGGTTGTGCCACTAACGTCAGCGAATTTATCCAAGGAACAAAAGGCTCTTGGAACAGCGCTACGATGGAAATCAAAGATAATGCAGGCAATGTAGTTTGGAAATATGACGGAGAAGCAGAAAAAGCAAACACAAAACAGCAGAATCCGTATGTATTGGAACACGTCAACTGGATTAACTTGATCCGCAGTGGCAAGTCTATTGACCAAGCATCTGAAACTGCTGTAGCCAATATGGCTGCTATCATGGGACGTGAATCAGCTTACACTGGTGCAGAAACGACCTGGGATGCCATGACTGCTTCTCCTATCGATTACACTCCGAAAGACTTGAATTTAGGCAAGATGGATATGAGTGGATTTACAGTTCAAGTTCCGGGTAAAGCCCAAGACAAGAAATAAGAATTATATGGCACTGAACAGAAGAAACTTTTTAAGAACAACTCTGGCTGGCGCGGCTGTTGCAGCCGGTAGTTCAGCTTTTGCTGCCTGTGGTGGCAAAGCTGCTTCTACAGAAGGTTGTCCGACAGAAAAGGGATCATGCCCCAACAGCAAAGCCGAGTTGAAGATATCTTTTCAGGAAGGAATCGCCCCAGGTGCCAACCTCAACGAAAAGCTCGACTACATGGAAAAGTTGGGCGTCGTTGGTTTCGAACCGGGTGGACGCGGCCTGAAAGATCGTGTAAAAGAGATCAAGGATGCACTCAACGGACGCAATATCAAAGTGAGCGCCATTTGTGCAGGTTTCCAGGGTTTCATCCTTTCGACAGATCCGGCTATCCGCAAACAGTGTATGGATACGATGAAAGAGATCATGGCTGCCGCAGGCGAATTAGGTTCTACGGGAGTGATCATCGTTCCGGCTTTCAACGGCCAGAAACCAGCCATGCCTCATACACAGGAAACACGGGACTTTTTGTGCGAACAATTCAATGAAATGGGTAACTTCGCAAAAGAACACGGAACTACTGTTATCTTTGAACCGCTCAACAGGAAAGAGGCTTTTTATCTCCGCCAGGTAGCGGATGCAGCCTCCATCTGCCGCGATATCAACAATCCGGGTGTACGCTGTATGGGTGACTTCTGGCACATGACTTGGGAAGAGACTTCCGACATGGGAGCTTTCCTTTCCGCAGGCGAATATCTGCAACATGTGCATGTTGCCAGCCGTAAACGCCGCAGCATGCCGGGTGAAGACGGCGAAGCGGATAACTATGTGAACGGCTTTAAAGGTTTGAAGATGTTGGATTACGACAAATATGTAAGTTTCGAATGCGGATGCCAGGGAGACCGGAACGTTTTGGTGCCCGCCGCAGTGGAACTATTACGAAAACAATGGGAAGAAGCATAAAATATGCCATTAGTATATCCTAATATGCAAATGAGTGAGGTGGTGGAAGAGCATCCCTCACTCATTCCTGTCATTAACCGTTTTGGAATCCGCCTGGGCTTAGGTGACAAATCGGTAAAGGCGATATGTGAAGAATACCAACTGGATGCCGATTTCCTCTTGACGGTAATCAACACGTTCCTCAATGAGGAATACTTCCCAGAAAAGAAGCTACAAACATTCCATACTTCACAAATCATCGATTATCTGACTAAAACCAACCTGTATTACCAGCGCTACCAAATTCCGAATATAGAAAGGCATCTCGGTTCATTCATATCGATGAGTACACCGGGAAACAACACGCTCAACCTGATCGGTAAGTTTTTTTCCTCTTTCAAAGAAGAACTGACCTCACGGATCGAAAAGGACGACCGGGTATGGTTCCCCTATTGTCTGTCATTAAGCGAAATGTTGAAAGATTATCAATCTTCCGGACAGCTCGAAGCATTGCATCTCGGAACGGAGCAGCGATTGGAAGATCCGATAGAGGCCCTGTTGGCAGATCTGAAAAGCATCATGGTCAAGCATCTTTCCGGCGACTATAACGAGAACTTATGTTACGCTGTCATATTCGCGATCAGCAGCCTGGAAAAAGATATCAAACAACACAACCGCATCCGCTACCGGATATTGACACCGATGGTTTCGGCTATGGAAAAATTGTGTATTTAACAAACAGCCGGATGCATCGCAACAAGCAAATAGCAATTATATTACCCGACACGCTACAGAGCATCGGCCTACAAAGCATGCTGGCCGACTATTTTCCACCGGTAGAGATCAGCCACTACCCCACTTTCGAGGCTTTATCGACTTCCGGCAACGATACATTCGATTACTATTTTACAAATGCCGCTTCATTTGTCCTTTATGCAGACTTTTTCCTCCCTCGTCGGAGCAAGACAATGGTCCTGATCGACGGGGCCGAAGACGAAGGAGGGTTATCGGCAACTAATCATATCACGATCAAGGCCTCGCAGGAAATCATCATCGAGCAGATGGAACAACTTTTTACCGGAGAAAACAACAGTATTTCCAGCGAGAACAACAAAGAACTGTCCACCCGCGAAACGGATGTCCTCCAATTAATCGTCAAAGGCAGTACCAACAAAGAAATTGCAGACAAGCTGAATATCAGCCTGAACACAGTCCTCAGCCACCGCAAGAACATCACCACCAAGCTCGGTATCAAAACCGTATCGGGGCTTACCTTCTATGCCATTATGAACGGTATTATTTCAGGCGACGACATCGAACTTTAAAATCACTACATGTAGTGATTGATTCCCATTCATCTTTACCGTTCCTTTGCAACCGTAAAATACTAATAGTTTACAATAAATACGATGAATCAACGCTATCTGTATATCCTTGTTGCAGGCGCGCTTACGTGTTTGCAACCGATTAAAGCCGAACGGGTGAATGAAAATGTGAACGACACGATCAAGACCTATAATATAGGTGAAGTGATCGTCACTTCTTCCACAAAGGAAACGAACGACCTTCGTACGCTTCCGGGAGCTGTTTCCATCCTCTCACCCCAAGCGATAGCAGCCAAGCAGATAGATGCCCTCAAGGATATCAGCGCTTTCATCCCCAACCTTTATATGCCGGACTATGGTTCGAAAATGACTTCGGCCATCTATATACGTGGAATCGGAGCGCGAAGCAGTGGGCAATCCATCGGATTATATGTTGACAACGTCCCTTACCTGGATAAAAGTGCTTTTGATTTCGAGCTGAACGATATTCAGCGCATCGAAGTCTTACGCGGACCGCAGGGAACCCTCTACGGACGCAATGCAATGGGAGGTATCGTCAACATCTACACCCTCTCCCCCTTCGATTACCAAGGAACAAAAGTCACAATGTCGATGGGCAACTACGGGGTAGCCAAAGCCAAAGTTTCCCAATACAGCAAGATCGGAGAAAACATCGGACTCTCATTAAGCGGATATTACGACCGTAACGACGGCTTTTTCATCAACGAATACAACAACACAAAGGCCGATAAGGAGGAATCGGCAGGCGGCCGTTTCAAGTTGGAGGGGTATATTACAGATCATTTGAAAGCGCAATATACATTCAACTATGACTATGTAACGCAAAAAGCCTTTCCTTACGGGCAGTACGACCCACAAACCGGTACCGTACAGCCGATCCGCATCAACGATCCGAGTTCCTATTGGCGCCGCACACTGAACAACAGTTTGTACCTGGAATGGAAAACAGACCGTTTCATCCTCGCCTCCACCACGGCTTACCAATATCTGAAAGACGATATGAAAATGGACCAGGACTATACGGAACTATCTGTCTTCACCCTCCATCAAAGACAGAAACAATATGCCTGGAGCGAAGAGCTAGCGATCAAATCCAATACAAAAAGCAATTACCAATGGAGCTTCGGCGCCTACGGTTTTTACAACAGCCTGAATACTGACGGTCCCGTGATCTTCAAGCAAGACGGGCTGACAGGTATTTTGCAAAAAGCATTCGACGACATCCTGGCCAATAATCCGAAAGCACCGAAACTGACCGTCCAGGGAGACAAACTGAACCAGATCTATTTCCCCGGCAACTTCGACACACCGACTCACGGTTTCGCCGCCTTCCACCAATCGACCTACAACGACCTCTTTGTCGAAGGACTTTCCATTACCGCCGGTATCCGTCTGGACTACGAAAAAGCCAGTCTGGACTATCACTCGGCTGTAGACAGCATGAAGATCGGCGTGGAAATGGGCCCGATGAAGATGACACTACCGGTCACAACAACTATGGACGGCAACATCTCACAAGATTTCCTGCAAGTATTGCCGAAGATTTCACTCCGTTACCAGTGCACACCCGAAACATTCACATATGTCTCGGTCGCCAAAGGATACAAGACAGGAGGATATAATGTACAGATGTTCGGCGACCTGGTCCAGGCTCAAGCCAAATATGACTTGATGTCCAAGTTCGCCCCCGACAAGGCCGAACAACCGGGAGAAGTGGAAGACGTCGCTTCCTATAAACCGGAACATAGCTGGAATTACGAAGCAGGCATCCGTAGCGAACTGATCCGAGGCAGGCTGAGTGCAGAGCTGACACTCTTCTATATGGACATCCGTGACATCCAACTGACCAGCTTTGCCGAAAACGGCAGCGGGCGTCTGATCACCAACGGAGGAAAGGCGAACAGCTACGGCATGGAACTGAGCCTGCGCGGGCGTATCATGGACGGACTAACCGCAGATCTTAACTACGGTTTTACACACGCCACCTTCCGCGATTACATCTTCACGGACAAGGACGAGAACAGCCAGATCGTAAAAACGGACTGCAAGGATAATTTCATTCCTTACACACCGCGCCACACCGTAAGCTTAGGATTGCAATACACGAAACTGCTCCACCGGAAAATGATCGACCAATTTACTGCATCCGCCCAATTCACCGGGGCCGGCAAGATCTTCTGGACAGAAAAAAACGACATCAGCCAACCGTTCTACGGCCTCGTCAATGCAAAAGCAGGTATCCGCAAGGGAATCGTCAACCTCAACCTGTGGAGCCGCAACATCACAGGCACGGACTACCAGGCGTTCTATTTCGAATCATTCAACCAGTCATTCATCCAGAAAGGCAAACCTTTCCAGATCGGAGGCGAAATCACCGTTACATTTTAAGACATGAAATTATTCTATTACCTCCCGTTACTGCTCTGCCTGACATACACGGCAAAAGGGGAAGAGATTGAAAAAGATACGGCGAAGATCCGCAATGTCGAACTGAACGAAGTGGTCGTGCAATCGTTCAAGCAACAGCGGGACCTCAGGCTGGAACCCCTATCGGCATCAGCCGTGACGGGAACGGCCATCCAAAACCGGAATATCACGGGAATCAAAGAATTCAGTTCGTTCATCCCGAATCTTTTCATGCCGGACTACGGATCGAAACTGACCTCACCGGTTTATATCCGGGGGATCGGATCGAAAATCAATGCACCCTCGGTCGGGCTTTATGTGGACGGCATCCCCTACTTCGAAAAATCAGCTTTCGATTTTGATTTCAATGAAGTGGACAGGATCGAAGTGTTGCGCGGTCCGCAAGGGACACTCTACGGCCGTAACACGATGGGCGGCATCATCAATGTCTATACAAAATCGCCTCTGAAATATGAAGGGACGAACATCTGGCTTTCCAACGGCAACTACGGTTACCGCGACTATGCCCTCTCCCATTATAAAAAGATCGGAGAAAAGTTCGGATATGCCGTTTCCGGTGATTTCCAAAGCAGCGACGGCTATTTTACCAACCTGTTTACGGATAAAAAGGCAGATGATATGAAGTCCGGTTCCGCCCGCATCCGCCTGGAATGGAAGCCTCGAAAGAACCTTTCGATCGGGCTGATGAGTTCGTTCGACCGTTCTGTCCAGGGCGGCTATCCCTACGCTGTCTGCGATTCGGTCACCCATAAACCGGGAGAAGTCAACTATAATGACTACAGTTTCTACAAACGGACACTTTCGACAACCGGCTTCTCGGCGGATTACCAGGGAAGGGGCTACAGCATCAACAGCCGGACCGCCTTCCAATATATCTCGGACCATCAAGGCATCGACCAGGATTTCTCTCCCAAAAGCATCTATTTCGCACGTCAGGATATGAAGCAGAAAATGTTTTCCGAAGAACTGAACATCAAATCAACGACTCCCGGACGCTACAAATGGCTGTTCGGTGCCTTCGGTTTCTGGCAGGGGATAGACAATACCGTGACACTCGATTATTTTACCAAAGACTATGCGACACGCAAGCTGTACGACACGCCGACCTATGGTGTCGCTTTCTACCACCAATCCACAATCGACGACCTGCTGACGCGCGGTCTGTCACTGACTTTCGGCATCCGCTACGATTATGAGCACACCTCCAACGATTTTCTTTTTTATAAAGAAACGGACGGCGGCAGCAAGCAGATGGATGCCTTCGACAGCCGGCTCAAATTCAGCCAGGTCACCCCGAAAATCGCCCTGCAATATATGTTCCCGTCTACCGGCATGCTCTACGCCACCGTGACGAAGGGGTATAAGACAGGTGGTTTCAATACCTCCTTCGATCGTGAGGAAGACCGCACATTCCGCCCCGAAACCAGTTGGAACTACGAGTTGGGAGCAAAGCACCCGCTTCTCGACAACCGCCTGAACGCTGAGGTCTGTTTCTTCTGGATCGACTGGAAGAACCAACAGATTTACCAGATGCTCGCCACCCAGAACGGGCAGTTCCTGCGTAACGCTGGACGTAGTGAGAGCAAAGGTGTCGAAGTCAGCCTGCAAGGGAATCCGGTCAACGGGCTGATGGTACAGGTAAACTACGGCTTTACGCACGCCACTTTCAAAGATTACAAAGATGAACGGAAAGGCATCGACTACAGCGGCAATTTCCTGCCGATGGTCCCACGCCACACTTTTGCCGTCGGAGCCGATTACACGATCCCGAACCCTTGCCGACACATCGATCGCTTCACAATCAGTGCAAACTACACCGGAACGGGACGTATCCAATGGAAAGAAGACAATAAAATCTCACAACCCTACTACGGACTATTGAATGCAAAAGTGTCTGCTACAAAAGATTTTATTACCTTTGCAATCTGGGGGAAAAATATGACCGGTGCAGACTATTCTGCTTTCTATTTCGAAACAGGCGGAAAGGGTCTGGCACAAAAAGGACGGCCGTTCACGATCGGAGGGAATATACAATTGAATTTTTAAAAGTCTCGGCAGAAGTTCGGACGACACTTTGAAAACTCTTAAAGCCCCGGCCGGAAGTCGGATGATTATATAACGATATTATGATACAGAAAGACAAAACATACAACCTCGCGACCTTCTTCTGCCTCTACATCGCGCAGACGATCCCAATGAGCTTCTTTTCCACCGTCATCCCCGTCATGATGCGTCAGGAAAACTTTTCGCTCTCGGCCATCGGGCTTCTCCAGTTGATCAAGTTGCCTTGGATACTAAAATTCCTTTGGTCACCGATGGTAGACCGACACGCCGTGACGACGGGCGATTATAAACGGTGGATTTTTTCTTCCGAACTGATCTACGCCGGCCTGATCTTTGCCGTCGCTTTCCTTGATTTCCATACGGACTTCTATACGATCGTCGCCCTGATCATCGTTTCCTTCGTCGCTTCCGCCACGCAGGATATCGCGACCGACGCGTTGGCGGTACTCGCTTTCAGCCGGAAGGATAAAAGTCTTGTAAACAGTATGCAGTCGATGGGAAGTTTCGGAGGTTCGATGATCGGGGGCGGTGTCTTGCTCCTACTTTTCAAACAGATCGGATGGAACGGGCTGTTGCCCTGCGTCGCACTGTTTGTCATCGCTGCCCTCCTGCCGCTCTTTTTCAACAAAGGCCTCCGCATCCAACCGAAGGACACGCACGAACGGGCCAAAAAGGCGGATGTGATCTATTTCTTCGCCCGCCGGAGCATCTGGAAACAGATCGGTTTCCTTTTCCTTTACTATTCCGGCTTGATCGGTACGCTCGCCATGTTGAAGCCCTGGCTGGTCGACTTAGGCTACGACATGAAGGAGATCGGAGTGATGAGCGGAGTGGCGGGGACATTCATCGGGTTCCTCTCCTCATTTGCCGGCGGGATGATCGTACGGCGGATCGGTCGTTTCAGGGCACGCATCCTGTTTGCAGTATTTGTCTTGATAGCGACACTCTATTTCCTCGGACTTTCGTATGTGCATCCTACGACTACCTTGCTCTATGGCGGGATTTTCCTTCTGTGGGGCAGCTACGGGATGGCGACGATCGTAGTTTATACGACCGCTATGGACTGTGTACGCCCAGGACGCGAAGGAACGGATTTCACGATCCAGACGGTCATCACGCATCTCAGTGGCATGTTGATGGCTATCCTGAGTGGGAAAATTGCAGATCATACGGGTTATCACGGGCTTTTCTTCTTTGAGGCAAGCATCGCTTTGGTATCTCTTATTTATATAATAACAGTTTTCAGAAAAGATAAAAATACGATATGAAACAAGAACTTTTAGACAAATACAATGTACCGGTTCCCCGGTACACCAGCTATCCGCCGGCAAACTATTTCCATGACGGGTTCAACGACTATGATTATGCGGATGCCCTCCAAGCGTCAAACAATCAAAAACCAGAGTTAATTTCCTTCTATTTCCATATTCCTTTCTGCCACCGCCTCTGTCACTATTGCGGATGCAATTCCTATCCCGTTCCGGAAGGAGAAATCGTAGACCGATATGTCGAAGCCTTACATAAAGAGATCGACCTGGTATTACCTCTGCTCGACAACAGACGCAAAGTTTCGCAAATCCATTACGGAGGCGGTAGCCCTACCGTCCTGCCGGCCATCGAGCTGGAAGAGCTGAACGACCATGTTTTAGACAAGTTCCCAACGATCGCCAATCCGGAGATAGCAGTCGAATGCCATCCGGGCTGGATAATGGAACAAGGCTGGGTTCAATTGGTCAAATCCGGTTTCAACCGACTGAGTATCGGTGTACAGGATTTCAACAAGGAGGTCCTGAGAGGCGTAAACCGTCAATCGTCCAGAATCCCGATGGAAGACGTCATGGAGATCCTGCGTTCGCTCGACGTACGTGTCAATATGGATTTTCTCTACGGCTTGCCCTTCCAGACGGAAGAAAGCTTTGCCCAGACAATCGAAAGAGCCGTTGCCATGAAACCGGACCGGCTCGTCACCTTCTCGTATGCGCATGTGCCCTGGGCTTTCCCCCGGCAGCAGATATTGGAAAAAGTAGGACTGCCATCGGGCGACGAGAAGAGCCGGATGTTCGAAACAGCCCACAGGATCCTTTGCGAAGCAGACTACCAGCCGATCGGTCTGGATCATTTCGTCCGCAAAGACGACGAGTTGTACACAGCTTCGCAGAACGGACAGCTACATCGTAATTTCCAGGGATATTGTACGCGCCGCACTACCGGCCAGGTCTATGCTTTCGGTGTGACCGGAATCAGCCAGCTCGGAACGGCTTACGCTCAGAACACAAAAGATATCATGGAGTATATCGAGAAAGTCGAAGCCGGCATCTTGCCTGTCGCCAAAGGATATCTCCTAAGCCGGGAGGAACAGATCACACGAGAAGCAATCGAAATGCTGATGTGCAACTACCGGATCGACTGGAACGAACTGTCGGAACAGCTTTCCACCCCCGCCCGATCCATCAAGCAGGCAACCGCCTATGACGAAGCGCATCTACGCGAATTTGCAGAGGATGGACTAATCGAGTTCGACAAAAACCAAATCAGGATGACACCTGAAGGCAGGCTTTTCGTACGAAACATAGCCGCTTCGCTGGACAAGCTGATGCTCGAAACAAACAAATCATTTTCTAAACCTGTATAACAAAATGGACTCCCAGCAGACAGATATTCTGATTATCGGTGCCGGATTGACCGGATTGACGACCGGTTTCTGGTTAACTCGCGCCGGAAAAGACATTCATATCCTCGAGAAGGCTGATCGTGTCGGAGGACAAATCCATACGTTCCGCGAAAAGGATTTTGTCTACGAAAGCGGCCCCAATACAGGTGTCGTCTCCTACCCCGAAGTCGCCGAACTTTTCGAAGCCCTCTCCCCTGCCTGTGCACTGGAGACTGCCCGCGAAGAATCCAAACGTCGGCTGATCTGGAAAGGAGATCGGTTCCGGGCCCTCCCGTCCGGACTGTTCAGTGCAGTCACGACTCCTCTGTTTACGCTTGGCGACAAGTTCCGTATCCTCGGAGAACCGTTTCGGGCAAAAGGGAACAATCCGGATGAGTCTGTCGGGGAATTGGCAGCCCGCCGCTTGGGTAAATCATTCCTGCACTATGCGGTAGACCCATTCCTATCCGGTGTCTATGCCGGCGATCCGATGAAACTCGTCACTCGTTATGCGCTCCCTAAACTCTATAACTTAGAACAGCAATATGGAAGCTTCATCCGCGGAACCATCGCGAAAGCCAAGCAGCCGAAAACGGATCGCGACCGCCTCGCCAGCAAGAAAGTATTTTCCGTCGCCGGAGGGTTGGACAAACTGACCGGGGCGATGGCCGAGGCGATCGCCCCGGCCCATATCACACTGTCGGCCGCTGACGTCACAGTCCGCCCTTGTGCAAACAAATGGATGGCTACCTATTCGACAGCCGACGGCGAACAGACTATTATTGCGGAACGGATAGTTACGACCACCGGCGCTTATACACTGCCGGCCCTGTTGCCGTTTGTCCCGAAAGAAAAGATGGACCGGATCAGTAACTTGTATTATGCACCGGTCGTACAGGCCAGCGTCGGGTTCCGCGACACCGGTGGATTACGTTTCGATGCGTTCGGAGGCCTGGTTCCTTCCTGTGAGAAAAAAGATGTGCTCGGAATTCTTTTCCCCTCCGCTTGTTTTGCCGGACGGGCTCCGGAAGAGGGTGCCCTCTTCTCGTTCTTTATCGGAGGCGTAAAGCATGCCGACCTGACGACCTGGCCGGAAGAGGAACTGAAAGCGCTCATCAGACACGAGCTCCACACCATGTTGAAATTTCCGGAGGAAACGGAACCTGATATGATCCGTGTCTTCCGTCACGAACATGCCATTCCGCAATACGAACAGAATAGCGGCACCCGCTTCGAAACGATCGACGAACTGCAAGCGCATTACCCTGGCCTTACATTGGCCGGAAACATCAAAGGCGGTATCGGCATGGCTGACCGTATCCGCCAAGCCACAGAAATTGCGAATAAATTAATAAACGGGTAAATTCATCATTTACATTATACAATACATTAATATGGAGGAAAAATGGAAGATAAAATAGTTGAAATAGCTCGTTTCTATGAACCGGAAGCAGCACAGATGATCGAATCCCTCCTGAAATCGGAAGGAATCAAATGTTATCTGAGAAACGAATATACGAGCCAGGTCATGTACCCAGCCAATATGGGTGGCATTCGCATTGAACTGCTTGAAAGCGAAGTTCCCCGTGCAATGGAGATTTTGGAAGCAAACGGATACGAATTTCCGAAAGAAGACGAAGAAGCCGAACAGATTCAAGCCGTTTCAGGTTGGACACGTCACGTTCCGTTCCTCCGTCATCTTCCTCTCGAAAAACAAATTATCGTTCTTTTTATCCTTGTAGCCGTATTTTTGGCCTTGGTCATTTATTTCGGTTCGCTTGTATCATCCAACTAAACAAATGTAAACTATGGCACGCAGAAAGATTACAAATAGTCAAGCCGTATGTATCACTCTTTTATGGGGTGTCCTTTGCTACATGCTGCTTGCATACAGCGAAAAGATAACCTTTGATATCGTTTTTGCCCTGGTAGCGTCAGCAATCATCGTGTTCGTCCCTATCTATAAGAGTAGAAGACGAAGAGACGAATGACATTTAGTTACTTTTACCCGTTTAAAATACCGAAATGATATTTTTAATGCATTTTTTCTTTCAAATATTTGTTTGTGTAAAATTTTAGCTTACCTTTGCGAGGTCGTTAAAAAAACGGCTACCGGTTAACAAATTGATTATAAATATAACATTCTAAATAAAATCAGTCTTATGAAGGCAAGTGAAGTTTTAGACAACTTAAAGAGAAGATTTCCGAATGAACCGGAATATCATCAGGCAGTTTCAGAAGTATTAGGAACAATCGAAGAGGCTTACAATGAACATCCCGAATTTGAAAAGAGCAATCTGATCGAACGTCTTTGTATCCCCGATCGTATTTTCTCCTTCCGTGTAACCTGGATGGATGATAAAGGACAGATCCAAACCAACATGGGATACCGTATCCAGCACAACAATGCGATCGGCCCGTATAAAGGAGGTATCCGTTTCCACGCTTCTGTAAACCAGTCGATCCTTAAGTTCCTGGCTTTCGAACAGACTTTCAAGAACTCACTGACAACTCTGCCGATGGGCGGTGGCAAAGGGGGTTCCGACTTCAGCCCGCGCGGTAAGTCAAACGCTGAAATCATGCGTTTCTGCCAGGCTTTCGTATTGGAATTATGGCGCCATATCGGCCCGGATACGGATGTTCCTGCAGGTGATATAGGTGTTGGCGGACGTGAAGTCGGTTATATGTACGGAATGTATAAGAAACTGGCTCAGGAAAACACGGGGACATTCACCGGCAAAGGACGCGAATTCGGCGGTTCACTGATCCGTCCCGAAGCGACTGGTTACGGAAATGTTTACTTCCTGCTGGAAATGCTGAATACAAAGGGAATCGACATCAAAGGAAAGACCGTTTGTGTTTCAGGTTCAGGTAACGTAGCCCAATATACTGTAGAAAAACTGATCAGCCTCGGTGCCAAAGTGGTGACAATGTCCGATTCGGACGGTTACATCTACGATCCAGACGGTATCGACCGTGCTAAGCTGGATTACATCATGGAACTGAAGAACCTGTATCGTGGCCGTATCCGTGAATATGCAGAACAATATGGTTGCAAATATGTGGCTGGTGCTCGTCCTTGGGGAGAAAAATGCGACATCGCAATGCCGAGTGCAACTCAAAACGAACTAAACGGAGAAGATGCCAAGACATTGCTTGCCAACGGATGTATCGCCGTATCGGAAGGTGCTAACATGCCTTCTACTCCTGAAGCTATCGACGCATTCCTGGAAGCTAAGATCCTGTACGCTCCGGGTAAGGCAGCCAATGCCGGCGGTGTATCTGTTTCCGGTCTGGAAATGACACAGAACGCTCAGAAACTGAGCTGGAGTAGCGAAGAGGTAGATGCCAAACTGAAAAGCATCATGCAGAATATCCACGAACAATGTGTAAAATACGGTAAACAAGCCGACGGCTACACAAACTACGTGAAAGGTGCAAACGTTGCGGGCTTCATGAAGGTAGCCAAAGCAATGATGGCACAAGGAATACTTTAATCAAGGAGGTATGTCAAAATTATCCTGTTCCCGCGCTTGACGCGGGAACAAGAGGATTTTGACACACCCCCTTAAAAGAGACGTATAGGCGGGCGTTCCGGTACAACGGTTACGCCCGCCTTTTTATTTTCAGACGAAAATTATCGATTGTCAATTGCCAATTGTCAATTGTTTACTACTTTAGTGCCGAAAATACAAAGACATGATAACTGAAGAATTAAAACAACTTTACCAGACATATACCGGTTCACCGGCAACTGACATAACCGAACTATCTTCTTCCGGCTCTAACCGCCGGTATTTCAGATTGTCAGGCCCCGTTTCCCTGATCGGGGTAAGCGGAACCTCCGTAGAGGAAAACAATGCCTTCATTTATATGGCCGCGCATTTCCGAGAAAAAGGATTGCCTGTTCCCCGGGTTTATTGCTGGTCGGATGATAAATCGCTCTATCTCCAGGAAGATCTGGGCGATGCCCTACTCTTTCATGCAATCGAGAAAGGACGGAAAAGCTGCTTCTTCGACGAGACGGAAAAGTCTTTGCTGCATAAGACGATTACGCTTCTACCGGCCCTACAGTTTAAGGGGGCGGAGGGTTTCGACTTCAATCAATGCTATCCTCAACCCGAATTCAATAAACGTTCGATCCTTTGGGATCTGAACTATTTCAAATATTGTTTCCTGAAAGCTACCGGAATGGAATTCCAGGAGAACCTTTTGGAAGACGATTTCCAAAAAATGAGCGATGTCCTGCTGCAAGACTGTACACCGACATTCATGTACCGGGATTTCCAGTCGCGTAACGTGATGGTAAAAAACGGTGAACCCTGGTTCATTGATTTCCAGGGAGGACGAAAAGGCCCGGTCTACTACGATGTCGCTTCTTTCCTCTGGCAGGCGAAAGCCAAATATCCGACTGAACTGAGACAGGAATTGATAGCCGACTATCTGCAAGCACTACGCAGGTATATGGAAATAGACGAAAAGCATTTCTTCCGGCAATTACGCCATTTCGTTCTTTTCAGGACTTTACAGGTCTTGGGAGCCTACGGTTTCCGGGGATATTTCGAGAAGAAACCGCATTTCATCCAAAGTGTCCCCTTCGCAATCGACAACCTCCGGCAACTTTTGAAAGAAGATTATCCGGAGTATCCCTATTTATGCAACATACTACGGGATCTGACAAATCTGTCTCAATTCTATGACGACATCCAAAAGCATACGCTCAAAATCAAGATTGTCAGCTTTGCCTATAAAAAAGGAATTCCCAACGATCCGAGTGGCAATGGCGGTGGGTTTGTCTTTGACTGCCGTGCCATCAATAACCCCGGTAAATACGAACGTTACAATCATTTTACCGGATTAGACGAACCGGTGATCCGCTTCCTCGAAGAAGACGGAGAGATCACCCGCTTCTTGGACCATGTTTACGAAATTGTGGATGCTTCTGTCAAACGTTATATGGACCGGGGATTCACCAATCTGATGATTTGTTTCGGTTGCACGGGAGGCCAGCACCGTTCGGTTTACTCCGCCCAGCATATGGCAGAACATATTCATTCCAAGTTCGGTGTCCGGGTAGACCTCGTCCACAGGGAACAAAACATAGAACAACTCTTTAACGCAATATTATGAAAGCTATGATTTTCGCAGCCGGCTTGGGAACACGCCTCAAACCGCTGACCGACAACACCCCAAAAGCATTGCTTCCTATCAATGGAAAACCTATGCTCGAACATGTAATCCTTAAATTGAAAGATGCCGGCTTTCATCAGATAGTCATCAACGTTCATCATCTGGGAGACCAGATCATCGACTTCCTGGCTGCCAACAATAATTTCGGTATCCAGATTCATATCTCCGACGAGCGGGATTATCTGCTCGATACCGGTGGGGGAATCAAACATGCCGCCTCATTTTTACAAGGTAACGAACCGTTTTTGATACATAATGTCGACATCATATCCAATATTGATCTCCGTGCGCTTTACAATCATCATGTAGAGACAAATCCGCTGGCGACATTATTAGTCAGCAAGCGCAACACCTCCCGCTATCTGCTTTTCAATAAGGAAAACAAACTATGCGGTTGGCGCAACCGTGAGACAGGCGAAGTAAAATCATTCTATCCCGATTTCGATCCGAACCAATATAACGAATATGCATTCAGCGGGATACATGTACTGTCTCCTAAAATATTCGACTGGATGGAAGAATGGACCGGCAAATTCCCGATCATCAACTTCTACCTCTCCATCTGCGCTAAAACCAACATCCACGCCTACGCAGACGAGCACCTTCATCTGATAGATGTCGGCAAACCGGAAACATTGCAGGTGGCTGAAAACTTTCTCCGGGAAAGTTTCACTCCTGACAAATAAAAACAAATACTTTAGATACAATCGATTTATTTTTGCATAAAAATACCATGAACGACAATCAAATACATACCGGAGCAGACGATTTGACACATCAGGCAATGGAAGAGGCTTTACATCGACGTAACACGGCAGAGATTCGTCGGTTACTGGAGGCAGGCTTCCTTCTATCTAATGCACCTCGCACCCCTGACGGATATGAGCAGCCTCATTATTACCTCAAAGAGCTAATCAACTATTACTGCTTCTACTCCCATTACAAAGAATTGATAGAGTTATTGCCTCTTTTTCTTGATAGATCAGAGTCATTAAGCAGCTTGGAACTGGAAAGCATCGGACGTATTCACGCCAATGAATATACAAAAGATATCTTACGGCTTCTGATTGACCATGTAGAAGACATTAACGAACAGAACCGAAGCGGGAATTCCATTTTACATGAAAAGTTAAAAGACTATCAGAATACATACGCCTATCAGTCCGGACCGGACGAAATCGTACCTCCCGAAAAGAACGAACCGGACATTATATTGGACTTGTTGCTGGAGCGGTCCGATCTGGATGTCAACCTAATGAACTACTCAGATCTATCACCTCTATACTATGCTTGCCGGCAAACAACCGCCCATATCGTCCGCAAGCTTTTAGAGAAAGGAGCCGACCCATACGTTCTCTATGGGAAAGAAGGAAACACACTGTTACACGAGGCTTGCGACAACAATAAAATGCAGGTTATCCCTCTATTGGTTACATTCGGAGTCGATGTCAATGAAGCGAACGCCCTTAGCCAAACACCGCTTCATATCGTTTGCAAGAAACAATATCCCGAGATTATCCAATACCTGTTACAAAACGGTGCCGATCCAATGAGACAAGACAAAGACGGAAACACACCTCTGCATTTACTGGTAAAGGAGACGAAACCGCAAACGATCGACTGCATCGACCTTTTACTGGATAACGGGGCAGACATCAATGCCGTAAACGACCTACAGCGAACCCCATTCTTCGTCTGTGCACAAACAACAGACAATCAGTTCCGCAATCGCAATGGCATCCTGCTGAACCATTTGTTGGAAAAAGGGGCCTATGCCGACACGTCGGATATCAACCAGAACAATCCTTTATACCATGCAGTAGAGGATGACGACTTGGAACGCGTCAATCTCTTATTGAAAGCCGGAGTCGATCCTAATTGCCGTAACAGGAACAATATCAGCCCTTACAAACTGGCCTTGCAAAAAAATCGCAGGTCGATCATTAGCCGGATCGAAAAATCGCAGGTGAAGATCACCGCAGATCCGGACGATCTGGACGCCGCATTTTTAGAAGCTTGCGCAAACGGTAAACGCGGAGTGGCGGAAATGTTGTTTAAAAGCGGTAATATCGACATCACATATGTCGACGACAGCGGCCGTACTCCGCTCCACTATATCGCCAAAGCAGGGATGATCGCATTGGCCGGATACGTCTTAGACAAAGGCGTGGATATCAACTATACGGACAAATACGAACAAACGGCTCTGCACATCGCAACAGCTTTCCGTCAAAAAGAAATGGCCAAGCTCTTGCTGGCACGGGGAGCGAACGGAGCCATCCGTGACGATAAAGGTTTATTACCTATACATTACATCGCCCAAAGCGGGCAGTCCGATCTTTTAAAGGCCATGCAACACTCCGGCTATGACTTGGAAGCAGCCACCGACCGAGGCGACACTCCCCTACACATAGCCGCATTCCACCGGGCAAAAGAAAACGTGCGTGTATTACTGGAAGCTGAAGTAGCTCCCGACCCACAAAATAACCTTGGGATCACTCCTTTACAATTGGCAGTACAGAGTAGTCAGAAAGAAATCGTAAAGCTACTTGTCGAACATGGGTCCGACATCAGCCGTACTGATACCGATGGAGATGCACCTATCCATTGGGCTTCCGGACGTGGCAACAAAGAGATGGTACGCCAGCTACTCGAATTAGGAGCCGATATCAATGCACTCAACAATCGCCATCAAACAGCTCTGCACATAGCGATAATACGTAGAGACAAAAACCTCGTCAACTATCTGTTGGAATCCGGGGCCGATCTAGAAATCAAGACGGCAGAAGGCAATTCCTGCATCGACTTGGCAGTAACCAGTGGCCAAAAAGAATTGATCGAACTGATCGGAATCATCCAGCGAAGACGCGAGGCTTTAGCGGATTAAAAGACGACGATTTTCAAATAACAACAAAACAAACTGAAAATAGACATGAAAATAAAATTTTTATTATTAGTGACCGGCCTTTTGAGCCTGACAACAATCATCGCCCAGGTCTATCCCGTCCGGCCTCAACTATCCGATAAGAATTCTTTTTCCATGATCCTGCTGCCTGATCCGCAGAGTTATAACAAGTTTGATGCCAACCAGCCGTTGTTCGAGCTACAAACAGCCTGGATCGCCAACAGTATCGGATCACTGAACGTCAAAGGAGTTTTATGTACCGGCGATTTGGTTGAGCAGAACGAGATACGGATTCCGGATGGCATAAACGGAAATCAAACAAGCGAAGAGCAATGGCAAGCCGCATCCAGGGCATTCGAACGGCTCGACGACAAAATATCTTATGTCGTTTGTACCGGGAATCACGATTACGGATACGAGAAAGCAGAAAACCGTCTCTGCCACCTTCCCGATTACTTTCCTTCCGAACGGAATAGCTGCTGGAAAAAGTCATTGGTCGAAACAGGACTGAACTACCAAGGTATTCCAACTCTTGAAAATGCAGCTTATGAGTTCGAGACAGACACATGGGGAAAACTATTAGTCATTTCGCTCGAATTTGCTCCACGTGACGAGGCGATCGAATGGGCGGCAAAAGTTACCGGCAAAGACAAATACAAAAATCATAAAGTGATTCTGCTGACGCACTCCTATATGTCACCGGAAGCCAAGCGTCATATTAAGGAAGGCTACAAAATATCACCCGCCAATTACGGAGAAGCAATCTGGCAGAAACTGGTCTATCCTTCCTCCAACATCTGTATGGTGATATGTGGACATGAATGCGAGATAACAGACTACAAGGGCAATGTCAGCTTCCGGACTGACAAAAACAGCACAGGTAAGAATGTAGCCCAAATGATGTTCAATGCCCAGACCGCCGACGGTCAATGGCATGGCAACGGAGGGGACTGTTGGCTCCGCATCATGGAATTTATGCCGGACGGGAAGACGATCAAGATCAAGACATTCTCTCCCCTATTCGCACTTTCTCCCCTGACATCCGAAAAGGCATGGAGAACAGATTCATACGATCAATTCGACATTACGATCGAGTAAACAATTCATAAACAAAAACCATCTAAAGATGAAACAACTTCTTATTATCCTTTCACTTGTACTCGGAAGCCTGCAACCAGGCTACGCACAGAAACCCGCCTTGAAGTTCAATAAAGACGGCAAGTTCAAAATCGTACAGTTCACGGACGTACACTACATTCACGGAAATCCCAAATCAGCCGTTTCCCTCAAACGCATCAACGAAGTGCTGGATACGGAAAAGCCGGACTTAGTGCTATTCACTGGTGATGTCATCTATGGTCAGCCGGCAGAGGAAGGGATGCGCACGATCTTGAACTTAGCCGCCAACCGCAAAATTCCCTTCGGTGTGACATTCGGCAATCACGATGACGAACAGGGACTCACCCGTACCCAGCTATTCGATATCATACAGACGATTCCTTACAACCTGACCGATTCCGTAGCCGGAATTGTAGGAGCAACCAATTTTATCCTACCCCTGAAATCGTCCGATGGAAAGAAAGACGCAGCTATCCTGTACTGCCTGGACTCGCATTCATATTCACAGATCAAAGGAATCGGCGGCTACGATTATATCAAGTTCGACCAGATCCGATGGTATCGCGAAAACAGCGCAAAATACACGAAGCAAAATGGCGGCACTCCTTTGCCCTCGCTGGCATTCTTCCACATCGCCCTGCCGGAATACAACCAGGCTGCATCAGACGAAACAGCCATCTTGATCGGAACGCGAAAAGAAAAAGCCTGCGCTCCACAACTGAACTCCGGTATGTTCGCCTCAATGAAAGAAATGGGGGATATGTTAGGAGTATTTGTCGGACACGATCATGATGACGACTATGCTGTTTTCTGGAAAGGTATCCTGCTTGCCTATGGCCGTTATACCGGTGGTGACACAGTATACAACAACCTGAGCAACGGTGCCCGCGTAATCGAAATGACCGAAGGATCCACCAGCTTCAAAACCTGGATTCGTCTGAAAGGCGGGGAGGTCATCAACCCGGTAAATTATCCTTCGGATTTCATCAAGAAGAAAGATTAAACCGGTTTCAGCACCACTCCCAGACTCTTCTTTCCATCCATCTTGATCACGATCGGTTTATCGAAACGGACATGGCGGAGATATTCGGTTTCCTCCACTGCGGGCAAGGAGTTCAGATATTCTTCATCGAACCAGCCATCTCCCTTAAACGGGTTGATCGTAAAATAGCCAACCCCGAACGAGGTCAGATTCTGGAAGAAATGCGTTCCCTGGCTCGGATCTACACGATAATTTTCCAATCCGCATTCCACAATGACACGAGCATTGCTGATATGCGGCCATTTCACCGGAATGCCCAGCCAGGAATCGCTACTGCCCCAACGGCCGGGACCGACCAATACATAATTTTTTTCCTCAGCGGTGAATTTCCGGTTTATCTTCTCGATATCGTAAGCGATCAACTGATTGTTGGAAGAACTGAAAGCTCCGGTCTTCACATATATGATATCCTGCACATCCGTCACAATGCCATGTCCTAAGACACTGGTCGACGAAAGTATCGTATCCTCTTGCCCGACGAGTGTCAAGTCTTCTTCCATCACCTCCTTGTTGTCCACGATCGGGCGAATTTGCAACAGATAAAAAGTAGCTGTAGGGGTAGGGCTCTGCTCTGCCCTCACAGGATCGATATTAACCGCAAATTCAATTTCTATAGGACGTCCCATCTCATCCTGCCCGACATGCAGAATCTGGTCAAGCGTATCGGCAAGCGGAAACACATCATGCTGAAGGATATTGACGAAAGACAATATCTTGCGGCCACCGGGATAGTAACCGTCACGGATGATCTGGTCATAAGGATCGTAGGTCGAGACAATAAACTTCAACGAACCGTCCGCATCGGCATCTTTCAGGTTCAGGCGAAGCAGGTTAAACGAATCATCAACCGAGAATTGTTCGGTCAAGTTCTTCAGATCGAGCGCATAATAACGGGTCTGCGTCTCACGTAACGCAAAGTCCATCGTACTCATCTGCAAAATATTATGAGGATGGCGCGGGGAAAAACGCAACGTCTGGCCACCGTCTACGATATACTTGCCAAGGCCTAAAGCGATATTGGCAATACCATCTTCCGCCTTTTCATTTCCAATCGGGTAGAAATTCAATGAACGCGCGACACCTGAAATAGTCGGATAGAAACGATCATTGTACCGGTTCCCCACCACTTCCTGTAAAACAATCGCCATCTTCTCCTGATCGATAAGGTTCGACGTTGCCGTCATATATGCCTTACTATCACGATAAAAAACAGAAGCATAGACAGCTTTGATCGCATCGCTTAATGTACGAAGCATATCATATTTATCTTCCAGTTTTGGTACCATGTAGGTAGAATAAATCCCCGCGAACGGTTGATAATGGGAATCTTCCAAAAGACTGGACGAGCGGACGGCAATCGGGCTTTTGACAACATCGAAAAACGCCATCAGATCTTCAATCAGGCGGGAAGGAAGGCTGGCACGCAGGAAATATTTCAAGATCGTCTCATCATCCACATCGCTCAAAGCGACCGAATACAGTTCGTTTGTCTCCATAAACTCGTCGAAGATATCCGTACAGATCACAACCGTCTTCGGAATAGTCACTGCAAAATGATCGTGTTCCAACTTGGGATAACGCTTCACCATCGCCCCGATAAACGCCAGGCCCCTGCCCTTTCCTCCCAGCGAACCGTCGCCTATGCGGGCAAAGTTGCTATATTCATCGAAGCGCTCCTTCTGATAAACCGCAACGACACCGGAGTTCTTCATCCGGCGATACTGTACGATCAGATCGAAAATCAATTTACGCGCCTCATCCATATCCTTATAGTCGCTCACATCCACGCGTTTCAGAACCTCAGCCGGCGGAAACATGGCACGGGAATAGAAGAAACGGGAGAAATGGTTGCGACTCAGGTGGTAAACCAGCGAATCGTCGGGTATCTGAAAGACCTTCTTTTGCAAATCTTTCAAATCCTTAATGCGCATGATTTCTTCCTTCGTCTGGGGATTCAGTATAACAAAGTCGCCGAAACCGAAACGCTGCATGATCTTCTTCCTCAGATCCTGCGGATAACTCTTGGAGTTCTTATCGATAAAAGAAGCTCCCAACTCCTTTGCGTATACTTTGTTGCCAACCTCCGACGATTCCAGCACAAAAGGGATAATCAGGCCGGTCTTCCGCACATACTGCCCGAACTTGTATCCGGCGTAAGGATCTTTCACTCCATTGTGCATGAAACTCATATCCGAGATGATCCCTAACATATTATCACGATACTGGTTAAAGATGCGGACAGCCTCCTCATAAGTACGCGCCAACTTGATTTTGGGTCGCCCGCGCATACGAAGTGTACGCTGGTGGTCGTTTAATGCCTCCTTCGCAAACATCTGGCTCTGTTCCAACACGAACTTATACAGATGCGGCAAAGCCGAAGAGTAGAAACGAACGGAATCTTCCACCAACAGAATAATCTGTACACCGACGCTGGCCGTATCATCCGGCGCATTCATCTTGTCTTCGATCAACTTGATAATAGCAAGCAGCAACTCCGCATTTCCCAACCAACTGAACACATAGTCGATCGCGCTCAAATCTTCATTGGCAATCCGCTTGGAAACCTCTTTCGAGAACGGGGTGAGGACTACGATCGGTATATTGGGGTAATGAATCTTGATCTCCGTTGCCGCCGCGAAAATATCTCGGTTATCCATATTCGGCATACAGATGATCAGTTCAAAATTACGGTTTTTCAACTCGGCAAGCGCCTCCTCCTCTGTCGTCACCTGTGTAAAACGAGGTGGGTAACGAAGGCTGAGTGACGTATATTCGTTGAATATCTGCTCGTCCACTCGCCCATCGTCCTCCAGCATGAAGGCGTCGTATTTAGTAGCGATAAGCAATACATTATATATACGCTTATTCATTAGATTGGCGAATGATGTGTCCTTAAACACAAGGTTCTTAAAGTCCGGTATTCCGCTCATAATGATTTGATAGAATTAACAGCCCCAAATGTAAGGAAAAAAACAATCAACCGAAAGTCTGTAACAAGATTTGAGCAAGTGGCACGTCCGTTCCCTTAGCATGGCACAGATGTTTCCTTAGCATGGCACAAACGTTTCACCGCAGGGAAACGGCTGTGCCAACAGCACCGCACATTTCCTGGCACAAAGGGGAACCGGAATCCCATCCGCAAAAATCCGGATTTTCACTTAAAGAACATTGTTCAAGAACATAAAAAGAACTATCAAAAAGTAAGCAAAACATTTTGCCAACCCAGGTTATTCCCTATATTTGCAAACAGAATGTTATCTTAAAAAGAAATTATATACTATGAAGACAGAAGTAATCTTATCAGCACTGGAAGCAAAACATCCGGGCGAAAAGGAGTATTTGCAAGCAGTAAAAGAAGTTCTTCTTTCAATTGAAGAAGTGTACAACCAGCATCCCGAATTCGAGAAAGCTAAAATCATCGAACGATTGGTTGAACCGGAACGTATTTTCACCTTCCGTGTGCCTTGGGTAGACGACAAAGGAGAAATACAAGTCAACTTGGGATATCGTGTGCAATTCAACAACGCTATCGGCCCGTACAAGGGCGGCATCCGCTTCCATCCTTCTGTCAACCTGTCCATCTTAAAATTCCTGGGATTCGAACAGACTTTCAAAAACGCTTTGACGACATTGCCGATGGGTGGTGGAAAAGGAGGTTCCGACTTTGCTCCTCGCGGAAAAAGTGATGCGGAGATCATGCGTTTCTGCCAGGCGTTCATCCTCGAATTATGGCGAAACCTCGGACCGGACCGCGATGTTCCGGCAGGCGACATCGGCGTCGGCGGACGTGAAGTCGGTTATATGTACGGTATGTATAAGAAGCTGGCCCGCGAAAACACCGGCACGTTCACAGGTAAAGGAATGGAATTCGGAGGCTCTATCCTCCGTCCCGAAGCAACCGGTTTCGGTGCTCTTTACTTCGTTCATCAAATGTTGGAAACTCATGGTATAGATATTAAAGGTAAGACTGTCGCTATCTCCGGTTTCGGAAACGTTGCCTGGGGAGCCGCCACTAAAGCGACCGAACTGGGGGCAAAGGTCGTCACCATCTCCGGTCCGGACGGTTACATCTATGATCCGGATGGCATTTCCGGCGAAAAGATCGATTATATGCTGGAACTGCGTAACTCCGGTAATGACATCGTAGCTCCTTATGCCGAAGAATTCCCCGGCGCAACCTTCTATCCCGGTAAGAAACCTTGGGAACAGAAAGTAAACATCGCACTGCCTTGTGCCACTCAGAACGAGTTGGACGCAGATGATGCACGCAAGCTGATCGACAACAAGACATTATGTGTAGCCGAAGTGTCCAACATGGGATGTACGGCCGAAGCTGTCGACTTGTTCATCGAACACAAACAACTCTTTGCACCGGGTAAAGCTGTCAATGCCGGCGGTGTCGCTACTTCCGGTCTGGAAATGACTCAGAACGCCATGCATATTTCCTGGACAGCTGCCGAAGTCGACGACAAACTGCATCAGATCATGAGTGCTATCCATCAGCAATGTGTCGAACATGGAAAAGAGGATCAATATATCAACTATGTGAAAGGTGCGAACATTGCGGGCTTCATGAAAGTGGCCAAAGCGATGATGGCGCAAGGTATCGTATAGATCGATGTGTATTCAATATACATAGAGAAGTGTGTCTATGAGAAGGGGGATGTCTGTAATTACAGGCATCCTTTTTTGTATCAATGAACTTTGCCCGGATTCTTCGCAATAAAGTCTTTCCATCCGGTATATTTCTTTTCCTGTACCGGATTATTCGTCTGGAAATAATGGCAAACGGCAGCCGCCAATCCGTCTGTCGCATCTAATTGCGGTAACATGGATGCTTCCGGAATATGCAGGTAACGCTGTAGCATTCCAGCTACTTGTTCTTTTGCCGCGTTTCCATTTCCGGTAATGGACATCTTGATTTTTAGAGGGGCATATTCAAATATCGGGATATCCCGTTCGAGCGCGGCAGCCATAGCGACTCCCTGTGCACGGCCCAGTTTTAACATACTCTGTACGTTCTTCCCGAAAAACGGAGCTTCAATGGCCAGTTCGTCCGGATGATACTGGTCGATAAGTCCCAATACCCGCTCAAAAATCTTACGAAGCCGCAAATAATGATCCTCGTATTTATTCAATTGAAGTATGCCCATAGCTTCCAGTTTAGGTTTGTGTCCTTCAATCTTCAGCACTCCATACCCCATCACGATCGTTCCAGGGTCAATACCTAATATGACACGGTCTTTCGTCATTTCTCCCAGTCTATCTCTTCCAGTAAAGTACTAAAGCCGGCAATCTTATGACCGAAACGGGCAACTAATGCCCGGTGAAGGTTATTTCCTTCGTTCTGCAACCAGAAATTCAACGTATCGACATTCTTAACATGAAACTGGACGGAGAAACTAATACCTTCTCCCTCCTCAGCCTGCATCACACGTCGCAGACATGGCCGCTGTAGAAATCCGCTCTCCACGGCTTTCGGGATATACTGTCTTTTCAGATAATCCAAACTTTCATCCAGAATATCTTTTTCTATATGAAACGTTGTATTATAAACAATCATCTTATTTTTTATAAAAATTCTATGGCAAAGATAGTGGTTATATCAGGAAAAGCCCTATATTTGCACCTGAAAATAAGTCACGAGGGGCATTAGCTCATCTGGCTAGAGCGTCAGACTGGCAGTCTGAAGGTGATCGGTTCGAGTCCGATATGCTCCACAACCTTATGGCAAATAATAAAAAAGGCATTCAGAAATGAATGCCTTTTTTATTATTTCTATCTTATTTCTTTGCAGTTGCCAACTCCGTTTCAATCGGATCATCATATTGTTTCTGTAATTTACGCAGTTCTGCTTTCAGACTGTCGATCAAGGCTTCATTGCCCGGTTCGTTATAGATGTTATGCATCTCCATCGGATCGTTTTGCAGATCATAAAGTTCCCACACATCGATATCATGATAGAAATGGATTAATTTATAACGGTCGGTGCGGACACCATAATGACGTTTTACTGCATGTTCCGCCGGATACTCGTAGAAATGATAATACAAAGAGGTACGCCAGTCTTTCGGCTTTTCACCCTTCAACAAAGGCAAATAAGAATCTCCCTGGATATCTTCGGGAACAGGGACGCCAGCCAATTGCAGAAAAGTTGCTGCATGGTCGATATTCTGGACCATTTCGGGGATGTCGCCTTTAACACCGCCTGGAAAACGGACCAACATAGGCGTACGGAAAGATTCTTCATACATGAAACGTTTGTCGAACCAACCATGTTCACCCATATAGAATCCCTGGTCGGAAGTGTAGACAATAATGGTGTTCTCCAATAAGCCGCTCTTCTTCATATAATCCAATACACGGCCCACATTACGGTCAATAGAATGGATCACGCGCAGATAATCGTGCATGTACTGCTGGTATTTCCATTCGGCCAATGCCTTTCCTGTCAACTTCTGTTCCTTAAACTTCTTGATGATCGGATCATAATGTTTGTCCCAGGCTGCTTTCTGAGCCGGAGTCATCCGGTTATACAAGCTACGGCCGCTTTCCTCAAGACCGGTCGTCGTATGGATTTCATTTTCCTTATCCGCCATCTTCAAGTCATAGACGAGATCCATATCCTCGATAATGCTCATCTCCTGTTCGGATGCGGCAATACGTCCTTCATATTTGTCATAGAACGTTTCGGGAACCGGATAAACAATATCTTCATACAGATCCAGGTCGCAGGTATCTGGCATCCAAGTACGATGGGGGGCTTTGTGATGGAGCAAAAGGCAGAAAGGTTTGTTTTTATCGCGCTTGTTATCCAGCCAGTCCAAGGCCAGGTCCGTCGTGATGTTTGTTGCATAACCTTCGATCTGTTTTTTCTCGCCGTTATCAATAAAGTACGGATTATAATAATCTCCTTGTCCAGTCAAAATATTCCAATAATCGAAACCGGTAGGATCGGATGTCAGGTGCCACTTTCCGACAACAGCGGTCTGATAACCGGCTTGCTGCAACAACTTCGGGAATGTCTGCTGGCTACCGTCAAAACGTTTTGTATTGTCGGTAAAGCCATTCTTATGGCTATGCTTGCCCGTTAGCAAACAAGCACGGCTGGGACCGCTCAAAGAGTTGGCGACGAAACTGTTCGTAAACCGTACGCCTTCATTAGCAATCCGGTCGATATTCGGAGTTTCGATAAAACGATGATCATAAGCACTGATTGTCTGATAAGAATGATCATCGCACATGATATAGAGAATATTCATAGGCTTCTCCGACACCCCTTTTTTGTCCTTTTGGACACAGGCTGGAAGAGTTACGGCTGCCAAACCTGTCAAAAGAAATAGTTGATTAGTTTTCATGATACATTATGTTTTTTGTCTGGATTTGGCAAAATTAAACAGAGCGAATGGAATAATCACTATCCGAACTAAAAAATATATAAAAAAGTCCCGAAACTTTATTCCGGGACTTTCCTTTACCTCTTATCTTTCTTATTTGTCATAATACGGCAATTTGTACGGATTTCTGTATTCGTACCAGTACAGGCGATGCGATTCGGCTTCCTTATCACCATTAAAGCTCAACGTAGCCGGGTCCCAATGAACAGGACGTCCCAGTTCACGGGCAATATTCTGCAAGCAGCAAAGCGTATTCGTACTACAACCTACTTCAACCGGAGCAATCGGATTCCGGCGTGAACGTACGCAATCGATAAAGTTCTGCATATGCGGAGAACTTACTTCGTATTCTCCTTTCCTGACTTTCTTTTCCTCTTTCGGTAACAAGGAAGGATCAGAGCACTCGATATAACCGCGAGCCACTTTCAACCAGCCTTTATCACCGATAAACTTGATGCCTTGCGCGTTGGCATTATCCTCACGGTAAGGCTGTTCGGTCATCACGATACCATTGGCATATTTCATCGTCGCATATTCTGTACCTTCATATCCTTTAGGGATAAACTCTACCGGACCGGATCCGTCCATACCGATGGCCGCCTGTGCAATATCAAACATATGAGCACCCCAGTCAGCTGTATACCCGTTTCCGGTTTCCTGATACCAGCGCCATGCCCCCCACAGTTTTTCGTTCTGTTCGGGTTCAAGAGAGATAGGAGGACAAAGATCAGGATGATAATGAATCTTCGGATCGTTCAACGGTCCCATCCACTGATTGAAATTCAGATTACCGGGGACATCCATTTCCGGCAAGTCCAATGGCTTGGGTGGTTCGCCGACACGAGCGTATATCTTTTCGATATGGCCGATCTTACCGGCACGGACCAAGGCGATCGCATCCTGGAACTCCTTGCTCGAACGCTGCTGGCTACCGATCTGGAACACACGATTATTATCGCGTACGGCACGGGCGACAGCCAAACCTTCCGTAATCGTATAAGCCAACGGCTTCTGACAATAAACATCCTTGCCGCTCTGACAAGCATGGATAGCGACCAATGCATGCCAGTGGTCAGGTGTTGCCACTTCAATCACGTCGATATCCTTACGGTCCAGCACATCTTCATAAAATTCATACATATCGCAACGGGGAGCCACATTCAGAGACTTCTGCCAAGCCTCGACACGACGTTTGAAACGTTCACGTTTCAAGGAATCCACGTCACAACAGGCAGCGACCTGCACCCCAGGACAAGTAGAGAAGCTCTTGAAATCGGATAAACCTTGTTGTCCTAATCCGACAAACCCTAAAACGACACGATCACTCGGTGCGATACGCACCCCATTTACAGCCCAGCTGGGCAGGATAGTCAAACTTGCCAATCCAAGAGCGGAAAGGCCGAGAAACTCTCGACGGGTTACACCCTTCTTAGTGTTTTCTTTCATGGTAATTCAAAATATATTGGACTAAAAAATTATTCGGACAAATATAACTATTAAATATCAAAATAACACCTCTATCCCATCTAATTTGAATTAATAGGGCATATTTTGGAAATTCCCCGCAAGGGTAATATTTTTTAACATTCTATTTGATAGCAAATTTCCTGATTAAGGTATCAAAATGACAATAGAGGAAAGAGGGTAGGAAAAGGGTTCTTTTGGTGTGATTGCCCTATAGAAAAGATGTCGTTTATTAAAAAAATTATGGCTTTCCCATTTCATAATCATGAATCAGAAAAGCCATAACGATATATCAAAATACGTTTGTATCAGAAAGCGTAGCCGAAACCGACGTTCAGGTAAATCGGATACATGGCGAAAGTAATCGTATCGAAATCTTTCTGAAAGATATCATTCAATCCCCAAGTCAGGTCTGCATAGACATTCAAATGTTTAAAAGCACGCCATTCGGCACCTAACTGCGCACCCCATTGGAAACGGCGAAGGTTTTTCGAGAAGTCATAAGGGGCATTTTTTCCATCGGCAAAAACGACCTTATTACCGGTAGGATCACCTTCGCGCAAATAACCATCATACACGTTTCCGGAAAAATCGCCCTCCAACATATACGCAAAATACGGTCCCAGATTCATACTGAAGCGACGATTAAACTGATGAGTAGCCAAAACCGGAAAAGACAGATATGTATTCTTTACATTCGTCTTCACATATCCCGTCCAGTTTCCTTTTATGCGTTCGCCGCCTTCACCGATAATTTCCATTCCATAGTTTTTCACTTTGGCATTCGTTTTCATCCCTTTGCTATCCAAACGAATACCGATTCTCATTCCCCATTTCTTTTCTTGATCGAACCACTTTGTCACATTTCCTTCTATCGCAACAGCCATAGTAGGATTATACCCCGTTATATCACGAATCTCGACGGGTAAAGGTATCGGAGCCGTTCCTCCTATGTTAAAGCCGGCTTTTACCTCATACTCCAAACCGATCAATGCAGAATTGATAATTCCCTTATTACGGTCTTCTTGTCCAAAAACCGAAAACGTTACCAACAACAAGGCCAGTACACAAATTGATACAATATTCTTTCTCATCACAATAATCTTTTTTAATCTGCTGTATGAATCAGTTCCACTTCATCGACATACAATGTACTACCGACAGCACCTCTGAAATAATCCCCTTCTATACTGGAAGAAAAGACAATAGCCACATTATATTTACCAGCTTTCAGCTTATCTTTATCCACAGTCTTTCCAGTCTTTGTTACAAAGGGTAAATAGAACTCTGTCCACTCATCCGTTTCCTTCCGGTCTTTCTCATCAATGCGAGCTATGGATATCAAATTAGGATGATCAAAACGGTTCGTTGCATCCAATGTTTTTGTCTTTTCATCCGTCTCGTAAAAGATTGCATAAATATCCCACGTATCCTTTTTATCTTTTACAATATTTCCATTCTCATCTTTATATACTTCACCTGCCTTATACTTATAATACCCCTTCAAGTAGGTCGGTATATGCTCGAACGGAACTCCGAACATTGTTGCTTTCAATGGGTCGGTCAATGCGTTCCCTACACTAAACGTACCCATAAAAAGATTACCGGCAGCAATAGGCATACCCAACTTCGAACCGAAATCCCCAGTCGACTTTGTTTCCAACTTTACGCATTTACCCACTTTTCCTTCCGCATAAGAAGAAGTGGGAAATGATGCCGGATCTTCCGTACCTGCACCCGTCAAAGCAAAACCAGTATTTCCACTGGCCCAATCCATTACCCATTTTCCCTCAGAATCATTTTCATAGAAAATATTATAAACATATTTCAAAAGCGAACTCTTGTAATCCTTTACATTCTCAAAATGATATTCCGAGCTAATTCCGGCAATAATATAAGTAACTTGATATTCTTTCTTCCAATTTCCATCTTCAGAAGTTACCGTATAAGATTGCGGAGTCGTAAAGTCACGTTCGGTCCCGCTGGCCGGAGAAATGATTGCACCGGGAGTCAAGGTAAATTCAGGCGCCTGATGCGTCAAATCGGCATCGGCCGTTACCATCAATACTACCTTATTATTTTCTATAATCGGATCACGTTTCAAAATATCTCCCGACACTGTACAAGTCAATATATCCGCTTCTGCATTCAACGCTTCGTCACGAATACACGAAACCAGCGTAATTCCCAGCAAAAGGCATACGATAAAATAAGTTACTCTAATCATCTTCTGTCTGTTTTACAAATAATAGGTTTTCCTTAAAAAGCAAACCGGATACAAAAATACGCTCCTTTTCGGAAAAAGCCACCGTATTTATATTTTTATCACAGTTTTTATTGTACCACTCACCTTTTATTTATACATTTGGCTCAATAACTTATACTATCTAATTCATAAGACCATGACAACACGCAGAGATTTTATCCGGCAAGCGACTTTATTAGGAGCCGGACTTTCCATGAGTCCATTTTTTATCAACGCTACCCCGGGAAGTGTAGGGGCAAATGACAAAATACGTGTCGGACTGATTGGCTGTAAAGGGATGGGGTTTTCAGACCTGCAAGCATTCCTCCGGAATCCGGAAGTCGAGTGTATCGCATTATGCGACATCGACGACGAAGTTCTCAACAGTCGCGCGGCCGAAACTCAAAAAATCACAGGCAAGAAAGTTAAAAACCTTTATAAAGACTGGCGGAAACTGATCGACAACAAAGATATCGACGTTGTCATCGTCGGTACGCCCGACCATTGGCACTGCTTGCAAATGGTAGCTGCCTGCCAGGCCGGTAAGGATGTTTATTGCGAAAAGCCGTTAGGCAATAGCATTGAGGAATGTAATATTATGGTCCGCGCCGCCGAGAAATACAATCGGGTAGTACAGGTAGGACAATGGCAACGCAGTGATCCGCACTGGCAGGATGCCATGGCATTCGTACACAGCGGGCAATTAGGCAAAATACGTACTGTCCGTGTCTTTTCATACCAAGGCTGGTGCCCTTCCATCCCGGTCAAGCCGGACGAACCCGTTCCTGCGGGAGTAGACTATGACATGTGGCTGGGCCCTGCTCCTAAACGTCCGTTCAATCGTAACCGTTTCCATTTCACCTTCCGCTGGTTCTGGGATTATGCCGGCGGGCTGATGACGGATTGGGGTGTCCATCTGCTCGACTATGCACTATATGGAATGAACGTTACGGCCCCCAACTCCATCATGGCTTCGGGTGGAAAATTCGGATATCCGGATGATGCCTGCGAAACTCCAGACCTGTTACAGACAATTTATACGTTCGATGACTTCACCGTTATGTGGGATCATGCAATCGGTATTGACGATGGGGCTTACGGGCGCAATCACGGTTTGGGATTTGTCGGAGAAAACGGAACACTGGTTGTCGATCGCGGCGGCTGGGAAGTAATCCCCGAAAAGGTAAGCGGAAAAGCCCGCATGGAGGCAGTTCCTTTGAAAAAAGCATATGGTGAAGGCGGTTTGAACTTGCATGTCAAGAACCATCTGGAATGTATCAAGTCACGCAACCGTAATTGTAATGCCAGCATCGAGATCGGCGCCCATATCGCCAAATTCTCCCAATTAGGCAACATTGCCTATCGAACCGGCAAGAAACTGACTTGGGATGGAAAGAGTTTCCATGACGCAGAAGCAGATAAATACTTATGCAAAGAATACAGAGCCCCCTGGGAATTACCGAAGATTTAAACAAAAGGAGGTTGTGTCAATGCAGACACAACCTTTTTTATACAATAACTTGCTCACGTAAAGGATTATCTATACTTTTGTTTGAATGAAAAATCAGAATAGGAACAGATTATGAAGATAACAATAGAAAATGGGAAAGAAACAGTCATCAATCTTTCCGGACAATTGGATACGTTAACCTCCATCGATCTTGAAAAAGAGATCACTCCCATCCTTCAGGGGGAAGCGCAAACGGTAGTGCTCAACGGTGCGGAACTGACCTACATCAGCAGTGCCGGACTCCGACTGCTCCTTACGCTGCAAAAAGGGATGAAGAGCAAAGGAGGCTCTTTCCGGCTGAAAAATATTCAGAATGAGATTATGGAAATCCTGAACATCACCGGATTCTCCCACATCCTCACGATCGAATAACAAGCATCCTTATTCCGGCAGATGACAAATACGCTACATATAAAGAACGAGCTGGAACAGCTAACCCGTCTATACGCGTTTCTGGACCAGCAAGCCGGCGCTTACGAACTGGAAGAGCTACAGTCGATGCAAATCAAACTGGCACTCGAAGAAGCCGTGACCAACGTCATCCTGTATGCCTATCCCGACAAGAAAGACCAGGACATCCGTATCGACATGAGCTACGAGCACAAACGACTGACAATCGTCATAACCGATACCGGCATCGGTTTCAACCCTCTCGAAAGACAGGAGCCGGATCTTACTCTCTCGCTGGAAGAGCGCCCGATAGGCGGCCTCGGAATTTATCTGGTCAAGCAACTGATGACGGAAGTCAGCTATAGTCGTTCAGCCGGGAAAAATATACTCACAATGACAAAAGACATTCATTGATATGGCAGACTTCGACATTAAAGATATAGCAGCGCTTAAAGTAAAGCTGCAAATCATAGAGAAGCTCGTATTAGCCGACTGGATCTTGCTTATCCTGTCGATGTATTACGACTGGGGAGGATGGATAGCCAGCCTGATCGGCCTACAAATCATTCTGTATATCTACAAAGCGAAGCTGCGCAAGCAACTGAAGCAGAAGGAGTATCTTGCCAAAGTAGTGGAAGAGCGAACGATCGAACTCCGTATCCAGCGCGACCAGGTGCTGAATGAATCCAAGAAACTGTCCGATGCCCTCGACGCCCTGGCCAAAGCACAGGACGAATTAGTCCGCAAGGAGAAACTGGCTACAGTCGGACAATTGACACAGGGCCTGGTCGACCGCATCCTGAACCCGATCAACTACATCAACAACTTCGCCGGCCTTTCCGTCAACCTGATCAATGACCTGAAGGAAAATATTACGGACGAGCAGGCAATCATGTCAAAGGAGAACTACGCCGACAGCATCGAGATTCTCGATATGATCAATAGCAACCTACAAAAGATAAACGAACATGGCTGCAACACCGTCCGAATCGTCAAAGCAATGGAGGAATTATTGAAAGACCGTCACGGCGATGTCACTCCGACGGACATCTGCAACCTCTGCAAGGTGAACGTAGACGTGATCCGCAAGCAGTTCAAAGAAGACATCGAGAACAAGCAGATACAGATCGAACTCGACTGCCCGGAAGAACCCGCGACCGCAGAGATTAATATCGAGCAGATGAACAAAGTGATGCTTAACTTACTAAAGAACAGTGTCTACGCATTGTTAAAGAAATTGCAGAAAGAAGACTTCACGCCAGTCATCAACATACACGTCGAAAAGAGGCTGAACGGAACGATCTTCCTCAGCATCCGCGACAACGGTATCGGTATCGAAGACAATATCAAAGCTAAGATATTCGAGCCGTTCTTCACCACGAAGCCCACTGCCGAGGCAGCGGGTGTCGGCTTGTATCTCTGCCGCGAAGTTATTCTGAACCACCAAGGCTCCATCATCGTGAAGAGTGAGAAGGACAACTTTACCGAGTTTATGATTACGATTCCTATTTATCAAAAAAGCAGCAACAATGAATGAGGACAGTATGAAAGAATTAGAACGTCTGAGAAAACAGATCAGCCAGCAGGAAAAGATGGCTTCACTCGGACTGTTGAGCGCAGGTATCGCACATGAAATACAGAACCCGCTTAACTTCGTGATCAACTTCAGCAAACTATCATGCAAGTTGCTGCAAGATATGGAAGACGTATTGGACGAACTGGAAAGCAAGCTCCCTGCCGATGCGGACGAGGAGATCCGGGAAATCATGGACGACCTCAAAAGTAACATGTGCAAGATCGAGGAAAACGGCAACCGGGCATCGAGCATCGTCCGGGGCATCCTGCTCTATTCCCGCGGCAAGGACGATGAATACATACCGACCGACCTCTGTCAGTTGACAAAAGAATATGTATGGCTTTCCTACCATGCAGTCCGCGCCAATAACAAGAGTTTCAATGTTGCCATCACGGAAGAATACGACAATACGATCCCGCAGGTCAAAGTGATCCCGCAGGACTTCAGCCGTGCCGTCCTCAATCTGATGAACAACGCCTGCTATGCAGTCTTCAGTAAGTCCAAAGGTGTCTCAACAAACCCTTATAGTCCGACCATCAGGGTCAAGCTGACAAAAGACGGAGACCGGGTTCGGTTGGTTATCGAAGACAACGGCTTGGGAATCACGAAGGAGGTCAAAGAGAAACTTTATACGCCGTTCTTCACCACCAAACCGGTCGGGGAAGGAACCGGCCTCGGCCTCTCTATCACCAAGTCGATCATCGAACAAAAACATAACGGAACGATCGAGATGGAATCGGAGCCGAACGAATTCACCCGTTTCACCATCACCATTCCGATTCAATAATCAGAGAAATAATGCTACTATGGCTATAAAAATATTAAGTGTAGACGACGAACTCGACCTGGAAATACTGCTGACTCAATATTTCCGGCGCAAAATAAAGAAAGGCGAATATGAATTCCATTTCGCCCATAACGGACTGGAAGCACTCCAAATGCTGCTTGCCATGCCGGACTTCGACGTGATTTTGAGCGACATCAATATGCCGGAAATGGACGGGCTAACGTTGCTCACGAAGATCAACGAGATGCGTAACCCGGCACTCAAATGCATTATGGTATCGGCCTACGGCGATATGGAGAATATCCGTAGTGCCATGAATCAGGGAGCTTTCGACTTCACAACCAAACCGATCAATCTCGAAGACCTCGAACGTACCATTGAAAAGGCGGCCGAGCAGATCGCCTTTATCAAGCAGGCACAAAAGGAACACACACAGTTGGAATCCATCCAGAACGACCTGCATGTCGCCCAGGAAATCCAACAAACAATCCTGCCCAAGACATTTCCTCCGTTCCCGGAGTTGAAATCGTTCGACTTGTATGCCTATATGAACGCAGCCAAATATGTAGGAGGAGATTTTTATGATTTCTTCCGCATTGACCAGGATCGCTTGGGCTTCGTCATTGCCGACGTGTCGGGAAAAGGTGTTCCCGCCGCAATCTTCATGGCTATCAGCCGGACTGTGATACGTGCCATCGCACTGACCGAAAATTCGGCTTCCATGTGCATGCAACGTTCCAACAATATTCTCTGCCAGGAAAGCGTAAACGACATGTTCGTGACCGTATTCTATGGTATCCTGAATATCCATACAGGTACCGTCACCTACTGCAATGCTGGTCACAACCCTCCTATCCTGATGAAAAAGGACGGCTCGGTTTCCAAAGTACCGACCACTGGTGATATGATATTAGGAGCAATCAATGATGTTAGCTACCACGAGAAGGAGTTGAAGCTATCGCCCGGTGACAACCTTTTCCTCTATACCGACGGGGTAACGGAAGCAATGAACATGCAGCATGAACTGTACAGCGAACAACGGTTGCTCGAGAACTGCCGGACGCTTGCCGGAAAGAACCCGAAAGAGGTTGTGGAAAAGATAACTGAGACAGTTGGAGAATTTGTCGTAGGGGCTGTCCAATCGGACGATATCACATTACTTTCGATCAGCTACAAAGGGTGATAAAAGCAGGTTGCCCAACTCAAAAAAGACAAATCGCTCAACTCAAAAAGGCAAGTTGCCTAACTTGGGAAAATGGGTTACCCACCCCAAAACAAGTAGCCCGGCCTCCAATAGGAGGTCGGGCTACTTATTATATTAATGTATAGGAATCTTTCTTACTTCAACAGAGCATCGCGGATACCCATGATCTCGGCATTTGCAGCACGAGCACTCTGGATAGAAGCAACTTTTTCTTTCAGCGGAGCAATCGTTTCGCCTAACTGTTTCAGGTCAGGATAGTAAGCAGCCAAATCGGCAACCACCTCTTCCAGCATGCTGACACGTTTTTCCATATTTGTAGAAAGACCGGCAGAAGTAGCATCGCCTTCTACAACCAATGTAGGATTGGCAACCAGGCAAGCATATTCGGCAGAAGCAGCACCTAACATTTCAACTTCGGCATCTATTTTGTTTTCAGCAGCCATCTTTTCAATAATCTTGTCTTCCTGTGCGTTCAGAAAAGCCTGCAATTGTTCTTTAGTTGCATCTTTCGGAGCCTGCTCTTTCAGGATATCCAGAACAAACGACACATTTAGGTCTGTAGCCAACTTGGCAATTACACCTTCCACTTCGGCTGTCGGTTTACCGATCGCCTTCAGGACGTTATAATCAGCCATGTACATACCCAATGCACGGGCCTTCTGTGTCGGAGTGCTCAATTCGGCTGCCTTACCAACCGGCACCATATACTTGATATCACCCACATTTACTTTTACTTCACCTGTAGAAAGACGGTAAGGAATATCAGAATCCGGCATGTCCTTCAACAATTGAATTGTCTCTTGTTTCAACTCCTCAGTCAACAGGTCTTTCGGAGCCTTACCTGCTATAACAGCGGCTTCTTCAGTCTTTTCGGCTTCTTCGCTTGTTTTTTTGGCTCCGTTGCAGGAAGTCATTCCAAACACTAATGCTGCTACGGCGAGCATGCTTAATACACTCTTTTTCATATTGTATAATTTAATAATTTATTATTTCGGACCTCAAAATTCGTCCCGTTTCAGGAAACGTCCCGGAAACTCTGCGAATATAGCGATAATCGCTAATAATGCAAAGAAACCTATAACCAATAAATTAAATTTATAAGTAGAAATATGATATCCGGCCCAATTTTTCTCATGACTGTAGAAAGCGGCACGTCCGAAACGGTTGTCGGGTTCCACATAGATCTGCCCGATCACTGGGTAGATACGATGGTTTGCTTCCTTATACAAATGGCGTCCTCCGGTCCCCATAACCAGATCTTCGATCGCCGTATTATGATGAGCTTTCTTCATCTTCGTCAGTTGTTCGGCTCCCTCTTCCCGACCACGTTCCTGCTGGATCTGGTCGAGGTAGGCAGTGAAGTTGTGCGCTCGTTCGTGTAAGGCGGCATCCACCTTGTCCAGATATGCCAGATAACTTTCATTCTCCGTACGGGGAGCAATACGGGCGGTACGGCTCAATACGGCCAGCTCATTCTCGACTGTTTTCCGCTTATCGGGATCGTCTTTTACCGCAATCTGTTCTGCCAGGCTGCGCACTTCCGGCGAATGAACGTTCTCGTAATATTGCGCCAGGTACTTTTCTTTCTCGATCGGAAAATAAGGTCGGTTGTAAGCGTTATCGCGGAACTGTTCCACCATCAACGCCTCAAAAGCCCAGCGCGAAGGGATCACTTCTCCGATCAGCGGCACGATATTCTCGTCCGAAGCCCTCGTATTGAGGTCGTCAAATTTGATGACCAAACCGCAAAGCAATATCTGGGGAATCAACAGAAGCGGGATCGTGATATAGATCGCGACAACCGAGCTCATCGTCTGCGAAAGGATCAATCCGGTCAGGTTCGCCAGGAACGACGTTGCCCATAGGATGCTCCACCACGTGCCGAACATTTCGCTCCCCACTCCTATAATAGTATTTCCCACCCCGATAAACAGAAGCGATTGCAACCCAGACACAGCCAACAGATACACCATTTTGGACGTCAGATAGCTGCTCCGGCTCAACCGGAGGAAATGTTCGCGCTTCAGGATCGTCCGGTCCTTTATAATTTCCTCAGCACTGATGCTCAACCCCATAAAAGTGGAAACAATGACTGACATGAAGATATAAGACACGAAATTTTTGTTGGCAAGCAACGTATATTCATCCCCGTCCATATAACGGGTCAGAAGGGCAACAATCAGCGCAAGCAAAGGGGCTTCCAGCAGTGTGATAGCCAAATATTGCTTGTTCGTCAGCTTCGTGCGTATATTTCTTTCCAAGAAGATCAAGAATTGTTTGAACCAGGAAGGTTTCTTCTGTAGGTTCTCCGGCAACGCCCCCTCCTCGGCTGGCGAAAAAACGGGACGGGAAGCAATATATTCGGCATGCCATTCCTCCGGCGTGAACTTCCGGATATTCGTCTGATTACCGGAATCGTCGATCTTCTTGGAATCGATGATATTCAAAATTAATTCGGGATTCACATTACCACAGACACTGCACACGCTGATATCCGGATCGGTATACTTGGCCGCCTGCTTGAAATAGGTGATCGCCTCTATCGGGTTCCCGTCATAGATCGGGTAGCCTCCCCGGTCTAGTAGCCACAGGCGGTCGAACAATTTATAGATTTCGGACGAAGGCTGGTGTATATTCACCACCACCAATTTCCCCCGGTGAGTCTGTTCCTTCAGGAGCATGATTACCTTTTCGGAATCGGATGACGACAACCCCGACGTCGGTTCGTCGAGATACAGGATAGCCGGCTCGCGTATCAGTTCGAGAGCGATATTCAGACGCTTCCGCTGTCCCCCACTGATCGTCTTACGGATAGGGGAACCGACTTCGAGATCTTTTATCTCTTCCAGGTCCAACTCCTTCAACACCTTTTCCACACGCTGTCCGATTTCCTCATCCGTCAAACATGCAAAACAAAGTCGTGCCGTGTACAAGAGGTTCTGGTAAACGGTCAACTCCTCTATCAGCAAATCATCCTGTGGAACAAAACCGATCAACTGTCGTGCCTCTGGAGAGTCGAGTGGATGACCGTTCACGGTGATCATTCCCTTATCAGGACGGATATTACCGTTCATGATTCCCAACAAAGTCGACTTCCCAACACCGCTCCCCCCCATAATAGCGACAAGTTGCCCGGACTCGAGATTGAAAGAGAAGTTATGCAACCCGTTATAACTGTTCTTAAATGTAAAATCAATATCACGTCCGTCCAAACGAATGACCTCCTTATGCTCGTTCTTATTAAAAACAGCCAGCAGATTACTGTAATATACCGGCAGGAACAAAGGTCCTTTCAGCACACTGCTATGTTGCCAGGCATAAAACATATCCGACGAAAGCGGAATATCGTTCATAAAGACCTGCCCACTCCCGTGATAAGTGAAAATATGTTTGTCGAAGCGACGGATATAAAGCACACGGATGAACCCTTCCATCCCTTTCCGTGTGATATGGTTGGCATCCGCTTCATCTTCTCCGCTGATCGTCAGCAAAGACAAAGATGGTTTTCCAGTGATAAAGGCAAGCGCTTCATCAAATTCTTCCTGGTGAATCGAAAAGATATCGGCCACCAAGCGGAACAGATCCAAATGCCGGTCCGCCTCCTCGCTATTCGTATAGGCAAACTCCACGAAACGAATCAACAAAAGCAACTGTTCTTCGGCCCTCAACTTTACTTTCATCTGTTCGCAGATATTCCGGACAATCTGTTCTTTGTCGAGTACAAAGAGCGAATCATCGTACATATCACGCAACGCATTGTAAAGTTCAATATATTCTTTGTGGGAACGTACCCCGAAGTGACTGGAGAGATAGGAATGAACGGCACGACTTGCCTGCTCCCTTTCAATTCGTACGGAGGAAGCGAAAATAGCAAATAGATTTAATAAGCCGTTTAGTATGGTCTCATTCATTTATTTTGTCAATGTTGTAAGATGAATTACTTGATTACTTGCAAAGATAGTAAAGATTCGAAGGGGTAGAGTCAACTAACAAGTGCAATTATAGTCATAAAAATGAAATTCATCCAAAAACCATCATTATTAAAAGAAAAATCAATAAAGATTTGCAAACATTTTTACACTATCGGGGATTATAATACTATCAGGGGGCTTATAGGAAGATGCAATGGATACTTTGGGAGATGATTATATTTTAATCCCTCAGAATTTCGGTATGATCCGTTTAATCGAAAAAGCAGAAACAGAAAAAGGAGCCAGTCTTACGACTAACTCCTTTTCTCTTTTGAGCTCTTTAACTCTACTTTCTAAAAACGGCGGCTATCTACTCTCCCACTTTTACGCAGTACCATCGACGTGGTTGGGCTTAACTTCTCTGTTCGGAATGGGAAGAGGTGGATCCCCAACGCTATAACCACCTTAATAACTTTTTATATTAAGATTTTTGACCGGACAACCCCAAGTTAAGCTACATAACTCCTGAGCTAACGACCCAACTTCGGATCGTCCTAAGCGATATATCAATCCTATACATGATACGAAAGTCTCGGGCGATTAGTACTACTCGGCTTCGACATTACTGCCCTTACACCTGTAGCCTATCTACGTCGTAGTCTACAACGACCCTCAGGGATATCTCATCTTGAGGCTGGCTTCGTACTTAGATGCTTTCAGCACTTATCCAATCCAGACTTAGATACCCGGCGGTGCACCTGGCGGTACAACCGGTAAACCAGTGGTCTGTCCAACACGGTCCTCTCGTACTAGTGTCAGAGCCCCTCAAATATCCTACGCCCACGATAGATAGAGACCGAACTGTCTCACGACGTTCTGAACCCAGCTCGCGTGCCACTTTAATGGGCGAACAGCCCAACCCTTGGGACCTTCTCCAGCCCCAGGATGTGACGAGCCGACATCGAGGTGCCAAACCGCTCCGTCGATATGAGCTCTTGGGAGCGATCAGCCTGTTATCCCCGGAGTACCTTTTATCCTTTGAGCGATGGCCCTTCCATGCGGAACCACCGGATCACTATGCTCTAGTTTCCTACCTGATCGGCTTGTAGGCCTCCCAGTCAAGCACCCTTATGCCATTACACTCTACGACCGGTTACCAATCGGTCTGAGGGTACCTTTAGAAGCCTCCGTTACTCTTTTGGAGGCGACCACCCCAGTCAAACTACCCACCATACAGTGTCCTCGCTTCTGCGAGTTAGAACTCAAACAACCAAAGGGCCGTATTTCAACGACGACTCCACAAACACTGGCGTGCCTGCTTCATAGTCTCCGGCCTATCCTACACATTAGTTGCCCAAATTCAATGTAAAGCTATAGTAAAGGTTCACGGGGTCTTTTCGTCCCATCGCGGGTAATCGGCATCTTCACCGATACTACAATTTCACCGAGCTCACGGTTGAGACAGTGTCCAGATCATTACACCATTCGTGCAGGTCGGAACTTACCCGACAAGGAATTTCGCTACCTTAGGACCGTTATAGTTACGGCCGCCGTTTACTGGGGCTTCAATTCAAACCTTCTCTTGCGATGAGTTCTCCTCTTAACCTTCCAGCACCGGGCAGGTGTCAGGCTGTATACTTCATATTTCTATTTCGCACAGCCATGTGTTTTTGTTAAACAGTTGCCTGGACCTATTCTCTGCGCCCCACATCTCTGCAGGGACCCTTTATCCCGAAGTTACAGGGTCAATTTGCCTAGTTCCTTAACCGTGAATCACTCGAGCGCCTCAGTATTTTCAACCCAACTACGTGTGTCCGTTTACGGTACGGGTACTTTATGAATTTGCTTAGCGGATTTTCTAGGGAGCCTGATTACGTCCATATTGCCTTGTACAAGTACGCGACATACTGTCAGGTTCGACTCTCAAAGCGGATTTGCCTACTTCGATCTACATCTACACCCTTTAACCATCTATTCCGTCAGATGGCAGGACTGTCACTTCTCCGTCTCCACATCGCTCCATAAAGTAGTATGGGAATATTAAACCATTCTTCCATCGGAATCGCCGTTCGGCTTATCCTTAGGTCCCGACTTACCCTGATCCGATTAACGTTGATCAGGAAACCTTAGTCTTTCGGCGAGGAGGTTTCTCACCTCCTTTATCGTTACTTATACCTACATTTGCGTTTCCATGCACTCCAGCAAGGGTCATCCCTCACCTTCGACGTACATGGAATGCTCCCCTACCATCTCATACGAGATCCATAGCTTCGGTAAACAGTTTATGCCCGAGTATTATCCACGCCAGACTCCTCGACTAGTGAGCTGTTACGCACTCTTTAAATGAATGGCTGCTTCCAAGCCAACATCCTAGCTGTCTCTGCAGTCTGACTTCGTTAGTTCAACTTAACTGTTATTTGGGGACCTTAGCTGATGGTCTGGATTCTTCTCCTCTCGGACGCGGACCTTAGCACCCGCGCCCTCACTCCTTATAAATATATATAACGCATTCGGAGTTTATCTGGACTTGATAGGCGGTGAAGCCCTCGCATCCAATCAGTCGCTCTACCTCATTATATACTATATAAAGGCTGCACCTAAATGCATTTCGGGGAGTACGAGCTATCTCCAAGTTTGATTAGCCTTTCACCCCTACCCTCAGTTCATTGGAACACTTTTCAACGTATACCCATTCGGACCTCCAGTTGGTGTTACCCAACCTTCATCCTGACCAAGGGTAGATCACTTGGTTTCGCGTCTACTCACTCCGACTATACCGCCCTTTTAAGACTCGCTTTCGCTTCGGCTCCGGACCTGAAGTCCTTAACCTTGCCGGAGAAAGTAACTCGTAGGTTCATTATGCAAAAGGCACGCCGTCACAATCAAAAGATTGCTCCGACCGCTTGTAGGCAGACGGTTTCAGGGACTATTTCACTCCTCTGTTCGAGGTGCTTTTCACCTTTCCTTCACAGTACTGGTTCGCTATCGGTCTCTCGGGAGTATTTAGCCTTACGGGATGGGCCCCGCTGGTTCACACAGAATTTCTCGTGCTCCGCGCTACTCAGGATACCACTAGGCTTCATTAAAGAGTCGTATACTGGGCTTTCACCGTCTACGGCCGTTTTTTCCAAAACGTTCTACTTCCTTAATCGCTTGCCATGGCGTGGTCCTACAACCCCGATATTGCCTAAACAACATCGGTTTGGGCTGTTCCGCGTTCGCTCGCCACTACTTGCGGAATCACTTTTGTTTTCTTCTCCTATGGGTACTTAGATGTTTCAGTTCCCCACGTTCGCTTTCCTTACGGAATGACTGGCCTTCTACCAGCCGGGTTGCCCCATTCGGAAATCTTGGGATCAAAGGTTATTTGCACCTACCCCAAGCTTATCGCAGCTTATCACGTCCTTCATCGCCTCCGAGAGCCAAGGCATCCACCGTCTGCCCTTGCTTACTTTCTTTATCACTGACACAGTTTTCAAAATTAATAATTAAACAATTAATAATTAATCTTGCGTGTCGGATTGATATATCTTTAGCTTGCTCTTACTTTTTTTGTTACTTTACTTTTTTGAAGTTGTCCAATACGTCAAAGATCTTATGTTTAATGAATAATTAATAATTAATAAATCAATAATCACTCATCTTGTGTGGAGAATAACGGATTCGAACCGTTGACCCTCTGCGTGCAAGGCAGATGCTCTAGCCAGCTGAGCTAATCCCCCGTAGAGAGTTGAAAGTGCAGAGTGCAGAGTGGAAAGTTGTTTACCTTTCAACTGTTTACTCTCAACTGTCAACTGTTTGGTAGTCCCAGGCAGAGTTGAACTGCCGACCTCTACATTATCAGTGTAGCGCTCTAACCAACTGAGCTATAGGACTGTCAACTGTTGTGCGCCTGAGATAAATACCTCAGCCTCATCTTTCTCTATACCGGCATGCCCGGTTAAGATCATATTTTATACATATTCAACCGTAGTACCAGAGAATAACATACCTCATTGAAATTACTACTTTCTCATGAGACTCTGGCTCCAGAAAGGAGGTGTTCCAGCCGCACCTTCCGGTACGGCTACCTTGTTACGACTTAGCCCCAGTCACCAGTTTTACCCTAGGCCGATCCTTGCGGTTACGGACTTCAGGTACCCCCGGCTCCCATGGCTTGACGGGCGGTGTGTACAAGGCCCGGGAACGTATTCACCGCGCCATGGCTGATGCGCGATTACTAGCGAATCCAGCTTCACGGAGTCGAGTTGCAGACTCCGATCCGAACTGAGACATGGTTTAGAGATTAGCATCCTGTCGCCAGGTAGCTGCCCTTTGTCCATGCCATTGTAACACGTGTGTCGCCCCGGATGTAAGGGCCGTGCTGATTTGACGTCATCCCCACCTTCCTCACAGCTTACGCTGGCAGTCTCACCAGAGTCCTCAGCACGACCTGTTAGTAACTAGTGATAAGGGTTGCGCTCGTTATGGCACTTAAGCCGACACCTCACGGCACGAGCTGACGACAACCATGCAGCACCTCGTAATCAGCTATTGCTAGAAGACCTCTTTCAAGGTCGGTCTGACTACGTTCAAACCCGGGTAAGGTTCCTCGCGTATCATCGAATTAAACCACATGTTCCTCCGCTTGTGCGGGCCCCCGTCAATTCCTTTGAGTTTCACCGTTGCCGGCGTACTCCCCAGGTGGATTACTTAACGCTTTCGCTGTAGAGCTTACTGTGTATCGCAAACTCCTAGTAATCATCGTTTACTGCGTGGACTACCAGGGTATCTAATCCTGTTTGATACCCACGCTTTCGTGCTTCAGTGTCAGTTATGGTTTAGTAAGCTGCCTTCGCAATTGGAGTTCTGCGTGATATCTATGCATTTCACCGCTACACCACGCATTCCGCCTACCTCAAACACACTCAAGTAACCCAGTTTCAACGGCAATTTTATGGTTGAGCCACAAACTTTCACCGCTGACTTAAATTACCACCTACGCACCCTTTAAACCCAATAAATCCGGATAACGCTCGCATCCTCCGTATTACCGCGGCTGCTGGCACGGAGTTAGCCGATGCTTATTCATAGGGTACATACAAAATGGAACACGTCCCACACTTTATTCCCCTATAAAAGAAGTTTACAAACCATAGATCCTTCATCCTTCACGCGACTTGGCTGGTTCAGCCTCTCGGCCATTGACCAATATTCCTCACTGCTGCCTCCCGTAGGAGTTTGGTCCGTGTCTCAGTACCAATGTGGGGGACCTTCCTCTCAGAACCCCTATCCATCGTCGGTTTGGTGGGCCGTTACCCCGCCAACTGCCTAATGGAACGCATGCCTATCTATCAGCGATGAATCTTTAACAAATAGTCCCATGCGGAACCCCTGTTTTATGGAGTATTAATCCGACTTTCGCCGGGCTATCCCCCTCTGATAGGTAAGTTGCATACGCGTTACTCACCCGTGCGCCGGTCGCCATCAATAAGTATTGCTACTTACCATGCTGCCCCTCGACTTGCATGTGTTAAGCCTGTCGCTAGCGTTCATCCTGAGCCAGGATCAAACTCTTCGTTGTTGAAATTGTTTTATATCTTCGCTCAGAATCTCGTCTTTATCGTAGTTACTGACGGTATGTTTCGTATTTCATATACGTCTCTTGTACTACTTGTTGATATGTAATATTTTCAAAGAACTTATCGCTATCGTTTCGATTGCGGCTGCAAAGGTAAGGACTTTTTTTAAACTGACAAATTTTTTAGAAGAAAATTTGAAAAGTTTTTTTTTCGAAACCCTCCGGGTGGTCGGACATCTCGCTTAGCCTCGCTAACCTCATCCTTCCCTATCACCGTTACCTACTTCGCATCATGTCAATCACGGCCACTCTCGCTCGAATGCGGGTGCAAAAGTAGAACGAAGATTTCTTTTATGCAAATGTTTGGGAAGGTTTTTTATATCTTTTTTTACTCAGAAGAATGGATATTATATGGTACGCATATGCGAGATCTTTCCTCTCTTTTTTAGGCAATAAAGAGATAAATGACGAAACAATGGTTACAAAACACCATTTTCAGGAAATGAAAATATAAGAAGGGATACGAAAAACAATCTAAAAAATAATATCCGGCTCCCAATATGAACAAATATAACTATCAGTTGTTCCTAAAAAGTATTTATGCGCTATACTAAACTAAATTTTACAATCATGGCAAAAGAAAGTGTTAAGATCCTTAAGGGCAAATTAGATGTAGACAATCTGTTAGTACAACTGAATGCAGCATTATCCGAAGAATGGTTGGCCTACTACCAATATTGGATTGGTGCCTTCGTTGCAGAAGGAGCTATGCGGGCAAACGTACAAGCTGAATTTGAAGAACACGCCCAAGAAGAGTTGGGCCACGCCAAGTTATTGGCAGACCGCATCATCGAACTGGAAGGTGTTCCTGTATTAGATCCGAAAAAATGGTTTGATCTTGCCAGATGCAAATACAGCATCCCTACCGACTTTGACGTAGTCAATCTGCTAAACCAGAATGTTGCATCCGAACGTTGTGCTATCGTACGCTACCAGGAAATCGCCGAATTTACAAATGGTAAAGACTTCACTACCTGTGACATCGCCAAGCACATCCTGTCTATGGAAGAAGAACATGAACAAGACTTGCAGGATTACCTGCGAGACATTGCAAGAATGAAACAATCCCTCTTAAGCAAGTAAACTAAAAAGCCTTGTTGCAAAATAACTCCGCTAATTCATAAATAAAAGGAGCGGGGTTATTTTGCTATTTGTCTCAACTGTTGTAAACGATTGATTGTAATCGTCTTCCGATCGATCGAAATAATCCCCTCCTGCTCCATTTCGGCAAATGCACGTGCCAACGAAGGACGCGTAACCCCAAACCGATCGGCAATTTCCTGCTGAGTATCGGACAGTTTTACTGTAGAGGCATCCGGAGAAGAAAGATGACGCAATAAATAATCGGCAATTTTATTCTTGATATTTTTAAGTGACAGGAACATAATCTTATCTGTCAGAAAACTACTACGACCGGAAATCAACATTAAGAAATTTTGCAGAACCTGTTTATCCGATTGCATCCACTCAGTAAAATCAGTTCTGGATATAAACAAGATTTCAGAAGGCTCTACTGCTATAATATTGACAGGCAATTCATTTTTGGGAGCGAACAAAAAAGCCGGAGCCAATAAACGGGAAGGAGTAAGTTCTTCTATTACAACCAACTTTCCCGCATCATTCACCATTTGTCCCTGCAAAAGACCCTTCAGAACAACCATTAAATGGTTGCAAGGTGCCCCTTGGAGGGCCACTATATCATGTTCCTGATAGCTTTCAATCCGATACGGAATTTTTTCCAGAAAACCAGAAATGGCTTCAGAAGAAACATGCTGGAATAACGGAGCTTTCATTAATATATCGATCATACTGCATCTTACTACTTTCTACAAAAATACGAAAAAAATCCGGAGCTTGTAACATTTGGTACAATTCAAAGAATGCAGTCTCCCTACATTTGCCTATCGAAAAAGATAAAAATATCCAGTAATCATTAAACCAAATAAAGATATGGAAGCTAAAATGTTTTGTTTTCAATGCCAGGAAGCGGCAAAAGGTACAGGATGTACTATCAAAGGAGTTTGCGGAAAAGACGACAAAACTGCAAACCGGATGGATTTACTATTATTTGTAACAAAAGGGATCGCTACTGTCGCCACCATGCTCCACAATGCAGGGATAGAAACCTCCATGCAGGTAGGCCATTTCACTACAGACGCCCTATTCTCCACGATCACAAACGCCAACTTTGACATCGAAAGCATAACCAAACGAATCATCAAAGGGCTTAAGTTGCGCAACGAATTGATTGCCATCGCAAAAAAAGAAAATATCACACTTCCCATCATCGACGAACTGGTATGGAACGGCGAGGAAAACTCATTTGAAGGAAAATCGCAGACAGTAGGCGTACTCCGGGAAGCAAATGAAGACATCCGCTCGCTGAAAGAACTGACCATTTACGGCCTAAAAGGTATGGCTGCCTATGTTGAACATGCCGCGAACCTCGGCTACGAAGAACCCGAATTATACCTGTTCATCCAACGTGCACTCGCCGATACATTACGTAAAGACCTCTCCGCCGAGCAACTCACCTCCCTTGTGCTGGAAACCGGAAGTTTCGGAGTTAAAGCTATGGCGCTGCTCGATAAAGCCAACACCAGCAGCTACGGCAACCCGGAAATAACGCACGTCAACATCGGAGTACGCAACAATCCGGCCATCCTGATCAGTGGACACGACCTGAAAGACATGGAAGAATTGCTTGCCCAAACCGAAGGAACCGGGATCGATATCTACACACATAGCGAGATGTTGCCGGCCAACTACTATCCTGCATTCAAGAAATACAAACATTTTGTAGGTAACTACGGCAACGCCTGGTGGAAACAGCGGGAAGAGTTTGAGAATTTCAACGGACCGATCCTGTTCACGACCAACTGTATCGTTCCCCCACTCGAAGGTGCCAGCTATCGGGACCGTGTCTACACCACCAATTCTACCGGATTCCCCGGATGGAAACATATTCCGGCACGCGAAGACGGCAAAACAAAAGATTTTTCCGAAATCATCGCCCATGCCAAACGCTGTGCCGCTCCTAATGAAATCGAGCATGGTGAAATCATCGGAGGATTCGCACACAATCAGGTGTTGGCATTAGCTGACAAGGTAGTCGATGCCGTAAAAAGCGGAGCAATCCGTAAGTTTGTCGTTATGGCCGGATGCGACGGACGCATGAAAAGCCGTAACTATTATACCGAATTTGCCGAACAACTGCCGAACGACTGCGTGATTTTAACAGCAGGTTGCGCCAAATACCGGTACAACAAACTGCCGTTAGGAGATATCAACGGCATTCCTCGCGTACTGGATGCCGGACAGTGCAATGACAGCTATTCACTGGCATTGATCGCCATGAAACTGCAAGAGGTATTCGGATTGGAAGATATCAACCAATTGCCAATCGTCTACAACATTGCCTGGTACGAACAAAAAGCGGTAATCGTCTTATTGGCCCTGTTAAGCCTGGGTGTCAAGAACATCCACCTGGGACCGACATTGCCAGCATTCTTATCACCGAATGTTGCAAAAGTCCTGGTCGAAAACTTCGGAATCGGTACTATACAAACGCCGGAAGAAGATATCGAACAGCTCATCATAGCATAAGATTCTCAAATTGTTTTGAATATCCGCAACCAAACGTATACTTTTGTAGTTATAATATAAAAAGGCTAAATTATGAAGAAGATTCTACAAGAGTTCAAACAATTCGCCATGCGCGGCAACGTGATCGACATGGCTGTGGGTATCATTATCGGCGGTGCTTTCGGTAAAATCGTATCATCTGTCGTCGGTGACATCATTATGCCTGCTATCGGTCTGCTTGTCGGAGGCGTAAACTTCACCGACTTAAAGATCATACTGAAACAGGCTGTAATGGACGGTGACAAAGTTGTCTCGCCAGCTGTTTCCATCAACTATGGAAACTTTTTGCAGGTGACATTCGATTTCATCATTATCGCATTTTCTATTTTTATGTTAGTAAAAGGGATCAACGCCCTGAACAAGAAAAAAGAAGAAGCACCGGCTGCTCCGGCTCCCCCTCCTGCCGATATACAGTTGCTTACCGAGATACGTGATTTGTTGAAAGACAAAAAATAGTTATCTCTAAGGAGGTGTATCAAATTGATATTACCGGACGCGGATGACGCAGAACACGCAGACGGACGCAGATTTATTTTGTTGATAATTAATATATCTGCGTTAATCTGCGCTCGTCATCTGCGTCCCATGAATATCGATATTTGACATACTTTCTTTTTCACCATCGAAATGTCATTTCTATAAATATCGAGGCTAATAAGAAAGTATTTCAAGCCCCGTTTCCGTCATTAGGAATGTATGTTCCCATTGAGCGGAAGGCAGTTCATCTTCGGTAACGACTGTCCATCCGTCTTCTTCGTCGATAAAGACTTGCCATGTTCCCATGTTGATCATTGGTTCGATCGTGAATACCATACCGGGAACCAAAAGCATCCCTGTCCCTTTCCGCCCGAAATGGCAGACCTCCGGCTCCTCATGAAATTCCAATCCGACACCATGACCACATAAATCGCGGACGACAGAATAACCGTTCTTCTCCGCATGGCGTTGGATGGCATTGCCGATATCACCGACAAAACCGAACGGTTTCGCTGCCTGCATGCCAATTTCGAGACACTCTTTCGTCACCCGCACCAGCTTTTCCTTTTCAGGAGTTGTTTTACCTATGACAAACATACGGGAAGCATCCGAGTAATATCCGTCCAAGATAGTCGAAACATCTACATTAATAATATCTCCTTCTTCCAATATCTCATCTTCACTGGGAATACCGTGACAGACCACTTCGTTGACAGAAGTGCAGACGCTTTTCGGAAATCCTTCATAATTCAGAGGCGCCGGAATAGCCCCGTGCGAAACGGTATAATCATACACCAGCTTATCGATCTCGGCGGTAGACATATCGGCCTTGATCTCTTTTGCGATCAAATCGAGCACTCCGGTATTCACCGCACTGCTCCTGCGGATACCTTCGATCTGTTCTGCAGTCTTGATCAGTTTGCGTGACGGCACCAGGTGACCTTTATTCTGAAAATAAAGAACTTTTTTGTCTAATTCGGTAAGAGGCTGTCCTTTGATAATATGCCAATTGTTTTTAATTCTTCTGCTATGCATGGCTTTGTTTATTTATCCATACAAAAGTAGCGGTTATCGGGCATTATCCAGATATTTTTCCTTGAATATATTGAAACAAAGTATAAAGATCGAGATCAGGAGCGGCCCGAAGATAATCCCCATAAAACCAAACAGAGACAAGCCGATGATCACACCGAATATGGTAATGAGCGGATGGGTATCCGCCATTTTTTTCTGCAAGATAAAACGAATCAGGTTATCCACATTCGTAATGATAATCAAAGCATAAGCCGTCAATCCGGCAGCATTCACCCAATCCCCTGTCAACACCATATAAAGAGCCAAAGGCAACCAGACCAACGCAGTCCCCACAACCGGAATGATCGTAGCAAAACAGGTCAGAAAGCCGAAAAGGAAGGGACTCGGCACATCGAATATCCAATATCCGAGCAAAGCGATCAGCCCTTGGATGATGGCCAGCAACGGAATTCCAATCGCATTGGAGGTGACGATCATATTGATCTCGTTCAGAACGTTTTTCTTATTCTCGTCACTAAAAGGCAAAATGCTGTAAACATACTTTTCCATCTTGGCACCACCGATCAACATGAAATAGAGTATCAGTACCAGTACGGCCACATTGATAGCAAAGCCGCTGATTCCTCCCATCAACACCTGCCCTATCTTCGGGAGAATGGAGACAGCAGACATAATATTGGAAGTATCAAGCACGTCATATCCGGTCCGTTGCTCAATCAGGTTCGCGATATGTTCCGCCGACTTGACCAATTGGGTCGGGTCCAAATTAAAATTTTGCAGTTTGTTGATAAGCAGCCAGACAGCCAACGAGAGCGGTATCAAAAAACAAAGGATCGTTTCCAACAACAAGATTATAGCGACGAAGCTACGCCGTAAATGTTTCTTTTCAGTCAGATACAACATTTGTTTTCTGACCAATATATAAATGGTGCAAGCACCCAAGATACCTCCCAGAAAAGGGATGAATTCCACAAAAAGAATCATCCCCAGCACTATGATAATCGTAACCAGAGAGTACTTCCAGTATTGTTCCTTTACGTTCATTCTGTTATTTTGCATTATTATACAATGTATATATAAATAACAATACAAGAGAACGGTTGTTTATTTCCTTCTGTCAATACAGGCTAAAATCGGAAGGTTTGATAACGAAGCCTATCCTTATCATGCTTTTGAACTTATTATATTCCAGGAGATTTTCTCCAAAGCCATTGTAATATTGCAGGAAGAAATATTGATTCTCATTATTGTTAAATTTGTAACTCAATTCAACCTGTGTGTTAAAACTGGTCCAAGTCTTGCGCTTTGTCAGGATCACGCCACAATTAAAACGACGGTTGTCGGTCCGGTAATTGGCGGCAACCTGAAAGATCCCGTTATATTTCAGTAGGTCTTTATTATTTTCTCCGTCCACAATCGGTATCCAAGTCTTGAATTGTGCCTCCCAATTCGGCGAAAGGGTGATCGCAACCGCAAAAGTAACTTTATTCCAGCTGCGGGAAGCGGTACTGTCCTTCCCGTTCGATTCATGTTCGAGCATAAGATATCCCTTACCTATATATTTATTATGGTAAACGATCAGATGCCCCAGGCCGATACCGGGATTAAAATTTAGGTCTTTCATGGGTAACGATTCCTGAAAGACATTCCAAAAAGCCTTCTGAGTGTACTGGATAAACAGATAAGTATCGAACGGCAATTTACTTTTTGTCAGTCGCTGGGCGATACTCAACTGAAATTTCACATCCGAATTGGCAGCAGTCGGTTTATGTCCGAGAGTCGTCCCTCCTACGAAATAATTGTCTTTGAACAGGGTGAAATACGGCATCTTGTCCAAAATACCGCGAATACTATCGGCATTATAAGCATTCGCCACGATTCTTTCCCCGATAGTTTCTCCTTTTTTTTCCTGCCCCGACAGAGTACAGACCATCACAGACAGAAGCAGAAGCATCACGATTCTTTTCATAAAATGCATCAAGTTTATTGAGTCGATAAAAATCTCAGCAAAGATATACGAATCAAAGAATGATAATTCGCCTGTTTAGCACCTATATTGGTCATTTCGTTATCATTCTTTTAAATAAAACCAATTACAGAATGGTTAGTTCATTTTTTCTATCTTTGCACACATGGAAAAGATATACAACTATTACCAGGATATTATCACAGCTTACACCCGCAGGGCCGATAGTCTGAAGAAAAAAATTCATTTGCTCGGAAGCATCCGTTTGTTGTTAGTAGCCGGTTTGATCGCCATGATCTGGTTTTTCAAATCCGAAGACTGGAAAGTGCTGGCCGGGATTGCCGTCTTGTTTATTACCCCGTTCATCGCTCTAATGGTCTGGCACACCAAGCTCTTCGCCCGGAAATGTTATGCCGAAGCACTCGCAAACCTGTGCAAAAACGAACTGAACGGGTTAGATTACGATTTCAGTGCGTTCGATGGAGCACCGGAAAAAAGTTCCGCAGAACACTCGTTCAGCCTTGATCTGGATTTGTTCGGAAACCATTCGCTTTTCCAGTCCATCAACCGCACGGTTACTTTTATGGGAAAAGAGAAGCTGGCCGGTTGGTTTATGCAACCACTCACCGACAAGACGATGATAGTAAGACGCCAAGAAGCGGTTCGCGAACTGGAATCATTCACGCAGCTCCGACAACATTTCTATGTGACAGGTATTCTGCATCCGGGAAACCAGAGCGATCAACAACTTATTACCCTATTAGGTAAGGTAGCCCCCTGCCTGATCAACAGTAAAATATGGAAACTGCTCATCTATCTGATTCCTTCCATCTGGTTATTGATCGCGATAGGATGTGCGCTGAACCTGCTCCCGATATCGATAGCCGGCGTGTTTTTCGGGTTGTCTTTCATTGTCGCTTACATCAATGCGAAGCAGATCACAATGGTACACAATTCATTGGACAAGATGGAACAAATATTGCATACTTATTCCAACCTGATCAAATGCATCGAAGGCGAAAGCTTTCAATCCGCCGAGTTGGCTGATATCCACCAACGGTTTGCAAGCGACGGTCAAACAGCCTCTTCGATCATCAAAAAACTATCCGGACATATCGGCGCACTGAACCAACGTTTCAGTACAATCGGCGTCATACTGAATATTTTTACTTTACGTGATACACGCATGGCGATGAAGCTGGAAAAATGGAAGATGGAACATGGGGATGATACGGAACGTTGGTTCGAAGCATTGGCTTTGTTCGATGCTTACTGTTCGCTGGGCGGATTTGCCTTCAATCACCCGGAATACATTTATCCTGAGATAGCAGACGCCTATTTCAAAATGGAAGGCAAAGCACTCGGACATCCGTTACTACGCCGAGACGTATGCGTAAAGAATGACATCGACATCCGGAAAAGTCCCTGGTTCCTGATTATCACGGGGGCGAATATGGCTGGGAAAAGCACTTACCTGCGTACCATCGGCGTCAACTATCTGCTCGGCTGTATCGGTGCTCCGGTTTGTGCAGCGTCTTTGACCTTGTATCCGGCGCGGATGGTGACCAGCCTGCGTACTTCCGATTCTCTTGTGAGTAACGAGTCTTATTTCTTTGCCGAACTGAAACGGCTGAAGATGATTATCGACCGTTTGCAACAGGGCGAAAAGTTATTCATTATCTTAGACGAGATACTGAAAGGAACCAATTCGATCGACAAACAAAAAGGTTCTCTTGCTTTGATGAAACAATTAGTGGCCAACCAGGCTTGCGGTATCATTGCCACACATGACTTGGCATTAGGCGAACTTGAACAGGAATTTCCTACCCAGATCAAGAATTACCGCTTCGAAGCCGACATCCAAGACAACGAACTGACATTCTCCTACCAACTAAGGGAAGGGGTAGCCCAAAACATGAATGCTTGCTTCTTGATGAAAAAGATGGGGATAACGGTCTGACCGATAAGAAAGAGTAACGCCTCCGGGCTTACAGCTTTTCCGGCATATACTTCCAGAACCGGGCAGGCATGTGCTGGCGGTGCAGTTTGGGGTTGAGCCGCTCCTTGATGGCGATAGACTTGAAGTACGTTTTCCACATCTTCTGGAAAAGTTTCTCATCGGCATCCATCAGTTCCTCGCTGAGCAAGCCGGAAAGAAGGTGGGCTTCCTTCTCTTCGAAACGCACTTCGGTAGCCTCTTTCAGGTCGTAATAGTAACCGTACTCACGTCTCAGGTCGTAAAGCAGCCAGCACTGGTCGGCAAAGCGGTCCTTCAGGTGAAGAAGAGTGAGAGGGAGTACGTTATAGACAGGCTTGACGGCGGCAAAGAAAGTCCCGTCCGCCGCTTTTTGGAAACGGAGAAACTGGATGACACGCAGACGCTCGTTCGTCACCTTCTTCCATACCTTGGAGACTTCAAGGACATCAGGATCGCCAAAGTTCAGCTCGATCGTATGCGGGGCGTCGATCGCCTTGCGGATATAACGGAAAAGCAGCATATCCGCTCCCGGCAGTTCGGACAGCCAGGCAACGGTAATCACAGACAAAGCCGTAGCGGAAAGCCGCTTCTGCAAACCTTTCCAGACACGATCCACCTTGGCATCGTCCGTACAGATCGTCACCGCCTCATCATAAAACAAGGGAAAAGGCTCTCCTTCCGCTAACAGCAGATCAGGAAAGCTGCGGCGTGAATAAGCGTCAAAAACTGCGGTCAACAACCCTTCAAAGGTCTTATCATACACGAATACCGTCATGATTCTTCCCTGAATTGGAGGATAAGCTGGCGGTCGTCGGTTTTCTTACGTCCCGCTTTCCGGGTTAAGATTTGACGGACAGCCTCAGGCGACACTTCGTTAATCGTACGGACAGGCAGTTCGTGGCAGGAAATGAAATATTGGGCTTTCTTCATCACGATCCCCATCTTCTTCAACTGTTCCGTCCCCAAGCGGGAATAACGGCGGGAAACGACAATCAATTTCGCCGACTTCACCCCGATACCGGGTACACGAAGAAGCATCTCGTAGTCCGCCTTATTGATATCGACCGGAAACTGTTCCGGATGACGCAACGCCCATCCGAGCTTCGGATCGACTTCCAAATCGAGGTCCGGATAGGTATCGTTCACGATCTCATCCACTTTGAACTGGTAGAAACGCAGGAGCCAGTCCGCCTGATACAAACGGTTCTCCCGTACCAACGGCGGCTGCTTCAAAGCCGGCAACCGATTATCATATTCATTGACGGGGATAAATCCGGAATAATAGACACGTTTCATCGTCGGACGCTGATAGAGGGCGGACGAAAGGCGAAGGATATCCTTATCCGAATCGGGCGTCGCCCCGACAATCATCTGCGTGCTCTGTCCAGCAGGAACAAAACGCGGGGCATGGCGAAAACGTTTCCGCTCTTCGACACTCTGTAAAACGCCTTGCTGGATATAACGCATCGGCTGAAAGACGCTCTGGAAATCTTTTTCAGGAGCCAATAACTGGAGGCTCTTCTCGTTCGGGATCTCGATGTTCACACTCATACGGTCGGCGTAGAGTCCGGCTTCATTCACCAATTCCTGGCTGGCGCCGGGAATACTTTTCAAGTGGATATAGCCATTAAAACGGTGCACTGTCCGAAGGTCTTTTACCACCCTAACAAGGCGTTCCATCGTATAATCGGCATTGCGCACAACACCGGAACTCAGGAACAGCCCTTCGATATAGTTACGGCGGTAAAACTCGATTGTGAGGTTCACCAGTTCCGTCACCGTCAATGTGGCGCGGGGAATATCGTTGCTGCGGCGATTGATGCAGTAGGCACAATCGAACATACAGTAATTTGTCAGCATGATCTTCAACAAAGAAATGCAACGACCGTCCTCGGCAAAGCTATGACAAATGCCCCACCCTGCCGCACTTCCAATCCCGCCGCTCTGGTTCTTCCGCGACGTTCCGCTGGAAGCGCAAGACACATCGTACTTAGCCGATTCAGCCAGTACTTTCAGTTTTTCGAGCACTTTTTCGTCCATAATTGTTACCGGGATTATCGGACAAAAGTAAGAATAATCTTTGGGGTGATAAAGAATAGAGGCGGATAAAAGGAAGAGATTAACGAATGCTGATCTGCCCCAAAATCCACTCGGCTCGCTCTGAAGGAGACAGAAGCGGCACTTCAATCGTTTGGTATCCGAAATGCTCATATTCCTTTTTCAACGCGATAAAAGTCCTTCTTGCCTCTTCCACCTCCTGCTTCCTCTCGGCATCTCGGGTGTAAATCTCTTCCCAAAAGGGGAACAGGAAAACGGTGCGATTATACCGATAGGCACGAGCGGCCTCTTCCATGCACGTGGTCACCGGGATGTCTATCAAGCGGGCATAACCGAGCGTATCGATGATTCCTCTGTCGAAAAAGCAAGGGGTGGGCACATGAGCCATCTCCTCAAAATCGACAACTGAACGCAGGAGCATCAAGCGTGCATAACGAACCGTGTTGTCCCAAGGGAGCGCGTCACCTCTGGTCTTTACTTGATTCCGGATAATATCTCTTGCCACTTCCCGAACAATCCTATACCCCATGTTTCCCAAAAGATCCAACACTGTGGACTTACCACTTCCCGGTCCACCGGTAAAGATGTAAAAGTTTGCATTTTCCATATATTTATTGAATTAATGATAGGAGAGATTCTTTATTGGTTTACAAAAATAGACAATAATCATAATTCTCACAACTGGACTTATCCCAGGGATAACCCAATCCAGCAGCAACAACTTCTTATTTTTATGGAGAGGAAAAACTTTTTCATTCCGAATAATTCTTTCTTCAATGCCCACTAATTCTATAATCGGCGCCAGTGATTATAAAATCACTGGCGCCGATTATAGAATTAGTGGGCATTGAATTGTTTATACCGCTTCCTCATATATAAATAAGAAAGGAAGAAAAGCAGTAAGACATGCACATGGTCCGCCGTCCAGAAGACCGCCAGCGGTACTTCCTTAAACGAAGACAATAAAAGAAGAGATCCGACATATCCGGTAATCGTGATCAACTGGAAAACAAAAGCAGTCCGGGTATGGCCCGTTCCGATCACCGCGTTACAATAGACATAGCCAGGAACTGCCAGAAAATAATTTGTCAACATCACCACATAAGGCCAGAACGCCCCACCGACCAGCCCTTCATCGTTCGTATACACCCGTAACACGACAGCCGGGAATAACAAGGCAACCAACACCAATGGCGTCCCGACCCCGTAGCTCAGCCTTATCACTTTTCGGCAAAGCGGCATCACCAGCCTCAACTCCCCTGCACCAACCAGGTTACTGACCAATGCGCTCGTTGTTGTCGCAAACGAGTTCATGATGACAAAGAACAATGTAAAGACATTTCGTATGATATTGGCAATCGCCAACTGGCTCTCCCCTAAATGTTCGATCACCACAAAGAAATAAAACCAAGGAATCACACAAACAAACGAACGTATCATCGTCCATACTGACAGGCGGCACAATTGCCGAAGCAACATCCAATTGAACGACGGCATCAACCCAAAGTGTTTCCGGTCTACCTTTTGCCAAACATAAAAGACAAAGAACAGCAGCGAGAAACCTTCCGCCAGCGAAGAAGCGATAGCCGCCCCCGAAATTCCCATTGCAGGGAATCCGAACCGCCCGAATATCAGAACATAATTCAAAACGACATTCACCAGTACCATCAACACCGAGTTTACAATTAGAATCTTCGTCTTCGTAATCCCAACAAAAAAAGAGCGAAAGGCCAATACCGGAAAAGCAAAAAACAGCCCGAAATTACGCCCGCTCACATAGCTGACAACCGCCTGCCAGACAGCTTCGGAAGCAATCATACGCCGGAGGAGAAACGGGGAAAACAGTTCGGACAATAGGCAGAGTCCCAATGCCAAAGCTAGTAGGAAATATTGTCCTTGCCAAAACACCTTACCCGTTTCGTCCCACTGCCCTTCCCCATTCTTCCGGGCAACCAAAACCTGTATTCCCAGACCGAAACCGAAGCCCAGCATATAGATTGCCAGATAATACATACACGCCAGCGCCGAAGCTCCCAACTCCACTTCGCCGACACGTCCCAGAAAGACGGCATCCGTCATATTGATCAATTGTTCCATCAAAAGGCTCATCATAACCGGATAGTTGATGAGCCAGATTTGTTTATAAGTAAAGTTCATAGTCCAACTTAATAGATACGCCGGAGCATACCTCCTCAGAGGAAGGTTACCCGACTGATGAATAAATAAATGTATAGAAAATCGTACCCTGTATATGTGTATAGGATAGTATAGAAGATGCAACAGTTAGCACTTGCCTTTACAGCTCCGCGCCAAGCACGGGGAGAAGTCCAATGCACCTTACGTCAGTGTAGAGATGCTATATACAGAGTTGGTGTTTCATAAGTTGAACATCTTGTGTGAATGGATTCCGGAACAAATGTATAACTTTTTCCCGGAAGACAGGCATTCCGGAATTAAATCCGGATAATTTCCACCTGCTTTATTTTATTCATCGGAGAAAAATGCCGACCTTTGACCTCGTATTAAAAAAATAACGTAGAAGCGTTTCGATATTATCTCACATTGGAATCTGGACAATTCTGATAGATCGGGATAATAGATAGAATGTCTCCTGCGCTTGTGTTCGTTATATACTTCCTTTTTGGGAAACTATATACCAGCATAAAGCGCGGGATCATTGTGCTATTATCGGTCTATAGGCAGTCCAGAGCCTCAATGTGGTAATAGACAATGATTCCCGCGCTTCCTTTTTACTCATCAACCGAAGGGAATCCGGTTGAATCTAAATCAGAAAAATGTTATGAACAAATGGGTACTTTGGATTTTGCTGTTGGTATGTAGCGCAATGGCATACGGGCAAGTCCCACAGGCGATGAACTTCCAGGCAGTTGCACGGAACGCAGAAGGCAATCCGCTATCAGAAAAGGAAGTCGGGATCAAAGTAGAAGTCTTGCAAGGCAACACATCCGGAACGGTCGTTTACGGAGAGGCACACCGCACTACAACCGCCAAGAATGGAGTTGTCAACTTGCAAATCGGGGACGGGACGGCTATTGAAGGTACGTTTGCCGGAATCGACTGGAGCCGGTCGCCCTATTACTTACGAATCAGCATGGATACAGACGGAGGCACTTCTTACAAGGAGGTGGCCACGCAACAGATGCTCGCCGTACCGTATGCGTTGTATGCGGAGAGGGCAGGGAACAGTGGCAATGACGTTTCGGCACATAATTTCATTGTAACTGGCGACGGAGAAGATGCTTATTGCTTGGCAACTGGAGCAGAGTTGTCGTATGAAGCTTCTTATTTCGGATTTGAATTTTCGGTGTCTTATTTGGATGGCGAAGACCAAAAAGTCGAATTTA